>JAFDXF010000076.1 GCA_018268055.1 Bacteroidota bacterium
GGCAGATTCAACTAACAAGTGCAACTTGTTAATTAATTTGGTTTAAAGTTATTCAAAAATACTTGTAAAGGAGTTTTGAAGTTTAATAATTTTCTTGGTCTTGTATTAAGTCTGTTGGTGATATCTACGAAGTATTGTGTATCAAAGTGATTTAGGTTAGTTTTTTTGGGTAAATATTGTCTAAACAGTTTATTGGTATATTCATTTAAACCTCTTTGCCAAGAGTTGTAAGGGTCGGCAAAATAATAATCGGCATTTAATTTTTGAGCGATGTATTGATGTCCTGCAAACTCTTTACCATTATCGGAAGTTATGGTATGTACCAGTTCTTTGTAAGGAGCTAAAGCGTTAATGATTTTAGTTTGTATTGTATCGGCTTGTTTGTCGGGCGATTTTATAATCAGTGCAAACTGCGATTTTCTTTCTACTAATGTTACTGCAAAGCTATTGTGATTGTTGCCTTCAATCAAATCTACCTCCCAGTCGCCAAAGCGAAGTTTTTCTGCTACCTCTTTAGGCCGTTGATGAATAGAAATCCAATTAGGAATCAATCCGCGTTTATCTTTTCGGTGTGTTCGCTTTTTTCTTCGCTTTTGTTGGGTACGAAGTTGTTTGTAAAGTGTTCCCCCTTGTTTCATATTTTGATACACATATTGATAAATCCACTCGTGGCTTACCATAGATATGCCATTAGCATTGCAATAGCCTTTAATTTGCTCTGGAGACCATTGTGCCTGCAACATCTTATTTTGGATGAAAGACTTCATTTCGTCAGTAAAGGAACAGTAATGGGCCTTGTCATTTTTTCTGTCATCCGAAAACTGTTGTGCCAGTACAGGTAAATAGTGATTATAGCTATTGCTATTTCTTTTGAGTTCTCTGCCAATAGTACTCCTATGCACATTGAGTTGTTGGGCAATAAAAACGTTTGTATGGCCTGCTTTAAGCAATGCAGATATCTGATATTTTTGTCCTGGGTTGAGTTGAGAATATTTTTTTGATTTCATAGCAACACAAAAATCTGTTTTTCAGCCCAACCCTTTGGGCGGGGTACCCCGCCCAAAGGGTTGAACAGGTGTTGCACTTGTTACTTGAACTTAGTTTAAATAGCCGCTCGTAAATTTTGCCATTGCCATAACAATTATTTACCGAAATTTAGCCACTTAAAATATAGTTCATGAAGAGAATTTTGTTTTCATTATTGATTGTAATTCTTTTTGCATCTCTGGCAAATGCGCAGCCCGATCGCTGGCAGCAACGTGTAAAATATGTGATGAACATTGACATGAATGTGCAGACAAACCGCTTTACCGGTAAACAGCAATTAGAGTATTGGAATAATTCGCCGGATACATTGACCAGAGTATTTTATCATCTTTACTTCAATGCTTTTCAACCCGGCAGCATGATGGATGTGCGTAGTCGCAGACAAGGTACCATGCAGTCAGGCAGAGGTGCAGACTGGGATGCTCGTGTGAAAGACAGAATCCTCAATCTGAAACCGGATGAAATCGGATACCAAAAAATTCTCTCATTGAAAATGAATGGTGTACCACAGGAATATAAAGTGGATGAAACCATCTTAGAAGTAAAACTATCCAAACCTATTTTGCCAAAATCCAAAGTTGTATTCAACATGGATTTTGAAGCGCAAGTGCCATTGCAAATAAGAAGAAGCGGCAGAGATAACCCTTCTACAAAAGTGCGCTATTCTATGAGTCAATGGTATCCTAAAATAAGTGAATATGACTATGAAGGATGGCATCCTACTCCTTATGTAGCCAGAGAGTTTTATGGTGTGTGGGGCGATTTTGACGTAAGTATTAATATTGACAAATCATACATACTCGGCGGAACAGGTTATTTACAAAATGCAAATCAGATAGGTTATGGTTATGAAGATGCAGGTGCGAAAGTAAAACGGCCTGCCGGTGATAAATTAACCTGGCGATTCATTGCACCCAATGTGCACGATTTTATGTGGGCTGCCGATCCGGAGTTTATTCATAAAAGCGTGAAGGTTAGAGATAGCCTCACTTTTCATTTATTGTACAAAGCGACCAATGCTACCGCCGCCTCATGGGAAGATATTTTGACGAATGCACAAAAAGCCTTGCCTTATATTGAAAAAACATTTGGCCCTTATCCATACAAGCAATACTCGTTTATTCACGGTGGCGATGGCGGTATGGAATATCCAATGGCTACATTGCTTTCCACACCCGGTGCATGGCTGCATGAGTGGATGCACTGCTGGTATTATGGTATTTTAGGCAGCAATGAAAGTTTATACCCATGGATGGATGAAGGATTCGCTTCTTATGCAGACGATAGAGTAATGGCATTTCTGAATAACGATAAAAATTTTCCTTATGCCGATGCATTCCGAAGTTATTTTTCTTTAGTAAAAGGTGGTAAAGAAGAACCATTAACCACACATGCCGATCATTATAATTTGAACTCGGCATACAGTGCTGCCGTTTATTCTAAAGGCGAAGTATTTGTGGAACAGTTAGGATATATCGCCGGTGCGGCAGTGAGAGATAAAATACTATTGGAATATTACAGGCTCTGGAAATTTAAACATCCCAATGGTGCAGATTTTATTCGTGTGGCTGAGAAAGTGAGTGATATGAAATTAGATTGGTATAAAGAGTATTGGATCAATTCTACCAAGACAATTGATTATGGAATTGATAGTTTGTGGCAGGAAGATGGCAAGACAAAAATTCGATTAAAAAGAATTGGCCTGATGCCAATGCCGATTGATTTGCAATTAACATTTAAAGACGGTTCTAAAGAATTACACTATATACCAATGAATCTAATGTATGGTGCAAAGCCGGTAGAAGATGCTTCCATTCCAAGAACTGTATATGAGCCTTGGCGTTGGACAAGTGAAACATACACCATTACAACAGATAAGAAATTTACTGAATTGTCAATTGTAGAAATAGATCCATCACAGCGAATGGCCGATGTGGACAGAAAGAATAATAAGATTGAGTTGAAGTGGTGACAGAAAAATATTTATCCCCTTTGAAATAATATTCAAATTTTCAATGAGCTGCTGAGAATTAAATCAGCGGCTCATTTTTCTTTCTATAACTCATTGCCGTATTCGTATAGCATCATACAAAATTTTTTTCCATTACGCTTTCTGTGTTCTCACTGTATTTTTTAGATATAAGTTCACAAATTTTTCTGTGAACTTATCCCGATTTTTTGATAACAGCTCACATTAATAAAGGTAGCCATTGATTTTGTAATCTTTAACTATAATACATTTAACTCATACAATTTTAGCAGATTAATTTTTCATTAACATGGAAAAAACATTTTTAAACACCGCTTTGCTTTTAAGAGTGCCGAATACAAATGCAACAATATTTGAGTTAGTGTTAGATTATTTGACGACGCCAAGAAACATACTTACAGCGATAATAATTAGTTTTACTTTTCCGGTATTTGGACAAGCGGATACAATTTTTATTCAAAAAGACAGTTTGTTAGGAACTGCACAATCAATCTTCTTTGACAATAACCGAAACAGTAAATTCTATGACAATATTAATGATTGGAATTTTCTGACTTTTGACAACCGGAGTTATCAAAATTCTATAGATTTTCTGAAAGAAAACAAATTGATATTAACGAAAAAGACACCTATAATACCTCAAACGAAGTGGGTGACACTAAAACAATACAAAGGGATATTTTTTGTTTATCACCCTTGCGACTTTTTTTCACAATACAAAATTTCTATCAACGACACGACTTTCATAGATTGGACAGGCGAAGGGCCTGAAGCAAACAAAATCGTTGCCCAAAAGAAAATCGACAACTAGAGATATGAATTTCAATTAACAGGCATTGCAAAAAAAGACAGAAAAATCACAATTCATATCATTGACAGTAAAAAAGGAATTGCTGTTTTTGAAGAAACGAATGACAAAGCAGACGAAAGTTATTATTACTTAATGATGCTTCTGACAAAATAAAAACTATACCGCTAATAGTAAACAACTGTGAAGCAGAAAAACAAAGGGAACTTGACTTTGACAAACCGAATTTTAGAGAATTATTAAAAAGAAAAAAATAACGAAAAAACTAATGCTAACGACCGGGGTGTCAGCGCTATCACAAACTGAAATATATTATCGACTCACATAGAGTAAATATTTTTCTTTGAAATAATCTTCTTTGAAAAGATCATAGAGTTCCATCATTCTCGGCTTGGTGCCGCTGTAGTGTATTTCGGAAGCGAGGTCGCCGCCTTTCAAGCAGATTAATCCGGGGAGAAATTCAGTTTCTTCATTCTTTAAAGCTTTGGTGCGCAGCAAAGGCTTGCTCCAGTTCCATAAATCTTTTAACGGCGCAACGGCACGTGATACAACAAAATCAAATTTTCTATTTTTGATAGCTTCAATGCGGCTATGCTGTGTCGTTATATTCGTTAGCCCCGTTGCTCCCACTACGGCATCAACAATTTTCAATTTTTTAGCAATGCTGTCCACCAAATGAAATTTTACATTCGGAAAAAATATAGCCAAAGGCACACCCGGAAAACCACCACCTGTTCCCAAATCTACAATTTCAGTATTATCCGGAAAACTAAAAGCCGCAGCGATACTGAGTGAGTGAAGAATATGTTTTTCATAGAGACTATCAATATCTTTTCTTGAAATAACATTGATTTTTTCATTCCACTCTTTGTACAACGGGCCGAGCTGCTGCAGCTGCTCCAATTGCTTTGCATTAAAATCTGAAAAATATTTTTGAATAATTTCTATCATATTTTTTAGCCTTTTCAGACGAACATTAACTCCAATGTTGTTTTGGCCTTTTCCACAATGCCGGCGCAAAGATGATGTAATAAAAAAACATCCACATATCTAAGAAAATAAACCATGGCCACAAATCATTTTCCCCCATTTTCTTCATAGACTTATAAAGTATGATTGCTTGAATGATAAAGCGAAGTCCAAATGCTGGAAGAACATATTTCCAATCGTAAAAAATAATAGCTGCTGCGAATAATGGATAAAAAAGAAACTGTGTAGCAAAATATAAGCCTAAGAAAAATTTATGTTTTGGCTTATAATATTTTGCTGTTGTATAGTGTCTTGATTTCTGCTTCAACCATCCGCCCCAAGTTGTTTTCGGGATAGAACGGGTTACGGCATCCGGATCTATCACAACTGCCGTATTTTGTTTTGTTGCTGTTTTATTGATGAATAAATCGTCATCGCCACTCGGTATGTGATTGATAGATGAAAATCCTTTGTTCTTAAAAAATAAATCTTTTCTATACGATAAATTTCTGCCTACGCCCATATAAGGCATACCTGCCAATGCATAAGAAAGATATTGCAAAGCGGTGTGAAATGTTTCAAATCGGATCAGTTTATTCAACAGCCCTTTCTTTTTATGATAAGCGCCATAACCTAAAACGATTTCAGTTTCATCCGAATAAGCACTTTGCATTTTTTCTACCCAATGCTCACTTGCCGGCACACAGTCTGCATCGGTCAGTAATAAGATTTCGTATTTTGATTCTTTGATGCCAATGGAAAGTGGATATTTTTTACCGGCAATCAGTTTTGCTTCCTGTGTCAATTCTACCACATTCAACGATTTGAATGTTTTCTTCAATTCCTGCAAAATATATTTTGAATCATCTAATGAATTATCATTAACTACAATTACTTCAAAAGTGCTGGGATAGGCTTGCACCAATACGCCGGGCAGATTGCGTGCAAGGTTTTCATCTTCATCACGAGCACAGATGATTACGGATACTGCATGCTGCTGCGATTTTTGCCTTTCCTTATGTTTAAAAAAAGCTATACGGCTGAAAAACCATAAATAGTAAAAAACCTGGATGAGTGTGGCTAAGCAAAAACTATAAAAAATAATTTCTTTCCAATGTGCTGACAACATAGCGGCAAAAATAAGCGTTAAGCTGATGCCAAAGGCTTCAGTTTGTTTAATGTGAGCAATCTGTGACTAATGTTTTTACTTCTGCTTTTTGCCTTGTACCTTGCAGGCTTTATATTATATGGCGGATTTAAAATTTCAATTGCAGCACACCGATAATAGCTCTAAAGCAAGAGCCGGAAAAATCACTACCGATCATGGTGAAATACTGACACCGATTTTTATGCCCGTTGGCACTGTGGGCAGTGTGAAAGCAGTAACACAGCAGCAGCTTTTAAGAGATGTAAAAGCTCAGATTATTCTGGGCAATACTTATCATCTTTATCTGCGTCCCGGATTGGATGTGTTGGAAAAAGCAGGTGGTCTGCATCGCTTCAACGGATGGCATAAACCAATCCTTACAGATAGTGGCGGCTATCAAGTCTTTTCACTTTCAGGTACCAGAAAAATAAAAGAAGAAGGCGTAACTTTTCAATCGCATATTGACGGCAGTAAACATTTGTTTAGCCCTGAAAGGGTGATGGATATTCAACGCATCATTGGCGGCGATATTATTATGGCATTTGATGAATGCCCACCCGGTGGTAGCGAATATAAGTATGCCGAAAAATCGCTGAGACTTACGCATCGTTGGTTAGATAGATGTATCAAACAGTTTTCAGAGACAGAACCAAAATACGGCTACACTCAAAATCTTTTTCCAATAGTGCAAGGTGCTACATATAAAGACCTACGCAAAGAGTCTTGTGAATACATAGCTGCTAAAAATGCTACGGGAAATGCTATCGGCGGGCTGAGTGTAGGTGAACCGGAGCCGGTGATGTATGAAATCTGCGATTGGAGTTGTGATCATTTGCCTTTAAACAAACCTCGCTATTTGATGGGTGTTGGCACTCCCTGGAATATTTTGGAATGTATTGGAATGGGTGTAGATATGTTTGACTGTGTGATGCCCACTCGCAATGGACGTAATGCAATGCTGTTTACCACACAAGGTGTAATCAATATTGATAATAAAAAATGGGAGCATGATTTTTCTCCCATTGATGAAGGATTAGATAATGAAATAAGTAATTTTTACAGCAAAGCATATCTCCGACACTTGATGAAGTCAAAAGAGTTTTTGGGATACACCATTGCCAGTGTTCATAACCTTGCATTCTATCTGTGGTTAGTAACCGAAGCGAGAAAACAAATAGAACAGAATAATTTCAATTCATGGAAAAATGAGCTGATTCCTCGATTGAAGAACAAGTTGTGATTTTAATGTAATTCCGTTTTGGAGAATAATTTTTTAAAATAATATTGATAGGTAAAACTATTGCCTTCTTGTACCGGAAATGCATTGACCATAGTCCATCCCTGCGATCCCATGTAATTGAGTGCATCCACCACTGTATTAAATTTTTTGAGTTTTCCGGTTTCTTCATCCCGCATACTTGAGTCCTGAAAGTATTTGCGCACTTCGCCATAGTCCACATCTATATTTACTTTGGAAGATAACATTTTATTGAAAGCAATCAGGCGACAGTATTGCTCCACTTTTGTGGTATCCTGCTGTGCAAAATTTTGAAAAGATAATCCGCTAACTAAAATGGCGATGAGGAGTAATTTTTTCATAAAAAAGTTTTATTTACTTGATTCAAAATAAACCAATGTTTTTGTAATATGCAATGACCCTGATGAGAAGGAAATGTTAAGTTCTAAAAATCGACTGTGCACGAAGACTAAGTTTCGCCGTTGTTTTTATCGGAATTGTTTTTCTTTGCACCGGATGAAGAAAATAGACAAGTATATACTCAAACAATTTTTGGTCACTTTTGTTTTTTGCATGTTGCTGTTTACAGTGATAGCAGTAGCGGTAGATACGAGTGAAAAAACAGATGATTTTGTAAAGGCTAACCTGACTACTCGACAAATTATCATGGATTATTATTTGGGATTTGTGCCTTTTATCTGGAGCCTTCTTTTTCCGCTTTTTGTTTTTATTGCAGTAATATTCTTTACCAGCAAATTAGCAGCCCGTTCAGAAGTTGTAGCTGTTTTAGCAAGCGGTGTAAGCTTCAATCGTTTTTTAAAACCTTATATAATCGGCGGGATACTATTAGCTTCTTTTTTATGGGTTGGCAGTCGCTATTGGATTCCCAAGGCTAATGGTATTCGCAGCGATTTTCAAAGCAGATATATTGATAAAAATGACCCCACCAAAAACAGAGTAATCGGCGATTGCGATCGCTGCTTTTACAGGCGGATAGATACCAACACATATATGGGCATGAAGATGTATGACACTGCTTCAAAATCTGCCGGCATCTTCTTTATGGAAAAAGTAAAGAAGAATGAAGTGGTTTATAATCTTCGCGGCAACCCTTTAATTTGGGACAACGGCATCAAGAAATGGAAACTCTGTAATGCAGTTGAACGAATAGTGGACAGTATGAAAGAAACGATTCGCAAGTATGATACACTTGTTTTAGACATTAAATTGAAGCCTTTTGAACTGAGGAATGACATGTATTTGAAGGACAGGCTGACCACACCTGAATTGATTCAATTTATTCATCAAGAAGAAATGAGAGGAACTGAAGGGTTGAGTACATTGAAAGTAGAACGGTATCGGCGAACGGCTACTTCTTTTACTGTATTGCTATTAACCATCATTGGTGCAGTAATCGCCAGTCGAAAAACAAGAGGCGGGAGTGGTATGCATCTGGCTATGGGCATTGTTATTGCCGCTACTTTCATCATCTCAGATAGGTTTTCAACCGTATTTGCGACAAAGGGAAATTTTCCTCCGATATTAGCTGCATGGTTGCCTAATATCTTCTTTATTGGCGTAGCTTATTGGCTTTATAGAAAAGCACCTAAGTAATATACGTACTTTCTCTACTTTCTATTTTGTAAGCACGATATCATTGGTTAATTTTACAGATTATTTTTAATGTCAGAATATAAAATAGATTTTTATGGGAGTTATTAAAGAAAGATTCAAAGCCAAATCAGAAGCCGTAGCAGCTGAAATAAAAGATTTATTAAAGGAGCATGGAAATAAAGTTATCGGTGAAGTGCAACTATCACAAGTATATCAGGGCATGCGTGGCATGACCGGATTAGTTACAGAGACCTCATTACTAGATGCACAAGAAGGAATCAGGTTCAGAGGTTATTCTATTCCTGAGCTACGTCAAAAATTATCAAAAGCTCCCGGCGGAAATGAGCCACTCCCTGAAGGGCTATTTTATCTGATGCTGGTAGGTAGTATGCCAATAGAAGAAGATGTAAATCATTTGACATCTGTATGGCAGCGCCGCAGCCACGTTCCCAACTATGTATTTGACACGATTGAATCATTGCCTGTTACAGCACACCCTATGACGCAGTTTGTAGTGGGCGTTATGGCTTTGCAAACAGAAAGCCATTTTGCAAAGAACTATGCAAAAGGAATGAACAAAAAAGATTATTGGGAAGCAGTATTTGATGACACTATGGATTTGATTGCTCGCTTACCACGTATTGCTGCATATATCTATCGCCGAAAATATAAAAACGGCGATCACATTCAACCGAATGGTTTATTAGACTGGGCAGGAAATTTTGCACACATGATGGGCTTTGAAGACGAAAGCTTTAAAGAGTTGATGCGCTTATATATGACGATACACGCCGATCACGAAGGTGGTAATGTATCAGCACATACTACACACTTAGTTGGTTCTGCACTCAGCGATCCATACCTCAGTTATGCAGCCGGTATGAACGGCCTTGCTGGCCCATTGCATGGATTAGCGAATCAAGAAGTAGTGAAATGGATTTTTGAAATGAGAGAAACGCTGAATACTGAAAGACCAACTAAAGAGCAGATAGCAGACTATGTAAAGAAAACATTAAGTGAAGGAAAAGTGGTTCCGGGCTATGGTCACGCAGTATTACGCAAAACAGATCCTCGCTTTGAAGCGCAAATGGAATTCGGTAAAAAACACATGGCCAATGATCCATTGGTAAATACTGTTTGGGATATTTATGAAACTGTACCTCCGATTTTACAATCTTTAGGAAAAATTAAAAACCCTTGGCCAAATGTAGATGCACACAGTGGCGCTCTATTGGTACACTATGGTATGGTAGAATATGAATATTACACTGTTTTGTTTGCCGTAAGCCGTGCTTTAGGTGTATTAGCAAGTCTTTGTTGGGATAGAGCTCTTGGCTTCCCATTAGAAAGACCTAAATCTGTAACAACTGATTTAGTAAAATTGTGGATTGAAGGAAAGGATAATGTTTGGGGCGACTAATTCTATAGTAAGAAAAGGTGTAAAGCAAAAGAAATAAGGTACAAAGTGGGCAACCTTTATTAAGGCTGGCTATTGCTTGTAAATTTAAAATCTTCTCTCTGCAAAGAGTTTACTTTGATTTTTAGCTCTAATACCTCTGTGAATTCCTCTGTGTAACTCTGTGGTTAAATTAAGCCTAAAAGAGTTTGTTTTGATTTATAACTCCAATACCTCTGTGTACCTCTGTGTAACTCTGTGGTTAAATTAAGCCTAAAAGAGTTTGTTTTGATTTATAACTCCAATAACTCTGTGAATACCTCTGTGTACCTCTGTGGTTAAATTAAGCTCCAAATCTTCGTAAGTAGCTGAGAATATGAAATGCTTTAACCATAAACCACATTAAACAACCTTAAACTATTTTCAACCATACTCATCAAGTGTTATTTCAAAATAGCAACATAAAAAAAGCTGCCTCATTTTATTGAAGCAGCTTTTATTTTAAAAATTTATTTTACAGTCTTAGAATATCTGTATTGTTTTCACAGAAAGTACTTTGTCATTATTCACCAAAGTAACTCTATACATTCCAGAAACTAATGCACTTGGTAATGTAATTGACTGATTGATGAAGTTGGACTGTATATTCATATTGTATTGATATACCAATTGTCCTTCACTATTGTAAAATAACACTCCATAAAATCCCGGTTTGAGATTATCTTTTGCTACTCTTACCGCAGCACCTTTTTGTGCCGGTGATGGATAAACCATAAATCCACTTCCGATAGAAGCAACGGTGAATGACTGTTGCAATCCATAAGATGTGCCACCATTATTAGTAGCATAAGCTTTATAGTAATAAGTAGTGCCTTGTACCAAATTATTCAGATTTACTGAAAAACTTCCTGTAGCGATATTACCGGAAGGATATTTAGTTCCTGTGCCACCTACAAAACCATTGATACCACTCAACTCAATACCATAAGCAGTTACGCTGGAACAACCATTGTTTGCAATAGATCCTGCAAGTGTAGCAGCGTTGTTATTGATATTGCTGGAGCTTCCTGTGATAACTGTTGCTAAAGTATTTACACCTGTGCCATCTGCTGCAACAGTAGTAGCCGTAGCGCCACCGCCATTTACAGGTATCGATCCGGTGTAAGATTGTACGGCAGTAGGCGTAAACTTCACATAAATTGTTTGATTGTATGCACCCCCGGGTTGTGTTAAACTTAATGATGCTGTGTAAGTGCCTCCGCTTGTTGTAGCAAAACTATATCCTGCCAGAGGGCCGATATTAATATTAGCATTTGATAGACCTACACCACTGACAGTAAATGAATTTGGCCCAACACTATTGTTGACGCATGTATTACCAAATGAAGTAAGTGCTGAAACACTTAAAGTAGGAGCAGCAGTAGTAAAACTCATTTGTGCGCCGTATGCAGTACCACCGCTATTTGTAGCATAAGCTCTGTAATAGTATGTAGTAGCAGCAGTCAAACCGGTTAAGTTAGAATTGAAACCGCCTGCTGATAAATTAGACGAAGCAACTTGAATTCCTGTGCCCGGAGTGAAATTATTAGTCGTGCTGTATTCATTTCCATAAGCCGTCACAGCAGAACAACCTATATTAGTTATTGAGTCGGATAAGATTGCAGATGTTTGTGTAATCCCTGAAGCGGCTCCTGTTTTTGCAGTTGCCATTGTATTTACTCCTGCACCAGCAGCAGCTACATTCACTGCAGTGCTCACGCCACCGCCGCTTACTGCAATGTTTCCATTGTATGATTGTACTGCAGTTGGGTTAAACTTTACAAATATTTGTTGTGCGTATGTTCCACCTGGCTGAGTTAAGCTAAGTGTAGTAGTGTATGTTCCGCCTGATGTGGTAGCATAAGTATATCCTGCCAAAGCGGCAACTGTCACATTTGCATTAGTAAGATTTGTACCATTGATAGTAAATGAATTTGGGCCAACTGTTGTATTGATACATATATTGCCAAAAGTAGCTAATGGAGTAGCTGTAATGGTAGGACTTGCTGAAGCAGTAGTGAAAGACTGTTGTGCACCGTAAGCAGTATCAGCGGAATTTGCAGCAAAAGCTCTGTAATAATATGTAGTACCGATAGAAAGACCGGTCAGGTTAGAGCTAAAGTTGCCACCTGATAAATTAGAGGATGCAACATAAGAGCCTCCACCTAACGGGAAGCCGTTTACTGTACTATATGCTATTCCATAAGCAGTAATGGCTGAGCATCCAATATCTGTAATAGTTCCGGCAGCTGTAGCAGTAGTTTGAGTAATAGATGATGCGCTTCCTGTTGTTACAGTCGGTGCGGAGTTAACGCCTGAACCTACAGCAGCAGCATTTACTGCCGTGCTTACACCGCCGCCACTTACTGCAATGTTTCCATTGTAAGATTGTACGGCAGTAGGATTAAAATTTACAAATACCTGTTGTGTATAAGCACCACCGGGCTGAGTTAAAGAAAGCGTTGTGGTATAAGTACCGCCTGCAGTAGTAGAATATGTATAACCGGCTAATGCAGCTACATTAACATTGGCATTAGTTAAGTTAGCGCCTGTTATGGTAAATGAATTTGGCCCTGCAGTAGTGTTGATACAAACGTTGCCGAAAGAGGTAAGAGTGGAAAGTGAGATAGATGGAGTGGCACCACCGGAGCAAGAAAATGCGGGAGATGCTGAATTTCTCGGAACTGGTGCTGTTACCACATCAAAATCATTATTATTATTGTCTGTATCAGTACAACCATTATTTTTTCTTACACACCCTTGTGTTGAAGTTAATGCAGTACCATTATTTACAGTAGTCCCGCCTTCTCCATTGTTTGAAGCACCATAAGAGACTACATCTATAAATGGGGGATTAGTTAATGTACAAGGAGTGGCTGTTGCACCACAACCCATACCTGTAGTCTGACTTACCAAAGCGACTTTTCCTGATGCGGCACCCATTAAAAGATTTCCGGAGGTTAAATCCGCTGGTACAGGGAAATCTGCACCTCCTGTACCAGCATTACCGAGTTGAATAAGTAAATACTTCCCAGCAGCAATTGTAGTACCATTAGGGATAGCAAATATTTGACTGGAACTATTTCCAAAATTTCCAGTTGCTGAGCCATATTGCAGCGACATCCCATCTAAAGATTGAGTCGTATTGCTCACATTATGCAATTCTACATAATCATATTTGTAGGTTCCGCTTGCACCACCACCGCCACCATATACCTGACTAAGTACAATTGTAGTAGATTGTGAAAACCCGCTAAATGAAGCGAGTAAAAATAATAAAGTAAAAATTTTTTTCATCTTTATAATATTTGATGTGATATGAAACGACCGGCTGCTTAATTATTGAGCAGCCGGTAATATATATTTTTAATTCCAAGAAAATTTTACATCATCAATTCCTGTAGATGCTCTGCTACCACTTCCGGTTGAAGGTGAAAGCGTAACAATTCTTATCCATACAGGTTGATTGATATTGTTTAATAATGTGCCAAAGTTCACATTCACAGCTGTGCTGGCAAACACACCCAATGTAGTAGTCAAAGTACTCGGCGCAGTAGTAACAGGCGAGAAAAATGCAGGGTTTGCACCTGTGCCATAGTCCACACGCCAAACTTGTGTTCTACCGTTGGGAGTTGTAGGGTCTAAAGATTGTAAAAGAAAATCTAACTGTAAGTTGGTTTTCCCTGTAGTATTGGCCAATTGAAAAACGAAGGCAGTACCCGGATCGCCGGCAGTTCCTGTTGGTCTTGCACCCAAAGCTCTGTTTGTTGAAGCATTTTGTTGAGTGCTTGTTGCAGTTGAGCTTAATCCTGTAGCAGAAGCGTAGTTTTTAAATCCAAGGCTTGTTTGATTCCAAGATGTAGGCGTATTAAAATTATTCAAATACACAGTTCCTTCATTGCCAATATAAGAAGCATTTGCATCTTGTTTTACATAAACACCGGTTGGTATTCCGGCTGTGCCAATATTGTCAAAGTTCATAATAAATGGCGAAGTACTTCCCAAAGTTATAGCACCATCACCGGTTGCGGTAGGGCAACGAGGATTGGTAAATCGCACATCAGTAGTATCTCTTATTGTAAATTGTTTTGTAGAACTGAAATAAGAATACAAACCAATTATTTCACCATTGCCTTGTGCTACCGGAATGGTAGCAAAGTTGCAATAGTTGCTGGTACGCAATGTTAATTTATTCGCTGCCAGTGCAGAGCAGTCTTGTATTATTCTGTTTCCTGCAGCCGCATCATCTGCATAGTTTTTATTTCTATCGGCACCGCTAAATTCGTAGCCTACTAATTTTACTAAGGTGCTGATATATGGGTTTTGTAAATTAGTAGTCAGCATAGAAGCCGTTACTACCTTAGGAACTAATGGTTGATTTACCGCTCCTTTTATTACGTGTTGATCTATCAAGTTTTTGGCAAGCAGTGTTACACCGCCTTGTACTAAGTAGCCTGAATCAAGACCACCGCCAAATTGTAAAGTACCATTGTACTGGCCAAGATATAGACCTTTTAATTTTACATATAATTTACGGCCTACAGGATAATCATTGTACAGATTAGAACTTCCTAATCTCAGCAGCACACCACCGGTAGAATCTTGAATAGCGATTTGTTGATAGTAGTTTCCACTTCTATCATCACAACCTACAACGCCTTCTATGATGGCATCATCGGTAATTTGCACTGCCTGTCCGGAAGTATATCGAGCTTTCACATCTTTGATGCTGATATTGGCTACCACATCCGGATTGCCCATTGGTGGAGGATCAGCATATTTTTTCTGACAAGACACTATAAATAAGCTCGCTGCTATTATAACTGCGGCAAAACTTACTAAACTGCTTTTCTTATTTGTTTGCATAATTTTATATTTCGAGTTTCTTATTAATTATTATTGAATATCACTTGCAGTACGAATACCTATTTGAGTCGTTGTGTTGTAAATAGAAATATAACCGGTTACAGAAGTTCCGGCAGTATTTACAGTAATGCCCGAAGCATCACGCACAAACATTACTAAGGTTCCCGTAGCATCTGTGACACTGTAGTTTTTACCGGTTGCATTTGATGATGCCAATACAATGCTTGTCACATTATTAATTTTCACTAAAGTAGATGCCCATGCATTTTTATTGGTAATAATGTCGGCACAAGTTGCTACTCGTGGTGTTATATTTATAGAACCGCCAATCTGCACCACATTTGTTTGTGGTACACTCTTTAATTCAAGGTCTCCATTGAATAAAGTGAATAATCCACCGCCTGATGCTTTTATTTCCAACACACTACCCTGAGGATAAATGGGTGAGCCAACTACAGAGTAGAGATATAAACCCGAGCCACTTTCATCTTGCAGTCTATAATTTCCTGCTGCTTCATTTGCACTGTTGGATATCACTACTCCTCTCACCTTCTTTGTTCCATTGGGAATCGTATAATCTCCGCTACCCGGATACATTGCTCTGAATGCAGCAATGGTTAAATAATCGCCCGGGCCAAGTGGGTCGGGGCCTGTTGGGCCAATAGGTTGCTTATTGCAGCTTGCAATTGATATTACCATTAGTGCAGGAAGCAATAATGATTTAGTAAGATTTTTTATTTGATAACGCTTCATAATAATATTTTTTTCACTGACTGAAGAATAGTGTTAGAATCTGATTGTTACACTGGCAAAATAGTTCAAGCCATAAGCATAATAATACTTTGCCGGAAACTTATCAACTTTTACAGGGTCTGTAGATGCTGCTTGTGCATCATAACGCAATTGTTCAAATCCGCCGGTGATGATGCCTGTATTATTTAAAAGATTATTGACACCCACATTAAATACTAAGTAAGTGGATTTCTTATTGATGTTCCAATATTTAGGCAGCTTCCAAGAATAACCTCCAAAGAAGTCAACGGTATAATTTGCATCAAACTTAGTTTGATCAAAAATTTTATTGTAAGCCGCACTACCCGGAGCTGAATATTGCAATGCACTCCATGTTCTGCGCAATGGGTTGAAACTTAAATAAGATTGATCAAAATAATTTCCGGTCAATGATACAAACCAAAATTTTGGTGAGCGATAGCTGGCACCAAGGCTGTATGCTTCCATTGGCGTAGAAGGCACTCTGAAGTTTTGAGCATAAATAATTTCTTTACCCAATATAGAAGAACTGTTATCAACAGTGATGGTTGCATTTTGTTTACTGTCATAATAATAACGGCCCACTGCTGCTGCTGCATTAATTGTAATCGTAGAAGTTACTCTTGCTTCTACACCAAACTCGCCACCGAATTGCAATTTATTTATACCGTTGATTGCATAGTTTACTAAGTTTTGGTATGCATCATGATAGAATGTCATCACGTCCATACCATCTAAAAATCTTGTATAGAAACCACCTAATCTTATTTTCAGTTTTGGCGCATTCATAATATAACCTGCTTCTGCTGTTTGAATGGTTTCACTTGTTACATTATCCTGCTGATCGTTTCTGGTGCGTGGAGAGATATAAACATTTTCAAAATATGGTGCTCTCGTTTGATAAGATCCATTTGCATAAATATAATTTCTTCCATTGATTTTATAGGTAACACCTGCTTTTCCTGCATAGTTCAAAAAGTCATTTACAACACCTTTACCCAATGAGTTGGTTGGAAATAAACCATTGCGCACATTACCTTCTCTGTAAAATTTTGTTTGAGAAATTGTTCCTGCTAAAAAGAAATCAACTTTGTTGAACTTAAATGCACCCTGAGCCCAAGCTGCAGCTTTAGAGATATTGATATTATAATCGTATCCAAATTTATCACCTACGGCAAGTAAGCGGCTTGGATGATCCATGTCATATTGATTTGCTACGTTGTTTACCGGAAAATCTCTTTCAGCAAACTGATTTAAGTTCACATAAAAATCACCACCCAATAAGTCATCTACTTTTTTGTAGTAATGATTTCTTTGCATTTGATAAGATGCACCACCGGTGAAGTCAACGTGATTGCCAAATTTTGTATTGATTACAGAATTAACATTGAAACGTTGGGTATTTACGATTCTGTTTTCTATAATATATCTTGAAAGATGACCGGTTACATTATTTCCGGCAATACCATTTGCATTATTAATGGTAGCAACGCTGGATCTGTTTACATCATACAATCTTTGCCAATTAATTTGACGATAGTTGATGTCTGATTTCATCAAATCGTAAAGCATTTGCCCTTGTGTTGCATCTGTAGTGCTTGCCCATGTAGAAGTATAGCTGGGTAAGTAGCGATAATAATCAGGCCTTGGATCGGCAGCATTGTACCAATCTAATGCTGTTACACTTCTATCGCCTATTGAATATGTAGCAGCTGTTGTTACTGATGTTTTATTGTTGATACGATATTCATGTGTAAGAATTGCTACCGGCTGATTTGTTCTGCCGACGCTTGCATTTCTTTTCTTACCACTTTGATAACCCCAGTTTGGATTATAATAATTAGTACCCGCTAAGTCAATCATCTCTTGCACTGCTGCACCCTGACGGCCATTTTCGGTAGGTGCGCCAAATACTACCAATGACAGTAATTGGTTTTGTTTGATTCTTTTATCTACCCCTACAAAATAACCCCATCCATTATAGAAAGTACCGGGTACATATCCTTCATCAGACCAACGGCGGCTACCACTTACAGTGAATGCCCAACCTTTTTTGCTGATACCCGTAGAATGTGTAATCATAATACGATTATCATAACTTCTGTTTGATGCGGCATAACTGAAACTGGTCTGTGCTCTTTGTTTGCTGGCACGACTGTCAATATTTGTGTTGACACCTATATCGCCATAAGTAAAAGTATTGTTGCGCAATCCCCAGGAAACATCTTTGTTACGCATTACGTCATTTAATCCACCCCACAATCCGAAAGGAGTAAATCCATTGTCCAAATTGTCCATGGGTGCGCCATTCATATATGTGCTGAACAGATCATTGTCATATCCACGAATTT
Organism: Bacteroidota bacterium; assembly: GCA_018268055.1. Taxonomy (GTDB): domain Bacteria; phylum Bacteroidota; class Bacteroidia; order Chitinophagales; family Chitinophagaceae; genus JJ008. Next base: position 18,236 of record JAFDXF010000076.1, read on the forward strand.
TAAACCGTACTGCACTGAAGTTAAAAGATGCAGCCGAATAAAATGGGTCTCTTCCGGCACTAAGGAGCGAAGAAACATTTTGACTTCCTCCATCACCCAAATCATTATCGTCCAGAGAAACGGTAGGTATATTTTCCAGCATACTTTCTTTAATATCCTGAATAATAGCAGTGTCTCTTTTAGCAGTAGTGTCCACCTGTGCTGATGCAAAAAGCCCGACACACAAAAAGAGCAGTAATAATCTGATTTTTAACATAACATATATTTTTTAAACAAGGCGGCAAAATTACTAAATTACTATGGTAAGCAAACAAAAAGTTAAACATCTGTTAGTCATATTTTGAGGCTGGCATCTTTTTAGGATATAAAAGCGTCAAATCTTTCCTTAAGTTTGCATTCCCCTTAAAATCTGTATATGAAAAAATACATCATTTTTGCCTTTTTTGCTCTTTTAGGTACTTCGGTAATCGGTCAGGTGAAGCAATATAAGACAGCCATCATAGGTTTTTACAATCTTGAGAACTTTTATGATACGGTGAACAACCCCATTGTGAATGACGAGGAGTTTTTGCCCCAAGGTGTGAGAAATTATAATACTGCAGTTTATTTTGACAAAGTCAATAAATTGGCAACAGTAATATCACAAATTGGCACAGATAAAAATCCTGATGGCCCCGCTATTTTAGGCGTAGCTGAGATTGAAAATGATACTGTATTAACAGACTTAGTAAAAAGTCCTTTGTTGGCAAAGAGAAATTACAAGTTTGTGCACTACGATTCTAAAGATATAAGAGGTGTGGATGTGGGCTTGTTGTATAACCCCAAATACTTTACGGTAGAAGCAAGCGACAAGTTGTTTGTACAACTTCCGGGCGGTACAAAAGATGCTTATTTTACCAGAGATGTATTATGGGTAAAAGGTAAATTAGATGGCGAAACGATTTACTTGTATGTGAACCACTGGCCCAGCCGCTCGGGTGGCGAAAAGCGTAGCCAGCCTGCAAGAAATGCAGCAGCACAGGTTTGTAAAAACCATATAGACTCCATTCAAAAGATTGATCCTAATGCCAAAATCATTTTAATGGGCGACTTGAATGATGACCCTGTAAGTGAGAGTGTAGCAGATGTGCTTAATGCAAAATCTAAAATCAATAATGTAGGCCCGGGTGGACTATATAATCCATGGGTTGATATGTATAAAAAAGGATTGGGAACACTTGCTTATCAGGATGCATGGGGACTTTTTGATCAGATTATTATTTCCTATCCATGGTTGAATAAATTTCAGAATGGGTTCTTCTTTTATCAGCAACATATATTCAATAAAGAATTTATGGTGGAGAATAAAGGCAAATACAAAGGCTATCCGATGCGTACATGGGATGGAAACACTTACCGCGGTGGCTACAGCGACCACTTCCCTACTTACCTTTTATTTTTAAAAGAAGTGAAACCTGAAAAAAAGGCGTTTTAATATAAAGAACTGAATATCAATTAATTATTATTTTTTTGTGAAATAATTTCATACCAAATTATTTATAGTATTACAGTTTAATAATTACGCTCAAAATCCTATCTTTGCAGCCCCAAATTTTGCCGGTAGCAGAATTCTTTTTCGGTGCAAGCTGAAAATGTCCAATGGGAACACAATTTTTTTTAACCATTTCCGAATGCTGTTTAGCATCGGGATAAAAACAACGTAAAATGAACAATTACGAACTGATGGTGATTTTTACACCAATCCTCAGTGAAGATGAGTTCAAATCTGCACAAAAAAAGTACACCAAATTGGTGACTGATGCAGGTGGCTCTGTAGTAGCTGAAAACCCTTGGGGACTTAAGTCTCTCGCTTATCCTATTCAAAAAAAGACAACAGGATTGTACTGGGTACTGGAGTACACTGCTGCTTCTGATTTCAATGAAAAATTGACGACACAGATGCTTCGTGATGAGTCTATCCTTCGTTCTCTGTGCACTAAACTGGATAAATACGCCGTCCAGTACAATGCGAAAAAAAGAAGTGGTGTAAAAAATAAAGAAACCGAAAAATCAGTGGAGGCTTAATCGTCATGGCAAAAAATGAAATCAAGTACCTTACCGCTATAAAAAGCGATAATCGTGCAAAAAAATTCTGCCGTTTTAAAAAATATGGCATCCGTTACATCGATTATAAAGATGTTGAATTTTTGAAAAAGTTTTTGAATGAGCAAGGTAAATTATTGCCTCGCCGTCTTAGCGGAAACAGTTTGAAATATCAGCGTAAAGTATCTGATGCTATTAAGAAAGCACGTCAGATGGCTTTATTGCCTTATGTAACCGATCTTTTAAAATAGTATTCTTTAATCACACCCTCCCTAATCTGTCAAATACAGAGACAGCTGCAAAGCTGGGAAGCGGAAGGTGACAAATAGAAATAAAATGGAAGTAATCTTAATACAGGATGTAGATCATCTTGGCGCTACAAACGAAGTAGTGAAAGTAAAAAATGGTTATGCACGCAACTTTTTGCTACCTCGCCATCTTGCTGTAGAAAATAATCCCAGCAATAAGGCACAGTTAGAAGAAAGAATGAAACAGGTGCGTAAGAAAGAAGAAAAAATGCTGGCAGAAATCAATAGTGTAATTGCTAAACTGAAAGAAGCTCCGCTTAAAATTGGTGCTAAAACAGGAACCAGCGGAAAAATATTTGGCAGCGTTACCTCTTTACAAATCAGCCGTGCTATTCGCGAACAAAAAGGATACGATATCGATCGTCGCAAAATATCTATCGTTGATGAAGTGAAAGAATTGGGAACTTATAAAGCGAATATTGACTTCGGTAATGGCCACAATACTGAAGTAGATTTTGAGGTAGTAGCAGAATAAGAATATTCAATAATTTTGAAAACAGGCTCCTTCTTTACGAAATGAGCCTGTTTTTTTTGTTTATTATAAATTTAAAATCAATGAGTTATCTTTTTTTATTCAGATTATGAAAAAAATGTTAGAAACTAATAAAAAAAGACTTTATTTTGCTACGATTTTGTGTTCTTTCAGTTTCACAAGTCCTGAACGTTTGGAAAACCATAGAATGTTCATTGGTTACTGTTTACTGTTGGCACTTTTTATTTTTTAAAACATTTCAAAAAAATGAACATTTACGCAGGAAATCTCAGCTGGAACCTGAAAGATCAGGACTTGCAAAACCTTTTTGCTTCACATGGTGAAGTAACATCAGCAAAAATCGTTAACGACAAATTCACTGGCCGTAGCAAAGGCTTCGGTTTTGTTGAAATGCCAAATGATGAACAAGCTCAGGCTGCTATCGCAGCTTTGAACGGCACTGAAGTTGACGGCCGTAGCATCGTAGTAAACGAAAGTCGTCCTAAACCGGAAGGCGAAAGAAGCGGCGGCGGCGGTTTCAAGAAAAGAAGCTTTGGCGGCGGCGGCGGTCACAGAGGTGGCGGCGGTGGCGGCTACAAAAAAGGTGGTGGCTATCGTGGAAACGATGGTGGCGGATATAACAATGATTATTAATTAATTTTTATAAACGACGCTTTAAAAGTCTGTCTCGCAAGAGGCGGACTTTTTTTTTATACAAGAGATAAAAAATTTAAAACACTAAGTGACGAACGCCTTAAATAATATTCAACTATGTTCAAACAACATTTACCTATTTTCAACCTTATCTCTAAAAATTTCTGATCTGAAAAAGTCACCTTTATATTTTGTCATTTCCACACACCTTCTTCCTTTCTCCATAGCACTTGTTCTCCTTCATTCTTTATCTTCGCACTCTAATGACAGAAAAAATTCTCATCTTTGATTTTGGCTCCCAATACACACAGTTAATAGCTCGTGCAGTTAGAGAAGCCAATGTATATTGCGAAATAATTCCTTTTCACAAAGAAGTGGTTTTTGAACCCGGACTGAAAGGCATCATTCTCTCCGGATCGCCTTGCTCCGTAAACGAGGAAAATGCGCCGGATGTTAATGTACAAGAGTTTATTCAAAATGTGCCGGTACTCGGTATTTGCTACGGCGCACAACTTACAGCCAAACGCTTTGGTGGCCTCGTTGCAAAAAGCAATAAAAGAGAATATGGCCGAGCGATTTTGCAACGCAAAAAAGATGATGTTTTACTGAAAGATGTATCTACCGAAAGTCAGGTGTGGATGAGCCACAGCGATACGATAAAAGAACTGCCCAAAGGTTTTGAACTGCTTGCAGATACAGATAGTATTCCTGTTGCAGCGTTTAAAATGAATGAATCAATAGAATATATTCATCCATTGTACGGAGTGCAGTTTCACCCGGAAGTCTATCACTCCAAAGAAGGAAAAACTATTCTGTTTAATTTTTTAAAAAATATTTGTGGTTGCTCGCAAGATTGGACCCCTGCACATTTTATTACCGATACTGTTGCAGCTCTTAAACAACAAATCGGCAACCGCAAAGTGATCATGGCATTAAGTGGCGGTGTGGATTCTACAGTAGCCGCTACATTGATTCATCAAGCAATCGGTGACAACCTTTATGGCATTTTTGTGGACAATGGTGTGCTGCGCAAAAATGAATTCCAATCGGTGCTGAGTATTTATAATAAACTTGGGCTAAACATAAAAGGCATTGACGCCAAAGAAAGGTTTTATACACAGCTCTCCGGAAAATCAGATCCTGAAACAAAAAGAAAAATTATTGGCAGCCTGTTCATTGATATTTTTCAGGAAGAAGCAAAAAAGATAGAAGGTGTAGAACTATTGGGGCAAGGCACTATTTACCCCGATGTGATAGAAAGCGTTTCAGTACATGGGCCTTCTGTCACTATCAAATCACATCACAATGTAGGAGGGCTACCGGAGCACTTACATCTGGAACTAGTGGAGCCATTGCGAAATTTATTCAAAGATGAAGTAAGAAAAGTAGGAAGAGAATTAGGGATTCCTGCAGAGATGATTGACCGCCACCCATTTCCCGGCCCGGGGCTTGCCATTCGTATTTTAGGCGAGATAACACCGGAAAAAGTTCACTTGTGTCAAGAAGCAGATTACATCTATATTCAACATTTGAAAGATACCGGATTGTATGCAACGGTTTGGCAGGCAGGAGCTATCTTATTACCTGTAAAAAGCGTGGGTGTGATGGGTGATGAACGAACTTATGAATATACCATAGCCTTACGTGCAGTTACCAGTGTAGATGGGATGACGGCTGATTGGGCGCATCTGCCTTATGATTTTCTGGCAGATATTTCCAACAGTATCATCAACAATGTTCGCGGCATCAACAGAGTGGTGTATGATATAAGCAGTAAGCCGCCCGCAACGATTGAATGGGAATAGTAAAGAATATGAATACTGATTTTAAATTGTGAATGGTGGACTGATAATTGCAGATTTTTGTTTGCGAATTGTAGATGATTTCAACAACCAAAATTTGAGAATAAAATAAGTTCTTTATTAGCCTAAACTCTAAACCCTTTACCTTACGCCCTAATTTAAAACATGAAACATTTGAAAATAAATAGTATTCTTTTGATCTTCATTGCAACAATGTTTTGCGCTTCAAAGATTTCTGCTCAAGCAACTGCAAGACATCGTGTAGCAGTATTCGCTCCATTATATTTGGACTCAGCCTATATCGGTGATAGCAGTTATCGATACGCTACTTATACTTTTCCTAAATTTATCAATCCCGGTCTCGAGTTTTACGAAGGCGTACAAAGAGCATTAGACTCACTCAGTATTGCCAAAATTTCATTAGACGTTTTTGTTTATGATAATCGTTCATCCACCGAAACTGTAGCGGCACAATTGAATCGGCCGGAAATGGACAGCACAGAACTCATTTTAGTTCATTGCACTGCGGCAGAAATAAGACAATACGCCGATTATGGTTTAAGAAAAAACATTCCGGTAATAAATGTAAATATGCCCAATGATGGTGGGGTAAGCGGCAATCCGTTTTATGTAATGCTCAACTCTACACTTCGTACACAGTGCGAAGGCATATATCAGTTTATGCAGAAATATTATTCTCAAAATAAAATCATAGTCTTTCGCAAAAAAGGTCAATTGGAAGACCGCATTAAAGGGTATTTTGAGGATTATGGAAAAGGAGCTGCTTCTACTGCATTAAAATTAAAATATGTAGAGTTATCAGACAGTTTCTCAGTAGCACAGCTTGCAGCTCATTTAGATACTGCTGTAAACACTTTATGTGTGAGTGGCAGCTTGGATGAAAATTTTGGAAAACGATTAGTAAAACAATTGGCAAGCTTAAAAAAGAAATTTCCGGTATCTGTAATGGGTATGCCGACTTGGGATAATATTACCGATTTCTCTAAGTCGGATTACAAAGGAATAGAAATAATGTATGGTACGCCATTCTATAATCCAAAAACAGACGCAACCAGTCAGAGCATCATTAATTATTTCAATGACCAGATGTATGCACGACCTACGGATATGGTGTTCAGAGGTTATGATGCCGGATGGAAATTTGTTCAGCTGCTCAATGAATTTGGAAAAGACATTTCTTCTCATTTGGCAGATAAAAAGTATCAATTGTTTATTGATTATGATATTCGGCCTATTTACAATAGCCGTTCAGCAATGCCTGATTATCTTGAAAATAAAAAGCTCTACTTTATCAAAAAGCAGGATGGAGTGATTAAAGAAGTAAAGTGATAATGTAGTAAGAAAATTAGTTAGAACAGTCCATATAACTCTGCATCTACTTTGCGGATGATGTCGCCGAAGTCTTCTTCCTTTTCAGGGAAACGGTTTTTGTCCACGTCAATAATCAGTAGCTTACCTTCTTTGTATTCGCCAATCCATTTGGAATAATAATCATTGAGTTTTTTCAGATAATCTAAGCGAATGTTTTCTTCATACTCCCTTCCTCGCTTCTGAATATTACCCACCAAAGTAGGAACTGATGCATTGAGATAAATTAATAAATCAGGCGGCTGCACCAGCATCTTCAGTGTTTGAAAGAAATTAAAATAATTATCAAAATCACGTTTGGTCATCAGGCCCATCTCATGCAGATTGGGTGCAAAGATGTTGGCATCTTCATAAATGGTTCTATCCTGAATTACGGTTTCAGTTCCCTTCTGAATTTCCACCAATTGGCGTACACGACTATTTAAAAAATAAATTTGCAGATTGAAGCTCCAACGGTTCATATCTTCATAAAAATCGTTGAGGTAGGGATTGTGATCCACATCTTCGAAATTAGGTATCCACTTGTAATGTTTACTCAACATTTCAGTAAGTGTAGTTTTGCCGGCACCGATATTTCCGGCCACTGCGATGTGTTTTGGTTTTGCTTTTGCTGCTTTTGCCATAATGGATAAAATTCTCAAATAGTTAAAACTGTTTCCAACAATCAGAAACGCTTCAAAGTAAGGTCTTTTTAGGAAATTGGGACTTGTAAACGAAAATAAATTTAATAATAATTCAACCCCATAGCATCTCTTACCAATTCTATTGTGGCTTTAGCGCTTTTCCGAGCTTTTGCAGCACCTTTTTCCATTATTTCTTTTAAATATTTTTCATCGTTGCGGATGGAGTCTGCCTGCTCACGAATAGGCGTGATAAATTTCACCATATCCTCAGCGAGTTGCTTTTTCATATCGCCATAGCGAATGATGCAATTATTGTAATCGCCTTGATATTTGGCAACTACATCTTCAGCGCTGACCAACTTCATCAGTAAGAAAATATTTTCAATATAATCAGGCATTGGAGTATTGGGCTCAGTCGGGCCACTATCTGTTTTTGCCTTCATCACTTTTTTGCGAATCAACTCATCATCATCCGATAAATATAGAGTAGCGTATTGATTTTCACTTTTACTCATCTTGCCTGCTCCATCTAAACTTGGCACTTTTACCAAATCATCTCCAAAATTAAATGCAATTGGTTCTGGAAATACATCGCCATAACGATGATTAAAACGATTGACAAAATTTCTTGCCATTTCCAAATGCTGCTCTTGATCTTTTCCTACCGGAACATATTTTGCTCGGTGCAGAATTATATCTGCTGCCTGCAATACAGGATAGGTAAGCAATCCTGCATTGATATTATCGGGATGCTGACGTGCTTTATCTTTAAAAGTTACCGTTTTTTCCAATTCACCTTTGTAAGCCAGCATATTCAGATACAAGTACAATTCAGCTGTTTCATAAATATGACTTTGGCAATACAATGCTACTTTATCAGGGTCTAATCCACAGGCAATATTTTCTGAAAGCACTCTGTGTACATTCAGTTTCAGTTCTTTGGTATCAGGGTGTGTTGTCAATGAATGTAAATCGGCTACCATAAAATAACATTCAAATTCATCCTGCATACGTACATAATTGCGTACTGCACCAAAATAATTTCCCAAATGCAAATAACCCGTTGGCCGAATGCCACTCATTACAATTTTTTTGCTGTTGCTCTGTATTTCATTCTTAATTTCCATCGCAGCGAAGATAATAATGATATGGCAGATGCATGGAGCGAAATTGTTGAAGTCGGGGAAAATGGTTAATGATGGTTTAAGATGGTTTAATGATGGTTTAAAGTAGTCCCGAATATTCGGAAAATACTTAGGCTTCGTATATGATAATTTTCTCACAAGAATTCAAGTGGCATAGCTTATCATTTTTATCTTTACTTTTCCATTCATCCTTCCACCAATCTCCCTCCTGCCATTTCATTAAATCGTATCTTTGAACAATGGAAGTAAATGATGTAATGATTGACAAATTGGCCAATCTTTCCAAATTAAATTTTAATGGCAATGAAAAGCAAGAGATAAAAAACGATCTGCAAAGAATGATTTCGTTTGTTGAAAAATTGAACGAATTAAATCTTGATGGCGTTGCACCTTTGCTACATCTGAGTAGTGAAATAAATGTACTTCGTGAAGATGCAATTAAAGGTTCTATTTCCCGAGAAGAAGCATTAAAAAATGCACCGCTACATGATAACCGCTTTTTTAAAGTACCCAAAGTGATAAAGAAGTAAAATGGCGGACAACATTATACATCTGGAAGAAATTCGCAAGAGCTATTTTATTGGTAAAAATGAGCTGCCTGTTTTAAAAGGCATTTCCTTAGATATTACTAAAAATGAATACGTAGCATTGATGGGACCCTCAGGCTCCGGTAAAAGCACATTGATGAATATTATAGGCTGCCTCGACTCTCCTACCGGTGGCCGCTATGTGCTGAACGGACAAGATGTAAGCAAAATGGAAGATAATGCACTTGCTGAAGTAAGAAATCAAGAAATAGGATTTGTGTTTCAACAGTTTAATTTATTACCTAGATTAACAGCATTGGAAAACGTGGCGCTGCCACTTGTATATGCCGGTATGGGTAAAAAACTGAGAATCGAAAAAGCCGCGCATGCATTGGAAATGGTAAATCTAACAGATAGAAGTCATCACAAACCAAATGAGCTTTCCGGTGGTCAATGCCAGCGTGTAGCAATAGCAAGAGCATTGGTCAATAATCCATCACTCATTTTGGCCGATGAACCAACCGGAAATTTAGACACCAAAACTTCGTATGAAATAATGAGCATTTTCAATGATATACATTCAAAAGGAAATACCATTGTCATTGTAACACACGAAGAAGATATTGCGAATTATTCTAAACGTATAGTAAGATTAAGAGATGGAGTAATTGAAAGTGATAAAATAAATACAACCGCTTCTGTTCACTAAAAATATTTATTATGTCTTTAAAAATTTATACAAAAACAGGTGATAAAGGAACCACTTCATTAATTGGCGGAACCAAAGTAAGCAAAGGAAGTGATCGACTTGAAACGTATGGCACAGTAGATGAACTTAATTCATACATAGGACTTTGTCTTGACCATTTAAAACCATTAGCAATCAATAATATTCTTCAAGAAATACAAGACAGGCTTTTCACTATTGGTTCGGCACTTGCCTGTGATCCGCATAAAGAAATCATTATGAAGATTCCTGACTTGCATGAAGAAGACATCACATTACTTGAGCAAGAAATGGATAAAATGGATAAAGAATTACCTCAGATGAAATCTTTCATTCTTCCCGGAGGGCATATTGCTGCATCACATTTGCACGTGGCACGTTGTGTATGCCGCAGGGCAGAGCGATGCTGTGTGCGACTTCAAAATGATGGCGAAGAAGTTCCCGATTTAATTATAAAATATCTAAATAGGCTGAGTGATTATCTTTTTATGCTGAGTCGATACACTACGCACGAATTGAAAGTGGAAGAAATTCCTTGGAGGGCAAGAGTGTAACTAAACTATTTTTCCATCCTTCATGTGCAATATACGATCACTCAATGTAGCTAACTCCTCATTGTGTGTAACAATCAAAAATGTTTGATTGAATTGTTTTCTTAAATCAAAAAACAATTGATGCAGTTCATTTGCATTGGCAGTATCTAAATTTCCGGTTGGCTCATCTGCAAATACAATATCAGGCTTATTGATTAATGCACGGGCAACGGCTACTCTTTGTTGTTCGCCTCCCGAAAGTTGATTGGGCTTATTTTCTAATCTGTGACTGAGCCCGAGTAAGTCTAAAATTTTTTTGGCTTCTTCTTTTACTTCAATCTTTTTCCGTTTGGCCAGCCATCCGGGAATGCACACATTCTCCAACGCCGTAAACTCAGGCAAGAGATGATGAAATTGAAATACAAAACCAATATGTTTATTTCTAAATGAAGCCATTTTGTTTCCACGAAGTGAACTGATACAAGTACCATCCATCCACACTTCGCCTTTATCAGCCTTATCCAATGTGCCAAGAATATGTAGCAAAGTACTTTTTCCTGAACCCGATGGCCCAATTATAGATACAATGTCGCCACGGTTTATTTCTAATGACACTCCTTTTAATACTTCAACAGATCCGTAAGATTTAAAAATTTCTTTCCCTGAAAGCATAGTAACAAAATTCAAATATTGATGCCCGAAAATATGATTTATCATCTGAACGGCATTGATGAATTTTAATGGTAGATTTATAACCAAAAAGAGAAAATATATATTAAAGTCAAACAATTTATGCCCGTTAAGCATTGATTATTAACCGTTTCCCCCATTTCAAAACTTACATTTGGAAGATTCTGTAATACTACTACTTTTGCGAAAATTTAGGAGTAACCTAAAGAAGCAAAACCTTGTTCTTAACTTAAAAAATTGATTAGATGTTTTGGACACTTGAATTAGCATCGTACCTGGAAGACGCACCTTGGCCGGCTACAAAAGATGAATTGATTGATTATTCAATCCGCAGTGGTGCACCGATTGAAGTTGTGGAGAATCTTCAGGAATTGGAGGACGAAGGAGATATGTACGAAACCATTGAGGATATCTGGCCCGACTATCCTACACAAGATGACTTCTTGTTTAACGAAGACGAATATTAATTTCGACTCTTTTTAATTTATGGAAAAAATATAGCCCCCAAGTTTGGGGGCTTATTTTTTAGTTTCAGTTTATCAGAAGGTTTTTAAAAACTCAATTCAACTCTATTCTCCCAACCCAAATTTTTCCATAATTACATTACTTACTCCGGTGGTAGAGTATCCGCCATCATGAAATAGATTTTGCATCGTAACCATTCGGGTCAGGTCTGAAAACAATGTAATGCAATAGTTGGCACAATCTTCGGCAGAAGCATTACCAAGCGGTGCAATTGCATCCGCATAATCAAAGAAATCACCAAAGCCTTTGATGCCTGTTCCGGCAGTTGTCTTTGTGGGTGATTGAGACACGGTGTTAATCCTTACTTTTTTCTCTACACCATAATGATAGCCAAAACTGCGAGCAATAGATTCCAGCATTGCTTTAATATCTGCCATGTCTGTATAGAAAGGATAAGTACGTTGTGCTGCCATATAGGTGAGTGCCACAACACTACCCCACTCGTTGATGGCATCTAATTTTTTGGCCACTGCCAGCATTTTATGTAATGACATTGCAGATACATCAATGCCCTTCATAAAATAATCGTAGTTGGATTCTGTATAAGGGATTTTCTTTCTAATGTTTACACTCATTCCAATGGAATGTAAAACGAAATCAATCTTACCACCAAGCACTTCTTGAGATTTGGTGAATAAGTTTGTCAGGTCTTCGATGCTGGTCGCATCTGCCGGTATAATTTCTGATTTTGTTTTTTCAGCCAGTTTATTGATTTCACCCATACGCATTGCGATGGGTGCATTGGTTAAAACAATAGAAGCACCTTCTTCATAAGCCTTCTCGGCTACTTTCCATGCTATGGAATTAGCGTCTAAAGCACCTGAAATAATACCTCTTTTACCTTTTAAAAGTCCGTATGCCATAGTAGTTGATTTTGTATGGTAAAAATAAGGAGTTTACAGCAGCAAGTGTAACGACTGTCTTCAAAATTTATATTAGTCAGTTAATTTTTTAAAAATACATAAATGTAGTTTTCATCAATTTAATTATTCAATCCAAACATGCGTTAGCCGTTCTTATAACTACCTTTACTCAAATTTCCTGCCTTATCCTTCTTGTTTAAAAAGAATAATATGATGAATGGAAGAACTGTGATCACAGGTACCGGATGCTACATTCCGGAAATTGCAAAAACCAATCGTGATTTTACTGTACATAATTTTTATGGAGAAGATAACCGACCAATTATTACATCACCCGATGAGGTTGTATCTAAGTTTCAAGAAATAACCGGTATTGAAGAGCGCCGATATGCCTGCGAAACCATGAATACATCTGACATGGCAATTATTGCTGCACAAAAAGCAATAGAAGAAAGCGGTATCAATCCTGAAGAATTAGATCAGATAATCATGGCGCATAATTTTGGTAATGTAGTAAAGCATACTATCCAAACGGATGTGTTGCCAGCATTGGCATCCAGAGTAAAACATGGATTGGGTATCAAGAATCCAAATTGTGTGGCATACGATATTTTATTCGGCTGTCCTGGATGGGTGCAGGGCGTAATTCAGGCCGATACCTATTTTAAAGCAGGTGTTGCTAAAAAAATATTGGTAATAGGTGCAGAAGCTTTGAGTCGTGTTTTGGATGTTTACGATCGCGATAGTATGATCTTCTCCGATGGTGCCGGAGCGTCTGTTTTGGAATACAAAGAAAACTCCGAAAGCGGTATTTTATCTTGGAGTGTACAAAGCCATTGTATAGACGAAGCATATTACCTCTATTTGGGCAAGAGCAATTTTCCGCACAGCGACCCACGTATCAGATACATTAAAATGCAAGGCCGAAAAATATATGAATACGCATTACAAAACGTACCTCTTGCCATGAAAGATTGCTTGGATAAGGCAGGCGTATCCATACAAGAAGTAAAAAAGATTTTTATCCATCAGGCCAATGAGAAAATGGATGAAGCAATGATTAAACGACTTTTCAAACTCTACGGCGTTCGTGATGTTCGGGAAAATATTATGCCGATGAACATTCATAAGTTGGGCAATAGCTCCGTAGCAACTATACCTACTCTTTTTGACATGGTAAAGAAAGGCGTTTGGGATCAACATGCATTGAATACCGGTGATATAGTTGTTTTTGCATCGGTAGGTGCAGGAATGAATATAAATGCAGTTTGCTATCGCATTTAAACGCACAATCCTTCCTTCGCTTATCTTTGCCGAATGACTATTTCTTATAAATGGCTGAGTGAATATCTACCTGTAACTCTAGAATCGGAAAAACTTTCTCGTATCCTCACTTCTATTGGATTAGAAGTAGAAAATATGCAACAATTTGAAGAGGTAAAAGGTGGATTGAAAGGATTGATTATAGGTGAAGTGTTGACTACAGAGAAACATCCTAATGCAGATAAACTTACTTTAACTACTGTAAATATTGGCGCAGACACTCCTTTGAATATTGTATGCGGTGCTCCTAATGTTGCCGCAGGTCAAAAAGTGGTAGTGGCTCCGGTTGGTGCTACCATTTACCCAAGTACAGGCGAGCCAATCACAATGGCACAACGCAAAATCCGTGGCTCAGAAAGTCAAGGAATGATTTGTGCTGAAGATGAAATCGGTATGGGCACATCACACGATGGTATTTTAGTTTTACCGAATGATGTTGCAATAGGTACTGCTGCTGCAGAATATTTTCAACCATACTCAGATATTATTTACGAAATCGGATTGACACCCAACCGTATGGATGCAATGAGTCATCTTGGAGTGGCAAGAGATGTTTGCGCATGGCTATCCTTACACGACAAGAAGAATTTACCTGCCGGACAGGAAAATATAAAAGCGAAACTCCCTTTTAAAAATGGATTTAAAGCTGATAACAACTCATTACCTGTTTCCGTAACAGTAGAAAACTTGCAAGCCTGCCCTCGTTATTCAGGCGTAAGCATTTCGAATGTAACGATTGCCGAATCGCCTAAATGGCTGCAACAAAAACTAAAAGCTATTGGTCTTCGCCCTATTAATAACATTGTGGACATCACCAATTTTATTCAGCATGAAACAGGGCAACCTTTGCATGCTTTTGATTTGGATAAAATTGCCGGAAGAAAAGTAATCGTAAAAAACTTAGCAGAAGGAACTCCATTCATCACCTTAGATGAAAAAGAAAGAAAACTCAATGCAGATGATTTAATGATTTGCGATGAAAAAGAAGGAATGTGTATTGCCGGCGTATTTGGTGGCTTGCACAGTGGCGTTACGGATACTACAAAAGCTATCTTTTTGGAAAGTGCTTGCTTTGATGGCATTACATTGAGAAAAACTTCTTTTCGCCATAATCTGCGTACGGATGCTGCTTCACGATTTGAAAAAGGAACAGATATTTCTGCTACAGTGAATGTATTAAAAAGAGCAGCTTGGATGATTAAAGAAATCTGTGGCGGAGAAATTGCATCAGAGATTGTTGATGTTTATCCAAATCCAAAACAAAAAAATGAAGTAGCCGTAAAGTGGCACTACATCAAAAAACTGAGTGGCAAAAATTATCATCCCGATACAGTGAAGGATATATTGACGAGTTTGGGTTTTGAAACAATCAAAGAAGGTATTGACGACTTGCGTGTGGCGGTACCCTTTCATAAACCGGACATTAGTCTGCCTGCAGACATTGTAGAAGAAATTGTACGCATAGACGGATTAGATAATATAGAAATTCCTGACACCATCACAATCACTCCATCCATTGAAGAGCATTATGAAAAAGAAGTATTGAAAGAAAAAGTTGCCAACTATTTAGCCGGTCAGGGCTTCAATGAAATGATGACCAACTCTATTACCAATGCCGCCTATTACTCTGAAGAAGAGCAAAAGTCAATGGTAACAATGAAAAATAGTTTGAGTGCTGAATTAAATATTTTACGCGGTTCATTGTTTGAAACAGCGATGGAAGTGGTGGCACACAATCTCAATCATAGAAATAATAATCTTCGATTATTTGAATTTGGAAAGACGTATAGCACTTCGGGAACGGGAAAATATGAAGAAAAAGAGGCGTTGTGTATTGTCATAAGTGGAAATGACCATGAAAATAGCTGGAAACAAAAATCAAGTGCTGCAGATATTTATACATTGAAAGGAGCAATTGAAAGTACCGTAAAGGCTTTGGGACTTAAAATAAGTCAAACGGAAGAGAATAGCCATTCAAAATTGGACAACTACTTTGAACATAAAATAACTGCTGCCAATGGACAAACAAAAAATATAACCATTGCCGCTGCCGGGCAAGTAAAGAAAACTATCGCAGAAAAATTCGGCATTAAACAATCTGTATTTTATGCAACATTGAATTGGATGGAACTAATCAATCTTGCAAAAAAGCAAAACACACCTGTATCAGAACTACCAAAGTATCCTGCTGTACAACGCGATCTTGCTATGATTGTTGCAAAAGACTTAAAATGGGAGCAGGTGCAGCAAACTTTGCAAAAAATAAAACTTGCAACCCTTAAAGAAGTAAATCTCTTTGATATTTTTGAAAGTGAAAAATTAGGTGCAGATAAAAAATCTTTAGCGATTAATTTCACATTCTTAGATGAAGAAAAAACATTGACCGATAAAGAAATTGATGGTTGGATGAAGAAAATATTAACTTCTTTAGAAACTGAATTGAACGCAGAAATTAGAAAATGAGTCAAATAGAGCAACAACTCAAACGAATCCAGAACAAGCTTCAGGAATTACTGAAGCAGCATACCTTATTGCTCAAAGAAAATCAACAATTGAAAAAAGATTTATCCGAATCAAATTCGCAACAACAACAGCAGCGGCAAAATATTGAAGAATTAAAACAAAGAGTAAACGTGCTACAATTGAGCAACGGCGAAATGAACAGTGCAGATAAAAAAGAATTTGAAAAAAGAATCAATGGCATGATCAAAGAAATTGAACGCTGCATCACTATATTGGGCGAATAAACTTAATCATTTTTAAAGCTTCATTGTATGAATAATTTAATCCCCATTTCAGCTACTATTGGAGACCGTACTTACCGTATCAAAATTGACCCTTCGGATGAGGAAGTAGTAAGAAGAACTTTGAAAGCCATCAATGAAAAAGTAATCGAGTTTAAAACACAGTTCGCCGGAAAAGATATGCAAGATTATATTGGCATGGTGCTTATCTGGTATGCTACTGAGCAAAACGCAATTGTTTCAGCCGGTATGGAACAAGAAAATATATCTGAAAAGCTATCAGCGATTGAAAAAATATTAGATAACCAATTGGGCTGATGCAGATACTATGTTGCTGATTCTTCTGTATCATATCTTTCTACAGATTCTACATCGGGCAATGCCTGTAATCGATTTACCAACTCGTCCAGTTCTTCTTTATCATGCACATATAACTTAATATTTCCTGTAAATAATCCATCTTTTGCTTCGATGGTTAAAGCGGCAATATTCATTTTCAATTCGCCTGAAATAAGTGTAGTTATTTTATTTACCACGCCTACATCATCCAAACCAACGATTTTGACACCGGTAAGAAATGAAATTTCTTTGTTTTTAGCCCACTTAGTTTTTACTACTCGATGTCCATAATTAGATAATAGTTTTGTAGCATTCGGACAGTTGGTACGATGTATGGTCAAACCTTTTCCGGTAGTTACAAAACCAAAAACGTCATCTCCCGGAATTGGCTTACAGCAGTTGGCAAGATTATATACAATTTTATCACCGCTCTCACCAAAAATTATTAACTCATTTTCTTTTCTAGATGCCAGTTGATGATGTGGAATAATTTCTTGTTTTTCCGGCAATGGCTTTAAAGGTTTCGGTGCTTCAATTTTTCCACCCACTACTTTAAAGTCAGATATCTCACTCAGGTCTATATTCTTTACAGCAATTTGATAGAACAAGTCAAGATTAGAAGGAAGTTTGAACCATTGCACCAATTCATCAATATTTCCTTGAGCCATTGTAGCGCCCATACCTTCTAATTTGCGTTGCAATGTATATTTCCCTTCATCTGCCACCAATCGTTTTTCTTCTTTCAAAGCATCACGTATTCTTCCCTTTGCTTTAGAAGTCACTACAAAGTTGAGCCAGTCTTCTGAAGGCTTTTGTTTGTTACTCGTTATTATTTCAATCTGATCACCACTCCTGAGTTTTTGACTTAGTGGCACTAATTTATGATTGAGTTTTGCACCGATTGTTTTTACACCTATCGCACTGTGAATAGAAAATGCAAAATCCAATGCTGTAGAACCAACGGGCAACATTTTTATATCACCTTTCGGAGTATAAACATAAATCTCATCTGACAAGAAACTCGTTTTAAAATCCTGCAGAAAATCTATACTATCCGTATTTTGAGAAGTGATTACTTCACGTATCTGTTGCAGCCATTTATCAAACCTGCTTTCTTCTGCATTGCCTTCTTTATATTTCCAATGCGCAGCCAGCCCTTTCTCAGCAATTTCATTCATCCGTTTGGTTCGTATCTGAACTTCTACCCATTTTCCATGCGAACTCATAACAGTAGTATGCAAGGCTTCATATCCGTTTGACTTTGGATTACTCAACCAATCACGAAGTCTGTTGGTAGAAGGGGAATATTCATTTGAAATAATTGAATACGCTTTCCAACAATCTTCTTTTTCTTTTTCGGGAGGTGAGTCTAAAATAATCCGAATGGCAAACAGGTCATATACTTCTTCAAACTCCACTCCTTTCTTTTTCATTTTGTTCCAGATGGAGTGAATGCTTTTGGGCCTGCCATATATTTCGGCTACCAATCCGGCTTTGCCAATTTTATCTTTGAGGGGTTTAATAAAATCATTAATAAACTTTGTCCTTTCTTTTTTGGTTTCGGCAAGCTTTCGGGCAATGTCTTTATAAACACTTGGCTCCAGATACTTCATTGCCAAATCTTCCATTTCTGTCTTGATATTGTACAATCCCATACGGTGGGCGAGCGGCGCATACACATACACTGTTTCTGACGAAACTTTTAATTGCTTCTCCCGCTTCATACTATCCAGCGTGCGCATATTGTGTAAGCGGTCGGCAAGTTTTATCAAAATCACTCTTGGATCATCTGTAAGTGTAAGTAATATCTTTTTGAAATTTTCGGCTTGCTGTGATGCATTGACGTCAATAATATTAGAAATCTTAGTAAGCCCATCTACAATTTTTGTAATTTCATGACCGAACTCTCTCTGTACATCATCTAATGTAATATCTGTATCTTCTACAGTATCATGCAGCAGCGAACAAATAGTAGAGCGAACGCCCAATCCAATTTCTTCCACACAAATTTTTGCAACTGCTATTGGATGAAGTATATAAGGTTCTCCACTTTTTCGTCGCATTGTTTTATGCGCTTCAGCCGCCATTTCAAAAGCAGTGCGTACAAGTGTTTTATCTCCCGGCTTTAGCTTTGCTTTTAAGAGTCGGAGCAATGACCGATATTCTCTAAGGATTAATTTTTTCTCTTCCTCAGCATTCAGGTTATATTTAGGCACTTCATCTATTACATCCATAGTTTACGAATTTACTGAATTGTTTTCAGTTATAAAATTGATATACATTCCGTTAACAAAAGCAATAAAAAATCCACACCAATATAAGCATTGATGTGGATTTTCAACAAATGAAATTTTTGAATTATTTCAAAAAGTCGTAGCGCAGCATTATTTCGTGTGCATTTGAACCATTGTCATACACGCTTAATGGAGTGCTGTAAATATCAAAACTATAACCGATGGTGAATTTCTTATGGATATGTACTCCTGCAGAAATCATCCAACTTTGCCTTGCACGTAATGCAAGCCCCCACCAGAATAGTTCTTTATGCTCTACCCTTGCACCGCCTTGAAACTCCATAGGGGCATTGGGCAAATAAATAAATAATACATTGGGTGTGATGGTAGTGTTGCCATCCACATTCCATTTATAAGATCCATGCAGATAATAATGCCTGTAAAGTCTTGCCTCTTCATTTGGCGTAAGATTCCCCTTGTAAAAATTCAATTTTGATTGTATCAATTGGCTCACCGATGCGCCTGCTTTAAAGTTTTTCCCATTGTATGCAATACCAAAACCGGCATCACCTTTAAATTTTTTTGAATCTCCATTTAATACAGGGTCTCCGGATCCCAAAGATTGCTGCAATTTTATTTTATCAATAGAATATTGTTGTAGCCTTGCCTCCAAACCAATTGAAAAGGTAGCATCATTTTCCATCGGAATATGATAAGCATAAGCCATTTGTATGCCGGTACGCTTTGTTGGGCCAGTCACATCATTATAAATGTATCCACCTAATCCTAATTTCATCTTTTCTAAATAAGCAGATCCAAAAACAAGTGTTGTTTGTGGTGAGCCATCTATTCCACTCCACATACTTCTGTAGGATGCTCCAATAACTCCATGCTTGTCGCTACCAGCCGTAGCGGGGTTGTGCAAAAATCCATATTGGTCATAAAGTGAAGCTGTTGCAAGTTGTTGCGACCACGCATTTGAAGCCAGCATAACACATATAGCAAAAATTATATATCGTTTCATTTTTAATTTTTTTATTTTATTTACTCATATAATGAAAACAAAAATTAAATCAAGTATTCCTGATGTTTGCCTTATCTAAGAATGGTAAGATTTCCTTTTAAGGTTACATATCGCCCGTTGATTAATTGATAGTTGATTACATAATAATAGGTTCCATCCGGAAGCGGTTTGCCTTTATAGGTACCATCCCAGTTATTCTTGTAGTCGTTAGACTCAAATACTTTAGCTCCATAACGGTTAAACACTTCAGCTTTTGCCTTTGCCAAACAGTTGCCATTGGTGATAAGCCATAGATCGTTAATGCCATCACCATTCGGTGTAAATGCTTCCATTGGTTTTACACAATAGGGAACTACCGTCAATACCATATCATCTGTACCGGTGCAGCCCTGACTATTTGTAATTCTTAAAGTATAGGTTGTTGTAGCAGTAGGATTTGCTGTCGGATTTAAAATGTTAGTAGCACTTAATCCTGTAGAAGGAGTCCATGTATATGTTCCTACCGAACCACTCGCCTGCATTTGATATACATCACCGGAGAAGATAGTAGCATCCGGACCTGCATTCACTGTTACTCCGGGAGCAACATTTATCGTTACAGTTCTTTGTAATGAACAATTACCCAACGTTGCTGTAAGTGTGTATGTGGTGGTTGTTTGCGGATTGAATGTTGGGTTTAATATTGCTGTATTACTGACACCTGTTGCAGGCGACCAGCTAAAGCCGGTTCCATTACTTGTGAAATTAGATGTATAATTTGCCCCAAAGCAAATATTAGTACTTTGGTTTTCACTCAAAGTAAGATTGCTGGTAAATGTCAGAGTTACTTGTTGACTTGAAGTACAACCTGCATTATCTTTTACAAAAACATTATAAACACCTGCACTTAAATTTGAAAATACGTTAGATGACTGGAAAGTGTTTCCACCATTAATGCTATATTGATAAGGTGTTGTTCCACCACTTGCGGTTATTGTGATTGAACCACCATTGCAATTTGCATCTACTTTAGCAACTTGCATGGTCAAATTATTAATCAATTGAATCGTTACTATTTTCGGTCCGGAGATACAAGATGAACCAACTTTACGTGCTCGCACATCATAATTGCCCGGTGCAAGATTGGCAAATACATTTGAAGACTGCCATGTTGCGCCGCCATCCTTGCTGTATTCGTAAGGCGGAGTGCCTCCGGTTGCTGTTACGGTAATGCTACCGGTAGTTGTACAATTGGCATCTATTTTAGTAGTAGCCACAGATGGTGAACCTGATTTTCTAATATAAACAGAGTCTTTAAACATAGCCATTCCTTCTCCAAAACAAGAATTATAAAATACCTGAATTTCATACCCTGTTGTATCATTGGTTGGGCATATATTGGGGAAGTTAATATTCAAAACGCCCGGCGCAGCGGTACTTGTATCTGCCGCAGTTGTAGTAGCTACTACAGTACCATTCAACAGTAAATCTGCTTTTTGAAATTTTGAAGTTCCGGAGGTAGGAATAAAACGATAACAAGAATCAATATTAGTGCCTCCCCAGTTTGTACAATTTTTCCCTTCAGCCGCAACAGCTTTATCTCTTTCAAAATTTTGAATTCCCAAAATAGACAAGCCTGAATTCCAACTGGTACAAGTAGGCTTGTCATGAATATAAATTTCTACAATACCTGTACTCTCATATATAACCATTTGAGTGGTATTCAACAAAGTATTGCAGCTAAATAAGGGCACACTGTTATAGCTCGCAATAAATCTTCTTTGTGGAGCTGTGCCTTCAATTCTCCATTCAATTTTTCTTTGACCGCCTGCAGTGTTTGTCGGATAGATATCATAATAAGGCCCCATGATGGAAGCCTTTGGATAGTAAGTAGAAAATGAACTATTTTGCGTGCCTCCGGAATATGGAATCGGCACCGGCGTACCCGACCCTCCACTAGATGTAAGTGGCCAAGAATTTGCTTGACCGGAATTAGAAATGTCAAAACTCAACAAATTATTAGAGCCAACTACTAATGAATTATAGTTGTTTCCATAAAAGCAGAAGTTGAACGGCAAGTTAATAGTTGTGCTAAAAACATCATCAATATAAATTGCTGTCAATTCATTGCCGCCCGGAGTAGTGTATGCAAAGGGAACATAAGCCGGTCTGGTCAAAACATAATCAGCACTTCCTTTGATATGTGGCGCTTGCAAACTGATGTTAGTACAAGAAGTACTACAAGGCATATCAATATATTTACTGGGTAGTACAATAGTTGTAGCAGGGTTTTGACCGAATAGCAATGAGCAACACACAACGCCACAAAAAAGCATTAGAAACCTTTTCATCTAAGTTAGTTTTAGTTAAAAATTAATTGATTTTTAATAATCCGGCATTATTAGTAATATGGACTAATTAAAAATGGTTCTCAGAGAAGTGCTGAATTTGACCTAAAGTTTAGTTCAAAGGATTGGAGATATTGAATACCAAATTTATTTATTTTAGCCATTTGGCAAAACATTTGTCAAATTTTTTAAATTATCTCCATACTTGCACTAAAATGCCCTACATTTGCAACCCCAAAACGAAGAGTTCATTAATTTCCGGATGTGGTGAAATTGGTAGACACGTCAGACTTAGGATCTGATGCCGCAAGGTGTGGGGGTTCGAGTCCCTCCATCCGGACAATAAACTTGTTAGCAAGCAGCTAACCCAAAAAGCTAAATTACATGGCAACTATTACACAAGAAAACATTGGTCTGCTACACGAAAAATTAATTGTGAAATTAGAAAAGACCGACTATCTCCCTTCTTTTGAAAAAGCATTAAAAGAATACAGCAAGAAAGCAAACATCCCCGGCTTTAGAAAAGGAATGGTGCCGGCAGGATTAATAAAAAAAATGTACGGCCCTTCATTATTTACTGATGAAGTATTGAAAACTGTCGACAAAGAATTAATTGGTCATTTAGAGTCTTCAAAGTTGGACATTTTTGCCCAACCCATTCCACAGGAAGCAGATGTTAAACAAATTGACCTTAACAATCCTGTTGACTATACATTTCATTTTGAAATTGGCATGAAGCCAAACTTTGAATTGCCTGATTTTGGCAAGCTGAATATCACTCGTTATGTAGTTGATATTACAGACGATATGCTCCAAAAGGAAATTGAACGCCTCCAGAACAGATATGGCAATATGAATGATCTGGAAGAGGTAAACAATGAGGAAAATGTACTGAATGTGATTTTCTCTGAGACAGATGCAGCCGGAAATATTATTGAAAATGGAATTAAAAAAGACAATTCACTGTTAGTAAAATATTTTGCAGAAAACTTCCGCAAGAATTGGATGGGAAAAAAGGTGGGCGACTCTTTAAATACATCACTGAACACCGCTTTTGATGAGAAAGAGAGAGAATGGATTATCAGCGATTTAGGGTTGAAAGATACACCGGGTGCAGATGAGAAACACTTCAATATAGAAATTACGAAGATTGGAATTTTGGAAAAGAGAGAATTAAATGAGGATTTTTTCAATCAACTCTATCCCAATCAGGAAATAAAAACTGAAGCAGACTTTCGCAATAAAGTGAAAGAAGAAATGCAACAATACTGGAATAGTCAGTCAAGAAATCAAATTGACGACCAGGTGTTTCATGCTTTAACTGATCATACAAAAATTGATTTTCCCGAAAATTTTTTAAAGAAATGGGTGAAAACTCAAGGCGATACGGTAAAAAAAGACGAAGATGTAGATAAAGAATTTCCTCAGTTTCTCAGTCAATTAAAATGGACGCTTATCACCGATAAAATCGTTCAAGACAACGCCATACAGGTTTCGCCAGACGAAATAAAGGTATTTGCAAAGCAACAACTATTCAACTACATGGGTGGCGCTAACCTTAGCGATGACCAGCCATGGGTAAATGACTATGTTGAAAAAATGATGAAAGATCGCAAGTACGTAGAAGATGCTTACAACAGATTACAAACACAAAAAATATTTGATTGGGTAGCTACGCAGTTAAAACCGACTGATAAAGCTATTAGTGCTGAAGATTTTACCAAAATGGTAGAAGAACATCATCACCATCACCACAATCATTAATTTTCTAATTTTTAGGTTGAAAGGTTGACAGATTAAAAAACTGTCAGCCTTTTTAATTTTATGAAGAAAACATAAAAAAAATACGTCATCATGACACACATTTTGTGGTTTTGGTATTTGGACGGATATTTGAGGATTGAGAAACCAATAAGTAAACAATTTATCAAAATAACTCAACTAAGAATATGTCTTATAACTCAGAATTTGAAAAATATGCAGTAAAGCACCAAGGCATTTCCAGCAATACCTTACATAGCTATGCATCACACCTTGTTACTGCCATGACGCCTAACATCATAGAAGAGCGATCTCTCAATATAGCCGTAATGGATGTATATAGCAGGTTGATGATGGATCGAATTATCTTCTTGGGCTATCCCATCAATGATGAAATAGCAAACATCGTTACAGCACAATTACTTTTTTTAGACAGTACAGATAGAACTCGTGATATCAATATGTATATCAACAGCCCGGGTGGTAGCGTATATGCCGGATTAGGCGTATATGATACGATGCAGTTTGTAAGCCCTGATATATCCACTATTTGTATTGGCGTAGCAGCCTCTATGGCTTGTGTACTTCTGGGCGCCGGCACCAAAGGCAAGAGAGCCGCTTTAAAACACTCAAGAGTGATGATGCACCAACCAAGTGGGGCTATTGGCGGGCAAGCAAGTGATATTGAGATTACTGTAAATGAAATAAGAAAATTAAAAAAAGAACTTTATGAAGTGGTCAACATTCATTCAGGTAAGTCCATTGAGCAAATTGAAAAAGATTTTGAAAGAGATAATTGGATGACAGCTGCTGAAGCAAAAGAATATGGCCTTGTTGATGAAGTGCTGTTGACGAATCCACGCAAACAGAAAAAAGATTAAATCACAATAAAAAATGCAACAATGAGTAATAAATCATTTTTATATAAAGCGCCTGTCATGGATGATAATGAGGAAAAAGACGAAGAAGTAAAAAGCGATTTGGGGATGTTTAATAAAAGACTGGAAAAATATTTCTTTGATAAAAGAAGTGTTTACCTATGGGGCGTGGTGGATGATAAATCTGCAAGAGATATTGTTAGCAAATTACTTTTATTAGATGCAGATAAGCCCGGTGAAGAAATCAAATTCTATATCAATAGTCCCGGTGGTGTAGTAACCAGTGGGATGGTTATGTACGATACGATGAAGATGATCAAAAGTCCGGTAAGTACAATATGTATGGGCTTGGCTGCATCTATGGGTTCTATTCTTTTGAGTGGTGGCGTAAAAGGAAAACGCTTTATCTATCCGCATGGTGAAGTAATGATACATCAACCATCAATTGGCGGATACATACAAGGCGTAAGTACAGACTTAGAAATACAAGCAAAACAAACAAAGAAAGTAAAAGAAATTGGTGCTCGTATTCTTGCAGAAAACTGCGGCAAAACAGTAGAGCAAATCATGAAAGATTTTGACAGAGATTATTGGATGGATGCCGAGGAATCCGTTAAATATGGTATTGCAGACGGGGTAATTAACAAATTGTAAGTTACTCATAAATAGTAGTTTAGTAACTAAAACCGGTTATCCTACTTTTTTTCATCAAAAAGTTTTATATTTTTGTAACGGATTTTAATCTGAATAAAATTTTACGTTTTAAAAAAAATGGCAAAAACTACTTTACATTGTTCTTTTTGTGGCCGTAATCGGGATGAAGTTAAAATTCTGATTGCCGGGCAGGAAGGGCATATATGTGAGAATTGTGTGGAGCATGCACAGGACATTATTGAGCAAGAAATTATAACAAAAGAGGACAAGCCATCAAACTCATCTTTTAAACTCGCAGTAAAAAAACCTATTGACATTAAAAAATTTTTGGATGAGTATGTCATTGGCCAAGATGATGCAAAAAAGATACTGGCAGTGGCCGTTTATAATCACTACAAAAGATTACAACAAAAAAATAGTGAATTTCCCGGCAACAATGATATTGAAATAGAAAAAAGCAATATCATTATGGTGGGGGAAACAGGCACCGGTAAAACCTTATTGGCAAAGAGCATTGCCCGCATGTTGAATGTTCCATTTACGATTGTAGATGCGACAGTATTTACCGAAGCAGGCTATGTAGGAGAAGATGTAGAAAGTATTTTATCCCGATTGTTACAAGTTTGCAATTTTGATGTTGCTGCTGCAGAACGCGGTATTGTTTATATTGATGAAATTGACAAAATAGCCAGAAAGGGCGATAACCCTTCTATCACCCGCGATGTGAGTGGCGAAGGTGTACAACAAGGTATGTTAAAACTTTTGGAAGGAACGGAAGTTTTGGTACCGCCGCAAGGAGGAAGAAAGCATCCGGAACAAAAATTGATTAAAGTAAACACACAAAATATTTTATTTATATGCGGTGGTGCCTTTAGCGGCGTAGATAAAATAATAGCACGAAGAGTGCAAACAAATACAATTGGCTTTAATGTGGACAAGGAAGCGCAAGACAATATGAAAAAGAATTTATTGCGTTATGTAAATGCCACTGACCTAAAAGCATTTGGTTTGATTCCTGAATTATTGGGACGCTTACCCGTTGTTACACATTTAGACCCATTAGATGCAGATGCACTCAGAGCCATCCTTACAGAGCCTAAGAATGCGTTAATAAAGCAGTACAAAAAATTATTTGAATTGGAAGGCATTGAATTAACGATAGATAAAGATGTACTTGACTTTATTGTTGAAAAGGCATTAGAATACAAGTTAGGAGCAAGAGGATTGCGCAGTATTTGTGAGGGAATGTTGACCGATGCAATGTTTGAACTTCCTTCATCAAAAGAAACGCACTTTACTTTGAATTTGGAGTATGCAAAAAGAAAGTTGGACAGTAGCAAACTAAGTGTATTAAAAGTTGCTTAGTAAATCCTTTACCAAATAGTTCATTAAAAAAAGAAACCCCGGAGATAAAAACACGGGGTTCTTAATCAATAAAAATATATGCAAGAATTAATTGAAAAACTAAAAACCGAAGCTGGCCTTACGGAGGAACAAGCCAAACAAGCAATCGCAACAATTAAAAACTTTGTTGTAGAAAAGTTTCCGGTATTAGAAGGCGCAGTGAGTAATATTTTCGGAGGAGAATGATTATTACCCAAACTATTTTAGAACGACTCATTAAGTTGACATAAAAAAAGAGGCTGCTTGCAAAACAACCTCTTAATTGTATCCATTATTCGTCCATAAAACTACTTAACTACAACCACCCTGTGTACCACAATTCAGGCATTTATAACAAGTGCCACTACGCACGGTAATATGACCACAGTTGGTACAAGCGGGCGCATCTCCTTGCATTTTCTTATTCATCGCATTCATTGCGTCCAAGCTGCTTTCAGAAGTTACCTTTTGTGTTACGGCTTTCTTTGCAGATTGTGGACTTACCGGTGAAGATAATGGCGTAACCCGCACATCACTCAGCTCTGGCTTTTGTGCATATTCCAAACCAGTGGATGGAATTTCATCCCAATCGTCTGCACCTGTATTCATCACTTCGGGCTTATCTAATACATGCACTAAATCAGTACGGCCTAAATATTCATACCCCAACACTCGGAAGATAAAGTCCACCAAAGATGTAGTAGTCTTGATATTCGGATGCTCTACAAATCCGGAAGGATCGAAACGAGTGAAAGCAAATTTATCAACAAACTCTTCCAATGGTACTCCATATTGCAAGCCAATAGAAATAGCAATGGCAAAGCAGTTCATCATACTGCGCATGGTAGCACCTTCTTTGGCCATATCAATAAATATTTCGCCTACGGTGCCATCACTGTATTCGCCTGTGCGAAGGAAAATTGTTTGACCGTTGATCTTTGCTTTCTGTGTAAAGCCACGGCGTTTAGCAGGCAATGCTCTTCTTTCTACTATACTTGCCAAGCGGCGTTTTAATTTTGTATCCGGCGAATCCTGTACTCTCTTTTGTACTTCTTCCAATAATTCTTCTACGGTCAGCTTACCCAAGTCGATCATATTGGATTCCTGATGTAACGGTTCATTTGCCGATTCTATATTTTCATTTTCAGTACTATTATCTGTTTTCTTTTTCTTATCCGATTTATTGCTAAGCGGTTGGCTTAGTTTAGAACCATCGCGGTAAAGGGCATTTGCTTTCAATCCCAATTTCCAACTGAGGTGATATGCGTCTGCAATCTCTTCCACTTTTGCTTCGTGTGGCAAATTGATTGTTTTTGAAATAGCGCCACTGATGAATGGCTGCACTGCACCCATCATACGAATGTGTCCATTGGCGTGGATATAACGCTGACCTTTTTGTCCGCACTTGTTAGCACAATCAAAAACCTGAAGATGTTCTTCTTTCAATCCGGGAGCACCTTCCAGCATCATTGTTCCGCACACATAATCGTTGGCTGCTTCTATTTGTTCGTCTGTAAAGCCAAGTGCTTCTAATAAACTCCATTCAAAATCATTGTATTGTTCCGGAGTAAAACCAAGGCGTTGCAAACATTCTTCTCCCAATGTATATTTATTGAACACAAACCCGATTTCAAAAGCTGTTAAAGCTGCGGCATCCAATCTTTTTATTTCATCGGCAATGAATCCTTTCTCGCTTAATGTTTGATGATTAATAAAAGGTGCTCCTGCAAAAGATGCAGCACCTGTAGCATATTTAATAATTTTATCTGCTTCTGCGTCTGAGTAGCCTAAGTTTTTCAAAGCATTAGGCACTGACTGATTGATGATTTTAAAATAACCGCCTCCGGAGAGTTTTTTGAATTTTACCAAAGCAAAATCCGGCTCTACTCCGGTAGTATCACAATCCATTACCAAACCAATAGTACCGGTTGGTGCTATTACAGTAGCTTGAGCATTGCGATAGCCATATTTTTCGCCCATTTCTACTGCATCATCCCATGCTTTGCAAGCTGCTTTTAATAAATAGTCAGGACAATATTTAGCATGTATTCCTTGTGGCTTTAAACTTAAACCTTCATACTCATCTGCATCATAAGCAGCAAGACGATGATTGCGCATCACACGCATCATGTGCTCACGATTCTCTTCATAGCGTGGGAAAGCACCCAACACTTGAGCCATCTCTGCAGAAGTTTTGTAAGCGATACCGGTCATTATTGCCGAAATGGCTCCTGCAATTCCTCTTGCTTCTTCACTATCATAAGGAATGCCGCTTACCATCAGCATGGTGCCCAAGTTTGCAAAACCTAATCCGAGTGTTCTATACTCATAGCTCAATTGTGCTACTTCCTTAGAAGGGAACTGCGCCATTAATACAGAGATTTCCAATACTACAGTCCATAAGCGAGTGTTGTATTCATACCCTGCTACATCAAAAACATTTTTTTCAGTATCGAAAAACTTCATCAGGTTTGCCGAAGCAAGATTGCAAGCTGTATTATCTAAGAACATATACTCAGAGCAAGGATTGGAAGCTCTGATTTCACCACCTTCGGGGCAGGTATGCCATTCGTTGATAGTGGTATTATATTGTGTACCCGGATCTGCACAGCGCCAAGCAGCATAAGCTACTTGATTCCATAATTCTCGGGCAGGAACTTTTTTCATCACTCTGCCATCCATTCTACCTTTTAATTCCCATTCGCCATCTTCTTCCAATACTTTAAAAAACTCATTGGGAATACGAATAGAGTTATTAGAATTTTGTCCACTTACGGTTCTGTATGCTTCATCTTCATAGCCGGATGGATAACCTGCTGCGATCAATGCAGCTACTTTCTTTTCCTCTTCTACTTTCCAATTGATAAATTCTACAATTTCAGGATGATCTAGATCGAGACAAACCATTTTAGCTGCTCTGCGAGTAGTGCCACCACTTTTGATAGCGCCAGCTGCACGATCACCAATTTTTAAAAAGCTCATCAATCCTGAAGAAGAACCACCGCCACTCAATTTTTCACCTGCTCCACGAAGATTAGAATAGTTTGTACCCACTCCTGATCCGTACTTAAATATTCTTGCTTCACGCACCCACAAATCCATAATGCCACCTTCATTCACCAAATCATCATCCACACTTAATATAAAACAAGCGTGTGGTTGCGGACGTTCATAAGCGTTGGTTGATTTTTTCAACTGCCCATCTTTGGGATCTACATAATAGTGCCCTTGCGGCTTACCGGTGATACCATAGCTTTCATGCAATCCTGTATTGAACCACTGTGGGCTGTTGGGCACACACATTTGATCCAGTATTGAATACACTAATTCTTCATAAAAAATCTGTGCGTCCTGTTCAGAAGCAAAATAGCCATAGCGCTCTCCCCAAGCTCGCCAGCAATTGGCCATACGATGGGCCACTTGCTTGGCTGAAGTTTCTCTACCAAGACTACCATCCTGCTGTGGTACACCTGCTTTTCTAAAATATTTTTGTGCAAGAATATCTGTAGCAATCTGACTCCACTGCTTGGGCACTTCTACATTATTCATTTCAAACACAACTTCACCTGTTGGGTTGCGAATAATAGAAGTACGATAGTCGTATTCAAACTGATCATACACATTCACATCTTGCCGAGTAAAACGACGTGAAAATTGTAACCCACCCTTTTGGGTAGCTTTGGTTTTGGTAGCCATAATTCAAAAAAATTTATCGGGTTAGAAATTTTAGTAATTCATCAATGTCCGTTGACGAAAATATTTTTTTGATTTAATATTTCAATGTTGGAAATATGCACATTTGTGGATAAGGATTGTTGAAATCCTGCCAAGTCAATACAGTAGTGCATTTGAGGCTTTTTTCACATTCTTGGTTAAAAAAATGGGAAAATATTTTTGGTAGTTTAGGCAATCTGCATTACTCCAATGAGAAACAGTCAAAAATAAAAAATCGGTTTTTTAATGACTCGAAATTTGAAAAAAAATAGTTTGAAAAAACAGCTAATGTTCAAAAAATTGTCAGCAATTAAGAATGGGCAATACGAGAAGTTTTATGCACTTTTGTAGTATCAGAAAACACATTTAATGAACGCTGTTATTTACCCATCATTATTAAACAAAAAAGCACAAGGGAAAAAATCCTTTGCCGTGTTGATTGATCCGGACAAGGTAAACAAGCAGAAGCTACAAGAATTGATTGCACTATCATTAGATGCACAAGTGGATTATTTTTTAGTGGGTGGCAGCTTAGTTATTTCTAATCATTTAGATGAATGTATTCAGCAACTCAAACAAAATAGTTCTATACCTGTGTTGCTTTTTCCGGGTAGCCCATCACAAGTGAGTAAATATGCAGATGCGCTTTTATATTTATCGCTTATTTCAGGTCGTAATCCCGAGTTGTTGATTGGGCAGCATGTAGTGTCTGCTCCCTTTGTGAAGCAAAGTGGTTTGGAAATTATTCCTACCGGTTACATAGTTGTAGATGGTGGTGCGCCTACTACCGTTTCATACATCAGTAATGCTGCTCCCATCCCATCCGATAAAGATGATATTGCTATGTGCACTGCAATGGCCGGCGAAATGCTCGGCATGAAGCTAATCTATATGGATGCAGGCAGTGGTGCCAAAACACCGATTACTGAAAACATGATTCAATCAGTTGCTGCTAATATTGATATCCCATTAATCGTAGGCGGTGGCATTGTGCAACCAGAAAAAGCTTATCTAAATTGCAAAGCCGGAGCCGATGTAATTGTTGTAGGAAATGCTATTGAGAAAGATGCTTCACTGATTAAAGAATTGAGTGCTGCAGTGCATAATGTGCCGATAAGTTTTAAATAAAATATTTATTTATTGAATATCGATGTATGTAATTTTCCATCTTTCATTTAGCTTAATCATTCCTTTAAGCATTATATTTATCTCTTTAGCCCCATCGATTAAAAGTATTTTGCCATTAGCTGTCATAAAGGGTGATTCAAGAGTTTTCTTTATTTCAAAACTATACTGATTACAATCAACTTTGCTCCAATTTACACCCATAGCTTCTGCTTTTTTTCTTAAAACAATAAATGCGTCTATAAGTTGTTTTTGAAACAGTTGATAACTCAATTCCGATTTTTTATCTAACTCATAGTTATCTATATCTAAGCTATCTACATTCCCATACATTTTTAATTGACTCTTCATTATAAATAAATTATCAGATGGTCGAATAGTTAGTTCTAAAATTGATACAGTGTCAACACTTTTAAATGCCTGAAGTATTTTACAGGCAAACAATCCAATATCTTGCCCTTTGGCCATATTTGAAAATACAATAAGGGCTAAAGTGAATAATTTGATTTTCATATTTATGTAGGCGGTACTTTTTATTTTAATTTTTTTGATACGTACCAACCTTTTCTTTAAGTGTTGTTTTTCCTTTACCTCTAAATATAATAATATTTAGTAGGATTAAAATAATGAGTATTATAATTACTTTCAAAAAGATTGTATCAGACTTTGATAACTTCATTTTAAAAATTTATCTCAAATCTTCTTTCTTCACCCTCGTCGGTGTATCTGTTCCTGCAATGATCGTTTTTGAACTAAGTGCAATTGCCTTGATGATACTTGCCATATTGCTCATATCTAATGTACTCACTTCATCAGAAAGTTTATGATAGTTGGGTTCACTATCCATTTTTGAAGTAGAGATTGTATGTGCCGGCACACCCAACTTAGCCAGTGTAGCATTATCGCTTCTGTAAAATAATTGCTCCTTAGGATAAGGATCGGGATAGAAATTAAAACCGGTGCCTTTTAAATTGCTTTGCAAAATTTCACCCATATTGCTTTTTTCATATCCGGTAATGTAAGCCGAATTTTTTCCCCACTTACTTTCAGTGCCTATCATTTCAATATTGAACATGGCTATTACTTTATTCGGATCAAATTGTTTTGAGAAATATAATGAGCCAAAACCACCAACTTCTTCTGCCGTAAATGCTGCAAATACTATGGTCCGTTCATTGTTGTTTAATTGTTTAAAATATTTTGCCAACATTATAACTGCGGTAGTTCCTGCCGCATCATCATTTGCACCATTGTAAATAGAATCACCATTTACAGGCTTGCTGGTTACACCCAAGTGATCATAATGCCCGGAAAATATCACATATTCGTCCTTCTTTGATTTTCCGGGTAACACACCAACAACGTTGGCCATTTTTCTTTCAGTAACATCTTGTTTTAAATCTATTGAATATTGTTGAGGCGCTTTTGATGTGTAAACAAAAATTGTATTGTTTTCCTGCTTGAACATTTGTCTTTTTAAATTTACCAAGCGAGGAAAGTTGTCTTTGTAGCTACTGTCCACCAATACCAAATAATTTTTATCGGATTGTATCAGATTTACAGCTTCTGAAAAAATGTTTTTCCCTGCAGTGATTGATGTAATTTCATAACCCGATTTTTCGGTTACAGTTAATTGCGGTTTACCGGATACAACGATTATATTTTTTGCATCAACTATATTGCCATCAAATTTTCCTGTTAAACTTAATTGTTTTGTACTAATCATTGAAAACTCTTGCCGAAAACTATTTGCGTTATTCAAAGTTTGCAAGCCTGCCTCTTTAAATTCGGCAGCAATAAAATCTGCTGCGCGGTCAATATCCGGCGTAAAGACTTTTCTACCTCTCATATCATCTGCTGCAAGAACATTTTCAATGCGTGCTACTTCTTTTTCGCTGATTCCCTGATCCGTCTCTTTGCTCTGCTGTGTGCCGGCAGTTGTTTTACATCCGGCAACTACTGCACTACAAAATATCGATACAACAATAAAGTGAAGACTATATTTTCTCATAAATTAGGTTTTGAAAAAATGGTTTTGAAAGACTTTTTATTGAACAAAAAATTTTATAAGCTCATCATTTCTTTAAACTTCACGGTTTGCCTTCTACTTACCTCAATTTTTTCACCACCTTTTAGTTCGAGTAGCAGACCGCCATTAAAATAAGGTTCTACTTTTTCTACCATACGAAGGTTCACAATATGTTTGCGATTAGCTCTGAAAAAAGTTTTTTCATGCAGTCTTTCTTCCAAAACATTGAGCGATTTTAGAATGAGCGGCTTATTGGTTCCAAAAAACACTTTGGCATAATTTCCAACACTTTCAAACAATCGGATTTCGCCTAATTTTACAAACCAGCATCGTTCACCATCTTTCACAAACACTTGATCGTTTTCTGTAAGTATGCTATTATTGGAATATTCGCCTTCTTGTTTTGTATCTTTTTGTTCTGCGATATGTAATTTTTGAATCGCATCGGCCAAACGTTTTGGCTCTATTGGTTTTACCAAATAATCTAATGCATTTACTTCAAATGCTTTTAATGCAAACTCATCATAAGCAGTCGTAAATATGACTTGTGGTGCTTTATCTAATTCAGACAAAAGGTCAAATCCGGTTTTGCCCGGCATCTGTATATCCAAAAAAATCAAATCAGGTTGATTGCTTGCAATTTTAGCAATGCCATCATCGGCATTAGTTGCTTCATCTATCACTTCTATTTCAGGAAAATCTTGTAATAGTTTTTTTAACTCTGTACGTGCCAATCTTTCATCATCAATAATTATTGCCTTCATATTTGATTCAATTTATAAATTAATATTCGTTTAAAGGTATCAACACTTTTGCTTCTACCATTGAGCTGTTTAATTGTTTGATATCAAATTTAGCTTTGTCGCCAAATAGAATATTTAATCTGTTTGTAGTACTGGAAATTCCAAAGCCTTGTTCTTTATTTTTATACCCGTTCAGATAGCCGGTATTTTGAACTATCAATTCGTGATAGTCATCTTTTACATCCGAAATCACTTTGACCACACCTCCATTTACCAACTTGCCGATTCCGTGTTTTATCGCATTCTCCACCAAAGTTTGTAACATCATTGGCGGCACTTGACGAGTGAGCGTTGCTGCGTCAATATCATATTCTATTTTCAGACGGTCTTCAAAACGCATATTCTCTAATGCCAAATAATCTTTTACAATTGCTAATTCATTTTCCAAAGCCACGGTTTCTTGTTTTTCAACATGCATACTGCTGCGGAGAATATTGCTCAACTCTGTAATGGCTGCTCTTGCTCTAATAGGATTTTCATCCACCAATGCTCTGATGCTATTCAATGCATTAAAAATAAAATGAGGATTGATATGCGCTTTGATGGTTTTTAGTTCCAATTCTTTTACCAATGATTCTAATTTCAAACCATCCATTTGCTGCTTCTGGCTCTTTTGAAAGAAGTGATAGAAATAATAAATCAATACCCATGGAAGAAAGAACATACTATTGTCCACCGTATAACCCGCCAATTTAGAACCAAATGAAAGTTGTTTTGCTTTTCCGGTGGTAATGCTTAAATATTCATAAGCATTCAATACAATGAAACTATAAAGCAAAGAACTGGCGATAAACCCAACGATTAATTTAGGGATTACTTTATCTACATCCTGCTGCATCCACCTCCATTTTTTAATGACCATCCGAAGCAAATGCGAAACAAGAATTCCGGTAAAAAACACCACAGCAATACGCCCAAATAAAATATCACTTGTAATAGGTACTTGATAGTTGCGAGCATAAAAAAGCATCGTCAGCCCCACCATACCCCAGCCTGAGACTTGTAGCACCCAATACAAATATTTTTGACTCTTCAACTGCATCTTACAAAACTACACAATATGAATGCAAACAAATTCTTAGAATATTTTAATGGCAGAATCATCTTACAAGTGGGTTTTAATAGCATTTTAGCTATAATTTGTCAGATAATCTTTCTCCATTGGCTCTGAAAAAAGCTTAATTTTACGCCGTTAAAAAATTGGAATGGAAATCACACCAGGCCCACTTCTAAAAACGATAGACTCACCGGACGATCTGAAAAAGCTTCCTCGTGAAAAATTGCATCAGGTTTGCGATGAATTGCGTCAATACATTATTGATGTGGTGAGTGTTTATGGCGGGCATTTTGCAGCCAGCCTCGGAGTAGTAGAATTAACTACGGCGCTTCACTATGTGTACAACACGCCTTATGATCAATTGGTTTGGGATGTCGGGCATCAAGCTTATGGACATAAAATTTTAACCGGTCGCCGTGATAATTTTATAACCAACAGAAAATACAACGGGCTAAGTGGTTTTCCAAAACGCAGCGAAAGTGAATATGATACATTTGGTGTTGGCCACTCTTCTACTTCAATCTCTGCTGCATTAGGCATGGCCATTGCAGCAAAATACAAAGGTGAGCAAGATAGAAAGGTAGTTGCAGTAATCGGCGACGGCGCTATGACTGCAGGACTTGCATTTGAAGGAATGAATCACGCCGGCGTTGCTGATGCCGACATACTGATTGTTTTAAATGATAATGGCATCGGTATAGACCCAAACACCGGTGCATTAAAAGAATATTTAACAGACATCACTACTTCACCCACCTATAATAAAGTAAAAGATGAAGTGTGGAATCTCTTAGGCAAGCTTCCTGTAGGGAAAAACTTCAGTCGCTCAATGGGACACAAGCTAACAGATGGTTTGAAAGGAATGATGAACAGTCATTCTAATTTATTTGAAGCATTAAAGTTGCGCTACTTCGGCCCGATAGACGGGCACAATATTGCCAAGTTAGTCGACACATTAAAAGATTTAAAAAATATTCCGGGCCCAAAAATTCTGCATATCATTACCACAAAAGGGAAAGGATATTCATTAGCCGAAAAGGATCAAACAAAATGGCATGCACCCGGCTTATTTGATAAAATCACCGGTGAGATTCAAAAGAAAAAATTTGACCTGCCACAACCGCCAAAATATCAGGATGTATTTGGATATACAATAGTAGAACTGGCAGAAAAAAATAAAAAAATATTTGGCGTTACTCCGGCTATGCCTTCCGGTTGCTCATTGAAAATAATGATGGACAAAATGCCGGACAGAGCATTTGACGTAGGCATTGCCGAGCAACATGCAGTAACAGTAAGTGCCGGTATGGCAACGCAAGGCATGAAAGTCTTTTGCAATATTTATTCTTCATTTATGCAAAGAGCTTACGATCAAGTGGTGCATGATGTTGCAATTCAAAATCTTCCGGTTATATTTTGTTTAGACAGAGCCGGTGTAGTTGGCGATGATGGCCCTACACATCACGGCTGTTATGATATTGCCTATTTCCGTTGTATCCCCAATATGATTATCAGTTCGCCCATGAATGAAAGTGAGTTGCGTAATCTGATGTTTACAGCACAATTAGACAGCACCAATGCACCATTTGTGATTCGTTATCCGCGTGGCGAAGGTGTACTGCCAGAATGGAAAACAGAAATGCAGGAAATAAAAATTGGCACTGGTAGAAAGTTAAAAGACGGAAAAGATATTGCGATACTCACGATTGGTCATCCGGGAAATTTTGCCGCAGCGGCTATTCGTGATTTAACAAAAGAGGGCATCACTCCTGCACATTATGATATGCGCTTTGTAAAGCCGATTGATGAAGCAATGCTGCACGAAGTATTCAGCAACTACAATAAAATTATTACTGTTGAAGATGGAACTATTGTAGGCGGTTTTGGCTCTGCAGTGCTGGAATTTATGAACGAGCATCAATACAAAGCAAACATTACTATGCTGGGTATTCCGGACAGATTGGTAGAGCATGGTACTCCAAAAGAACTGCACAGAGAATGTGGCTATGACACACAAGCAATCTATGAAACGGTATTAAAAATAATGAATGTAGAAGCTACGCCTGTTGAAATCAGCAAGAACAATTTCTTAAACTAATCTTGATATGAAAAAAATTCTTTTCATTATTTGCTGCATGCCATTTGTGGCAAATGCACAAATCGGTTTGGGAATAAAAGCAGGTTTCAATTTTGTAAACGTAACGAATGCTGCAGGCATCAATGCCGATAGTCGTTCCGGCTATATGTTTGGCGGCTATTATACGCCGAAATCAAAAAAAATAATTAGCTTTCGTTCTGAAATAATGCTTTCACGTCAAGGTTATGATTATAAATCCAATACCAATACAGGTACGGTAAATTTAGATTATCTGCTGCTTCCTCAATTAGTTACTTTTAATATCACCAAGCATTTTGAAGCACATGTAGGAGCACAAGCTGCATTTTTATTAAATGCCAAAGTGGATAGCAGTGGAGGAAACGGGAATGGAAGTTTGTTTGACTATTTCCAACGCTTTGATTATGGTATCGTTGGTGGTGTGCAATTATCACCTGCCGGAGGATTATTTATCGGAGCAAGGTATAATATCAGTTTGCACGACATGAATAAAGAACTCCCCCTTGGTGGCAATCAGCCCAATTTTGTACCAAAAGAATTTATCAAAAATAATGTGCTGCAACTATATGCAGGATGGAGGTTCTAAAACGATATAATTTTTAAAGAAGTGTAGCAATAAAATTCCTTCTTTTAATAAAGGTTGCTCCATTAACAAAAATCAGTTGCTCAACTAATCTTCATCATAATCTAAAAATGACTTTTTTGGGAATTTACTCCCTGATTTTAGGGTTAATTTTTCACTTATCATTTTGATTATGACCTTAGCACAAACGGATTGTCTTGTATGCAAAACACGCAACTGTTCCATTCTGAAAGATTGTGAAACAGCCACTCTTACGTCAATCAGTAATTACAAACATACCGGAGTGCTTAAAAAAGGAGAAAAACTTTTTTCCGAATGTGATCCGGTGCAAGGTGTACATTTTATCAAAAGAGGATTTTTGAAAATAGAATTAAACGGCAAGCAAGGCAGACCACTTGTATTAAAGTTTGCCGGCAAAGGTTCTGTATTCGGTCATCGTGCCAACGCTGAGCATCCCTTACACTCTTGCTCCGTTGTTGCGGCTAGTGAAGTCTTTTATTGTTTTATTCCGCAGTATTTGTTTCAAGAGATTTATAAGAACAGCCCTGTATTGAAACAGCAAATTTTAGATCAAATTTTAAATGAGTTGGAGCTTGCAGAAAAGAAAGCCATTCAACTTGCACATAGAACCGTCAAAGAAAAAGTAGCTGAAGCATTATTGATGATTGCAGACGTGTATGGTTATGAAAAAAACAAACAGAGTTTTCGTATCAGTTTCTGTCGACAGGATATTGCAGACTTTGCAGGAACTACAAAAGAGCAGGTATCAAAAGTGTTGAAAGATTTTGAAAAAGAAAAACTCATCAAATGCACCGCAAAAAAATTTAATTACATAGATATTACTGCATTGAAAGCAATTCGTGCCGCTCACACTTTGAACGAAATTTAGTTCAATAACAAATTGGCTGTTCTAAAAAATACGAAAACACATTTTTCAACATATTTATCCTTCTTGTAACTGTTATTGACAATTACGTGACAATACCTTTACCCTTGTAAGTCATTGCTATTCATAATAAAATTATTCTTACAATGGAAAACGAACAGCAACCCAACAAAGAAAAAGCCTCTTTTGGCAGAATGATTATGGATGATTATATGTTGCTCCTTTTTTTAGGTGTAACTATTTATGCCATCTTCTATCTGATCTGGGGCGTAATGGAACTCTCCAATCTTCCGGCCATACCGGAAGAAATTAAAAAGACACTCATTAAATAACTAAACCAAAACTAACTGCTATGAGTTTATTCAGTCCTGAAGAAGGCTGGTACCATAAGAAGGTATCCAAAGACGAAAAAATGTGGATGGTCATTGCTTTAGTGCTTTGCATCATGCTTTTTGTTTGGATGGTGCTATGGCACGTCTATGGAAGACAAAATCCTTCCAGCATTACTTACCGCACCAACACCGTTGAGTTTGGAAAACTCAGTGATGCTTATGTAAAGCAAAATATGGTGGGCATGGATAAAGGTGTGCCTATTGTGCGACCTCAACCCAATAGTGATGTCTTTGTACACGCACAGATGTGGCGTTGGAGTCCTGTATTGATTTTTGAAAAAGATCAATCGTACAAATTGCATATTTCTTCTACAGATGTGCAACATGGTTTTTCATTGCAACCGGTCAATATGAACTTTCAGGTGTATCCCGGTTATGATTATGTATTAGAATTCAAACCAACTGAAACAGGGGAATTCAAAATTATCTGCAATGAGTTTTGCGGTATAGGTCATCACACGATGATTGGTAAAATCGTAGTCATTGAAAAAGACGAAGACCTGAAACAGTATGGTTATGAAAATTTGAAAAAAGCACCGGATACAATAGCTACTCAAAATTCAGGTAAACCACTATCTGAAGCAGAAATGGTACTTGCCGGAGAGCAGGTATATACATTAAAAGGATGTATTACTTGTCATAAAACAGACGGCACTACTATTATTGGCCCTGCATGGAATGGACTGTATGGCAAAGAGGAAAAAGTAATTGAAAATGGAAAAACTATCTCCATTAAAGTGGATGATGATTATATCAAAGAATCCATTTTGCATCCGCAACAAAAGATAACAGTAGGTTATGAAAAAACACCAATGACAACTATTCCTTTAACGGATGAAGAGATTAGTCAGGTGATAGCCTACATCAAATCATTAAAATAACTCTAAAACTGACACTATGTTTCGTACATGCGATATAACAGGATTTAAAGTTGACCTACAGTCACAAAAGCTCATCAAAGTCAATGCAGTCTTTGCTGTAATCTCATTGCTGCTTGCCGTTGTAGCTGCTATTTTATTGGTATTTACACGTTATCAACCGGTTCATCTTTTAGGTGCCGAATGGTATTACCGCTTAGTCACATTTCATGGATTAAATGCACTGATCTTTTGGATTATTTTCTTCGAAGTAGCCGGTTTGTATTTTGGTTCTACCGTTGTACTTAATTCCAGGTTTTGTGCGCCCCGGCTTGGCTGGATTGCATTTGGATTAATGGCAGCCGGCTTAGTAATGTCCAATGTAATTATACTGATGGGGAAAGCAGATGTAATGCTTACTTCTTACACACCACTCAAAGCACATCCGCTTTATTATTTAGGAATCATTTTATTTGCGGTAGGTGCATTAGTTGCAGTCATTTTATTTTTTGGAAATCTAATGATTGCAAAAAGAGAAAAAACTTACGGCGAATCGCTTCCATTATTCACTTATGGTTTAATGACTGCTGCCATTATAGCCGTTATCACTTTAGCATCAGGTGCTATCATTTACATTCCTACATTCTTATGGTCATTGGGCATCATTGATAATATTGATCCCGGAATGTATAAGCTCATCTGGTGGGGATTAGGACACTCATCACAGCAAATAAATGTGGCAGCAATGGTATCAATTTGGTACATGGTTTCACAGCTTTCTGTTGGTGGCACATCAATTAATGAACGCATTTCCAGATCTGCATTCGTATTATACATTTTGTTTATCTGCTTAGCCTCTGCGCACCACTTACTCACCGATCCGGGTGTAAGCAGTGCATGGAAAGTTTGGAATACAAGTTATGCAATGTATTTAGCAGTGCTGGCATCAATGATACACGCTTTTGCCGTTCCATCTTCTTTCGAATCTGCACAAAGACGATGGGGATATAACAAAGGATTATTCCAATGGCTATCCAAAGCACCTTGGGGAAATCCTGCATTCTCGGCAATTATATTAGCTATTATTGGTTTTGGTTTTATCGGAGGCACTACAGGTGTTATTTTCGGAATGGAGCAAACAAATATCATTGTGCATAATACGATTGCAATTCCCGGACACTTTAAAGGAACAGTGGTAATAGGAACAACGCTTACATTTATGGGTATCACCTATTATTTGATACCACTTATTTTCAGAAGAAAAATTGTTGGCTTTAAATTAGCTCAGTGGCAACCATGGTTGTTCTTCATCGGCATTGCGCTTTTGTCTATTTCAATGATTGTGTTAGGTCAGTTGGGTGTACCTCGTCGCCACTGGGATTCTACTTTCTCCGGCGCTCCTTTCAACTACAACTTTAATCCTGCAGTAGATTTCTTCTGGGCATTGATGATGCTGGGCGGGGTTCTTGCATTTTTATCCACGCTTATCTGGATATTGATTGTAGTATTCTCTGTAACGATTGGTAAAAAAATTACCGGACCACAAGATATGCAACTGAAAGTATCACCATTGGCGCCGCCTGCCAAAAAGCATAAAGGTTTTGAAGCACCGGGTACTTTGATACTAACCCTTATATTCTTATTAGTATTTATGGCATTGTTCTTCCTGAATTGGAAATGGCTCGCCGCAACATGGAATGTGAAATAAAAAAAGTTCTTGTCAGGTTTTATAAAGAGAAAGTTGAAGCATTTTATGAGATCGAAATTATGAATTGTAGAAACAATTATTCATCTCCTAAACTAACTGTTCCGAAATATCAATGCTAAAACAATTGCCCTGGTACTGTTATCAGGGCAATTCTCTTATTAAAACATCAGAATATAAAACAGAAACAAATAAGTGAAAGAGAAAAACAGCAATGATCAAATTTGTACATAAAAATTTCAAGGCACTGTGGATATTGATAGCTTGGTCCACTCTCTCCTCCTTCACATTTCCCAATGAAAAAAAGTTTCTTGCTCAGAAGGTTGCCAATATTGAGGTGTTTGATGCGCAGGGGAATAAATTTCCACTCTACTCATTAATTGGTAATAAACCTTTAATCATTTCACCGGTTTATACCAAATGTCGTTCACTCTGTGGTGTAATCAGCAATGGAGTACAAAACGCTATAAACGGAATAGGCTCTCTCGGCAAAGATTTTAACATAGTCAGTTTTTCGTTTGACAGCAGCGACAACAAAGATGATCTGGCAGCCTATCAAACCCGTTGGGATATGGATGGCGTCAAATGGAGAACCTTATCTGCTTCGCAAGAAGAAATTCAACGACTGATGAACTCTATTGATTTTCATTATGAGTATAATCCAGAAACAAAAGAATTTAATCACCCCTCCATTCTTGTAGTATTAACACCTTCAGGAAAAATATCCAGATACATTTATGGTATCAATCCTTCTAAACGAGACCTTGAATTATCACTCATTGAAGCATCAGCCGAAAAAACAAGGCCAGGCCTTATCAAAGGCTTTTACCTCCGATGTTTTGGATACGACCCGATTACAAAAACATATAAAATGGATTGGCGGTTTATTATTTCAACTACGGCCGGTTTATTAATTATTGGCATTGTTACCGGTATATTTTTAAAATCTTTCATACTTACAAAAGAAGAAGAATGAACACAAAAACAGAAACTACACAAAAAGGAAAAGAACGAACATTTGGGCATCAGCTTTTTCAAAAGTTTTCTTCATGGTTTGGAAAAGTTTATTCTACAAATCTGAACCCGCTGTATCATTTAGGAAGTATTTCTATTTTGCTTTTCACTATTGCCTGTATTTCGGGTATTTATGTATTTATATTTTATAATATCAACCCACAACAAGCGTGGCAATCAGTAGAAAACATTTCGGCAAATCGCTTCAATGGATGGATGCGCAGTATCCATCGTTACTCATCCGATTTATTGGTTATATTTATTATCCTTCATTTATTACATACGCTCTTTACTTCCAAATTCAAAAGATTGGTTTCTTGGATTAGCGGTATCATTTCATTTTTGGTTGTAATTCTGATCGGTGTTACAGGTTTTATTTTAGTATGGGATCAGAAAGCGAAACTTACAGGCTATCTCACCGCCCGATTCTTTTCCACTGTTCCCATTTTTGATCCATCCATTGCCGGCGCTTTCTTATTAAACGATTTGAGTACCGTTGGCGGTTTTTTTAAAGTATCGTTATTTGGCCATATTGCATTTTCATTGATTACCGTTATTATTATCTGGATACATATTTTAAGGATTTCCAAACCAAAAATATTTCCTCCAAAAAAATTAATCTATTATGTAGTCATTGCTTTAGGTATCGTTTCACTACTCTTTGCGGTAAAAAGTGATCCGCCTGCACAATCCACTAATTTACCAACGCAAACTACTTTTGACTGGTATTATTTCTTTGGTTACTATCTAATGAAGATTTTTAGCATCAATCAAAACTGGATTATATTCATTGGTTCGGGATTATTTCTTTGCATCATTCCTTATATTTTCAAAAGGAAAAATAGGCCACCCGTTTATATTGATTTAGAAAAATGCAATGCTTGCAATCTCTGTGCTTATGATTGCCCTTATGAAGCGATTGATATGCTGATGATGAATGAAGAGCGCAAAGCTATTCTTTCCCCCGATAAATGTGTTGGTTGTACTATCTGTATCGGCTCTTGTGATGAACATGCTATCAGCCATCCACAATTTCCTCAAGTTGCTCTGCAACCTCAAGCCAAGGCCGATGTTACTTTATTCAGTTGCAGTTATTTCCCTACACACGAACTGCCCGAAGGATTAAATATAGTGGAATATAAAGTTCCCTGCTTAGGAAGTGTGATGCCCAAAGATGTACAACAAATATTAGACAACAACTCTGAGAAAGTTGCTTTTCTTGGTTGCGAAGATTGCTATTATCGTCTGGGAAAAACATGGGCCATCAATCGTTTTCTAAGAAAGCGAGCTCCGCTTTTTTCAAAAAAATATGATGCAGCAAGGCTTCAACTATTTACACTCACTCAATATAGTAAAGAGAAATTGGCTGATTTCTTTAAACGCAAAGGCGATGAGGATAAAGATAAAAATCAAATGACGGTTTCAGATCATATTAAAACCTATCCTATTTGGGCAGTGTTAATTCTTACCGCATTTTTTACTTTGATGGTACCATTGAGCAGCACTACTGTTCGATT
Source organism: Bacteroidota bacterium (assembly GCA_018268055.1). GTDB lineage: Bacteria > Bacteroidota > Bacteroidia > Chitinophagales > Chitinophagaceae > JJ008. Next base: position 63,041 of record JAFDXF010000076.1, read on the forward strand.
CTTCAACCCAAAAGAAAAAATGCTTTTTGTAGATTTCAAATATATTTCTACACCAATGGAATATGAGCAGACTTCATCAGCTGCAAAGCACATGCAAGCGCAAACGCCGGTAGTAAAGAAAAGAAGTCCGGTGGTTTTAAAAATTACTTCTTCTGATAATAAAACCGTTTTATTTGAAAAAGAATTTACACCACGTGGCTTACGACATGATATAGCCATGTTTGTTTACACACAATTGGTCGTGAAAGAAGATAAAGTAAACGTTACCTTAACAGAAACTGCATTTCCGGATAAGCAATACCAACTGAATGACATTACATTAAAAACAGGCGATGGCACATTTGTAATCTTTAAAGACAATCAATTAGTAACGGCTGGGGTTAATTAATTCAATGTATCCTTAATATAGCTTCACCATTTTCTATTTAACCTGATAGGAAATGGTGATTTTTTTGTCGCTACTACCACTGCTCACAATTTTATTTTTTATTTTACAAGTTAGCTTAACTTAGAACTTCTTGTATTATTCACTAATTTATATTTTATGAAAAAAATTATTCTGGCACTGTCATTGATTTTTATTTTTAATGAACTTGCAATGGCACAGCAACCAATGATGCAAAGGCCTCCAAGAAAGTTGGATCCCGTTGTTCAAAAAATTGTAGATGAAGAAAGTCAAAACTCGCAGCTAAAACAAATCGGGCACGAGTTGATGGACAAAATCGGTCCTCGCTTAGTTGGCTCCCCAAAGATGCAGCAAGCCAACGACTGGGCTGTAGCAAAATATAAAAGCTGGGGCATAGATGCCCGTAATGAAAAATGGGGTGAATGGCGCGGCTGGGAAAGAGGTATTACACATATTGATATGATAGCGCCTTGGGTGAAAACATTGGAAGGAACACAACTTGCCTGGAGCCCTTCTACCAAAGGGAAAGTGGTTTCTGCCGAAGTAGTTATTTTACCCAATCTTGAAGATAGTATTGCCTATTCAAAATGGTTTTCAACCGTAAAAGGGAAATTCGTTATGCTGAGTATGATGCAGCCAACCGGCCGTTCAGAAGCAAACTGGAAAGAGTTCGGCACAGAAAATTCTATTAAAAAAATGAATACAGAAAGAGATACGCTTTCTAAAGAATGGAATAAACGTATTTCGAAAACAGGCTATTCCTCAAAAACACTTGCTGTTGCTTTGGAAAAAGCAGGAGCAGCAGGATTGTTGACCAACAACTGGAGTCGTGGTTTTGGTGTAGATAAAATATTTGGAGCAAATACAAAAACAATTCCCACAGTAGATATATCATTAGAAGATTATGGATTGGTATATCGCCTTGTAGAAAATGGAACACCTGTTAAATTAAATATACAAGCTGATAGCCGCGAAACGGGTGTGCAACCAACTTACAATACTATTGCAGAAATAAAAGGAACTGAAAAACCCAATGAGTATGTAATGCTCTCTGCTCACTTCGATTCATGGGATGGTGCAACAGGTGCTACTGATAATGGCACGGGAACTCTTGTAATGATGGAAGCAATGCGCTTACTGAAAAAATTTTATCCAAATCCAAAGCGTACCATATTGGTTGGTCATTGGGGAAGTGAAGAACAAGGCTTGAACGGTTCCAGAGGATTTGTAGAAGATCATCCTGAGATTGTTGCCAATCTTCAAGCATTATTTAATCAAGATAATGGTACAGGAAGAGTAGAAAGTATTTCCGGTCAAGGTTTCTTATATGCGTATGAGTACATACAAAGATGGCTTGCCGCTGCACCCGATAGTTTGATTAAAGACATTAAAACTACTTTCCCCGGTTTTCCGGGAGGTGGGGGTTCTGACTTTGCTTCATTTGTGGCAGCAGGAGCACCGGGATTTTCATTGAGCAGTCTTAGCTGGGATTATGGTACTTATACATGGCATACCAATAGAGATAGTTATGACAAAATAGTATTTGATGATGTGCAGAAAAATGTGATGCTTACTGCCATTCTTGTTTATATGGCCAGTGAAGATCCTTCATTCTTCAAACGCGAAAAGTCAGTATTGCCTATTAGCCCATTTTCAGGTGAACCTGGTAAATGGCCAAAGCCAACAAGCCCTACACGAAAAGGCGGATTGGATTAAACCATTATTGAATTGTTCGAAACAAAAATGCCACTTCATAAAACGGAGTGGCATTTTATTTAAAGAGAGATAAAATTATTATTCTGCAGCTTTAAAGCTTTTTACTTGTTGTGCATCCATGGTTATTTCACAATTCAACAATTTGCTGATAGGGCAATTTGCTTTTGCTTCTTCGGCATATTGAGGAAAATTCTTAGCTCGTAGTTTAGGCACTTTGGCTTTTACTTCGAGATGGCTTTGTGTAACTACGCCATTTTCCAAAGTAATTGTACACTTTGTTTCAATTCTGTTTGGTGTAAAGCCTGCAGCACCTAATACAAAGCTCAATTTCATAGAGTAGCAACCTGCATGTGCTGCTGCTATCAATTCTTCGGGGTTTGTATAAGATCCATCTTCGAATCGGCTTCTGAAATCATAACTTTTGTTTTTTATTACTCCGGATTGAGTGAGGAGTTTTCCGCTACCTTCTTTTCCGGTTCCTTTCCAATTGGCTGTTGCTGTTCTTTTCATGATTTTAAATTTTATTAGTTTAACTGATTGGGTTCTTCCAATTCTGCGAGCCTATTCTCAGGCTCATTGTATTCTATGATGAAATTATTTTTCCCTTCTCCGATTATAATTTTCAAAAACTTTTGTTGTACTAATTCCAAAAGTGATAAAAAGATAAAAATTGCATGAACTCTGTTTTCACAGGTGTCAAATATTTTCTCAAATGAAAGTGTCTTTCCTTCTCTTGCTTTGTTGAGCATTTGATCGCGACTTTCTTCCATTGTGTAGTTATATTGAACCACTGTGTGCACCGGCTTATTCAACCGGTCACTGTATTTTTTCATTACCCGTTCGAAAGCCTTCATCAATTTAAACAGAGTAATGTTTTGTATTTCCGTTCCTTCGCTTTCTTCTTCGCCTATAGCTGATATTTCCTGTTGAATATTCCCTCTTTTAATCATCAACATACGCATCGCTTCCATTTCCGCCATTTGAGCTGAGGCCTCTTTAAAGCGTTTATATTCCAGAATTTTATTCACCAACTCCTGTCTTGGATCAATTTCATTACCCTGATCGTCCAACTCTTTACGTGGCAGTAGCATTTTTGCTTTTATTCGCATTAGCGTAGATATAAACAAAATGAACTCGCTACTCATTTCAATATTCAATTCTTCGCTTTTGTGGATATAATCCAAAAAATCGTTGGTTATATTCGTAATTGGAATATTATAAATATCCAATTCATCCCTTTCTATAAAGAAGAGGAGAAGGTCAAAAGGCCCTTCAAATTGGGGTAATTTTATCTGATACGAAGGCGTTTGCACTAATGCGAATTAAGTTTTTAATAAAGATAAAGTCCTGTGATAGCTATATATCCTACCACAGGACTTAACAAAATTAAGGAAAATAAGGCTAAACCTCTTAAAAACAGTAGTTTTTGCCTATTTTTTCAATGCATCACGAATTTCTCGGAGTAATACCACATCTTCAGCCGGAGCAGCCGGAGCAGCTTCTTCTTTCTTTTTCATGCTATTTATTGCTTTTATCACCAAAAACATCACAAAAGCTACGATAACAAAATCAACAACAGCAGTAATAAAAGCACCCCATTTTAGTGCCACTTCTGCCTGAGCGTCTACAGCATTTTGCACAATATTGCCTGCGGTATCTTTTATTTCGGTCTGTGCAGCTATGCCTTTTTTCAAAACAAATACATTTTTACTTAAATCGTTACCGGTGAGCATTCCGACCAAAGGAGCAACCAATCCTTCAGTAAACGATGTAACTACCTTACCGAAAGCACCACCCATAACAAAGGCAACCGCTATATCAACCAGATTGCCTTTCATGGCAAAGTCTTTAAATTCTTTCATCATACCCATAAAAAACGTTTTGTTTGTTTAAAAAAAATTGTGACACTAAAAGTAGTCAGAAACGTTTACATCTCATCAATAATTTATACACCGGAGTCAGATTAAATTAATAATCTATAATAATTGCTACAATCTAATCTTCTTTATACACCTTTGCGACCATTATGGAAAAAGGGAGCACAATTATAAAATGGGTGCTATTTATTAGCGTTGCTTTTATTTGGGGAAGCAGTTTCGAATTGATGAAATTGGGTTTATTTGAAAACCACGATTTATCAAAACCTGTGCTTACGTCTTGGCAGGTCGCTGCGCTAAGATTAACAGCAGCCGGACTTGTTTTGATTCCATTCATTCGTCCTTCGCTAAAAAAAACATCCAAAAAAGATATTGGCTACATAGCACTATCCGGAGTATTGGGGAGTTTTATTCCTTCTTTTCTATTCACATTGTCAGAAACAAAAATTGATGGAGCTTTTGCAGGCACATTGAATAGCTTAACACCTGTTTTTGTCATTGTTATAGCATTATTTTTCTTCAAAAAGAAAATAACTGCTAAAGCTTACACAGGAATTTTAATTGCGCTTATTGGTAGTACACTTGTTTTTTATTTTAACTGGAGAGATCATGGAAGCAACTCATTAGGTGTAATCAGTTTTGCCTTATTTTCTATTTTAGCCACTGCTTTTTATGGTCTTAATGTAAATATGATGAATAAAGTATTGAGTGAAACTCATCCTTTGGCTACTGCCGTTATCGCGCTGGTTACAATACTTATTCCTTCTGCAGTTGTACTATATCTCACCGGCTATTTTTCATTGCCGCTTGGTGAATCTAAATATATTTTAGCGACTCTTTCCTCTGTAACTTTAGGAGCAATAGGCACCTCTCTGGCGTCTGTATTATTTTATGCACTCATTCAAAGGGCAGGGTATCTTTTTGCCAGCATGGTTACTTATGGCACACCATTTATAGCACAGTTTTGGGGCTGGATCAATGGAGAAAAAGTGGATATATTCCGAATAATAGGATTGATTATTATTCTTATTGGAATTTATATTGCTACGCAAGTAAAAAAAGACGCTTAACGTCTATACTGACATTATTTCTTTTTCTTTAGTTGTCAAATGTTTTTCTATGACACTGATGAACTTATCAGTCACTTGTTGCATTTCATTTTCAGCATCTTTAGCAGCATCTTCACTCAATCCGTTTTTTTGAAGCTTTTTGATATTTTCTATCGCATCTCGGCGGATATTACGAATAGCAACTTTTGAATGTTCGCCTTCAGCCTGACATTTTTTAACCAACTCCTTTCTTCTCTCTTCAGTCAATGGTGGCAGAAAGAGACGTATCAACACGCCATCGTTTTGAGGATTGATTCCAATATTGGCAGCAATAATTGCCCGTTCAATTGGTTGTAGCATATTTTTTTCCCAAGGTTGAATACTTAATGTACGAGCATCCATCACACTTATGTTTGCAACTTGGTTAATCGGCATCTGTGAGCCATAATAATCAACCATGATGCTATCAATCATTTGCGGATTTGCTTTTCCGGCTCTTATTTTAATCAACTCAGCTTCTAAGTGATTGATTGCTTTCTGCATTTGATCCTGTCCTGAAGTAATAATGCTACTAACATCTTCTGTCATAAAAAAATAATTTATTGCCGAACCAACGGCGTGGCAAATCTAATAAACGAAAGGGAACTTAAAAAGTGAATATTAATTTTTAGATGCAACAGTAGTATTTGCTTCTGTTTTTATAGTCACAAGTTTTGAAGTCTTCTTCAACTCTCCTACACCGGCAACACCTTTTGAAACTTGTAATCTGCTCATTTTTAATTTTTGATAGTACAACAAGCCCACTCCCGAAAAAGCCAAAGAAAGCATTAAAAGCAATGAATAATTAGGCCCAATCGGTTGGAGAATATATGCTAGAGCCACAAAAAACAGATTAATTATTACGCAGGCTATTACGACTCTAGTATGATTTAGCCCTCTGTCCAATAAAAGATGGTGTATATGATTTCTGTCGGGCGAAAAAGGAGAACGTCCATTCATAATTCTGATAGCAAAAACGCGTAAAGTATCTAATAATGGAACAAATAAAATTGAAAACCCTAACGCAACTACTGCGGTAAGCGGGAAAACCGAAGATTTTGCATCAGCAACATTGATAAACTTTATTACTAAAATAGAGCTCACTAATCCTATCATTAAAGAACCTGAATCGCCCATAAAAATCTTTGCGGGATGATGATTGAAAATCAAAAAAGCAATCAAACTACCGGCCATTGTGAATGAGAGAATCGCATAAGCCTGAAGTCCTACAGAAAAAAAGTAAATACCAAAAATCAACATAGCCACTGTACCCAAACTGGCCGCAAGCCCGTCCACGCCATCTATCAGATTGAAGGAATTCATCACAACGACAATCGTCATATATGTAAGTGTCAGGCTTAACGTATCTGAAATTTTATCAAACCCCAAAAACCCATGCATTTCAAATATGCGCAAGCCGCCCATGTGAATGATAATAGCTGCAGCAATGATTTGACCTACAAATTTTTTGTAAGGCGATAATATCATTAAATCATCCTTTAATCCAAGAAAAAATATAATTAATGCAGCAGCAAAAAAGGATTGAAATTCGGGGTTTACTGCTCCGTCAATGGATAATAAACAAGCAAGTAGAAAACCACCGAAAATGCCTACACCGCCAAGAGATGCAATCAAGCGGGTATGAATCTTTCGTTCATCGGGTATATCATAAAGTCTTTTTTTGTCTGCAATTTCAATAATTACAGGTATCGCCATAAAAGTGATAACAAATGAGACAAAAGACGTCAAAACTATATCTAAACTAAACATTCAAGCAGCGGTTTAATAATGTGCAAAAATACTTAACTATCAGGTTTTTTAAGATTGATTATTGGAAATGTTTTCAGGATAAATACAACTGAAAAACATTCAGATTTTAATCGGGTTAATCAAATGGATAGTTTTGGAACGAAAAAAAGTTGCAAATTTGCAACGAATAGTGGTTGATACTGCTAAACTAATACATTTTATTCTAAATACAAATATTTATGCCGGAACTTAAAGAAATTGCCTCTCAAGTAAGACGTGATATAGTAAGAATGGTGCATGATGCAAATAGTGGACATCCTGGTGGCTCATTAGGTTGTGCTGATTTTATGACTGCTTTATATTTTAAAATAATGAAGCATGATCCTTCGTTTAAAATGGATGGCATCAATGAAGATGTTTTCTTTTTATCCAATGGGCACATCTCTCCATTATTTTATTCAGTATTAGCAAGAGCCGGATATTTTGATATAAAAGAACTATCTACTTTTCGCTTACTTAATTCAAGATTGCAAGGGCATCCTACTACCCACGAAGATCTTCCGGGTGTAAGAGTTGCCTCAGGATCTTTAGGCCAAGGAATGAGTGTGGCAAATGGTGCTGCGCTAACCAAGAAACTCAACAATGATAAAAACTTAGTTTTTTCATTACACGGCGATGGCGAATTGGATGAAGGTCAAATATGGGAAGCAGTTCTATTTGCTGCACACCATAAGATAGACAACCTCATCTCTACAATAGATTGGAACGGACAACAAATAGATGGGCCTACTGATTCTGTAATGTCATTGGGCAATATTCAACAAAAGTTTGAAGCATTTGGTTGGCTTACACTTGCCGTAAATGGCAATGATATGGATGAACTCGTAGCCACTTTAGAAAAAGCTAAGTCAATGACCGGACAAGGCAAGCCTATTGCTATCATGATGCACACGATTATGGGAAAAGGAGTGGACTTTATGGAAGGTAAACACGAATGGCATGGTATTGCTCCTAATGATGAGCAGTTGGCATCGGCATTGGCACAGTTGCCTGAAAGTTTAGGCGATTATTAATCATTGTATTTACTCGCTTCGCAAAGAATATTTCTGCCTTGCTGCCTTACGTGCAGGAATCCAAGAAGCAATAAATGCAATGACAAAAACTGTAGCACTTACTAACAGAAAATCAAACAATCGAAGCTTTACTGGAAAGTAATCGATCAAGAAAGAGCCTCCTGTAAGTGGGATAAAATGCGTTTTCATTTGCAACACAGCAATACCTAATGCAAGTAGCATACCCACGCCTCCACCAATCAATGCCAACAACATTCCTTCAGAAAGAAAAATCTTCTGTACCAAACTTCTATCTGCGCCCAATGAAGTAAGCACGGCAATGTCTTTTTGTTTTTCAAGCACCAACATTGTGAGTGCGCCAATCATCGTGAAAGCGGCTACTACTAAAATCAAACTCAGAATACCATATACAAACCATCGTTCCACATTCATTATTGAGTATAGGCTTTTGTTTTGTTCGTATTTATTTTGAATAAGGTAATCTTTCCCAAATATTTTTTTCAATGCAGGTTTCAATACATCAGCATCTGTTTTCTCTGCAGTTTTAATTTCTATGGATGTATATTCATCCGGCGCATACTTTAATGCTCTTTTTATAAATTCTATATTGGTAATAGCATATTTATTATCAAAATCTTGCTGTATTTTAAATGAAGCGGAAGTGCGTACTGTATCAATACTGATATCTTCATAAGCATTGAGCATTTCTGTACTGCTCTTGCGTGGCAAATAAACATTTAATAAAAAGATATTGGCATCTGCACGAATACCTAAAGCATTTTCCACCCCTTCGCCCACAATTAATTTTGGTGATTGGCCATTTCCAATATCATAAGAGGCATTATCTTGAATATAGCCTGCCACTCCGGTTGTATATCGATAATTTTCATCTACTCCTTTCAGATAAACAATAGATTGATATTGCCCATTTTGTACTAATGCTTTTTCTTCTGCAATCAATGAAAAATTTTGAACTCCCTTCAAACCTCTTAATTGCTGCAATTGTTCGTTTGAAACAGTAATGGTCTTGCCGGAAGCAGCGCCAATTTTCAAATCGGTATAAAAAGCACCATACAAAGATTTCACCAACCCTTCAAACCCATTAAACACGCTTAACACAAGAATCAATGCAGCAGTGCCAATGATGATGGCTGCAATGCTTACCCACGCAATGATGTTGATAGCATTGGTTGATTTTTTGGCTTTAAAATAGCGCCAGGCAAATAAAAAATGAATGGCTTTCAGAATGTATTATTTGATAGTAATTAATTTAATCATCGTTTGCATCACTCCTCTTTTTTTCGCTCATCTTCTATTTTTTTAAAAATTTCTTCCATTTTAAATACATGATCTAAAGTGTCATCTTTAAAGAATTTTAAAATCGGAATACTGCGCAACTGATGCCGCACTTTTGCAGCCAGCTCCTTTTTTATTTCATGATGCTTTTCCTCAATTTTTTTCAATGCTGCATCTGTATCACTTACTTTAAAAAAACTTAAATAAAATCTTGCCTCCAACAAATCAGGTGTCACTTTCACTGAAGAAATCGAAACCATGCCACCATGAATCATATTCAACCCAAGGCGTTGAAAAATAACATTCATTTCTTCATTCAGCAGGCCGGCTATTTGTTTTTGTCTTTTACCTTCTTCCATAATTATTAACTGTTTACCGGGTTTAACTTTCGGCAGACGGGGTAAAATTAGTTACTTTGCTCCTTTTAAGCGACAAACTAATAATGAAACAATACGCAAGAGTCTTTCGTTATCTGGCAGGATATAAAAGCAATATCGGGCTGTATCTACTAACTACGGTTTTAAGTATTGTTTTTTCTCTTGTATCTATAGGCATGTTGATGCCTTTTTTACAATTAATCTTTTTAAAAGAAACTTCCATCAATACCAAGAGCAACATCGTTCTCGAATCGGTGGATAAACTTCTGGCAGCATTTTCAGCAAATGACAATATTGCCAAACTCGGTATTATTTGTTTGCTGATTGTGGTTTTTATTATTTTGAAAAATTTATTTCTTTATTTATCCTATTACATTCTCAATCCGCTGAAAAATAAAATTGTCAATAAAATGCGGGAAGATGTGTATGACAAAGTTTTAAAATTGCCTATTGGTTATTTTAATGAAAGACGAAAAGGTGATTTGCTGAGTAGAATGACTACGGACATTGGTGAAGTAGAAGGTTCATTGATTGGAAGTATGGAAGGATGGGTTCGTGATCCGCTAACCATTATTATTACACTGATATTTTTATTGGTCATCAGCCCCAAGCTTACCATCTTTATTTTATTTCTGATTCCGGTAATGGGTTTAGTCATTGGAAGAATCACCAAATCTTTAAAAAAACATTCAAATATTGTTGCTGTTAAATGGGGTGAAACACTCTCTACCATTGAAGAAACATTAGGAGGACTTAGAGTAATCAAGGCTTTTAATATAGAAAAAAAATTACGTGGCCGATTTTCAAAAAACAATGATGAACTTTTAGATTCAAAAAACAAAATCGGGTATCGGCGTGATTTAGCATCTCCACTTTCAGAAGTAATGGGTGTTATGCTTTTTACAGGCGTACTTTATTATGGCGGCCGATTGGTTTTAAATAATGAGCTACTTTCTGCTCCGGTTTTCTTAGGTTATCTCGGCATTTTTTACAATATTATAAATCCGGCCAAAGCACTTTCTACTTCTTTCAGTAATATGCGCAAAGGTTCCGCAGCCATTCAACGTATAGAAGAAGTATTGCAAACGCCTATTACCGTTGACGATAACCCCAATGGCAAACAACTCTCCACATTCAGTAATAAAATTGAATTTAAAAATGTATGCTTTGCTTATGAGGATGCAGTTATTTTAGACAATATAAATTTAATTGTAGAAAAAGGTAAAACAGTGGCATTGGTAGGTTCCAGTGGTGCAGGAAAATCTACCCTTGCCGATTTAGTACCACGCTTTCATGACGTAACAAGCGGTGAACTGCTCATCGATGGCATAAACATTAAAGAATATTCTTTGCAATCGGTGCGCAGCCAGATGAGTATCGTTACACAAGAACCAATTCTCTTTAATGATACCATTGGCAACAATATTGCATTAGGCAGTGAAAATGCTACAATGAATGAAGTAATTCAAGCTGCGAAAATTGCCAATGCACACAACTTTATCGTTAAGAAAGAAAATCAATACGATGAGAATATTGGTGACAGAGGCGCAAAACTCAGCGGTGGCGAAAGGCAACGACTTACTATTGCAAGAGCCGTACTAAAAAATCCACCGATACTCATTTTAGATGAAGCCACTTCTTCATTAGATACCGAGAGTGAACGATTGGTTCAAGATGCTATTAATAATATGATGCAAAACAGAACCAGTATTGTAATTGCCCACCGCCTCTCTACCATTCGCCACGCCGACGAGATTATTGTATTGCAAAAAGGAAGAATTGTAGAACGTGGTACGCACGAACAGCTTATTAGCCTTCAAGGTTTTTATCACAAATTAGTAGAGCTTCAAGAAGTGAAATAAAAATATCTACTACTTACCGACAGAGTCTTTTGATTATTTCCTTATGCCTCGGGTAAATTTCTTCGAGTACTACTACATCAGCCAATTCAAAATCGTCAAAATCAAAGCCCGGAGCAACAGTACACCCGACTAATGAATATTCGGAAGCGGGAGCCGGCTCGGAAGCAAACCAACATCCGGCCGGAACAGTATATTGAAAATGCTGGTATTTTTCAAAATCATTTCCCAATATAATTGTACTAAGTTCTCCCGAAGGGTAAATAACATGAATCATCAAAGGATCGCCCATGTAAAAATGCCATACTTCATCACTTTTAATTCTGTGAAAAGCAGAAAAATTTCCTTTTTCCAGCAAATAAAATATTGCTGTAGAAATGTTTCTGTTTTCGCCAAACCGCTTAGGTAGCGCCGCTGCGTTTATAATCTCAACGGATTGATAAGTTCGCCGATACCATCCGCCTTCAGGATGGGCCTGCAACTTTAGTTGTTCAATTAGTTTAGCAGCAGTAATGGTAGATTTCATCTCCAAAAATAGCCCGCCGGGATTATTTACAAATCCTTTTCTATCTTTTAGAGCACTTTTGTATCTTCGCCTATTGCCTTTAATCCCGTTTTGGGATAAAAGGCACAAACAACAATAATGCAAAAACTAAACAAAAACATTCATGGACCCCAATATATTATACATCATCATTGGTGTGATTGCCCTTATTCTGGGCGTAGTGGCGGGTAAATTTATTTTCGCCAAGAACACCCAAAAGAAAATAGACGAAGCAGAATTACAGTCGCAAACGATTATTAAAGAAGCAGAATTAAGAGCCGAAACAATCCGAAAAGAAAAAGAATTGGAGGCTAAAGAAAAGTTTGTGCAACTGAAATCCGCACACGACAGAGAAGTACTGGAAAAAAACAAAAAGATTAATGATTCGGAAAATCGTGCCCGTCAAAAAGAACAGTCCGTCAATCAAAAAGAAAATAATCTCGATCGGCAAATCAAGGAAAACGAAGTCATTAAAGAGAATTTAAACCGTCAGATTGAATTGGTGAATATCAAACGTACCGAATTAGAAAAACATCAAGAAGAACATATTCGCCGCCTTGAAAAAATTGCCTCACTTACTGCAGAAGAAGCAAAAACTCAATTGATAGAAAGCCTGAAACATGAAGCCCATTCAAAAGCGTTGGCGCTGCAACAGGAAATCATTGAAGATGCGAAACAAAAAGCAGGAAAAGAAGCAAGAAAAATTGTTATTCAAACCATACAGCGAACTGCAGCAGAACAGGCTATTGAAAATACGATAAGTGTTTTCAACCTTGAAAGCGATGAAATAAAAGGTCAAATTATTGGTCGTGAAGGGCGCAATATCAGAGCAATAGAAGCAGCTACCGGCGTGGACTTAATCGTAGATGATACGCCCGAAGCAATTCTTCTTTCCTCATTTGACCCGTTGAGAAGAGAAATTGCACGCTTGAGCTTACAGCGTTTAGTAGCCGATGGGCGTATTCACCCTGCACGCATCGAAGAAGTGGTAGAAAAAACCAAGAAGCAAATAGAAGAGCAGGTAATGGAAATTGGCGAAAGAACAGTGATAGAGTTGGGCATTCATGGCTTACACAAAGAATTGGTAAGAATGGTTGGCCGTATGCGTTTCCGTTCTTCTTATGGTCAAAACCTATTGATGCACAGCCGTGAAACAGCCAATTTATGTGCTACAATGGCTGCTGAATTAGGGCTCAATCACAATATGGTAAAATTGGCTAAGAGAGCAGGTCTATTACACGATATAGGAAAAGTTCCGGACGAAGAAAGTGAATTAAGCCACGCACTTTTAGGAGCTAAGCTTGCTGAAAAATTTGGCGAAAATCCTGCAGTGGTAAATGCTATTGGCGCACACCACGATGAGATGGAAATGCAATATGTCATCTCCCCGATTATACAAGCATGTGATGCTATAAGTGGTGCTCGTCCGGGTGCTCGCAGAGAAATAATGCAGCAATACTTGCAGCGCATCAAAGACCTTGAAAATCTGGCCATGAACTACAATGGTGTAGAAAAAGCTTATGCGATTCAAGCAGGCAGAGAACTCAGGGTAATTGTAGAGGCGGATAAAGTAACCGACCAGGAATCTGAGAAGCTTTCATTTGAAATAGCCCAGAAAATTCAGACCGAAATGACTTTCCCCGGGCAGATAAAAGTGACCGTAATTAGAGAAAAAAGAACAGTAAACGTAGCAAGATAGCTGGGCGATAATTAGATTTTATCTTGTAAATTAGATAATTAGCCAATAAAGCCTAAAATTTCACTTTTTTGGATGAATATTCTGATGAACAAATAACCATTTTATAAGAAAACCCCCTACCTTTGCCGTCCGATAAATAATTATAGATTATGAACACCAGTGCAATAGCGTTTGTACACGAACAAATGACCCCAAAAAAAGAGTTTCCGGCTTTTAAAGCAGGTGACAATGTTACTGTTAATTATAAAATTATAGAAGGTAACAAAGAAAGAATACAGTCTTTCAAAGGAGATGTAATAAAAAAGCAGGGAACAGGGCATACTGCCTCTTTCACTGTTCGTAAAATTTCTGACGGCATTGGCGTTGAAAGAGTATTTCCTTTTTATTCTCCAAATATTGACTCTATAGAAGTGAATAAAACCGGTCATGTACGTAGAGCTAAATTGTTCTATCAGCGTGAACGTAGTGGTAAAAGTGCCCGTATTCGTGAAAAGCGTATGGCTACAGAAACAACTTCGAAATAAATTTGATAAAGAAATTATAAAAAGCTCCGAACATTCGGAGCTTTTTTGTTATCTGACAGTTATCCTGTTTTAAATGCTATTTTTTTTATTGTTACTCACTATCTTTGTTACCTAATAATTTGAACTATGACTAATCCCATATTACTTGGCGTACTTGGCACCAATGAAATCATTATCATATTGGTTGTTGTGTTACTTTTATTTGGCGGTAAAAAAATTCCTGAATTGATGAGAGGTTTGGGTAAAGGCGTTCGTGAATTTAACGATGCTAAAAACAATGTGAAGAAAGAAATTGAAGACAATGCCAGCGATGTTAAAAATTCAGTAAGAGACTAATTACAACTACTGCTTTCTTAAGATTTAAAACAACCTCATTTGTTTGAGTATTTTTCTATTGAGGAGTATCATACCCGTTTACGTACTGAACAGACAACCTGCACAGAAGTTGTTCAATATTACCTGAAGCGTATCAGGGAATATCAGCATCTGAATGCATATATAGAAGTATATGCAGATGAAGCTATACAAAGAGCTGCACAATTAGATGAGCAACGAAAAGAAGTTGGACTGCAAGGAAAATTGCACGGTGTGGTCATTGCTTTAAAAGACGTTATCTGCTACAAAGGACATAAGGTTTCTGCTGCATCCAATATATTAAAAGAATTCACTTCGGTTTATTCTGCTACAGCTGTTGAACGATTAATTGCAGAAGGTGCTATCATCATTGGAAATTGCAATTGCGATGAATTTGCAATGGGCAGCACCAATGAAAATTCTGCTTATGGCAAGGTGCTCAATGCGATTGATGAAACAAGAGTACCCGGTGGTTCATCCGGCGGCTCTGCTGTTGCCGTTCAGGCAGGCTTATGTATGGTTTCATTAGGAAGTGATACGGGCGGCTCTGTAAGGCAACCTGCAGATTTTTGTGGTATCGTAGGATTGAAGCCCACTTATGGAAGAGTTTCCCGTTATGGTTTGATTGCTTATGCATCTTCATTTGATCAAATAGGAATATTTAGTAGCAACGTACAAGATGCAGCGTTAATACTGGAAATCATTTCAGGAAAAGACGAATTTGACAGTACTGTTTCTACCAAAGAAGTAGATGACTATTCAAAAAAATTACAGACAAACAAAAAATTCAAGTTTGCCTATTTTGAAGAAGCACTGAATCACAA
The DNA here is from genome assembly GCA_018268055.1 of Bacteroidota bacterium. GTDB lineage: Bacteria > Bacteroidota > Bacteroidia > Chitinophagales > Chitinophagaceae > JJ008. Next base: position 78,427 of record JAFDXF010000076.1, read on the forward strand.
AAGTATTGATTCAGAAATATCGACTGCAATTCATCAAAGGATAGCAGCATTAAAAAAAGATGGTCATTCAGTATCAGCAGTAAAATTTGACCTGATAGACTACATCGTTCCCGCTTATTATATTCTTACTACTGCAGAAGCATCTTCTAACTTATCAAGATATGATGGCGTAAAATTTGGTTATCGTACAAACACTTCAGGAGTAGCGTTAAATGATTTTTACAAACAAACAAGAACTACCGGTTTTGGTAAAGAGGTAAAACGGCGAATCATGCTTGGCACATTTGTATTGAGTGCCGGTTATTTTGATGCATATTTTACTCGTGCACAAAAAGTGCGTAGGCTGTTGTATGAACAAATACAATCTGTTTTTAAAGAATATGATTTTATTATTCTACCTACATCTCCTGTTACTGCATTTAAGTTTGGAGAAAAAGCAGAAGATCCAATCGCCATCTATTTGGCAGATATTTACACTGTAATGGCCAATTTGGTAGGCGTACCTGCTATATCATTACCGCTTTTCAAACATAGCAATGGAATGCCCTTTGGTTTACAGTTAATGGCAACTCATTTTGATGAATTATCTTTGTTGCAGGCTTCCGATCAGGTATTGAGTGAAAATAAAAAATGATTGTGCGGATGATGAGGTCTGTCTCCATATTATCAAAGATGATTTTGTTGGCATTTTGTTGCTACGCTTTTAGCATACACAGTTTTTCACAAACAGCGGATACAACACAACCGCAAAAATTGGATACTCCTTTCATCTCCAAAACCACCGATGACCTATATGCTACCAATGATTTGAAGTCTGAATTTAAAAATCTTTTTAAAACAGCTATCGCAGGCGATGGCACACATCCGGGGAAGCTGAATCCTATGGCTGCAAGTTTTGTTCAGCATTATATACAAAAAAACAAAAAGGGATTTACAGAAATGAAAAGATGGGCGGCACCCTATTTCAATATGATGGATGAAGTATTAGCTGCACACGGGCTACCTAAAGAAATGAAATATCTTGCTGTCATTGAATCAGGATTAAGATACAATGCCATTTCATGGGCAGGTGCTGTTGGTCCATGGGCATTGATGCCCGCCACAGCCAGGCAGTATGGACTTTTTATATCAAGACAATATGACGAGCGACTTGACTATTATAAAAGCACACATGCAGCTGCAAGGCTATTAACAGATTTATATGCTCGCTATGGCGATTGGCTCTTAGTTATTGCAGCTTATAATGGTGGTGCAGGAAATGTAAATAAAGCAATCAAAAAAAGCGGTGGCAGTACAGACTTTTGGCGGTTACAATATTATCTCCCGAATGAGTCGATGAACCATGTAAAAAAATTTATTGGCACACATTATATTTTTGAAGGAGGTGGCGGATTAACTACATTGACAAAAGAGGAAACGAAAGATGTGGCTATTACAACGAATATTAATCTTACGAAAGAAGAAATAACACATTCTGTTGCACAAAAAATCAGTGGCCGATATTATGCATCTGTTATAGCAAAGCATATTTTATTGGATGAAAAAACATTCAATCGCTACAATCCGGGATTCAATAGTGAAATTGCTACGATGGGAAGTTATGAATTAAGATTGCCGGAAAGCAAAATGGCGCTCTTTCATCTAAAGAAAGGAGATATACTGAAAGAGTCTATGGAATATTTATTGCAAACAGGTGGGCAATAATTATTGCTTTTGTGTAAACACTTGATTGATTGCTTTTGCTTTCATCATACACTCTTCCCACTCATTTGCAGCATCGCTATAGAAAGTAATACCTGAACCTACTCTGTAAGAAAGATAGCCGGATGTTTCTTGATACAACACACTTCTTATCACCACATTAAAATCAAAATCGTCTGAAGGGGAAATATATCCAACAGCACCCGAAAAAATACCCCTACTCTGTACTTCATATTGTTCGATCAGCTCCATTACTCTTTTTTTGGGTGCCCCAGTCATTGAGCCCATGGGAAATGTTGCTTGTATAATATCGGTAAATGAAACTTGCTCTTTCAATTCTCCACTTATGGTTGATATCATTTGATAGACTTGCGGAAAAGTATAAATGCCAAAAAGTTCATCTACCCGCACAGTACCATCTTTACAAACTTTTGAAAGATCATTTCGTACCAAATCCACCACCATCACATTTTCTGATTTATCTTTTTCACTCTGCTGTAATATTTCTTTTTGTTGTGTATCTAATATTTTGTCATTGGGTACTCGTTTAGAAGTACCTTTAATAGGTTGAGACAAAAGTCGATTTCCTTTTTTACTCAAAAATCGTTCAGGGCTTGCACAAAGCAACCATTTGTCTTCTAATCTGTATAGTGCAGAAAATGGATTTGGCGATAATTTACTTAATTGCTGATAAACTACCAATGGGTTAATCTTTACGGAACGTGCAAAAAATTCTTGACAAAAATTTATTTCATAACAATCGCCTCTTTGAATATGTTGCTTCAGTTTTTCAACAATGCCAATGTATTCACTTCTTGATATTCTACTTTGAAAAGATACCGATTGAGGCTTTGCTGGTTCATTACATTTATGGGAAATTATTTCTTGGGCTATCTTGTCAGCATTATCGCCTTGTATATGCAATTCACTTTCATTAAAACGAATTAAATATTCAGGCTCAAAAAAAAACAAATCGGGAAAGCCTATTTCTTCCGGAGCAGCAGTACTTAAATTTTCTGTTTCGATTTTTAATTCATAACCTAAATGGCCGAATAGCCAGCCCTTTGAGGTTTTTGCTGCATTGGTTTCATCAATAAAATGTTGTAGTTTCAATAATGCAGATTGTCCTGCTGTGGCGCTTACATACCGCTTCGTGCCAACAGCTACCAAACATTCTACATAATTTGGGTTATTTTCATATTGATGATTATCCAGAAAACAAAAAGTGCTAAACCGGTTTACCCAGGTCAGCACTTTTTCCTTTAACTGATTAAAGTCATCAACAGGCAATATACAATTGGTTTCTGTTCTTGTATTCAAAATAAAAAATGAGTGTAAAGCACTTCATCTGTATTAGTAATCATCATCTTCATCATCGCCAAAATCATCACCCTCATCAAATAAATCTTTGAATTCATCGTCAAGGCCGAGGTCATCTTCATCATTACCGCCTTTCTTTCCATCGCTTTTTTTCCCTTTAGATTTTGGGATATCGAATTCTTCAAAATCAGGATCCCAATTTTCTTCCTCTTCAGGTTTTTCCCAATCATCCGGACCTTCTTCTACGTCAGAATCGTCGTCGTCATCATTATCATACCTGCTTTTGCCAACAGGTTTCTTTCCTTTAGCGGATGAAGCATTTTCTGTTTCTTCATCTTCAAAATCATCATCATCTTCTTCCATTTGTTTTTTGGGTTTGGAAGATGTTTTCTTTTCCGGTTGTTGAGATGATGAGGAGTCGGTTTTATTACCCGCCTTTTTTTCCTTATCAGATTTAGATGCCATAGTTCTATTAAGTTATTAATGTAAAATTTCAGCGAAGTTTTTAAATAGCCAAATTTTTAAATATAATTTTTTTTAATTTATTTCAATAATCTGTTCTCTTCCGGGCCCATTCGAAATATAGTTAATCGTTACGCCTAAATATTGATTGATAAATTGTACATACTCTTTCATACTTTCAGGCAATTTATTATACAATTTTGCAGCATCGGTAGCACAATTCCAACCTGCAAATTTTTTATACACCGGCTCAGGCTTTTGTTTTTCCATCTGAAAAGGAACTTCATCTGTTTCTTTACCGTTTATTTTATATGCCGTACACACTTCCAATTCTTTGAATGCATCTAAAACATCTGCTTTAGTCATTACAATTTTTGTAACACCATTAATCATACAAGCATATTTCAATGCCACTAAATCAATCCAGCCGCAGCGACGTGGCCTGCCCGTTGTAGCGCCAAATTCATTTCCAATTTTTCTCAATTCTTCACCCGTTTCGTTTTCTAACTCGGTTGGGAACGGCCCGCTTCCTACTCTGGTGCAATATGCTTTCGTAACTCCGATTACATCTTTTATATACTGCGGTGCAATACCCAACCCATTGGATACACCTGCAGAAATAGTATTGGAAGAAGTAACGTAAGGGAATGTGCCAAAATCAATATCCAACATACTTCCTTGTGCCCCTTCCGCTAAAACCTTTTTCCCGGCTTTAATTTGTTTATTGATGAAATATTCTCCGTTTACAATATTCAATCCTTTTAAAATTTCTACTGCTTCAAAAAATTCTTCTTCCCATGCAGTAATGTCTTCATGAAAATTATAGTTATCAAGTAATTTTTGATGTTTGAGTCGTAGTTTAATATATGAAGTTGTAAAACTTTTATCTAAAAGATCGCCCACACGCAAACCATTACGACCTGTTTTATCCATATATGCAGGGCTAATGCCTTTTAATGTAGAACCAATTTTTTGATTACCTTTTGATAGCTCTGCTGCCTTATCCAATGCACGATGTGTAGGCAGAATGAGATGTGTGCGTTCGGAAATAAAAAGGTTTTGTTTCAAATCAACACCAAAGGAGTTGACTGTTTCCATTTCTCTGCGCAACACTACGGGATCTAATACTACACCATTTCCTATTAAGTTTAAAACTCCTTTATGAAATACGCCTGATGGAATTTGATGCAATACTACTTTCTTATCATTTACATACAAGGTATGACCTGCATTGGGGCCTCCTTGAAAGCGTGCAATGACGTCATAGTCTTTTGCAAAAAAGTCAACGATTTTTCCTTTTCCTTCGTCGCCCCACTGGAGGCCAAGTAATACATCTACCATAGTTATAAAGCTGGTTTGCTAAAAGGCAAAAATAAGGCTTCAATCAAAGGCGTTCACCTGAAATTGAAATGATTTATTCTTTTTTTTCAACAAAAAGAAATTCTTACCAACATAACATAGTAGTTTACTAAGTTATCATTGCCAAACTATCGGTTGTTTAAATTCTTTTGGAGTGAATAATGCAGTAATTAGGCTGTAATTCCTTCAATTTTAAATTTTAATATACCTGCCGGTGCTTGAATTTCGGCTATTTCTCCTACCGCCTTACCCAAGATACCTTTACCGATTGGCGAAGTAACAGAAATTTTTCCTGCTTTAAGGTCTGCTTCTTTTTCGCTTACAATTTTATAAGTTACTTGCTTTTTGGTGCTTAAATTGGTCATTGTTACATTAGTCAGTATAGACACTTTGCTGGTGTCTATGCTTGCCTCATCAATAACACGCATATTGGCAAATGCGCCTTCAAACGAAGCAATCTTTGCTTCTAATAACCCTTGTGCTTCTTTTGCTGCATCATATTCTGCATTCTCTTTCAAATCGCCTTTTTCTCTTGCTTCTGCAATAGCACGGCTGGCTGCAGGGCGTTCTACTGCTTTCATGTGTTGCAGTGTTGCTTTCATTTGCTCCAATGTTTCTTTGGTCACATATTGTATGTCTGCCATAACAATTTGGTTGATAAAATAAAAAAACAACAACGCCTCAGTTTTTTGCTGAAGCGTTGCACTATTTAATGATGCAAATATACAAAAAATGCCAATTCATAAGAAGAAATAAGCAACTGCAAAATTTGATAAAATAAAAAAATATTTTTAGCTTTATGCTTAAACAATTTTACAAACTTGTAAATTTTAAAATTATGAAAAATTTAATTACTTGGGGGGGGGTAATATTCTTAACCCTTTTTGCATCACCTATTAATGCAAAAAATTATTCACAAAGCCGCACATCAATTTCTAATTTCAATAACCTTTCAGATCACTTGATTTCAGATTATGATTTTCAGAATTTCGCGGTTAACTTGTATGAATTTTACATAAAATTTCAAAGCCTTAGCTCAAAGGATTTATTAGCAAAATATTGTACCCAAAAGATAGACGAAAAAGATAAAAATATACTACTTGCTTCATTTGGTTTTTATGACGAGATAAGTTTTAAAGAATTTTTAATTGCCCTATATACAAAAGGAGTAAGGATAAATGAAAAATTTCCAGAGTTAAGAGATATTAAAACAAATGTGCATAGCATACAACTTGCAGCAAAAACTGTTGTAAAATCTGTATTTAAAGTTCTTAACCCAGATAAATGTTGGGATCTATATTTCGGCTTACTTACAATATGGTCTTCATATTGTTTAACTGTTGCTCCCGAAACATGGTCAGAATGTATGGCAAATGTTTATGCAGCAATTTCATCCATAACAATTGGATGCCTGATTGTTGAAGATTTATGATACATCATTCAAAACCCGCATTTTATTTAAAAAACAAAGTGCTGATCAGTTTGCCTGAAATTGAAATACCATGAGAAATTTCTTAGGTTTATTTTTCTTAATTTTTGCCTTATTTGCTTTTATTTATCCTCAGAAAGTTATTCAAGTACCAAATCTTCCTGTTTGTTTGGTTTATAGAAACGCTATACCCGATAGTATTAAAATATTTCTAAAATCCTGCTTAAAAAAGAATAAAGTAAAAGTTATAGAATCCAATGAACTATCGAAATTAGTAGCAGATGAAATGTCTTCTGTAGCAAATAATTATATCAATTCAAAATCTTCTGATAATGCTGAACGGTTTCTAAAAAATCAGTTGCGAACAGTAGGGAATACGCTTTCAATGGAGTTTTTTTTTCGACAAAAGGATGATACAACAACAACGATTGATAGGATTTCATGGAAAATATTTTATTCGCCTTCATCTGATACTGTTTATCCTGTAAGGAGAATATTTATAAATGCCGATACCACTGAAAATAACTCATTTGTCTTGTTAAAAAAATTTATTGCTGAAGTGCTTGCATCAAAATACTTAAAATAGACAGACTGAAAATGAGTAAAATAAATTAAAGCAGTGACATCTATGACAAAATCTTATTCAACAAAACTTCCGCCATTTTATAAGAAGCTTCAAAACTATACCCTGCTATATGTGGTGTAATGATAACATTGTGTTGCTCCAATAACCAATTCAATTGTTCTTTTTCTATCGGAGAATAAGTACCCAACTGTTCGTTTTCCAACACATCTAATCCGGCTCCTGATATTTTTTTTTCAACCAAAGCATTTACTATATCACCGATTTTTGCCACCTTACCACGGCTTGTATTTAGCAACCATGGCTTTCTTTCCAATAAATCAAAAAAAGATTTGTTAGCCATATATTTTGTTTCAGTTGTTAGCGGCACATGAAAGCTTACTACATCTGCATAGCGACATATCTGTTCCAAATTCGTTTCTTTAATATACTCATTGCCGAAGCCTTGTTTGTATTTATCATAAGCCAACACGGTTACTTCAAACGGTTGTAACAACTTAGCAAAACTGCTTCCGGTATTTCCAAAGCCAATGATGCCCACCACTTTTCCATGTAGTTCTGTACCTCTATTCTCATCACGTTTCCACCATCCTTTTTGAATTTCGTTATTGGCAGCATGTATATTATTCAGCAAGGCGAGCAGCATACCGAGTAGGTGTTCTGCTACTGCATTCCTGTTTCCTTCGGGGCTGCTTTCGCATCTGATGCCTTTACTGTTGGCGTAAGGCACCTCTATCAATTCCATGCCACTGCCAAGGCGACCAATCCATTTTAAATTGATTGCTTGATCAATGATTTGTTTATCAATTTTCAGCCTTGTGGTTACTACAAGCCCTGTTGCTTCATGGATGGTAGCCAACAATTCATCATAGCTGATTGCAGGCGCATAAATCACTTCATATCCTTTTTCTTTAAGTGTCTGCATCAAATACGGGTGTGCATTTCCTGTAACGATTACTTTCTTCATTTCATTTTAAATGTTAGTGCTGCAAATTGTTCAATGCTTAATTGCTCCGCTCTTTTATCAAAAATTTTATCGGATAGTGTTGCCGTATCAAATAAATCTTTCGTGGCATTGCGCAACATTTTTCTTCGCTGATTAAAAGCTGCCTTTACCAAAATAAAAAAATCTTTTTCACTTTTCATTTCCGGGATAGACGAGTTTGGTGTTAATCTAATGACACCACTCTTTACTTTTGGCGGCGGTTGAAAACATTGTTCATGCACATCAAATAAATATTCTACTCTATAAAATGCTTGAACCAACACACTGATTACTCCATAAACCTTACTGCCTTCTTTTGCGGCTACTCGCTGTGCCATTTCTTTTTGAAACATACCGATAACACATTCCACCTCTTCTCTCCATTCTAATACTTTAAATAAAATCTGCGATGAAATATTGTAAGGAAAATTTCCGATGACGGTAAATTTCCCTTGAAATGGCTTTTCAATTTCCAAAAAACTTTGATGAATTATTTTATCCTTGATTTCAGGATATGTAGCCATCAAATAATTTACTTTTTCATCATCCAATTCTACCGCTTTGAAATCAATATCTTTTAGTGGCAACAAATATTTTGTCAATGCGCCGCCGCCGGGCCCAACTTCCAATAATTGATGAAAATTCTTTTCTTGCATAGCAGCAACAATCTTGCGGCAAATATTTTCATCTTTGAGAAAATGCTGGCCTAAAGATTTTTTGAGTGTGTACATATTGATGCAAAAGTACTTGTTCTGCAATCAGTATAAAAACAGGGTTTTATGTTCAACCCCGTTGGTGTTATGCCATCTCATATTCTCCCTATTCATCCCGCAATGCGGGAAGATATTTACATTAAAGTCCTGCCGGACTTTATCTATTCATCAAAATAAAACAATCCAAAAAAAAGCCTCCCCGAAGGGAGGCATTGGGTTATGCTCCTCAGCTATAACCACTACCAATTTATCCAAAATTTGATTTATCGTTTTTGCACTTTTAACGATTGTGTTTCCTGTCCATAATTAATTTTCAGAATATAAGTTCCACTGCTCAATGATGAAACACCATTTATCGTATAATAGCCGATCCCGCCGGACATATTATATTCTCGTCTCAACATTAAAGCACCTGCCATATTATAGAGTTGCAAATCCAGCTTTGCATCTTTTGGTACTTTATATTTCAATACTAATGTTTCGGTAAAAGGATTTCCTACCACTGTAAACTCCGGCGTGGCCTGTGCTGCTCTTAAAAATACTACCGAAGAATATTTATACGAGCCATCCAAGTCTATCATTTTGAGTCGGTAGAATCCTTCAAACAATGGCCTTGTATCATAATACTCATAAGTAGTTTTGCCGGATGCAGTCTGTGTATTTATTTTAGTAAAATCAACGCCGTTAGCGCTTCTTTCCAATTCATATTTTGATAAATTCAATTCTTGCTCTACTATCCAATGCAGTTTATTTTGACCTTGAAGTGCTACACCTGAAAACTCTCTTAACGTAACCGGCATTGTAACATTTGTATATAAATCACTTCTATACACACCTCTACCATGTGTGGCGGCTATCAGTTTTTTATTGGCATCGATTTGCAAATCCATAACCAGCGTAGCATCAGTAAATCCATTGCTGAAATTATACCAGTTCGCACCTCTATCGGGGCTGACAAATACACCAAAATCACAGCCTGCATAAATAGTTTTGGGATTCACGGGATCAATCACAATAGCATTAAAGGGAACATCCGGCAAGCCCGCGCCAATACTTTGCCAGGTAGTACCGCCATCGGGTGTTAAATAAACATGCGAAGTACCAAAGCCACCCAAAACAATATAAACACTATCATCATTAAACTTGCTGATTGCAAAGTCCATTACGAATCTATCCGGTAATGACCCTTTGATGGATGCAAAAGGAGTACCACCTGATGTTGTTTTTAAGATATTGGGTGTGCCGGTTACATAGAGTCTATTATCATCATTATCATATTGCGCAAAAGGCGAAGTGGAAACATAAACTTTATTTTCATTGGTTGGTGAAACGGCCAATGCGATAGCTGTTTTATGAATGGCTTCAATAAAGTTATTAGGTGTAGTCGCAGGAGATCCAGTTCCTAATGTGTTATTTGAAAAAGATGATCCTGCATTGGTACTTTTATGCAAATTATCTGATGCCTGATATACTATATTTCCATTGGATGGAGCAAATGCAATAGGAGCACAAAATGCAGTTCTGGAATCGCCTGCGAAAGCCCAAGATGAATTTGTTAATTCTGAAAAACTACTTCCACCATCCGTTGACAATTTTATAGCTCTTGCATCTCTGCTTGCCAATAAAATATTATCATTGGATGGATGTATAGCACATGCTGTTCCATCCCCACCTGCACCGGACGGAGTAATCCAGTTTGTACCATTATACACTACCTGCCCATTGTCTTGCAAGCCGCCTACCATTAAGTTGGCATTCGTTTTTGATACACCGAGAGATGCAAAAAACTGAGTGGCATTGATGCCGGTATTTATTGCAGCGAATGAAACACCTCCGTTCGTACTTTTATACACACCTCCATCATTACATAAGTAAACAACGCCTCTTCTTACCGGGTCAAATTTAATATCGTGCTGATCGGCGTGCGGGCTTGTATTTTGTGTTCTGGCGGCAGTAGCCGATACCTTATGCCGATATACATAAACTCCGCCATACATGATAGAATCGTTGGGGGCAAAAGGATTGATGGCAACAGTATGTGCAAACCAGAACTGATAGTCACAATGATTGGAATTAGTTAGTACACTCCATGTTGCACCAAAATCTGATGAACGATAAATTTCATTTGCAGTAGTACCTGAACTCACTCCCACACTTGCCACCAACACTGCGGAACCTACATTGTCTAAATTGATATATCCTGTAAATGTTGTCGGTAATCCGCTGGTGATTGCATTCCATGTTGGAGTAGCATTATTTCCATTGGTAGTTCTCAATACGCCTTTTGTGGGATTCGTTAAGTTTCCGACTGTTATTACTATCTGATCTGTATTAGAAGGATTGATAGCAATATCTCTAACATTTACTCCGTTATAAATTTTAGTCCAAACAATGCCCGAATTGGTAGAACGGAACAATCCATCCGATGCGCAGGCATAAATGGTGCTGCTATTTCCCGGCTGAAAAGCCAACATATTGATAGCAAAAAGATCTGAAGAAGCTTTAGGCATAATCTGTGCCCAAGTAACTCCGCCATCAGTACTTTTTATTACACCTATTCCATAAGTACCCCTTGTTTTCCACACATTAAAGCCGGTGTTGTTATAAGTATATTCAGTGCTATACAACTCTCCGGTTCCTGCATATATGATATTAGAATTTGAAGGATCTATTATAATTGATGACACACCTAATACTGGCAGGTTTGTAACCACATTAGTCCAGCTTGTTCCGGCATTCGTTGATTTGTACATACCACCACTTGCAGAGCCTATCCAAAGATTATTTGAATTATTGGGATCAATAGCCATGCACACTATTCTGCCGCCGATACGAGTAGAACCATTCAGGCTATAACCAAGCTGTGTCCAATTGCTGGTTACACCATTTGGCCTTGCCATGTATCCCGTATTTTTTGATTTTTCAAACTGCTCCCATGCGGTTTGATATTTTTCACTCATGTTTGATGCATCCGGATAGCCCTTAGCCTGAAACCAACTCATCAATTGGCGGCCTGCACCACTTTGTTTTTCGTTTTCTTCATTTTCTCCTTCTTCGCCTTCTTCTTCTCGCTCATCTTTATCTTCAGAAGAAAATTCACTTTTGCCATCGTGCTTGCTTGAGGAATTGTGTCGACAACTTGTTGTAAAATTAAACACAATGAAAAGTAACGCTGCTATCAGCGTAAGGGATTGGTTTTTCATTTTATCGAGGTTGGTAGTGATTATAAAATATAACAGAGGCTTGTTTCTATCCTCTGTTATTTTATTGTCATTTCAAAACTACTATTTTTTTTCTGATAATCATTTCTCCATTTCCGATGCTAACATTATAAGTGCCATCCGGCAAATGAGCAGGTAGCGTAATATCAACACTATTCCAGCCCATAAGTCCATTAATTGTTTTTGCAAACACTACGGCACCTTGTGCATTAATAATAGAAATAGGCAATTCATCAGGAGCAGGCAATTCAAATTTTAATCTTATAAAATCTTTTGCCGGATTCGGTGATACGGAAAAAGTTGCATTCCAGTCTTTCATCACCACTTTTCGTATCATACTGAAACGGTTCATACCCGCAGATTCAATAACACGAATGCGATAATAAATCGTTCCTTTTCCTGCTGTATAATCATCATATTGATAATCAAAAGTTCCATTGACGCCATTAGCTTTTACAGAAGCAATCTTTTCCCAATTATTATTATCTCTAGATCTTTCTATTTGATATTCATACGTACCTTCTTCTTCAGTAGCCTTCCATGATAACTTTACTTTTTGTGCTGCAGGTGTTGCATTGAAATCAATAAAATGTGTAGCCAACGGGAAATTATCTATAATTACTTTATAGTCTTCTACTTCGCCATTGGTAAAATAACCGGTTGGGTGATTTACCGTCATACCTGCAGATGCTGCTGTAATTCTGATACGCAGGTAAGTAAACTGTCCATTGACAAAAACATTATTGGTATTGGGCCAGTACAAGTAAAAGTTTTGCATTGATGCGGAAGAAGGAACTGTAATAGGAGTTATTGCTTCTGACGGATCAAAAACGCCATTACCATTTGTGTCCAACCATGCTATCAAAGTAGCATTTGCACCACTGTTATTATACGCTGCAACCTGTGCGAGATAAGGCTTGGCACCAGGAGGTAGTATTGGAACATAAGCAAGTCCATCATCCACATCTTCTGTACCGGTTGTACCTCTTTTCCAAAATTCTCTATCCCAAGTAGCGCCTAATCTTATCAGCTCTGAACGTTCATGTGCCGCAGGGCTTTGAGTGGCAGGGCTCGAGTATGGATCATAGCTTGCCGGAGCGTCTCCAAAATCACATTTCGGGCGAAAAGGGTCTGATGCATCTCCTGCACTACCCGCCCAACCGGGTGGCACAGGTTCTCCGGGTACGGATTGCACTACTGCTTTATATCTTGTATTACTATTCGTTCCATTTTCATTGTAAAGACCTACGCTATCTCTTACAAAGAACAACTGACCGGCCCAGTTCATTCCTGCTTGTCCATTAAATTGATTGTTCACATCAGGATTAATATAATATGCATCCATATTTCCTGTCATCATATTAAAATGATGGTAAGCACTTCTTGGATATTTATAAGGTGATGCTGTTCTAGCTGTATTAAAATCATAAATCATACCATTTTTAATGATAAAATCTGCCCAGTCGTGATAAGTGTTTTGTGATCCATTTACATAAGCCGGTATAGACATCACTTGGCTTGCATTGATTGGATTTTGAGATGCATCAAACTGTATAGCCCATATATTAGAGCCGCGAGTAGTATAAGTAGGCGTCCAACCACCGGAAGAATAATTCCCTCCTTCAATTCCAAGGTATAAAACCCCATTGTAGAATGCTGCAGCTGCGGATTGCACTCCTTGGTCAAAAACGGGCATATTTAATCCAGTAGTAATATCTGCCATTACTACTTCAATGGCTTCAGTATTAAAATTATAGCGTTTTAGTTTTTTATACGAACTAATTGGTGGATATTGATCGCATACATAATATAGAAATTTATGATCCGGATCATAAGCAAAAGAATTTATATATTGTAATTCTGCATCAGTAAACAACCACCAACACTTGCCTGTAGTCGGGTCCATCATATAAGCAGAGTTATTATCCGGCGTCACGATAAAATAATCCGGTTGGTTTTGTGTAGGGCCTACTAATGGGCGGTTATTAAACCCCTGATGCCAGTTGGTAGGGAAACTTCCGGTAACACAGGCATTAATGTCTGAAAGCCAGAATTCAGCATCGCTACCTACATTAGTAATTGTTAAAGTAATTGTTTTTACTGGTCCTGCAATAGTAATTGTTGCGGTGCCTCTGTTATCAGCATTGCCTAAACTAGTGCTAGTTGCCGTTATGTAAGCATTTGTAGCGTTATTGTTAGAAATTGTCAATATAGAAGTACCATAGGTAGCTACATTAATATTTTGTGCTACTGCTGCTGCATTCGTTGCAGCAAAGTTTATTTGTTGACTCCGATCGACATCATAAAGTGTAAAACGGACATTTGAAACATCTTCACTAAAAGTTAAGGTGATAGTTTGGTTATTTGACGTGGGTACATACCTTGCATCATCTCCCGAATAAATAGCAGCAACATCACCGGTATGTGTGCCATTTTGTCCTTTTACCATTCCTGCTGCAGAAGTGGTAATCGTTACATATTTAGTACCTATAGCAAATCGTTGAGTTTGCTCCATTGCATTGGTTACATATCCGCCGTATGGTGCAACTGCGGTATTGTAATAATCCAGATTATCCCAATTCAGTTGAGCCTGCGTAAAGCCGGCCCCACACTGTGCATTTACACTGTTTTGCAATGCAACTGCATTAAAAATCGCCAGTGTAAGTATTAGTATTTGGTAAAACTTTTTCATAAAAGTCTTTATGGTTTTTTTCAATGGATAAAGTATTCTATAAAACTTATATTACTGTACAAAGATTTAATACTTCCATCATAAAAGCATACTGATAGCGTAGGTATTTGTTTAAATAAAGTATTAGTACTTCAATAAATCGTAGAATAGCGATGAGCTAAAAGGGCTTTTACTTAATTCTATTTAAGCCAATAAAATTATTCTTGTTAATTTTACACTCAATTTAGTTTATGAGTACAGCAAAACCCATCATTGGCATTTCTTGCGGCGACTTAAATGGCATCGGCATAGAGTTGATTATTAAAACATTTTCTGATAATAGAATATTGGAACAATGCACTCCGGTAATTTTTGCATCCAATAAAGTGTTTAATTATTATCGTAAAGGCATGCCCGATTATAATTTTAGTTTTCAGAGTGTAAAGGAATACAACAAAATAAATCCAAAGCAAGTAAACCTATTTCAATGCTGGGAAGAAGATGTAGCCATCAATCCCGGGCAGCTTACACCGGAAGGTGGCAAATATGCAACCATCTCATTACAAACTGCTGTAGCAGCGCTTACACAAAAACATATTGATGGATTAGTCACTGCACCCATTCACAAAAAAAATATACAATCAACAGAATTTAGTTTTACCGGGCACACTCCTTATTTAAAAAATATTTTTGGCGCCAATGATGTATTGATGATGCTTTTCGCCAATGATTTCAGGGTAGGTTTGGTGACAGAACACGTTCCGATTGCGGAAGTATCAAAACACATTACTAAAGAAAACATCCTTTCAAAACTGAACATACTTTATAAAAGCTTGCAAACAGACTTTGGCATTGACAAGCCTCGCATAGCAGTGCTCGGGTTGAATCCACACGCAGGTGATGAAGGCCTGATTGGATCGGAAGAAGCACTTATCATTAAACCGGCTATTAAAGAAGCAAAGAATAAAAACATGCTGGTTTTTGGGCCATACAGTGCCGATGCATTCTTTGCACGTCGCTCATATATTCAGTTTGATGCAGTGCTCGCTATGTACCACGATCAAGGTTTGATTCCTTTTAAATCATTGGCCATAGGAGAAGGCGTAAACTACACAGCAGGCTTGCCTGCCATCCGAACATCGCCTGATCATGGCGTAGCTTTTGATATAGCCGGAAAATACAAAGCAGATAATACTTCTTTTTTAACAGCTATATTTGAATGTATTGATATCATCAATCGTAGAAACGGCTATTTTGAAAACAGAACAAATCCGCTTCGCAAGATGACTAATGTAATGTTGGCGAATGCAAAAGATGAAGCGATTGAAGAATAGTTATTTTGGGGTAAACACTGTATCGGAAACGCCTTTATTGATGCTGTAATTGGAATAGACAATCTCTACTTTCCCTTTTTTGTTTTTCAATTTATCAGCCTTGTCTTTATCTGCACCGTTGTCAAAATCCAATGATATTCCTTTGGGTAGCTTATAATCTTTGGTATTAAAAGAAAGTTCCACTTTGTCGGGCAGTCCAAAAGCAATGTAATTTTTAAATGTCAATAATAATTCGTACGTGCCATGTTCTTTAGTGCTGATTACTGATTTAAGTGTAACTAATCTGGTTTCATCTATATACAATGTAGCTCTGGAAATATTTTCTTCATCACTCAATGGGAAAATTTTTACTACTCTACACTCCGTCCCATTTATTTTTTCTTTACCTCCATCAATAGCCTCATAGTTATCAAGGCCCAATACATTATTCAAATTTATATTGATAGTGCCTTTAGGAACAAAAGAAATTCCTTTCTCATTTATGATTTTTATTTTATCCGGTTTTTTATAATACACTTTCACATTCGCAATTGGTGCTTTGATAAATAAAACATTAGTTTTCATTTTACCATCCGCCACATAATCATTCACCAGATCATATTGATTCTTTACTTTTTTAAGCAGCTCCTTTACCTCTTGCGCAGAAGCGAATGACACAATAATCCATACCATCAAAAACGCTAAAAAAATCTTTTTCATAAAGTGTTAATTCAAAATATCTTTTTTTCTAAAATGCCATACAGTAATACTCATGAACAAACCAATATATCCCAATAAAATCAAACCACTGCGTACCAATGCCATTGGCCTTTCAATAGAACCATCAATCGTTGTTCCATCTGCAGCTTTCTCTACATAAAAGAAACCTTTCCAGCCAAGCATGTGCGTAGTAAATGACCAAGGATTGATTGTGTGTTCAAACAATGGAACTTTTAATTGCTGAACAATTGTAAACACAATTACCACACACACTGTGGCCACAATAGGGCCTAAAGAATTTTCTGAAAAAGCAGAAAACATCATTGCCATTGCTGCTATCGTAGTTAAGGCTAATGATGCAAAAATAAATGCAGCAAAAAATCGCCAAAGCACATCATAAGAATTCATCTGATGCCAATCCATTTCCTTAAACACTACTAAATCTCCTTGTCCAAATAATAAAATACTTCCGAACAAAGCAAGCACAGCCATCCATACTAATAGCAGAATTACATAAATGGTGCTCGCCGAAAATTTTGCTAAAACTAATTCTGTTCTGGTTATCGGTTTACTGCCCAATAAACGCAATGTGCCCAGATTGGCTTCACCCGATATCATATCTCCCGCAATCAATGCAACCAACAAGGGAACGTGAATCAAAATCATGTGCAAAACAGCTACACAAACAAAATAACCATTCAGTATTTTATTATATGGAATTTCAAAAGTATCTGACTGACTATCGGTATATAATTCAATAAAATCTTTGCCATTTACTTTTAAAGCAAGCTGTACGAGTATTACAATAACCGCTATAGCCCCAAAAGAAATATAGGTTCGCGGCCTTTTAAAAATTTTAAATAGTTCTATGCGTAGTATAGTGAAAAACATTTAGTCTTTTGTTTGGGTAAGAAAATAGTCTTCTAATGAGTGAATACGCCGAATGCTTTCCACGCTGATATCATGCGCTACTAATTCTTTATTAAAATCCGGAATTTTATCTTTATTAAATTCCAAACGAATGATATGATTAGCAACACTTTTAAGATATTTATTCCATTCAGAATTTCTTATAAAATTCAAAGCTGTTTCTGTATCAGCTTCCAGTTCTACAATAGAATATTCGGGATTCAATAGTTCTTTTACATTTCCTTCTACTACTTTTTTCCCTTTGTTGATGATCAACATACTGTCCGCCACTATTTCCATCTCACTGAGCAGGTGTGAGGATACAACCAATGTCTTACCTTGTTCTTTGCTTAGCCGAATAATCATATTACGCATTTCAGCTATTCCTTGCGGATCGAGGCCATTCGTAGGCTCGTCTAAGATTAACAATTTAGGATCGTGTATTAATGCACAGGCAAGTCCTAAACGCTGCTTCATACCTTGTGAATATGTTTTTACTTTGCTATGCATCCTGTCGGCAAGCCCTACTTTAGCCAACTGTTCTTTTAAATGCGTAAAAGGAATCTTAATACCGCTCAACTTTGCAAACAGTTGAATATTTTCTAATGCTGTGAGATAATTATATAAATCAGGCCGTTCAATGATAGCTCCGATTTGTTTGAGAATTTCTTTCCTGTGCTGTTGTAGGTTCATTCCAAAAATTTCAATCGTACCATCGGTTGGTTTTATCAGTGTGAGCAACATTCGGATTGTTGTTGATTTACCGGCACCGTTTTGCCCTAAGAAGCCATACACTTCTCCTTCTCGAACTGAGAAAGAAAGATTGTCAACTGCTTTTACTTCTTTAAATTCTTTGGTAAGATTATTGACTCGTATAATTTCATTCATAGTGATATGCAAATGTATTGCTGTCGCTATACCAATTCAAGTATATCTACGATTTTAAAAATAAATTTTACGATTTACTTGCAAGTATAAAAACGAGGTATTACGTTTGTTTTCTATTCGGAAAACAAATAGTACCCTCGTAAAATTACGAATAACATCCGTACCAGAATCTTCCATAAGTTTCTTCTACGGTTTATTACAAAAGTTTTAAGAATGCACTTTTTACCGAACAAGAATCCAAATATCACTATGAGTCTTTAAAATAATTCAACGCTAAGGAAATGATTAAATTTATTGCACTCGTATCATTGGTCGTAACAAGAGTTTTCTTCCACCCCATTGACACTAATCCAACTACTGCTCCTTTTGCAAGTCTGTCACAAAACGAAATCGTACCTGCCAAGATATTATCCGCCAATGCGGAAATTAAAAACAATAAAGTATTGCTTAATTGGAATGTTTCCGAAAATGAAACAGCGGACCAGTTTGAAGTAGAAAAAAGTACTGACGGTATTAATTTCAAATTCAGTGCATTGGTATTTGGCTCAGAAAAAACTAAAACTGAACGTTACCAGTTTTTCGAAAAGGCTGGTAAAAAGAAAATGCTTTATAGAATTAAGCTCATCAATAAAAATAAAGAAATTGAATATTCTTCCATTTTAGAAATCAATCCGGAAGCTTAAAAAAATACCATGTCGAAAACTGCAAAGAAAATATTAAAAGAAGAATATACAAGGTTGAAAAACGCTTTGAAGAAAATGTTGAAGCCGGAAAGAAAAGAACCGATGCCGCAATTAGTTTTACAACCGGTGCGTAATAAAACGTACAAATAGAAGCAATCACTTTTTTTCACATACACTAAGAGTACACAAAAAAGCAAAGGCCCTTTTCTAAGGGTCTTTTCTATTTATAGCGATGGCTCAAAGCATTATCATCTAATATCGGATACAAGTTTTTAAATAATAAAATCTATTAAATTAAATGGAAGACACATAAAAATTATGCGGAACTGCCTCTTTAAAAAACTTAGTCAGGAACTATTACAAGCATAAAAATGTCTCCTTTTGTTCACAATTTGCATGACTAATCAATCTACCCATCCATAACGGTTTCGAAATAAAAAGGGGCTTCCTATTGAAAGCCCCTTTGATATGATATCCTCTATATTTTTTAATTACTTGACAATTGAGAATGAAGTTTTTGTATTTGACTTTTCTTCAGTTATTTCAAGCACATAATTACCATGAGATAGCTTATTCAATCCATCAATATTTAACTGATTGGAACCCTGCGCAACAGTTTGTTTTTTAAACACTACTGTTTTACCCGATTCGTCAATCAAACGCATTTGTATATTACCCATTGATGTTGCTGTAAAGCTTACTTGTAATGTTCCTACAAATGGGTTAGGCCAAACCTTAATTCCTTTTGTTTTCAAGATTACAACGGCAACATTGCTATACTGTACACGGCCATCTATATCATAGAGTTTAATTCTATAAAATACCTGACCATTACTCATTAATGCACTCACATCGTCAATACTTGAGTAGGTGCGAAGTACATCGCTATTGCCGGCTGCTCTTACACTTGCTCCTACTTTAGAAAACACTCCATTGTTTGTACTACGTTCAATTTCAAAATATGCAGTATTTAATTCACTGAGTGTATTCCAAACCAATGTAACTGTCGAGTTTTGAAGTGCTGCATTCAACTGTAAGCCTCTAATCGGTAATGTAATAAAATTAACAAGACCTGCATCAAAGCTCAGATTAACTGTAGTAGTAGTTACAACAATGTTTGTGATGCTGGTTCCAATAACATCACTATCAACGTTATCATCACCACCTACATTAGGCGTAGTAAACGATACACCAACAGGCAGATTGCTGAAGTTAAGGCTGTATGTACCGGGTGCCACATTATTAAATAAGTAATACCCTTTTGCATCAGTAACAGTTACTGCAATTGTCTTACCACCTGCATCTATCAGTGAAACCAGAATTCCAGGAGCACCGGGTTCGCCGGGTTGTTGTACACCATCGGCATTAGTATCAATCCAAACATAATCACCAATAACTGCTCTTGGTTTAAATATTCCAGCATCAATTGTAAAGTCAGTTTCTCCGGCCGTAAGTACAATATTCCCTGTGCGACCTACAGAAGGATTGCCTGAAACAGGAATTGCGTCGCTATTGGTATCATCTCCATTGTCGCCCGCATTAACGTTTTTAGTAAATGCAGTTCCATTTGGAATGGTACTGAATTCTACTTGGTATGTACCGGCAATAAGATTACTGAACATATAACTTCCATCCTGATTAGTAATCATACTTGCAACAGGAAGTGCGTCATCTCCATTTCCGGGTATTCCATCAGGGCCATAACCGGGACGATATAAAGTAACCGTTACGCCTGCAACACCGGGTTCTCCTGCATTTTGAATACCATCGCCATTATTATCCATCCAAACAAAATTGCCGAGTGCTGCTCTGGAACTTGTTGTAATACCGGCATCTAAAGTATTATTTAGTGTATTTGCCGTAATATTGGCTGTAGGTGTCATACCGTTTATTAGGTCGGCATCACTTCTCAAATTATCGCCGCTGCCTGCTCCCGCTTTGGTTGTATAATTATAACCTGCTGGCAGGTTGGTAAACTTAACGCCAAATGAAACACCTGCTGTTAAATCTGCAAATGTGTAATAACCATTTATATCGGTTGTAGTAACAACAGGATTGTTTGTTATTGCTCCGGTTCTATCTACGTACTGACCATTAGCATTAACTAAAGTAACCATCACGCCAGCTACACCAGGTTCTGTGCCATTTTGAATTCCGTCATTAGCCGTTCCGCCGCCTGCTCCATTATCAATCCACACTTTATCGCCCAATGATCCTTTTGCGGTATTTTTAATACCTAAATCAACAGTAAGATTTTGCTCTCCGGCTGCAAGTATATACAGTCCAGTAGTTGACACACTACTTGAATTTGCATTTGTAACAGTACTGCCATCGCTATCTATTGTATCATCTGTACCTGCATCCTGAGTAACAGTGCTACAGCCCAAAGGCAAGTTAGTAAACCCAACCTGATAAGTACCTGCAGGCAATCCTGTGAATAAGTATTCGCCTAATGCATTGGTAACTGTAGTAGCATAAGGAGTAGATGCTTCTGCTCCAGTTATTACACCATCGCCATTTGCATCGCGATAAAGATTTACAGTAACACCTTGTACTCCCGGTTCGCCCGGATCCTGCACATTATTACTATTCACTACATCCCACCATACTTTATTTCCAAGACTTGCTAAACCACTTCCTACTCCAGACACTAAGCCGGCATCTACATTAAGTTGCGCTTGTCCGGCCGTTAATGTAATTGTACCCGTTTTTCCTATACCGGGATTTACATCACTATTTGTAGCATTTGAAGGATCACTTGCCCAGATAGGTGTAAAGCTGTATCCTTTTGGCAGATTGCTAAATCCTACACTATAATTACCTGCTGCTAAATTTGCAAACAAATAATATCCTTTACTATCAGTAGTTGTTGTTGCGATTGCAGTACCACCGCTATTATAAAGTGTAACGGTAACACCTGCTACGCCAAACTCTCCGGCATCTTGTACGCCATTAGCATTTGAATCGAACCAAACATAATCGCCAAGTTTTGCATTGCCTGCAGGTGCGGTCTGAGTAAGACCGGCATCTATTGACATATTCCTTTGTCCGGGAGCCAATTTAATATCAGGTGCCAATCCTGTAGCAGGATCAGGATTGCTATCAATGTTTCTATCTGAACCGACATTAGCAGTTACGAATGTATATCCGGAAGGAGCTACAAATCCAACTCTGTAAACAGTACCACCTGAAGCAGCCGGCAAGTTGTTGAATACATAATTACCAAAAGCATCTGTTACGGTAGTAGCATAAGGAGTAGATGCCTCTGCACCGGATATCACACCATCTCCATTAGCATCACGATAAAGGTTTACGGTTACTCCTGCAACACCGGGTTCGCCCGCATCTTGAAGATTATTTCCATTTAGATCGAGCCAAACTTTATCACCAAGGCTTGCTGTATTGTTGGGTTGCGTTTTCAAACCTGCATCAATACCGGTAATCTGTGTTCCTGCAACACCTGAGCTAAATACCGCTGTCTTATAGGTTGATGGATTAAAGTCACTATCCGTTGTAGCATTACCCGTTGTAGTTCCGCTTGAGGTAGTCAATACCATACCCATCGGTGGTGTAATGCCTACAATATAATTTGTATTAGCCGGAAGGTTGTTGAAAATATAGTTACCATTAGCATCGGTAACAGTAGTAGCAATAACTGTTACACCATCAGAAGCATATAATGTTATCGTTACACCGGCAACACCTGCTTCTGTTGCGTCTTGTATGCCATCACCATTGCTATCGAACCAAACTTTATCACCAATACTATTAGTTAGTGGTTTGGCAAATTTTATTGCAGCATCCACGGTCAATTCAATTTCGCTTGATGCCAACCAAAAACTTCCGGTACGCCCGGTAGCCGGGTTTACATCATTACCATTGGCTGCAGTGCTGCCACCTGTGGCATTCGTTACATTGGTTGCATTTGAAGTGCCGATGGTTTGTGTATTGGTTTGTATGCCGAAGGTATAGTTTGATGGCAAGGTAAATCCAACGCTATATTGTGTTTTGTTATCTGTAGTAGGCGATAGATTTTCAAATAGATAATTACCATAAGCATCTGTAATCGTAGTACCCATTATAATATCATCTGCTGTACCGGGCAATCCATCCGGTCCATTTTGATATAAGGTGACGGTAATGCCCGACACACCCGGCTCCCCTGCATCTTGAATACCATTATCATTATCATCTCGCCATACTCTATCTCCAAGTGTAGCCAATTTTTTAAATCCAAAATCAAAACTATGATTGACGTTTTTAGTATTAAAATCAATCACGGCATTAGAGCCGCTAAGTGTAGCATCATTATCTATATTATCATAGCTATTCCCAACCACATCTGTTTTAGTGATTGCATATCCGACCGGAATGGCAACCCTTATTTGATAATCAAAGCCTGGAAGAAGAGCATTATTTGCTACGCCTGTCCAAGTAGCGGGCTTGCGTGGGTCGTTTGCAACATTTAGTGTTTTAAAATAATAATTTCCGTTTGCATCTGTAGTAGTAGTTGCTACTAAAACATTGGTGCTAGTGTATAAACTTACTGTTGTTCCTGCCGGCACACCGGCTGTTGTTTCATCGGCGTCTTGAATACCATTGCCATTTGCATCATACCAAATACGATTTCCAACTTGTATTGGCTGAGGATCTACTACAAACTCGAGATCACCCATGCCGTTTGACTTGTCTAATGACCCATCACTACCAGTTACCACTCTTGCGATATGGTCTTTAACTCCAGTGGATACATTATTCCACTGAATACCCATTGTACTCCAATATTTATTACTGGCAGTGCCACCTGCAGCCATTGGGTCATAAACCGTAGAAACAATGATACCACTTCCCATCAACTTTGTCATTCCTCCTATATTATTTTCATTCTCGGCATCTCCCGATCTATCAGAATACCATTCTTTTCCTGTACTACCAAAGCTATATCCTGTTCCAAAATCATGTTTAGCGCCAGATCCATTTGTATTTGCTGCCGGTTGTACACAACTACCCGGTGTACCTTCAAGTGCCCAGCCGCTTCCCGTCCAGCAGGCATGAAGCAAATCACCACGTACAACATTTTGGGTATGGCCTGTTGCTCCGGATACAGGGTTAAATTCAAAATTACCTCCTTGATCGCCCCAACGATCTTTTATACCAATATCCATACTACCATCTTCATTAAACTCAATACCTGCAATTATAGGCGTTGCATATAATTGATTTCCTGCAGCATTAGGTACTCCACCGGCTTGTGCCCAAGTAGTAGCCCATGGATTCCAATAATTGCCATTATAATTTGAAAAATTTATGGTGACTACAGTAGTAAAACCGGCTGCAATGTTTTGCGGATCAAACTGTAATACATAACCTCTCAAATCTGCTTTTACTTGCGTAGCCATAGCATCACTCACTACACCGATATAACCTTTTCCTTTATAAATTTTAACAGCATAAGGCCTGATATTATTTCCAGTACCGGTAGCAGCAGGCCAGCCCGGTAGTGTTGCCATATCATAAGCCTTTGTGTAAGGGCTCAATGTTCCGGCTGTTGCTCCATTATAAATAGAAGTGGCAGCAGATGCATCAAAAACAATTAATCTTTTTTGATAAAGATTTACCATATAAATTAAATCAGAATTAGGGTCTGACTCTATATCGCCATAAGAAATAGTACCGGCTTTTACATAAGCATCGATATCCCTTCCATCACTTCCTCCAGTTAAAGTCCATACACTACCATTTGGTAAATAATTATCATCTGCAGCATTCGTAGTATTTCTTGTAACAGTACCAAAGTCTAAATTCGAACCACCATTGCTTGGTGTAACACCTTGAAGCGTAAAGCTTCCAGCTAAAGGATAATTGGATCCAGATTTGTCAAAAAGATAAATACCGCCAGGGCCTTGTGGGCCAAATGCAGACATACGTCTTAAATAAGCGGCAGCAACAATACGTTGTTGTTTTCTTTGTGAGGCTAAGCCAAATAAGCTACCAGTTTGCCAATGCTTTGCCATTCTTCCTGTTGTTGTATCAATTGTAATCACATTAGCATTAGCAGGATCAGGACCCGGCCCAGTTGAATTATTATTTATTTTCAGAACAGTAAACTGTCCGGAATAATTACTATTTAGTGTTCCCCGTCTTTCCACAACAGAAATAAGGTCGGGGTTTGTTTGAGTAATATTATCCCAAAAATCTTCCGGTGCATTTATAGCGAAACTCACTGTGGTAGATGGGGCAGTTACAAACTGAACATTTGTCCCATTGGCTGTACCTGTAGAAGAAGGAAAGTCTGAATTAGACAACCCTACAAACTCTACACGATATTTCCCGCCGGATGGTGTCTGTGCTGCGGAGAAACTATAATTGGGAGTAGTTGCCCCACTCGTAACAGTAGTTGCTACTAAATTGTTCGCAGCATTGTAAACATTTACGGTAACACCGCTTACAAATGGCTCATTAAACGATGAGCCATTATCTTTCTTTCCATTACCATTGAAATCTCGGAAAACTGTTCCGGAGATTTGAGCATTTGCTGTTGATACAGCAATCATGCTTACACAAAGAATAATAAATTTTGTAAAATTTTTCATCATGATTTTGGATTAAATAATAAAATTGCCAAACGATACGAAGGCCTTTGCTTTTAAAAAATTTTGCAAATATAGATACGTAGTATATCAAAAAAGGTTAAAGTGGGAATTTTTTTTGCAGAAAACCACATTCGTTAAGTAAATTTACTTGCTGTCTTTATTGCTTCAGAGCCCAATTCTTTTCTTCATTATAATAAATGAATTGATAAATCTTTTCTTGTTTTTCTCTTGGAGCTATCAAATTAAAGTTAAATTCAAATCCTCGGATTATGAGGTTACCATTGGGATCGGTATCAATCCGGCGTGCCTTGTCATCGCCTCGTGGCCCAAGGCCCTCCAAGCTAAATGCTTTTTTAATACTTCTTAAAAACTTTCCTTTATTATCTAAAGTAACAGAGTAGATATCCGAACTTCTTCCCGTACCAAAAAATAGCTCTCGTGCGCCGGTAATGTAAGTAATGCCCAATCCCATAGCATCTATTCCACTTAACTCATCAATAATTTTAGCATCCTTTACATCTATTGCATAAATATGTCCATTTTGCTCATACCTCTTTGAGCCTGCTACTGTAGAAACATAAAGTGTATGTGTTTCGCACAAATAAGTCATAGCAATAATTCCATAAGGATTGTCGGTATTGATAGAATCACTATGAGGAAGTTTTAAAAACTCATTCATTTCTCCGGTGCGGGCATCTACTTTGTAAATAGTATTATTATTAGTAATGGGGTTGTTTAATATATTGATAAATGGTGCGGGTGCGGTATAGCAATTTCCATTATCATCTATTAAAAGTGGTGCCAGCCATCCGCCTTTTGTCCATGATGGATGTTGATATGATTTTACTATGTAGGCATTGGGGTTTCCGGGCTGTGAGCTTTGTTGTAAAAACAAACCAATATGCCTTGAGTCGGTTGTACTGAAAAAAGAAGTTTTTGGGTCAAAGCCCAGAGTAATAAGAAACGGAGGTGACTTTTTACAATTATTTTGCCGAAAATCGACTTCTTCTTGTTTACATGAAGAAACAGCTAATACAGTAAAGAATAGCAAACAACATATAAGGAATTGATATTTTGAAAAAAAAATTTTCATTGTTTAAATGGTCACTTATTTATTTAACAGGTACAAACATAGGTCCTGCAAAGCAAGGATAAACCCTCGTTTTCCATACGCCATTTTCCAAAGTATTTTCAGCCCAGCAATATTCATATCCCTTTCTATCATCATTCCTCAGTTGTGCTACATACCAAACTACCAAAGATGCATTCTGAATATCGTCCGGCTGTGGTTCAATAAATTTTTCAGGGCCTTGTCGATAATCATTGTTGCAGCACGGTCCGATAGTAGGTAGATCATTTTCCCCTTCTTCTTTTCCCATTATATTTTTAGTTACATATAAGAAACTAAAATCGCCTCGCCCACCGTCATTAAATTGGCCATGCCCCGGAATGATGCCATAATTATATTGTAAAGAAGAAATTTTATACAAAAATCCATCGGGAGAATAGGTTGATAAACTGTTTTGTTCATTCCACTTTTCTTTATTCCACTGATCCCATTTGTTGTTACTCCATTGGTAAAAATTACTTTGGTCTGCTGCAAAAGCAATTCTGAAAACCGGACGATAAGTGCCATTATTACCACAGCCTCTTCCGATGCTTGCACAAGCTACTCTGAATCTACCATCGTTATAAAACTCATAGCGTTGTTTGTAATTATAATTGCATGGTGTAGGCCAACCTTCACTACGAAAAGTTTGTTCTAAAACGAAGCCAATTTTTTGATTTTTGTCATCTACCAAATCAGCAACTTTAGGGGCTTCCCAAGCTATCACTGCTGCCTGGCTAAAATATGGGCAACCCACTGCATCGCTATAGCCAAAACCATCAGTGCCACTATAGCTTACATGCCAATCTACCAATTTTGCACTCCGTAATATTTTCTTTCCATTAAAAGTAACATCTGAAATTCGCAATCCATCGCTACTGGTGAGCATGTATTTCATATCCCAATTATCCTTTTTTAAGGATTGCTCCACTTCGCAAAAACAAGATGTTATTTTATCGTCTTGAAGTCTTCTTTCAGTCATCATAGGGGCAGGCTTGCCGGGTGTGCCTACTTGTGTCCAGCGTATGCCGACCAGTCGTAAATCAGTTAAATCCACAATAGCCCAAAGAGCTTTATCGCCTTTCACAAAAGTAGGCGCTACACATAAATGCCGGCTACGCTCACATTTGCTTCTGTTTAATGAAGTTTTTGTGGCAGCCATCAATGCCTCTTTTTCATTCGGTTTTATTCCAAGTGCCTCTTGCACTTCGGGTGATTCAATAGCAATTGATGTAGCAAGATGTGTAAGATATTTGGAAAGATCGGGTTGTGTAGCTTTTAAATAATAGCTCAATAACACTTTTTCTTGTTGTATATCCACCAATGCAATGGACGTATTGTCTAATGCATAATTATACATTTCTATACGATATGTGCTATTTAGATTATAGCTGCCTTTATACCCTGTTAAATCGCTTTCACGAGCGGGATAAACTCCAAAAATTTCATTACGATAAGGTTGCTTGCTATAAGGATCAAAGAAAAATTGTGTGAATGAAGAATCGGTTAATGCAATTTTTTCAGCTTTTTGTTGTAAACTATTCAAACTGTCTTTACAAAGCACTACAGGCTGTTTTGTTTGTAATGATTGTTTAACGTCACTTATCATCTCTGCTACGATCGGTATCTGAGCAGCGCTATCCATTGGAAATAGTACAGAATTTTCGGCATCTTTCCGATCAAAGTTGGGTAGAGATGCTACTTTAGTTTTTGAGTCACAAGAAACCAAGATCAACAAGGCATAAAATAAAATCGGAAGAATCAGTTTACCTTTTTGTTTCATCATCTATAAATGGATTTGCATAATTCGGGTTAATAATAATTGTAGAATCCGAAAGGCTTAGTAGAAAATTGACCATATCTCTATGCTGCTGCGAAGATATTCTAAACCCATTAATCAGCGGTGATTTATTGACATTCCTTCTTCCATCACCCCGATATATTCCCGAATCTATATTTCTACCACCTTCTTCATAAACCCTTAAAACTTCATCCAAAGTTCTTGCACTTCCATCATGAAAATATGGTCCGGTAAAGGCAAGATTGCGTAATGTTGGAACAAGATACTTCCCTTTATCATTTTTATTTTTAGTATGTTCATATAGTCCTTCATCATAAGAAGGATAACCACCCAAACTATCTAAATTATATAACCCTGTATTGAAATAATCAATACGATTTCTCTTTATGTCTTTTATTTCCGGGGTATTAAAATTTATTCCACCATGACATTTACTGCAATTTAAGGAGTCTGAAAAAAACAGCTTCATTCCGTTTTGTTGCGACTCTGTTAAAGCGTCATGCTTGTTTCTAAAATTGAAATTATCATAGGGCGAATTGAAACTGAAAATTGACTTTATAAATGAGGTAATAGATTGTTGGATATTAAATATCGTAAAAGGATTTTTTTCTTTTTTAAATGCCACTGCAAATAATCTTTGGTATAAAGTATCCGCTTGTATTCTTTTTAAAATTAATTCTTCGTTGCCTTTCATACCCATTTCTACTGGGTGTGTACTGAACATTGGATTGTTAATTTGTTTTTCGGGAAGATGCAAAGAAGAATCTGAAGCAGTAAGATATCGATTAAAAATTATATTGATTAACGGTTTTGAATTACGCTGGTGCAAGTCTCCAAAAGCGCCTGCTGATCGCTGATACCCATCTGTAAAAGAAAATTCCTGTGCATGACAGGTGGCACAAGCTTTTGTTTTATTCACGGATAAGCGTCTGTCATAAAACAAATATTTACCCAATTCAGCTTTAGCATTTGTAAATGTATTTTGTGTATCCAGATAAAAACCGTCTTTTACAAAATCAGGAATTGAGCTAACTAAATTATCCTTACCGACAGAAACATGACAAGCGTTAAGAGCGACATATAGAAATATAACAATAAAAAATAAAACCCGCATAGTGTAAATATAGTAATGCTGCACAATACAATTACTGACTAATGGCCAATAAAATAAAGCCGCATCCGTATTAAAACAGATGCGGCTTTTAAAGTTTATTCGTTAAGATTACTTATACTGAGGAATAATAGTATTGGCTAATTCTACCATCTTTTGCAATCCTTCTTCAGGCAGATTTCCTTTTTTAAATTCAGCCATTACTTCCGGCAGCTTATTATCCATCTCCATTAAGAAATGCTCTTCAAATTCTCTTACATGCTTCACATTTACTTCTTTGAGCAATCCATTGGTACCAAGATAGATGATGGCTACTTGTTTTTCAACAGGGAATGGTGTGTATTGAGGTTGTTTTAATATTTCTACATTTCTTGCACCTTTATCAATTACATTCTTTGTTGCAGCATCCAAATCGCCACCAAACTTTGAGAAGGCTTCCAACTCACGATAAAGAGCTTGGTCTAATTTCAAAGTACCGGCTACTTTTTTCATTGACTTGATCTGAGCATTACCACCCACACGGCTTACAGAGATACCTACGTTGATCGCAGGACGAATACCGGCGTTGAACAGGTTTGACTCAAGGAAAATCTGTCCGTCTGTGATAGAAATTACGTTTGTAGGAATATACGCTGATACGTCTCCCGCCTGTGTTTCAATAATCGGAAGAGCGGTTAATGAACCACCGCCTTTTATTAAGTGCTTGATACTATCCGGAACATCATTCATATTCTTCGCTACATTATCATCGCTGATTACTTTTGCAGCTCTTTCCAATAAACGGCTGTGCAGATAGAATACGTCACCCGGATATGCCTCACGGCCCGGAGGACGACGCAATAACAATGAAACTTCGCGATAAGCAACAGCTTGCTTAGAAAGGTCATCGTAAATGATTAATGCAGGACGTCCGGTATCGCGGAAAAACTCGCCAATCGCTGCGCCTGCAAATGGTGCATAGAATTGAAGCGGAGCAGGATCGGATGCAGATGCAGCAACGATAATGGTATAATCCATTGCTCCTGCATTTTGTAATGTTTGCATTACACCTGCAATCGTAGAAGCCTTTTGACCAATCGCTACATAGATACAATAAACAGGTTTTCCTGCCTGATAAAATTCTTTTTGGTTGATAATAGTGTCAATACAAATTGCGGTTTTACCGGTTTGACGGTCGCCAATTACCAATTCTCTTTGACCACGACCAACAGGGATCATCGCATCAATGGCTTTAATTCCTGTCTGCAATGGTTCTTTTACCGGCTCACGAAAGATTACACCCGGAGCTTTTCTTTCCAAAGGCATTTCATAACGCTCTCCGGTAATCGGGCCACGACCATCAATCGGCTCGCCCAAAGTATTTACTACGCGGCCTACCATTCCCTCTCCTACTTTGATAGAGGCAATCTGTCCGGTACGGCGCACTTTAGAACCTTCTTCAATTTTTCCGGTTTCACCCATCAATACCACACCCACATTATCCTCTTCCAGGTTAAGGGCAATTGCTCTTACTCCGTTTTCAAACTCTACCAGTTCGCCGTAACGAACGTTTCCGAGTCCATACACACGGGCAATACCATCACCCACTTGCAATACAGTACCTACTTCTTCGAGGTCGGCTCCTGCATTGAAATTGCTCAACTGCTGGCGCAGTATCGCTGATATCTCATCCGGTTTAATCTCTGGCATATCTTTTTTGTTTATCGTTTTTAAAATTATCTCACTTTATAAATAAAGTCGTTGTTGTCAAACTGGCGTGCAATATGCTTCAGGTCGTAAGCAATACTTGCATCAATGAGTTTATCGCCTGTCTGCAATACAAAACCGCCTATCAAACTTTCATCTACTGAAGTTTGCAATTCAATATTCGGCATATTGCCTGCTTTCTTTACCTGCTCTACTATTTTATTCTTTACTTCATCCGTCAATGGTGCAGCCGAAGTCAATTTTACAACGTGAATATTTTTATGTGCTTTATATTGATCTATAAATGCAGTAGTAATTTCAGGAAGTACTTCTTCTCTTCCTTTTGATATCATCAAATTTAAAAATGCTGTAGTCAACGGACTGATGTTGCAATCGGTTACTGCTGCCACAATTTTTTGTTTTTTATCTGCTTTAATAATCGGGCTGCGCAGCAAGTTTACAAAATCGTGACTGCTTGCGCAAACGGCATGCAACCATTGCATATCTGCATACTCTTGCTCCAATTGATTTTTCTCTAAAGAAATACCCATCAGCGATTTTGCATATCGAGCAGCTAAACGAGGATTACGCATATTGTATAATTCTACTGTTCTGTATTAGTTCAATTTAATTTCGTCCACCAAACCCTTGATATGAGTTTCTTGTGCATTTTTATCACCCAGTTCACGACGAAGTACTTTTTCACTCACTTCAATTACTAATTTTCCTACTTGATTTTTTACTTCGGTCAGTGCAGCCATTTTTTGTGCATTGATGGCCACCTGTGCTTCACTGATGATTTTATTGGCTTCCAGCTTTGCTTGTTCCTTGGCTTCATTAATCATCTTATCCTTTGTATCTCTTGCTTCTTTGAGTAAAGTGGCTCTTTCTTCACGAGCTTTTGCAAGCAATGTTTCGTTTTCGCTCTTCATCAAAGCCATTTCAGATTTCACTCTTTCGGCACTTGCCAATGACTCGGAAATTGCTTTTTCACGAGTATCCAGCATATTGATGATGGGCTTCCACGCAAATTTTTTCAGCAATAAAAGAACAATGATGAACGCAACAAACGTCCAAACAAAAAATCCGAGATGTGGTGTTAATAAACTCATAGTATGTTAAATAAGTTTTTTCTTTTAAAAAGAACTGTATCCTCCGCCCTGTGCTTTGGATACAGCACTGATTTTCGTGGGCTGATTATTTCAGTACAGCCAGCAAGCCGGCGATTACTGCAAACAGTGCAACACCTTCTACGAAGGCTGCTGTAAGAATCATACCTCCACGGATGTCGTTAGCAGCTTCCGGCTGACGAGCAATCGCTTCAGTAGCTCCTTTACCAATTTGGCCGATACCAATACCTGCGCCAATGGCAGCTAAACCTGCGCCTACTGCACCACCAAAGTGTGACCAGCTACCGCTAACTTCCAACAGAATGTTTGTTAAATCCATGTTTTGGGTTTTTTATAATTAATAAAAAGTTGATTAATGATTTTCTTCTTCAAAATGTGGATCGCCTATTGCCTGACTAATGAATACTGCCGTTAAAGTAGTAAATATATAAGCCTGGATAAACGCCACTAATATTTCAACAACATAAATAAATACTGCAAATGCAATGCTCACCGGTGTAAATGCAACGCCTGCCACTTTGGTCATTTCGGTAAAAATGAAAATCAAACTCACAAAACTTAAAATGATAATGTGGCCTGCTGTCATATTTGCAAAAAGACGAATAATTAATGCGAAAGGCTTTGTAAATACGCCCATCAATTCTACCGGCATCATCAATATCTTAACCGGTACAGGCACACCCGGAAACCAAAATACGTGTTTCCAAAAATGACCATTTGAGCTAAATAATATAACAATCAATGCAATAATTCCCAACACAGCCGTAAAGGCAATATTTCCGGTAACATTAGCAGAGCCCGGCAGCATACCAAATAATGCATTGACCAAAATAAAAAAGAATAACGTCAATAAATATGGAAGATATTTATCTGCTTTTGTATGCAAATTGGGACGAGCAATATCATCTCTGATAAAAAGCACTACCGGCTCCAATGCATTTTGAAATCCTTTGGGTGCTGAAGTTACTCCTTGTCCGTTTTTATATTTTTTGGCCATTGAAGTAAAAATGAGTACCAATATTGCCAAAGCAATAAACATTTGCACTACATTCTTCGTCAATGAGAAATCATATACTTTAACTGATTCATCTTTTTGCCCATTGGCATCTACTGCATATATATCGTGTCCTTCTATTTTGTACCCGTTGTATGCCTCTTGTCCATGATGAAAATTGGACGACATAAACATACTAAATCCACGCTGTGGCGAATATAAGATTACCGGTAGCGGTAATGTGGCGTGAAACTCACTGCCATCTTCTTTTTTAATAGAAAAAAAATGAAACTCATGCGCATCAGCGATATGGTCTAACATTTCTTTGCCCGGGTCAAATTTTTCTTCATGACCGTCACCTTCACCGGCAATTGCAGGAATTGACAAAGTGATACTTAAAACGCTGAAAAGCACTACCAGTAAGGATTTGAGAGATCTGAACTTCATGCCGCTTCTGAAATTTGCGGCAAAGATAAGGGTGCAACGCCGAAAACCGATAGTGATTGCTATGATTTTGACAGATTTTCCATTATTTGGCTGCCCGATTTAAGCTTCTTTTTCTATTTTATTCTGAGCTATTGAAAATCAACCATCTAATTTTGACAATAACTTATTCTTCGGCCGTCCGATGAAACTGCATTTGATACAATTTGCTGTAAAAACCACCCAATTTGAGCAATTCCTCATTTGTGCCCACCTCTTTAATCACCCCTTTGTCCAAAACGATGATTTTATCGGCTTTTTGAATCGTTGATAATCGGTGTGCAATAACGATTGATGTTCGGCCTTTTATCAATTTATCAATTGCATTTTGAATCAACAATTCACTTTCGGTATCCACACTTGAGGTGGCTTCATCCAAAATCAAAATAGCAGGATCGTAAAGTAATGCACGGATGAACGACAAAAGCTGTCGTTGACCTAAGGATAAAGTAGCGCCACGTTCCATCACATTATAATCATAGCCTCCCGGCAACCGCATGATGAATTCGTGCATACCTATCAGCTTTGCAGCTTCCATTACTTTCTCACGACTTATGTCCGGATTGCGAAGCGTAATATTGTCTATAATAGAGCCGGAGAACAAAAAAACATCTTGCAACACTACACCAATATTTTTCCGAAGTATATCAGGCTGATAGCTGTTAATATTTATATCATCAATTTTTATCTCACCGCGTTGAATCTGATACAATCTGTTCAGCAAACTGATGATGGTTGTCTTTCCACTTCCGGTATGACCTACCACTGCTACTGTTTCGCCTGGATTTATTTGAAAGTTCACCTCTTTTAATACATACTGTTCGTTTTGGTATGCAAACCATACATGATTAAAATCTACTGCTCCTTTTATACGTTCGGCTGTTTGTACATATCCGCCTTCGGGTGGATGCAGCACATCATCATTATCTATTACTTTGAAAACCCTTTCGCTGGCAATGATGCCCATTTGCAACACATTAAACTTATCGGCCAACACACGCAATGGGCGAAACAATAAATTCAACATTAAAATAAATGCCATCACTGTTCCCTGCTGCCCCCGATGAAGATTGAGCGCCTCTCCTGCTGTCCACCACACCACTAAACCAATTGCTAATGCCAACACAATTTCTACAACCGGAAAAAAAACAGAATAAGCAAAAATTGCTTTGATGTTAGCATTGCGATGCTCTCTATTTATTTTTTTAAACTTATCTAATTCCTGATCTTCTGCTGCAAATGCTTGCACTATTTGCATACCGGTAAGATGCTCTTGTACAAAAGCATTTAGTGCAGCTACTGCATTTCTTACTTTTAAAAAAGAACGATTGATGCTCTCTTTAAAATAGTAGGTAGCGATCAAGATTATGGGAAAAGGGATGAGTGCGATCAATGTAAGTCGCCAATCCATCCAAAACATCATGGACAATACGCAAATAATAGAAAGCAAATCGGCTATGATGGGCACTAACCCATCGGAGAAAATATCGTTGATAGATTCAATATCGTTTATGGTGCGAGTGGTTAATGTACCAATCGGTGTGCGGTCAAACTGACGCAGATTCAAGTTGATAATTTTTTGAAAAGTTTCTACTCGTATGTCTTTCACTACTGCCTGTCCTAACAAAGCAGTGGTAAATGAAAAAACAAAACGAAACAATGTTTCGATGATGATGAGCGCAATTTGAATCAACGTAATCACCACCAGCATTTCAGCAATATCAAAATACCATGGTGTAAAAGTAGCAGTGGGATCGCCGGCTATAAATTTATCTACCGTAAACTTGATCAAGTATGGGCGAATGGGAGTAATAATAGCCAGCAGAATAGCTAAAGCAATGGATAAGTAAAATTTCTTTTTATAAGGGCGTGCATAGAGAAATACCCGACGTAATAATGAAATATCAAAAAATGTTTTCTGTGCTGCTGACAAATTATTCGATTGAAGAAACGCAAATGTAAAAAAGAAGAATGGGATTTATTGAATATAAAGGGATTGGAGAATTGAAAATGCTTTAATGACATATATCATTCAACTCATACATATTGATTTCACTATGTTTTTATTATATTGAGCAAAAAATACATTTAATATGAAAAATTTTGTAAACAAATATTCTTTATCCAAGACACTGAGATTTGAGTTGAAGCCGGTAGGCTCAAATGGCAAATTGCTTAACGAAGATGAAGCTACAGAAATCTTTAAAAAAATTATTGAACAGGACAGGAAAGTCAAAGCAGCATACACTGCTCTAAAACCCGTGATAGATAAAATACACGAGGACATTATCAATACAAGTTTAACTTCGGAAGAAGTAAAACAAATTGGTTTTGCAGATTATTTTGAAGAGTATAAAAAAGGAAAGGCAAAAATGCTAAATGACTTTGAAAAGAGTTTGAGAGAGCAGATAGGAAAAGCATTTGAAGATGTTCTAAAATCTTATGCTGTTAAGAAAATATCTAAAAAGAAAGAAGAAGAAGAAAAATCTGTCTTTGAATTTAAAAAAAGTGTTCCAATAGCAAAAGCCGAGATCATAGATTATCTGTTAGAACAGCATAATGATGATGCAAACTTAGTAACTCACATTAAAGAATTTAAAGGCTTTTTCGGATATTTTAAAGGTTATAATACTAACCGAGCAAATTATTATGAATACAAAAAAGAAGCAGATACTTCCGTTGCTACTCGTATCATTCACGAAAACCTGCCCAAATTTTGTGATAATGCAATTCAGTTTGAAAGCAAAAAAGATGATTACACGGGTGCATATCAATTCCTAAAAGCCAACAGTCAGACTACTCAAATAAAAGATGCCGAAACCAATGCAATGATTGAAGCTGAAGCAATTAGTGAAGATTGGTTTAAGATAGAAAAATTTTCTGAATGTCTTACTCAAAATGGAATAGATGCCTATAACAGGGTTATCGGGCATTACAACCTCCTGATAAACCTATACAACCAAGCAAGAAATGACGAAAAAGATTTTAGAAAAATACCACAGTTTAAAACGCTTTTTAAACAAATCGGAAGTGCCAAAAGAGTTTTGTTTGAACAGATCGAATCTGATGAAGAATTAAAAGCTCAACTGGAAACACTTAGTAATGCAGGTGGAAAATATTTTAAAGAATCAACCGACATTAATCAAATAACTATTCAGAGTTTTACCAAATGGCTGAAAGAAAATGATGATTGGGACGGTGTTTATTGGTCGAAAGCAGCCGTTGATAAGATTTCCAATAAGTATTTAGCCAATTGGCACGAGATAAAAGACCGTATTCAAACAATCTTACAAGGAAAAGATAAAGAACAAAAAGATTCACTTAAATCTGTTGCTACATATAAAAAGAATCGTGAAGAAGAATTAAAAATTAACGATGCCGTTGAACTGTCAGGCTTATTTAAAATACTAAATCAACAAATTGGTAAGGATTCGAGCAAAGCCTTTTTCAAACAATCTGTTTTAGAAGAACAGCAATCTTTAATTGATGAAAATAAAACCCCAAGCCAAAACCTTATTAATTTAATCTGTTGTGAAATAGAACTTCATGCAAACAACTTTAATGGCAACTCCACAGCCATTTTTGAAATAAAAGACTACAAAAACGAAGAAAATATAAAAACGATAAAAGATTGGTTAGACTTTACCAAACAAATACTTTGGTCGGTTAAGTATTTTGATGTAAAACAGAATAAAATAAAGGGAAATAGCCCTAATTCCGAGTTATCTAATATTCTTTCTACATTCTTACGAAATGACAATACAGATTGGTTTAATTGGTATGATTTGGTAAGAAATTATTTAAGTAAAAAGCCACAAGATGATGCTAAAAAGAATAAGTTGAAGTTGAATTTTCTCAACGCGAATCTATTAGGTGGCTGGAGTGATGGGGAAGAAAAAAACAAAGGTGCAGTTCTGCTCAAAAACGTTAATAAGAAATATGTTGGAATATTGATTGAGCGAAATATTTTTGATACGAAGAAAAAGAAGAATCCAGTTTATAGTGAATCAGCAACAGATACTGGACGTTTGATTTTGAGAAATTTGGCTTTCAAAACATTAACAGGAAAAGGATTTAATGGAATGTTTAATGGACAAAAATATAGTGATATTGGAAAAACAAATCCATTAGGTGCTATTTATAACCTACAAAAATTCATTAGTGAGTATGTTATCAAAAAAGACAAAATTACTTATGCTGAAAAATATCCACTTCTAAAAAATGTCTTAGAAAAAAAATATACCGATAAAAAGACGTTTGATAAAGAAGTGCAAGACACATTGACCCAATGTTATGAGAATGATTTTGTACCTATAAATTGGAGAGAGGTATTAAAATTCGTAGAACAAGAGAAAATGTACCTCTTTGAAATTTACAGTAAAGATTTTTCGGAAACCAAAGGCGAGAAAAGTAAAAATAGTAATGTAAATCTTCAAACCAAATACTGGGAACATATTTTTCAGAAAAACAGCACCATTCAACTAAACGGAGGTGGTGAAATCTTTTTTAGAGGAAAAGTTGATTTAAAAGAGGAGGATAAAGCGATTCACCCTGCCAATGAAAAAATAAATCGTAGAAGCGATGGGAAAAAGGAGAGTATTTTTAAACATGAAATCATAAAGAACAAACGCTTTACAACGGAAAAATTTTTCTTTCACATTCCGATTAAAATAAATTATCAAGAGCCAAGCTATGTCTATCAGGGCAAAGTTAAAGATATTGTTAGTCCAATAGTAAATGATGAATTTTCAAAATCATCCGATATTCAATTTCTTGGCATTGACCGTGGAGAAAAACATTTAGTTTATTATTCATTGGTTAATAAAAATGGAGAAATACTCAGTCAAGGGCATTTTGACACTATCAACAACAAAAACTATTTAGACGAAATAAATAATGCTGCAAAAAAGAGAAAAGAAAAACAGGAAAACTGGCAGCAGAAAGGAAATATCTCTAATCTGAAAGACGGTTACATATCTTTAGTTGTTCACGAAATTTTAGAGAAAATGAAAGATAAAGAGGGTAACTACAAACCCACTTTTATTGTTTTAGAAGATTTAAACCCAGGTTTCAAACGTGGTCGTCAAAAATTTGAGCAGCAAGTCTATCAAAAATTTGAATTAGCCTTAGCGAAGAAATTAAATTATTTAGTAGATAAAAAAGCTTCAATAGGAGCGATTGGCTCTGTGCCTAAAGCACTTCAATTAGCACCTCCTGTTTCTAATTATGGAGAAATTGAAAATAAAAAGCAGGTTGGAATCATGCTTTATACTCGTGCTAACTACACTTCTGTAACTGATCCTGCTACAGGTTGGCGAAAAACCATTTATCTGAAAACAGGAAGCGAAGAAGACATCAAAAAACAAATTTTGAATTCGTTCACGGAAATAGGAATTGAAAACAACGATTATTATTTCCAATACACAGATGCAAATGGCAAAGAATGGAAATTATGGTCAGGGAAAGATGAAAAATCATTAGAGCGATACCGTTTTAAAAGAGGTAATAGTAAAAATGAACCAACTATTGAATCTTATGATGTAAAAGCCTTATTAGATAAGCTGTTTGAGAAGTTTGATAAAACAAAACCATTAAAGCAACAACTTGAGTCAGGAATAGAATTAACTAAAGTCAATGAACATACCGCTTGGGAAACACTGCGTTTTGTAATTGATATTATTCAGCAAATCAGAAACTCAGGGGATACAACCAAGAAACAAGATGATAATTTCTTGCAATCGCCTGTAAGAAATGATGAAGGAAATCATTTTGACTCAAAAAATTTTAAAGATGTTGATAATGCTAAACTTCCCAAAGATGCCGATGCAAATGGGGCATTCAATATTGCCAGAAAAGGTATTGTAATGTATGAACACATTAGGGGATTAGGAAAGAATTGGAATAAAAAAGTCAAAATAGATGGAAATGAAACGATTGATTTGGATTTATTTGTTTCAGATCAAGAGTGGGATTTGTGGCTAACTAACCGAGAACAATGGCAAAATAAATTAGCTCATTTCTCATCAAGGTCTGCAAAAGAAGAAAGCAAAGTAATAAGTAACAAAAAAATAATAGATGAAGAGAATGAAAATTAATAAAACCAACAAAGCTTGGTTGAATTTTGTACAGGGAAAAGGTCAGAACCACTGATTTCTTATGATTGAATGATAAACTATGATTAAAAGATAAACTATGATTAAAGAAGAATATAAATACTCAGATTTGACCGGAAAGATTATCGGTTGTGCTATGAAAGTTCATTCAGCGTTAGGCAATGGCTTCCAAGAAGTCATTTATCAAAGAGCTTTAGCAATAGAAATGACAGACATGGGCTTATCATTTAGTCGTGAGCATGAAATGCCTATTTATTACAAACAACAACAAATAGGAACACGAAGGGTGGATTTTTTGGTGGAAGGTGTTATTTCAGTAGAATTGAAGGCGGTTACTTCCTTAGAAGATGTGCATTTAGCACAAGCCATAAATTACTTGGAAGCATACGATTTAGAAGTAGGGTTGCTTATAAATTTTGGCTCAAAAAGTATGCAACACAAACGCATCGTGAATAGAAAGTTTAATCAAAAAAATCAAGGAAATCCCGAAATCAAATAAATCAGTGGTACAGACACTTAATGCTGTTGAAAAAGCTTATTTGGAAAGTTTGAAGCAAATTGAAAAGAGAATAAAAAATAAAAAGCATTTGAAAAAACCAACAAAGCATGGTTATATTTTGTACAGGAAAAATAAATAACAATGAGCAACGACAATAAAATTATCATATATCAAACTTCTGATGGTACTCCAAAAATTGATGTGAGAATGGAGAACGAAACAGTATGGCTTACTCAAATGCAGTTAATAACGCTTTATCAATCCAGCAAAGCCAATGTAAGCGAGCATATCAAACATATTTTTGAAGAAGGAGAATTGCTGAAAGATTCAGTTGTTCGGAAATTCCGAACAACTGCTGCTGACGGCAAAAATTACAATGTTGAGCATTATAATTTAGATATGATTATCTCATTGGGTTATCGTATCAAATCAGGTGTTGCAACACAATTCCGCCAGTGGGCAACCAAACGTTTGAATGAATACATCAGAAAAGGATTTACATTGGATGATGAACGATTGAAAGGCAATGCAGGTGGTAATTATTTCAAAGAACTTCTGGATAGAATACGAGATATTAGAAGTAGTGAAAAAGCCTTGTATCGTCAGGTGCTGGATTTGTATGCCACCAGTAGTGATTATGATTCAAAAAGTGCAGAAACCATACAGTTTTTCAAAACAGTACAAAATAAATTACACTATGCTACCAATGAGCAAACAGCAGCAGAGGTGATTTACAGCCGTGCCGATGCCAATAAAGAGTTTATGGGCTTAACCACTTTTAAAGGAGATTTACCGGAATTGGATGAAGTGCGTATTGCCAAAAATTACCTCACCGAAGATGAATTATTTCGTTTAAACCGTTTAGTGTCTGCATTTTTTGATTTAGCCGAAATAAAAGCTAAAGAAGAAACATTGATGAAAATGAAAGATTGGATTGAAGAGTTAGATAAGTTTTCCAACAGCTATGGAAAAGGAGTTCTAAAAAATGCCGGTTCAGTAAGCCATGAAAAAGCCATAGAAAAAGCGGAAGGAGAATATCGAAAATATGAAGTAAAAACACTCAATGCTGTGGAAAAAGCGTATTTGGAAAGTTTGAAGCAAATAGCAAAGGAAATAAAAAATAAGTAGCTATTTACTTAGAGAATTTAATTTTTCTGAATATTTTGTTCTTTGACATATTGGTAAAATCTTTATTTATGGAAGCATTAATGCCCATTTCATATTTGAACGATTTCATTTTTTGTCCTTATTCCTTGTATCTGCACCAGGTATTTGACAATAATACAGAAGATGTATATAGTGCTGCTCCGCAACAGGTCGGTAAAGCCAATCACGCTGTTATTGATGCAAAAGAAACAGAGCGAATACCAATACCTAAAATCCTAAAGGGCATTTATGTGCTATCTCAAAAACTCGGCATTTATGGTAAGATAGACACACTCTATGTTTCAGAGAAAAAATTGGTAGAGAGCAAATTTTCTATCTCCACTATCTATCAAGGATATTATTATCAGTTATGGGCACAATATTTTGCATTGATAGAAATGGGCTTTGAAGTGAATACGCTTTCTTTTTTTTCTATTAAAGACCGAAAAACATACCCTGTTGACATTCCAACACAAAAAGAGTTTTTAGCATTAAGAGCACATATAAAAACAATTGCACGATTCGATTTTGAACAAACGATAAAAACAAATGCGGCAAAATGTAGTCATTGTATCTATGCTGCGCTTTGTGATAAAACAGAAATGGATCATGTTTACGCATAAAGACATAGAAAACAGAAGCCTTTTTATTATCAACGGTTTGGAAAATCAACGATTAAAAGTATCGGCGGGAAGATTGATGCTTGAAAATGAAGAAACAGGCAAGGCTATTACCCAACTTCCATTCCCCAAAATTTTGTGTTTGATGGTAATCGGGCAAACCGCTATAACAACAGCGCTGATAGAACACTGCAATAAGCATGGTGTGCCCATGGTGGTAATGAAACCCAACTTTCGACCTGTATTTTATTTTGGCAATATGGCCGAAGCCAATTTCTTATTGAGAAAAAAGCAGTTTGAAAATACAAAAGGGGTGCTGGCTATAGCTCAGGTATTAATCCAAAACAAGCTACACAATCAAATTGAATTATTAAAAAAGACAAGAGAGAGAAATGCAGCTGCCCTGCAGGCGCAAAAAGTGATACAATACAATTTGAATAAAATAAATGATGTGGATGACTACAGAGCATTGATGGGCTTGGAGGGTAGTGCTGCAAAAGAATACTTTCAGTCCTATTTTGGATTTACCAACTGGAATATCAGGCAGCCGAGAATAAAATTGGATTATCTCAATGCCACTTTAGATATCGGCTATACCATGCTCTTTAATTACATAGAATGTATGATTCGCCTTTTTGGATTTGATCCATACATGGGTGTATATCATCAGCTTTGGTTTAGAAGAAAGAGTTTGGTTTGCGATTTAATGGAACCATTCCGCTGCATCATTGAGCATCAAATAAGAAAATCATTAAAATACGAAACATTTAAAGCATCTGATTTTGAAATAAGAAAGAATGCGCATTACTTAAAGCCGGAGATGCGGAAAGTATATACCAAAGTTTTTTTTGAAGCAATCATTGCATATAAATCTGCAATCTATAAATACATTCAGCAGTACTATCGCTGCTTTATGGGTAAAAAGAGTGCTGAAAATTATCCCATTTTTAAATATGAGTAAATTAATAATAGTAGCTTATGATATTTCAAAAAATAAAACAAGAAGCCGATTTTCTAAGTTTTTAGAAAAATATGGCGTGAGAGTTCAGTTTTCTGTTTATGAAATTGAAAATTCGCAACGCGTTTTAGATATTGTAAGCACCGCAATTGAAGCCAAGTTTAAAAAGCAATTTGAACCGGGAGATAGTGTATATATTTTTACATCCGAAAAAAGCAGCATTGTAAAGTATGGCAGTGCAAATCTGCTGGATAATGATTTAATATTTATATAGCAAACCTCAATCATTTTAAAGAAAACATACTTCTATAAAATTAAATCTAATCAGCTGTTTTTCAAACTAATACAAAAGAAATTAGTGCTATTCAAATTTTTAAGGTGGGTATAGCTTGATTTTTTACAATATCTGTAAAAAATTGATTTTCAGAGGAATTCTTTTATCTTTGAAAAATAGGAGTCTATTAACTCTTTTAAATTTCTACTATTGTAGATTTGCGATTCGGTCAGTTCATCCGCTTTAATGTCTATTAACTCTTTTAAATTTCTACTATTGTAGATTGAAGCCGTAT
This sequence comes from Bacteroidota bacterium, assembly GCA_018268055.1. Taxonomy (GTDB): domain Bacteria; phylum Bacteroidota; class Bacteroidia; order Chitinophagales; family Chitinophagaceae; genus JJ008. The sequence goes on from JAFDXF010000076.1 coordinate 122,195, forward strand.
TCGTTTAATTTATCCGTCTATTAACTCTTTTAAATTTCTACTATTGTAGATTGCTGTTGCGAATGTGTTTTTTGTTATGTCTATTAACTCTTTTAAATTTCTACTATTGTAGATGCCCCACATAGACTTGTCCCACCAATATGTCTATTAACTCTTTTAAATTTCTACTATTGTAGATATGTAATTGATAAGCGATGTGTGTTCTTGTCTATTAACTCTTTTAAATTTCTACTATTGTAGATTCAATTATATATTGAGGTACTTGCATTGTTGTCTATTAACTCTTTTAAATTTCTACTATTGTAGATATTAAAGTAGAAAAAGAACACCCCATGTCTATTAACTCTTTTAAATTTCTACTATTGTAGATCAAGTTGGCGGCAGTAGTGTCGGCATAGTCTATTAACTCTTTTAAATTTCTACTATTGTAGATTGTTCAGGTATGGATAAGGAATATTGTGTCTATTAACTCTTTTAAATTTCTACTATTGTAGATTTAGCATCAGATACTCCCATAAAAGGCAGTCTATTAACTCTTTTAAATTTCTACTATTGTAGATATAATTAAGTAAGACGGCTGGAAGCCTGTCTATTAACTCTTTTAAATTTCTACTATTGTAGATGTATGAAAAACGATACCTATACAGAAGGTCTATTAACTCTTTTAAATTTCTACTATTGTAGATACGATTATTTCATTGACCCCGAGAAGTCTATTAACTCTTTTAAATTTCTACTATTGTAGATTGAAAGCACCACTTACGATAATATCGGTCTATTAACTCTTTTAAATTTCTACTATTGTAGATACCCCGATGGCATCTGCTATCTTCACTCTTGGTCTATTAACTCTTTTAAATTTCTACTATTGTAGATAAAACACATCTTCACAATGGTGATTCGCTGTCTATTAACTCTTTTAAATTTCTACTATTGTAGATATTTATTGGTTCAAAAAATATTGTAAGTCTATTAACTCTTTTAAATTTCTACTATTGTAGATTACCTGTCAATTAAGACAGATTGCATAGTCTATTAACTCTTTTAAATTTCTACTATTGTAGATACGAACCGGAATAATTTGGAAATCTTGGGTCTATTAACTCTTTTAAATTTCTACTATTGTAGATTATAGTTCTCTGGTTTATCTATGACTGGTCTATTAACTCTTTTAAATTTCTACTATTGTAGATATAGCACACCCAAACAAAGAGTTTTCCGGTCTATTAACTCTTTTAAATTTCTACTATTGTAGATACCCCGATTGCTTCCATTGCCATATAAGTCGGTCTATTAACTCTTTTAAATTTCTACTATTGTAGATAATACTTCTTCTTTTGGCCGCTACAATGTCTATTAACTCTTTTAAATTTCTACTATTGTAGATAATATTAGATAAGCTCCCACTATAATAGTCTATTAACTCTTTTAAATTTCTACTATTGTAGATTCCACCTCTATTGCTGATAGTGGATTGGTCTATTAACTCTTTTAAATTTCTACTATTGTAGATGTGCGCTGTCTGCTCCTACTCCCAGCCACGTCTATTAACTCTTTTAAATTTCTACTATTGTAGATATGTTTGAATTTCGCAGTAACTCTACTATGTCTATTAACTCTTTTAAATTTCTACTATTGTAGATTAACACTATATATGTGTATAAGCTTCCCCAAAAACAGTACGGTTTAAAAATAGACCAAAGCCCAAACTCATCAATCTCTAAAAAGATTTTGTATTTATTTACTCATCTCCACCCATTGCTATTTTATAAGCTTTAAAGAAGAACAAAACTGTCTCAACAGAAAAAGAATTGCCTGAAAGCAGTTTAAAAATCTAAAAGTACAAGTTTAAAGAAAAACAGTTTCACTTTCGGGCAACTATTACTATCTTTGTTTCGTGGACAAAAAACAGAAATTCCGAACTGTTATTACATACAAAGATTACTTTGAGAATTTCTTTGTGAAACAACGTCAGAAGGTAAAGGACAAAATCATTTGGACACTTGAATTAATTGAAGAAATTGACAGAGTTCCAGAAACTTACCTTCAACACATGCAAGACGATTTGTATGAAATCAGAGTAAAATTAGCCAGCGACATTTTTCGGATATTTTGTTTTTTTGACCAGGATAAATTGGTCGTTTTGGCAAACGGTTTTCAAAAGAAAACTCAAAAAACGCCTAAGCAGGAAATTGAAAAAGCATTAAAAATCAAGAGAGAATATGAAGACGAAAAAAAATAACAGCATGACACTTGACCAGTTCAAGGACAAACACTATGGCAGACTTGGAACTGCAAAACGTGGCAAATTAGAAGCAGGTTATCAAAACTTCAAAATAGGTGCATTAATTCACGAAGCAAGGCTGGAAAAGGGTTTGACACAGGAGGAACTTGCTGAAAAAGTAGGAACGACAAAGTCATATATTTCTAAGATTGAAAACAATTTAAAGGAAGCGAGAATTTCTACACTTCAAAAAATTGTTGAGGTTGGATTTGGTGGGCAATTACAATTATCAATCAAACTTTGACACAAATCACTGAGAATAAGCTAAACCGCATTGATTGCTGCAAGTGTATAAGCTCCCCCAAAAACAGTACTGTTTAAAAATAGACCAAAGCCTAAACCCATCAATCTCAAAAAAGATTTTGTGTTTATTTACTCATCTCCACCCATTGCTATTTTATAGGCTTTGATGAACAGTGCGCCCAGATTTTTGTACGGAGGCACATAATCTTCAAACTCGGGCGAGTTGGCTGCTTTTTTCAACTCGTTCCAGAAAGGAACCCAGCGGATGTCCTCTCCCATTCTCATTTTATTGGCCGTTAAGATTACAAAAGGCAGATTCACTTTCGTATCGCCTATTTGCTTGGTAGCTACTATATGTGCATCACTCGATACATTCAATATATCGTGCAGCAGATGATATCCGCCACATGAGCCCATAAACACAATTTTGGAGGTAGGAAACATTTGTGCTATAGTAGCATCGGCATAGTAGCTGTGCCCTCTATGAATCGTGATGGTAGGAAATAATTTATTGTCTTCTAAATAATTGCACAATGCTTTTTGTGCTTTCTCGTCTAATCCGTCTTCTTCATTCAATGCTCTGTTTGCAAATATAGAAACCGGTTTGCCCTTTACCGAGCGCACTTCCACCCACTGATCGGAATTGATGATTTTCCAGTTTGGATTATTAAATGCTTTTAAAAATCCGTTGAACACGCCTTGCCCGTCTTTATCACCATAAAAAAACTGTTGAATGATAACCCGACCACTGTCATTACCATTTTTCAATGCAGTATAAGGCACATCATATACCGGCGGTATGCCCAAGTCTTTTGCCAAATCTATTTTCTTGGTACTGTCTGCCGATAAAAATAATTCATTCAAAATTTTATAGATAGCAATACCTCTTTTATTTTGTTGCGTCACATTTCTATTGTAATTATCTTGCACATTGCGCAGCATATCATTTGCCAAAGGCTTCATGGATTCGGCAATGCTGGCATAGGAGTCGGCCACATCTACAGCATCTTCTGTTCCGTTGGATTTTTCCAGATTTTTTACAAAAGATTTCATCAGTACTTCGGCATCACTGAGTGCATCTGCACTTTTCTTTGCAGGGAAACTTGCAAGGTATTCGCTCAACTTGTTGTACCCTGCACACATTTTTATAAATTTTCGGTATTTATCAAAATAAACTAATTTCAAAATAGAATCGCCGCGATTGTTCAGCTTCTTCATCATCAACGGATAAACACCTTTTACAAAACTGGAAGTATAAATAATGCCATCGCTGGATACGGCAAGGTAATAAAGCTCTTCGGGCGTAAGGTTTTGAATGTTTTTAAACCTTACTTCAGCGGTTTCTGTATGCAACCCATTGATGATGTTTACAAAATTTTCTTTTGCCTTTTGCATCATCCTTTTATTCAATGTTTCATATTCAAAAGCAGTGTCTTTATTCAATGTACGTGCTACATAATCAATATGCGTTTTCACCAACAGGCGATAATACTTCAAAGAATCTGTTTTGGCATTGTCTATTTCATCGTAGCTTGTTTTTCCATTAAGAATATTGTCTAAAAAACAGAAATATTGTTGTCCGTCTTTACTCTTGGCTATTTTAGCAATTGCTGTAATCAATGAATCATCTTTAATAGAGCGGATCAAAACTCCCAATCGGTTATCAGCTTGCGCATAATCATATAATTGTTTGGGATCTCGCTTGGCTGCCAATCTGATGAGGCTATCTGCAAAAGGCACATCAGGATTTTTCATCAATGTAGGCAATATCTGTTGGGGAAACAGATGGCAATATTTTAGGAGCAATTCATTTTTACAATCGGCAAGTTCTTTATTATTTACAAAAGCTGATGAGCGTATTACAAGAGATGCTGTGGCATAATCCATTTTTTTTACTAATTCCAATAATGAATTGCCTGCTCTGTCGGCATCCAATGCCTGTTCAAAAAAAGAAAGAGAAGTGGGCAGTTCCGTAGGTTTGAGTCTTGCCACTTTTTCCATTAATGATCTATCAGACCAATTTTTTTGCAGCATCTTTAAAAATTCAGCATACCAACGCAGATAGCCTATTTTTTTTTGTGCATCCAATGTGCTGTCTTTCTCTACCCTATATTGAAAACAATCAATGGTAGTAGTAGCTGCTTTGGTAGCCAGAAAATTAACTTCTTCATTATCAGATACAGTCAATTGATCATCTGCCTTTCCATCCCATTTTAATAAATTACGTTGCTCCCTGTCAATATCATCGTGCCAGTACAATCGTTGTGCGGGTTTAAAGTTTCGAATAGAATCAACATTGCATTGCCCGATAGCGGTAAAATGAATCAATAAAGAAGGAAAAAGTATAAAAAAATAACGATTAATCAGTTTCATAATATAACTGCAAATTTAGTATCTGAAATGCACTTAACGATTGTAATGAGCAAAATCTACTTTCAGACGCACTAAATGGGGAAATAGCTGTAATTGAGTTCCATTATTTTTCCAATATTAAGTTTTTATTAAGTTGTCCTCAAACTGTTGGAAGGAATTTCAAAACCCTGGAATTTACAATTATGTTTGCAGCAATAATGGTAGAGCGTAAAGGAAAAATATTGATTGCCGATGATGAGCAGGACATTTTGGAAATACTCAGTTATAATTTATCTGCTGCGGGCTATGAAGTTATCCAGGCCAAAGACGGATTGGAGGCTTTAGAAAAAGCACGCCTTTCAAAACCCGATTTGATTGTACTCGATATGATGATGCCCAAAAAAAACGGCATGGAAGTTTGTGCTTTGTTAAGGGCTCAAGCTATTTATCAAAATACACCAATTATTTTTCTTACCGCGTTCAATGATGAGCAGACACATATCAAAGGATTGGAAACAGGAGCAGATGATTATATCAGCAAGCCCATAAGTCCAAAAATATTGATCAGTCGCATCAAAGCATTGCTGCGTAGATTTGGAAACAAAGAATCAAAGACTTTGACAATAGACAATATAACTATTGACACCGAACAATTTCTCATAAAAATTGATGCTATAAATTTTGTATTGGCAAAAAAAGAATTCGAACTGCTTTACCTTCTTGCACAAAAGCCCGGCAAAGTATTTCTTCGTCAAGAAATTTTGAATCAGGTGTGGGGAAATGAAGTGATCGTGGGCGATCGCACCATAGACGTTCATGTGCGAAAAATTCGTCAAAAGCTTGGGGTGGATTGTATCAAAACAGTAAAAGGTGTTGGATACAAATTTGAATTATAAAATGACTGCAGTTCATCATTCTCACTTTACCTTCGCTGCATGCTTTCCACTAAAAACACAACACCTAAAAGGGTTGCCTTATTGACAGCGTTTGCGCTTGCACTTCCGGAGAGTCTTTTAGTTTATGCAGTAGAGCAGAAATGGCTTTGGGCATTATTGTCGTTTCTGATTTTTTTTGCAGGCGGATATTTACTCATCTCTTATGTACTCGAGCGATTTATTTATCGCAAGATTAAGCTCATCTATAAATTTATATACAAAACAAAAGCAACGAAGCGGGAAGAAACATTTTATAAATACGTGTTACCCCAAAAAGGCATTGATGAAGTAAGAGAAGATGTAGAATCTTGGGCTGCTGCCAATGAAGAGCAATTGGAATTGCTGCGCCGAAATGAGCAATTCAGAAAAGAGTTCCTTCAAAATCTTGCACACGAATTTAAAACACCGGTATTTGCCATTCAAGGCTATGTGGAAACTTTACTTTCCGGAGCAATGAATCAACCTGAGACCAATAAAAATTTCCTTCAGAAGACTGCGAATAATATTGAGCGGCTCAATTTATTATTGAACGATTTGGATGAAATATCCAGCTTGGAAAGAGGTGAGTTAACATTAAACAAAGAAAATTTTGTTATTCAAGATTTGGTAAAAGAAGTATTTGAGCAATTATCGTCCAAAGCAGCAGAAAAGCAAATACACTTTTCAATAAAAAAAGGATGTGAAGCACCGCTCACTGTGTATGCCGATAAAGAAAAAATACGACAAGTGTTAACCAATCTAATTGAAAACTCTATAAAATATGGCAAAGAGCATGGCAATATAACAGCCAGTATGTATCAGATAGATGGAGCACAACGCCTCATTGAAATCAGCGATGATGGTATTGGCATTGCTGAAAAAGATTTGACAAGAGTGTTTGAACGATTCTATCGTACCGAAGAAGGGCGAACTATAGATAAAAGCGGAACAGGACTGGGGCTTGCTATTTGCAAACACATCATTGAAGCACATCAACAAACAATACATGTAAGAAGTACAGAAGGCATTGGCACTACTATTGGTTTTACAATGTCAGAAAAGAAAGAATAACGTCATAGCACAGAAAGAAAATACCAAAAAAAGTACGGAATATCTATCCCTAAATATTCCGTACTAAATTAAAGGCTCACTTAAAATTGATATTTAATTCCAAATTGCCCTTGCCAACGACTATTGATTGGATCAAGTGTATAATATTGATTATCTATTCCGGAAGGTTTTATAAAATTAAATGTAGGTATATAACCACTTGATGGAGTGCCTACATTTTTACCGGTAGTGCTACCCGGCGTTCCTACAGCTACCGGATTTCCCCCTGCATCAACATTATAATTCACATATTTAAGAAAGTTCACTGTGTATTGATTTACATTGGTTACAAAACTCACATGCCCCCATGCATTGTTCAATAAATTTAAAACGTTAAAGACGTCTAAGCTTATTTGTAGTGTATGCTTGTTTTTGATTCTGCTCAATTTAAATTCATGCATTAATTTCATATCCAACTGCCGTAACCCCGGTGTACGTAACCCATTTCGTTCTGCATATTGTCCTTTTCTTGTCATTAAATAAGCATCGTTATTGATGAAATTGTTTAAATCATTCCACTGTTGAGCTGCTGTATAAACTTGGCCGTTTAAGGAATAATCAACTAATCTTATATCTGATTGATTTTTGGGAATATAAGGTAACGACGCATTTGAACCGCCTGCTCCCGGAGCTGACTGATATATCAACGTATATGGGTTTCCTGATTGTGCGGCAAAGAAGAAGGCAAGAGAAGTTGTTTGCTGTGAGTTCCAATGCCAATTGCTAGCAATTGTTGCGACAAATCGATTTCTTAAATCAAAATTTGAATAACCTAATTGTGGGTCATTGGGAGAAATTGCCGGATTTACCGTATAGTTACTTTCCCAAGAATTACGAATACCATTACTAATGTCTTTGCTCTTACCAATTGTATATGCAATATTCCAGTTTAAATTAAGCGATTTATTTGCTCCCAGCCGAATTTTATTAGATGATTTTCCCAATTGCCAAGTGAGGTTATAACGATACCCCTCATTTGTATTACTCATAAAATAAATATTGGAATAATTGGCGTTGTATTTTCCATTGGTGCCCGATGCTCTAGCCACGTAAATGGGCGATAAAACAGGGCCACCCGAATTAAAATATTGCACCGAATCGAAGAGATTTATCTGCTGAAATTTTATATCATAAAGTGTTTTAGTGTAAAGAGCATCAAATGTGAATTTATACCCTTTACCAAATTTAACATCAAAAGCAATATTCGTACGCCATACTCTTGGTAGTTTAAAATTATTATCTACAATATCTATTTCACGAGTACTACTTTTCGAAGCACCGCCATACTTAGTAATGGTATCTTTCAATCCATAAGTATTAATTGCTATTGGAACATTTACACCTGAAGCAATATTATTCCAGTCAATATTTCCATAGATGTTGCCATTTAATGTATAACCATAACCCAACCAAGCAAAAGGTAGGCGACCTAGAAAAATACCCGTACCCCCACGAACTACCCATTTACCATTACCTTTCAAGTCTGCATAAAAACCCAAGCGAGGTGAAAGACTTGCCTTGCCAAGATAATTATTTTTTAATTCGTTGAATGGAGTATTGCTGTAAGTTGGATTGTTGGTATTAGTGTTGCGCTGCGTTCCATTCAAGTTGGAGTCGATTCCAGGCTGATTGCCAACAAATGAATAATCAACACGTAAGCCGGGAGTAAGTTTAAACTTATTTGATATGGATAGCTCATCTTGAGCATAAAAACTTAACAGACCAACCATAAATGGGTTTGGGGGATTATTATAAATTTCTTCTCTGCTATTAGCAAGTTTCGTAATATCTCTTGAATATGCCCCTCTAACTCTGGTTGGGTTGTTATTAATAAAACTGTTTACGCCTCTACTATATTCCCAACGCCCATTCCAAGAATTTATAAACCCATAAGTTAAATCGTATAATTCATTGTGTGTACCAAAGGTAAATTTATGTACTCCTTTAATATAAGTTAAATTATCGGTAATCTCAACCGTTTTTTGCTTCATATTATAAATTGAAGCTTCTCGCCAAGTTCCTAACCATATCCGTCCGTTGTCAATATCAATAAACGGAGCTAATTGTCCAGGAAAGTTTCGATATTCATGTACTTGAATAAAGTTTATATTGAACTGATTTGTTAATTGATTAGATATTTTTGTTTTTAACTCTGTAACAAGATTTAGATTTTTTGTGTGTTGTGTAAAATCGGTCGAACCGAATTGAAAATTAGTGGATGACCTTTCTAAATTATTTCCCCATCCATGTGTGTATATAGCACGTATCATCAATGAGTTGCCCTTTTTTAATTGCATATCAAATCGTGCAAATACCTTATCGCTATTTGTAAATATTCTATAAGCACCCAAATAACTTCCGGGATCATATCCAAGATTTTGAAGTTTAGCAGTAATAGATTGCGCCTCGGAAAGAGTTATTGCAGCACCAGGATCGCCAACATTATAAGAAGAGGGCTCATTTCTTCTTGTTTGTTCTACATTGACAAAATAAAATGCTTTATCTTTTACAATGGGGCCGCCAAACGTTACGCCATATTGGTACTCATGAAATGTTTTATCCATTTTTGTTTTCAAACCATTTACACTTTTTCCCATTAAATCTCTATTGCGCATAAAACCATAGACTGCACCTTGGAAATTATTGGTACCACTTTTTGTAATTGCATTGACCGATCCGCCTGTGAAGTTCCCTAATTTTACATCAAAAGGAGCAATCTGCACTTGAACTTCTTGAATTGTTTCTACACTATATGGGTTCGTTCGTGTTCCCGCTCCTGCTGCACCCGATTGTCCGCCTCCACTTACACCACCAAAAGAATTGCTAAACCCAATCGCATCATTATTTGATGCACCATCTATAGATAAGTTATTATATCTAAAATTGGAACCCGCAAATGAATTATTATTTGATTGAGGCGTAGCCCTCGTAATATCAGACAAACTTCTTCCTAAATTGGGTAGATTATTTATTTGTGTCTTATTGACTACGAATCCTCCATTTGTTCTGCGAGTAGCATTAACCACTACTTCTTCTATCAACCTTGATTCCTCACGAAATACAATACTGATATCAGGATTATTACCCAATGTCAGAAAAATATCATCAACTTTTTGTGACTGATATCCAACATAAGAAAATATAATTTCATAAGGCCCGCCCGGTTTGAGATTTGGAATAATAAATATTCCTTTATTATTTGACAGGGTTGATGTCTTAAATCCGGTAGCATCCATCCGCAGTAATACAGAAACACCATCAAAGGCATTCCCTTTCGCATCTGTAACTGTACCTCTTAAAGTAGCTGCTGTTTCCTGAGCAGACAAGCTTAAATTAAATAATAGTCCGATTAAAAACAAAGTGAATAATTGCTTCATAAATTTTTATTATGTTACAAAAGTGAATAGGTAAGATTACCAAAATGTTATGCCATTATTAATAAATTGTAACTTTTGATTTTATCATTTGCTTTAAAAAAAGAATTCGAACCTTTTATGCGTTTTGAAAAATTATTTGAAAAAATGTAATGAAAAATAAATTTGAAAATGTAGGTTTGAGAGTTTTTGCAAGTATTGATTATCATATAGTTGAGAAGTTTATTCGGCCAATATTAATTTATTATTAACTATCCAAAAGCGGGTAAAACTTGCCGTTCCAAAAACTACTTTTGTAGTCAATTATTAAAACAAACGAACATGTCACTCAATTCTTTACTAAAAATCTTTACCCCAAAAAATAAAATTTTTTACGAACTCTTTGAGCAAGTAGTAGGAAACGTTGCAATATTGAGTGATAAGCTCCGGGCACTTGTAGCAGAATCCGATTTTGATAAAAGGGCAGCGATGATTACACAAATGGAAGACTTGGAGCATGCCAATGACGATTTGACACACAGTATCTTTACAGAATTAGGTAGAAACTTTATCACTCCGTTTGATCGGGAAGATATCCACTACTTAGCTACCTCACTGGATGATATTGCCGATTATATTTATGCCGCCGCCAAGAAAATAAATTTTTACCGCGTGAATCCCAGTGATATAGGTTTTCAAAAATTGGCCGAAGTGATACAGATGAGTGCACAGGAATTAAAGTCCGCTGTTCATCAATTGAGAGATATGAAGAATATGAAAAGTATTACAGAATCTTTAGTTCGTGTCAACAGCTATGAGAATCAAGCAGACGATCTTTTTGACATGAGCATTGAAAGACTTTTTGAAACCGAGCCGGATGCTAAAGAAGTAATCAAAAAGAGAGAAATTTTTCAAACTATGGAAAATGCAACCGATAAATGTGAAGATGCGGCCAATGTGATTGAGTCTATCATTATCAAATACGCTTAATCCTTATTTCATTTTATAATTTAGGCCTAACACATGACACTCGTAATCGTTATCATCATACTAGCACTTATTTTTGACTACATCAATGGATTTCATGATGCGGCAAACTCAATTGCAACCGTTGTATCCACCAAAGTACTTACTCCATTTCAAGCAGTGCTATGGGCTGCTCTGTTTAATATGGCTGCCTATTGGATTTTTAAAGATCACGCAGTAGCCAACACCATCAGCAAAACAGTTTCTAAAGAATTTATCACACTTCCTGTTATTTTATCCGGATTGATTGCAGCCATTATCTGGAACTTACTCACTTGGTGGTATGGCATACCATCCTCTTCTTCGCACACATTGATAGGCGGATTTGCAGGAGCAGCATTAACACACGCCATTATGCAAAATGGCTGGGGAATAGCTTGGTCAAAAGTGGTTGAAAGCAATATCATTATCACCATCATACTGTTTATTTTTTTAGCGCCTATCATCGGTATGATCATTTCAATGTTTATCACCATAGTAATGGTGATGAAAAATGTATGGTTACGTATTGCCATCATAGCCATATCTACATTACTGACATTTTTCTTATTCAATAATTTTGAACAAGCCAATCAACTTAAAAATGTAAAAAAGTTTTTAAAAATTGATAAGCATGAAAAAGAAGAAGGCATTGCTGCAAATCAATTAAAGATAAATCCCAATGATACGATTGCATTAGCAGCACTCAAAAAAGCACAAACGAAATTGGAGCACACGATGCCTGCTTATAACCGAGTAAAGGTACTTCTAAAAAAATATGATAAACTCGGGTCAGATTCTATTGCTAAAACAGTTTACAATGAAGGATTACTGAAAGAAATAGAAGTAAGCAGATTGAAAGATGAAGTAAGAAACGCCAATAACTTTTTAGTACACGAAGCCATGTCTGTAGAGAATGACAGCATTGCATCCATATTTAAAAATGAAAAGGCAATTACTGAAAAATATCAGGAACCATTGGCTCGTTTTATCAATAAAGAGATATCTGTTGATAGCACTATAACACTTTTAGACAATATCTATCCAATCAATATAAAAAACTATGAAAGCGTAAAGCATAAGTTGACCAATTACGACATTGAACACTCATTGAGCAATGAAATTTCAAGAGCAGATAATGGTATGATCGCATGGGCAATGGTTTATGCTGCCATATTTTTCTCATTAGTATTTCTATATGTAGAAAAAATAAGAACGCCTAATGCTTATCGCATTTCAAAAATGTTTAAACGCCTGCAATTGTTTACTTCTGCCGCTTTCAGCATCGGGCATGGTGGTAATGATGCACAAAAAGTAATGGGTATCATTGGCGCAGCACTTATAGCAAGCGGGCAAATACAGGATTTTGCCAGTCTGCCACTTTGGGTTCCGCTTGCCTGCTATGCAGCGATAGGATTAGGCACACTCAGCGGCGGATGGAAGATTGTAAAAACAATGGGGACAAAGATTACTAAAGTTACACCTTTGGAAGGAGTAGCTGCCGAAACGGCCGGCGCCTTTACATTATTCTTTACCGGACAAATGGGTATTCCTGTTTCTACCACGCATACCATCACCGGTAGTATCATTGGCGTGGGTGCTACCAAGCGATTATCGGCAGTGAGATGGGGCGTAACGATTAATCTTATTTGGGCATGGATTCTTACTATTCCAATCAGTGCATTATTAGCAGCGTTGGCATACTTCATTGTTCATTTACTTCTATAATATTTTAATTTAATGTCTTATAAAAATTTCGGACTTTTGTTCGGAATTTTTTGTTTATGGCTAAAATACTTGTTACCGGCGGATGTGGTTATATTGGCTCACACACGATAGTAGATCTTGCTGAAAGTGGATATGAAATTATTTCTGTTGATAATAATTCACGTTCTACTACAGCGATGCTGCAAGGCGCAGAACAAATAACCGGAAAGAAAATAAAAAACTACAAAGTTGATTTGTGCAATTTTGATGATACGCATGCAATCTTCCAAGAAAATAGTGATATAAGTGGCATCATTCACTTTGCTGCATATAAAGCAGTTGGCGAATCGGTAGATGCCCCATTGCTCTATTACGAAAACAACATTGCTTCCTTAGTCAATCTGTTGAAATGTGTGCAAGAGTTTAACATACCTCATTTTGTTTTTTCTTCTTCCTGCTCAGTTTATGGAAACGCAGCTGAGATTCCGGTTACAGAACAAACGACATTGATGCCTCCCGAATCGCCTTATGCTGCTACCAAGCAAATGGGCGAGCAAATTGTTTCCGACTTTTCTAAAAGCACAGGCACTGCTTGTATCTTACTTAGGTATTTTAACCCTGCCGGAGCACATCCCAGTACTATTATCGGAGAATTGCCTTTGGGCAAACCATCCAATTTGGTTCCGGTAATAACGCAAACAGCTATTGGACGTATTCCTAAAATGGTGGTATTCGGTTTTGACTATGATACAAGAGACGGCTCTTGCATCCGCGACTTTATACATGTTTGCGATCTGGCACATGCACATACATTGGCACTTAAATATCTGGAACAACAAAAGAATAAAAGCAACTGCGAAGTTTTCAATTTAGGTACCGGAAATGGAGTAACTGTTTTAGAAGCTATTGCTGCTTTTGAAAAGGTAAGCAATGTAAAACTCAATTATGAAAAAGGCCCAAGAAGACCGGGCGATGTGGTGGCAATTTTTGCCAATAATGATTGGGCAAAAAAACAATTAGGCTGGGAAACACAATATGGCCTAAATGAGATAATGAAAACAGCCTGGGATTGGGAGTTGAAGATGAAAAAAGATGAGCAATTAATCCAACAACAATCAGCGGGATTAAATTAAGAAGCAAAAAGATTATTGTAATGATTGATTAACTTTTTCCAATCTGATTCTTTTCGGAGTTTTATATTTTCCTTTTGTATGTATTGTTCCAGTTCATTCTTTTTTTCTTCAATGCCCGATAAAAGTGTTTCCTTTTCTGCCTTTACCATCTTTCCATTGGGTAAAGAAAGATAGAGCACATTCACAAAGTCAAACACCCTGGTAATACTTGCCTGTCAGTAAAATTTTTGATCCGTAATTTTTAAACCGTGATACTTGAGCAAACTAATTTTACCCGAATCCAATACTTCGTAATACGTTTCCTGATTTAATGTATCTAAAGACTTAAAACCGTTTTTAAAAGTTTTATTGAGCATATCGCCATCAACTCCGGCATCTGTAAATATTATTTTTTGAATTGGAGTGATAGCTGCATTTTCAGTACCATCAGCCAGTTGATACAGCACAAGATTTTGTTGCAAGTTGAATTTAACAGGGATATCGTGATATACAGAGCCTCCTTTCAAATACAAATTTGCTTTTACATATTTTTCCGGATAGAACGGGCTGCCTTGTGTGTTATACTCTGTCATCAAATACACCGGCCTGCCATGAACATCCTGCATAAACTGTTGTGTATTATTTACACCGGCCAATCCTGCATTCTGACAATCAGCATTCGGTGTGTTCCCAAAAACGATTCCGAATAGGAGCATTAGTTTTATAAAATTTCCTTTCATACCTGCAAACTACAAAAATATTACAGCAAAACTTCAGGATTCTATTGCGTACCTTTACAGCTTAGAAAAGTTTATTTTATGCTAAAAGATATTCAACCGACAGGAAAAAAAGATACACGTAGCGGATTTGGCGATGGCATTTTAGAAGTAGCCCGAAAAAATCCCAATGTAGTGGCCTTAACAGCAGATTTAGCCGGATCATTAAAACTACACCCTTTTATCAAAGAATTTCCCGACCGTTTTTTACAATGCGGCATTGCAGAAGCTAATATGATCGGCGTTGCTGCGGGAATGACTATTGGTGGTAAAATTCCCTACACAACAACATTTGCTAATTTTTCCACTGGGAGAGTATACGATCAGATTCGTCAATCAGTTGCTTACAGCGGAAAGAATGTAAAAATATGTGCTTCTCACGCAGGGCTTACGCTGGGCGAAGATGGTGCTACACACCAAATATTAGAAGACATCGGCTTGATGAAAATGCTGCCGGGCATGACAGTAATTGTGCCTTGTGATTATGCACAAACCAAAGCAGCGACGATGGCTATTGCCGATTATCAAGGCCCTGTTTATTTACGGTTTGGTCGTCCGGTGTGGCCAATTTTTACTTCAGACCTACCTTTTGAAATAGGTAAAGCACAATTTTTCTCAGAAGGAACAGATGTTACCATTTTTGCTTGTGGCCATTTAGTTTGGAATGCGATTCAAGCCGGAGCATTACTTCAAGAAAAAGGCATCAGTGTAGAAGTCGTCAACATACACACCATAAAACCATTGGATGAAGAAGCAGTGATCAACTCATTGAAAAAAACTAAATGTGCGGTAACTGCCGAAGAACACAATATATACGGAGGCATGGGCGATGCCATTGCTCAATGCGCTGCAAAACATTTTCCTGTTCCTATAGAGTATGTGGGCACCAAAGATACATTCGGCGAAAGTGGTACACCCGAGCAATTATTGAAAAAATATGGGTTGGATGTTGTAGATATTGTTACCGCTGCCGAAAAAGTATTGGCACGGAAATAATTTCTATAAAGAAGTCGTTAATAATGAAAGCAAGCTATCAAGTAAAGCTTGCTTTTTTTATTTTTATCCTTCAATTAAACTTTTGAATCAATAAACATTCTAAAAAGTGCAGAAATATACTAATGGCGTTTTCAACAAGTAGTGATAGTGAACTTCTCGTACAATTTCGTAACGCTGATACGAAAGAGGATGCTTATACCCGTATTGTTCGTAAATATCAAGAGAAAATATATTGGCATATCAGAAGAATACTGGTCGATCACGATGACACAAATGATGTGATGCAAAATGTACTCATCAGAGCATGGAAGGGCTTAGAAAATTTTCGGGAAGACAGTCAGCTATTTACATGGCTGTACAGAATTGCCACTAATGAATGTCTTACCTTTTTAGCACAACAGAAAAAAAGAACAGTAGTAAGTTTAAATATTATAGAAAGTGATTTAAGCGATAAGATAAAGGCAGACCGACATTTTAATCCAAACAAATTGGAATGGAAACTGCAATTGGCTATGCAGCAATTACCTGAGAAACAAAGGATTGTTTTTACATTACGCTATTATGATGAGATGCCTTATGAAACAATGAGTAATATTTTAGATACAAGTGTAGGAGCATTAAAGGCAAGTTATCATCACGCTGTTAAAAAAATTGAAGATTATATACTCAACCATTAAACTTTACCGTAAATAATCAATCTATAAAAGTTGAGATGTGCAATAATGACGAAATATTATCTGAATTAAAGAGCCTTAATAGCGCTTTAGGTAATTTAACTACCGAAAATGTCTATATCGTTCCGGTAGATTATTTCAATAATTTAACGAAAGAAGTATTGAAGCGCATAAAAGCTTCTGAAGCAACTAATGTAACAGAAGAGTTGAAATATCTATCGGATACGCTGCATAATATTTCCAAACAAACGCCCTATTCACCTCCTGAATATAATTTTAATTCTACTATCAACAACAATTCGGTGAAGCAGGAACTGGAATCCATTTCGCCTTTATTGAGTAGCTTAAATAAAAAAAATCCTTACTCCGTTCCAACAGGATATTTTAATAGCACAATAGCTGCGAAAAACAACACATCTACTCCATCAAAAATAGTAGTGCTATTCCATAAAAGATGGATGAAAATAGCCGCAACATTGATTGCAGTTGTTATTGCAACAGTAACTATTAAAATATTTACAGAAAATAAATCAACATACAAAGATCCAATTGCCGGTGTTCGTAAAGACATCAAACAATTAGACAATACTCAGAAAGATAACTTGATTGAAATTTTAGACATGGGCTTTGATCTTAAAGAAACCGCCGGAATAGATAATGATGCCAAAATGAAAGAAATACAACAACTACTCAAAGACATTCCGGAAGAGGAGTTGACCGACTTTCAGAATCAAACAAAAGACATGGGCAATATATTAATGACTCAGTATAATTAAAAAAATAGGCAATGAAAAAAACATTCATCTTACTCTTTGTATTTTTTCTTGTTGCAAATAGTTTATTTGCACAACCGGTGGATGCCCCGCAAGAGGGAAAATTGAGAGATCGTTGCATACAATATATTCAAAATAGGCTTGACTTAACAAAGGCAGAATCATCAAAATTCAAACCCTTGTTTGCCCGCTACTTCAAAGAGTTTGCGCAAACACACCGCATGTATAAAGACGATAAACTTATCTATCGTCAAAAAATTATAGAGCTCAGACTTCGCTATCGTGATGAGTTTAAACAAATACTGAATGAGCAGCAAGCCAATAGAGTTTATGACTATGAAGATGAATTTAGAAGGCAGGCATTGCAAATAATCAGAGAGAACAAACGCAACCAATCCAATAATGGCGCTGCCGTATTTTCACACTAATGCATACGAAGGCAATTACTCACTTTGTCCCAAACATTATGAGTAATAAAAAAGCGGGTTTTTAACATCGTGATAGAATAGGAAAGTCCAATTTTCATTCTGTCCCTGTTCCCACCATTCCTTACGCAACTCCATAGATTTTTTACCATCAAAATCATATTTGGCAACAAAGCGATGTTTCATCTGTTGTAGTTGTGGTGCATCATCTGCCCCGAAGAATACAATTTCATCTTCATCTCTAATCCAAAACACTTGATGAAAAGGTGAATGAGCGCCTGTAATTTTATGTTGAATATAATTGTCTATCACACCATCGCCATGTAATAGTTGAACCTGCTTATTATTTTTCAAACAAGTTAATTCTTCAGGAATATATGAAGGGATGCCTTTTTCGAAAGCAAATTCCAATTCTTTTTGCTGTACATAGTAAGTAGCATTGGGAAAAGAAAGTTTACTAATGCCTTCTTTTCTTTGCGCCACACCACCGGCATGATCTTTATGTAGGTGAGAAAGTAATACTTTAGAAACTTCGGAAGGATTAATGCCTACATTCATCAGATTGGAATGTAGTTGTAACACTCCATTCTGCTCAAAGCCAAGTCCTGTATCTAAAAGCAGAATGTCTTTAGATGTGACCGCTACAAATGGCTGTATCTCTACCAATAAACTTCCGATAGGCCGTTCATTCAAAATATTTTTTTCTATATCAAACGGAACAAAGAGTTTTGTTTTATCAATTGTAAAAGTGCCTTCGGATAGTGGGATAATCTTCATAATGAGATGCGAAGTTCAGTATTTTAAAGCAGACACTACTTGCTGATTAAAAAATCACCGTAAAACCATTTGCCGATCTGCATCAAGTTTAATTAAAATAAATAATAAGATAGTGAACGTAAGTAATGATGAACCACCATAACTTAAAAATGGCAATGTAATACCCGGTGAAGGTGCCAAGCCAAGCGTCATATATATATTCAATACTACGTGTACAAATAAAATACCGGCAACACAATAGGCATATACTCTACTAAAAACACTTCTTTGTCTTTCTGCAATAAAAACAATGCGCAGCATCATACCAAAGTACAAAAGCATCAATAGTGTGCTTCCCCAAAAGCCAAAATTTTCGCCCACTGATGAAAAAATAAAATCAGTATTCTGTGCCGGAACGAAATCGCCGCCTGTTTGTGTTCCCTTTAAAAAGCCTTTGCCCAAAAATCCTCCACTACCGATTGCTATTTTAGATTGTTTTACATTATAACTCTCTCCCTTTCCCGGATCTCCTTTTTTAGAACTTCCTAATTTGTTATACTCTTTTTGTATGGCCACAGCTCTTGCAGAATCTTTGAATTGATAATCGTCAATACCAAATGACGCAAAGATGCGCACCACCTGATGTGGCTGAAGAACTTTTTCAAACAAAGCAGGTACTAAAAATTTTTGAACACCTACTGACAATAGCCATATTGCAATCACCATCATAATTGCTTTACCCGCTCGCTTCTTCCTTTGTTTTATAAAATATATGATCAGTACCGCTGCAACTGTTAATATCATAAACAATATATCGCTACGGATAATAATACTGGCAATGATGAGAATCACTAAAGACAAAACAGCAACAATATATTGAGCGGGCAATCCTTCTCTGAAAAAAGCTAAGGCAAATGAAAAATATACTATTGCAGCACCTGGTTCTTTTTGTGCAACAGAAAGAAGTGCCGGTGTAAATGCAATTGCCGCTGCTATCAACTGAGATTTGGGCTTCTGAAAATCAAGATTCGGTGATGATAAATATTTTGCAAGCGCCAACGAAGTAAATATTTTACATAATTCTACCGGTTGAATATTCATAACGCCCAATGGTATCCAACTTTTGGAACCTGCCACTTCTTTACCCACTACGAACGTAGCCAAAATAAGACCTACGCCAAACATGTAAGAAAGATTTGCTGTAGCAGTAAAAAATTTACTATCCGTGAGCAAAATAAATATGGCGACAACCAAACTAATGCCAAAAAAGAAAAGCTGTTTACTGTATTCTTTTTTAAAGCCTAAAAAATTTTGAAGCACATTATCGCCAACTCGATATTCTACAGAAAAAATACAGAGCAGGCCGATTAAGCAGAGTGCCATATACATAGCAACCAGCATCCAATCAATTCCTTTTGATATTTCAGGATTATGCCGATTCATTATTTCGCTGTATTTTTTACCAATGTGAAATAATTTTTTTCTTCGGGTAATAACATAATCAATAATGGCTTGGCAGGAACACGTTTTTGTATTGGTTGTTTAGATTTTTGTTGGCCGGAGCTAAGTGTTATTGATTTTGTTTCGTTACCAAAAATATCATCTAAGGATAGTGTAAGAGAAGTAGATGCAGGTTGTGTAGATTCCTTAATTTTTTTCAACGAATCTCTACTATTCATTTTTTGTTTCATCAATGGCGGAATCAAGTTTGTATTCATCATATTAGTTTCTACACCCTTTCTATTAGCGGCAATCGTATCATTGATATATTTTTCAATCATCAGGCTCACTATTGGCGCAGCATAAGTACCACCAAAGCGTCCACTATTTTCCACCACACACATTATTGCAATTTTTGGATTTTCTCTTGGCGCAAATGCTGCAAAGAATGAGTGGTTTGGTTGTTTTACTAATTGTCCTTTAATGACCGCATTATTTTCTACTGTTCCTGTCTTTCCACAAATAGTTATACCCGGCACTTTTGATCCTCTACCGGTTCCTGATTCCATTACACCTTGCATACCATCATGCACTGCTTCAAAAATAGAATCAGGAATTTCCATTGCTATTTGTCTGGTTTTGTATTTATCTAAAAGTCCATAAGTATCTCCGCCCTCAATAGAATCTACAATATGAGGGATATAATACCATCCTTTATTAGCAATGTATGCCATTTCGTTTGCCACTTGCAATGGAGTAACCAACACTTCTCCTTGTCCGATACTTACAGAACGAAACGTACAGAAATTCCAATGCCCTACACCATATCGTTTGGGGTTATTGAAATATTCAGGAGTGGGGATATTACCGCTTCTCTCGGATGGAATGTCGACACCCAACTTATGACCTAAGCCGAAGGCGTACATATATTTATCCCATACTCTCAAACTGCTATCAATGTTTGGATATCTTGGGTTGTTGATTACTCGCTGCATTACGTTTGCAAAATATGTATTGCAAGACATGGTAATGGCTGTTTTTAAATAAAAGGTTCCGGGGTCAAGGCACTTCATCGGCTTTCCACTTCCGCAACCATAAAAAGCGCCGGAGCAACTAAATGTTGTACGAGTGGTAATAACGCCATCGTGCAAGCCTACTAATGCCTGTAATGTTTTAAAAGTAGAACCCGGCGAGTATGTAGCTGCTACTGCTCTGTTAAATAAAGGAAGACGAGGATCGTTATATAATAATTCACGAATGTGTTTGCTTCTGTCCGGTCCGGTTAGGTATCCCGGATCATAAGTCGGGCTGCTCACCATGGCTATAATACCACCGGTTTTGGGGTCTATTGCTACAATCGATCCAACCTTATTTTGCATCAACTTTTCACCATATTGTTGCAGTTTAATATCCAGACTTGTATAAAGATTACTTCCTGCTACAGCCGGAGCATCGCGTTCACCATTTTTATAAGGGCCTTGAATACGATTATCTTTATCACGCAGCAATACTTGCATGCCTTTTTGCCCCTTCAATACTTTTTCATAACTCGCTTCAAGGCCGGTCATACCTGCATACTCACCACTCAAATAACCTTCATCAACGTGTCGTTTCAGATAGTTAGAATCTACTTCAGCTGTATAACCAAAAATGTTTGCCCCAGCCACAATAGGATAAGTGCGTACCGGTCGCTCTTGGATATAAAAACTATTTTGAAATCGCCAAAGATTTTCCTGAATACGGGCATACTTCTGAGGATTCAGCGATGCTTCAAAAACGGAAGGCACTTGACGACCTGCTTTAATTATTGAAGTTAAGATACGCTGATTGTATTCAGCAGTATCAATATCCATGAGTTTGCAAAAATAAAAAGTGTCAATGCCCTTTGTAAGTGCAGGTGTAACCATCAAGTCATAGGCTAATGTGTTATTGACAATAACTTGTTGATGTTTATCGAATACCAAACCGCGTGGCGGATAAGCGGGTTTTTCTAAGATGGCATTACTTCGTGCAAGTTTATCATATTTAGAAGAAAGAATCTGTAAATAAAACAACCTGGCAAGAATTACTAAAAACGCCAGCACAAACACTACACGCACAATTCTACTTCTTGACTGATTAAAAACAGACATAATTAATTTACTCCGGCTTCGATTAAAAAAATACTGAACTGCAAAATACGATTTGAAAGACAGGGTTTCCAAATATGTTTGCTTAATTATTTTCTAAGCAGTGTTAGATCGAAATTTTTGCTTACGTGGAAAGAGTATTTCAATAGTAAAAATAAGCAATAGGCTTATTGCAGTTGTAGCGATTACCTTAATAATAAAATCTAAAAAGCTGCCAAAACTCAGCCACTCCAGAAATACAAGATATCCGTGATGCAGCAATACCAAAACAAAAACATAAACCGCATACGGCGTCCATTGCATGGCTTTAGGAGATGGCTCATTATAGGTAAATTCCGATTCGTCTTTTGGCGTAAGTGCATTAATGATAAATGGCCGAACATACATCATCAGTACACAGGCTGCCGCATGAAGACCCGGAGTCATCGCAAAATAATCGAGTGTAAGTCCGGTTGCAAAACCATAAAATAATAAACCCAAACGAGAAACAGAGAATGGCAACCATAAAAGCGGAAGGAAGTACAGATAAGGCACAATAAAACGATGTAAATGAGGAATTTTATTCAACACATACACTTGAAGCAGTATGAATAGTACAATACGGGCAATATTTTTTACAAAACCACTCAATGCTTACTCTGTTTAGTTTGTTCCACCTTATTTTTAGTTTCTTCCATCAAATGCTGTTGCTCCAATCTGTCAATATTGTTTATGATATGTACTTGTTGCAGGTTATATAAATTAGCAGCAGGTTTTATTTGCAATTGATACATCCCTTGTGCATTGTCTAATGTAATTTTACTTACTGTTCCCACTAAGAATCCTTTGGGAAAAGTAATATCATTATTTCCGCTTGTGATCACACTATCTCCTTCTGCTACTGCTGCTGCTTTGGGTACACGAATCATTGTTAGGTAATTGGGATTTTTTCCATCCCAAAGTATGGTTCCCAAATCACCGCTTTTTTTCAAGGAAGCATCTAAACGGTTATCGACATGCAATAAACTCATCACCTGGCTAAAATTGGGGCTAACATTTACAATTGTACCCACCACACTTCCATCAGAGCCGATAACGCCCCAACCATCTTGAATGCCTTGATTGGATCCCCTGTTTAATTGTATATAATTTTTTTGTGCACTTACAGTACTATAAGTCACTTCTGCAGGGTATAAAAAATAACGACGATAAAATCCGGTGCTATCCAACGGTTTTACATCTTGAACCGATTGAGTGGTCGTATCGTGATGTGCATAAGCGAGTGGCAATAAACTCATCAAAGAATCATTGACCTTGTTCAATCGTTTATTTTCTTCTTTCAGATGAAAATAGTCTTCTATCTTATTGTATTGATTATTGACACGACCTGTCACTTCATTGGCCATACCTAAAAACTTAACTCGATGAAAACGGTTATAACTGAACAAAAACCATAATGACACCACCTGCAAAATAAGGAAGGTGAGAAAGGTTCTATAGTGCCTAAGAAAAAGAAAAATATTACGCATAGCTGCCGGCACAAGATACAAGACAGAAGTGAAATGAATTGAAACAGTTATTCACTATGTCTTTCTTCTTATTTTTTATCGCATTACAAATGGGTATCTACTATAATTTTTTAAAGCAATACCGGTTCCTCGTACTACACTTTTGAGTGGATCGTCCGCAACGTGTACTGGCAACTTAATTTTATTAGCCAGTCGTTTATCTAACCCGCGCAGTAATGCACCACCTCCGGTAATATATAAACCTCTACGATATATATCTGCAGCCAATTCAGGAGGAGTTTGCTCCAAAGCCTTTAAAATTGCTTCTTCTATTTTGAAAATACTTTTATCTAATGCTTCGGCAATTTCCTGATAGCTTACCATAATCTGTTTGGGAATACCGGTTACGAGGTCGCGGCCATTGACAGGATAATCATCCGGTGGATTGTCAATATCTTTCATAGCAGCACCCACTTGAATTTTTATTTGTTCTGCGGTACGCTCACCAATAAGTAAACTATGATATCGGCGCAGTGCTTCCATGATATCGGCAGTAAATTCATCACCTGCTACCCGCACGCTTTGATCGCAAACAATACCTGCTAATGCGATAACGGTGATACCGGTGGTACCTCCCCCAATATCGATAATCATATTTCCAACCGGCTCTTCCACATCGATACCAATACCTAAGGCAGCGGCCATCGGTTCATGAATGAGATATACTTCTTTAGCTCCAGCCTGCTCTGCACTGTCTCGCACTGCTCTTTTCTCCACTTCTGTAATGGAAGAAGGAATACATATCACCATTCTCCAACTGGGTGGGAAAAGCGGTTTCTTTGGATACACCAATTTGATTAACTCACGAATCATTAGTTCTGCAGCGTTGAAGTCGGCAATTACGCCATCTTTCAAAGGACGTACAGTGCGAATACTTTCGTGTGTTTTTTCGTGCATCATCAACGCTTTCTTACCTACAGCTAATACTTCTTTAGGATTATTGCGGTTCAATGCTACTATACTCGGTTCATTTACCACTACTTCTTCATTGTGGATGATCAGTGTGTTAGCGGTACCCAGGTCGATGGCTATTTCTTGTGTAAACCAGTTAAAGATTCCCATTAAATTACAAAGTTGATTTTTGGCCTTGCGGCATATCAGATAATTTGCAAAGGTGGTATAAATATTTTGAATTATCAAAGAGAAAAGGCAATCAAAAAATATTTTTATCCCCCTTTTATAAAAAATAACATTTCGGATACTTTTGAAGTTTTCATCTAACTTCATTTTATGCGAATTATTTCCCGTACTGTTTTCATTCTTTCAATGGTCAGTTTGTTTGCAGATATTGCCAGTGAGATGCTTTATCCGATCATTCCTATTTATTTGAAAGAAATAGGCTTTAGCGTTTTATTGATTGGCATTCTTGAAGGAGTGGTAGGTTTTATTACGGGCATCAGCAAAGGGTATTTTGGAAAAATGAGTGATGACAATGGCTTGAGGCTACCATTTGTAAAATTGGGATATATACTGAGTAATGTAGCAAAACCCTTAATGGCCATTTCCACTTCCGTTATTTGGGTATTTTTCATCCGTACAATGGATAGATTGGGAAAGGGAGTTAGAACAGCTGCAAGAGATGCATTATTATCTCAAGAAGCAACACCCGAAACAAAGGCCAGGGTTTTTGGATTTCATCGTAGTATGGATACCGTTGGAGCAGCTATCGGACCAATATTGGCTTTGATCTATTTATTTTTAAATCCGGGAGATTACAAAAATCTTTTCCTATTGGCATTTATTCCGGGCATTTTAGCCATTTTATTGATTTATGTATTAAAAGAGAAAAGGCAACCAAAGACCACCGTCAAGCATAGCGGCTTTTTTTCTTATTTCACCTACTGGAATATCGCTACACCTCAGTTTAGAAAAGTAGTTCCGGGTTTGTTATTCTTTGTTTTGTTCAATAGTTCAGACGTTTTTTTATTATTGATTACAAAAGAAACCATCGGAGATAATTTCATTACCATTTTGGGTGTAAAATTTGACTCAGGCTCTATCACTATAGCTGCATATATATTCTACAATCTTGTGTATGCTTTGGCCTCTTATCCAATGGGTGTGCTGGCTGATAAATTAGGATTTAAAAAAACCATCTTATTTGGCTTTTTCATTTTTGCAATAGTGTATAGCAGTTTCGCTTTTCATCCTTCTATTTCAGAAATATTCATATTATTTTCACTTTATGGCTTATATGCTGCCGCAACGGAAGGTGTTATCAAGGCATGGATTACTAATTTATCACAAAAAGAGCATACAGCCACTGCTATTGGATTTTATACAAGCTTTGAAAGTATTTGCACTTTGTTGGCAAGTGTTATTGCAGGTGCATTATGGAGTTTTGTAGGAAGTACAAGTACCTTTATTACAACGGCTGCTGTAACAGTTTTTATATTTGTTTATTTCATCTTTGGAATAAATGACAGAAAAATGAAAGCCAATTAAACAAACTTGGCACAATAATGGCTGATATTTGCAATTATTTATTTTTCCACTAAAAAAATTTTATGAAAAAGTTTGTGATTTTAGCAGTTACGTTTTTGATGATTCATTCGGTACAGGCTCAGAGCAAAAGTGCAAAAAGTTCATCTTATCAAACCGCATTAGGTGTGAAATTATTAGATGGCGGAGGTCTTTCAATAAAACATTTCGTGAATGGCAACAATGCTTTAGAAGGTATTGGTTATTTATGGGGAAATGGTTTCCGCATTACCGGTTTATATGAAATTCATGGAGACTTCAATGGTGCTGATGGATTGAAATGGTACATTGGCCCCGGTGCTCACGTAGGATTTTACAATGCAAAAAACGGAAATGGTTCTTTTGTTGGAGTTGATGGTGTGTTAGGTTTAGACTATAAGTTTAGCGGCGCTCCTATCAATCTGTCTTTGGACTGGCAACCTTCATTTGAGTTTGGTACAGGGCGAGGATTTATTGGTACCTGGGGTGGCTTAGGTATTCGCTATACATTCTAATTTATTTCATCCTTCAAGTACAGATTTTGCATCCGCAAAATCTGTACTTATTTAAATTCATACCCAATATCATTGCGAAAGTTCATACCCTGAAAAGATATTTTTTGCAATGCCATACTTGCCATAGAAGTTGATTCTGCAACATCTTTACCAAAAGAAGTAATACATAACACTCTACCACCATTCGTTAATAATTGTCCGTTCTGCAGCACGGTTCCCATTTGAAATAAAATACTGTTTGAGTCTAATGCATGTGCAACACCTGTGATTTCTTTTCCTTTTTTATAATCACCGGGATAGCCGCCACTTACAGCTACAATCGTGCAAGCGGTTCTTTCATCCACTTCAATTTTTATATTGTTTAATCTTCCGTTTTTAGTAGCGATCAATAATTCTACTAAATCGTTTTTTAATCTGGGCATTACTACTTCCGTTTCCGGATCACCCATCCGGCAGTTATATTCTATCACATAAGGCTCGCCGTCATTAATCATCAACCCAAAAAACACAAAGCCGACATATTCCATCTTATCTTTTTCAAATCCGGCTATTGTGGGTTTAATTATTTTTTCTTCAATTTTCTTTTTCAAAACAGCATCTGCAAAAGGTACCGGGCTAACTGCGCCCATTCCACCGGTATTCAATCCTGTATCGCCCACTCCTATTCTTTTGTAATCCTTAGCTTCGGGCAGAATCACATAATTTTTTCCATCAGTCAAAGCAAAGGTTGACATTTCTATGCCTTGCAAAAATTCTTCTACCACTACTTTTTTACTCGCCTCACCAAATTTTGCATTTTGTATCATCGCTTCGAATTCGGCAAGTGCTTCATCAATTGTATTGCAAATCACTACACCTTTGCCGGCGGCCAACCCATCAGCCTTTAATACTATGGGTAGCGAATGTTGTTTCAGATATGCAATACCTTGTTGAAAATTTTCACTTGTAAATTCTTTGTAAGCCGCTGTAGGAATATTATGACGCAACATAAATTCTTTGGCAAAAGCTTTACTGCCTTCCAATTGTGCAGCATATTTTCGTGGGCCAATAATGAAAATGTTTTTTAATTTTTCACTTGAATTAAAGTAATCGCTGATACCGTTTACCAATGGATCTTCAGGGCCTACCACTACCATATTTATAGCTTCAACCATGCAGATTTGTTCTATCTGTTCAAAATTGGTTAATGACACAGGAATATTTGTACCAAATTGAGCTGTACCCGGATTGCCGGGCGCTATTATGAGTTTTTTACAAAGAGGGCTTTGGGCAATTTTCCATGCTAAGGCATTTTCTCTGCCGCCGGAACCCAATAAAAGTATGTGCATTAGTTTTTTTTACGATAAATGTATAAACAAGAACATCGAATTTGGCAGGTAAAGATAAAATGAAAAATTTTTGAGTGGCTAAATTTCTGTATTTTGGATGCTCATTTTAAAAAACACTCTGATTTTAAAAACTTAAAAAAACTGTATGAGCCAAACTCAAGAAGTTGTCAGCGCACCTGCTGCCAAATCGGGAAAACACCCAAAAGCGTTATACATTTTATTTTTTACCGAAATGTGGGAACGCTTTGCCTACTATTTAATGGTAGGAATTCTTTTGTTGTATATGACCGATACTACTACCGGAGGCAAAGGATTTTCGGGTAAAATAGGTGCCGATATTGTAGGTAGTTTTATAGCACTTGTTTATTTGACACCATTTATCGGAGGTTTAATAGCCGATAGATATTTGGGCTATGTGAAATCTATTTTTATTGGTGGTTCTTTAATGGCCGCGGGTTATTTAGGTTTATCCATTCCGGGAAATACTGCAATGTTTATTTCCCTTTCACTTATTATTGTAGGTAATGGTTTTTTCAAGCCCAATATTTCTACATTATTAGGAAATATTTATAACAGAGAAGATCTGAAAGCGCTAAAAGATAATGCATACAACATCTTTTATATGGGCATCAACATTGGTGCTTTTGTTTGCAATTTCGTAGCAGCTTATTTGCGTAATGCTTATGGATGGGGTTATGCATTTGGTGCTGCTGGCGTTGGTCTTATCATCGGTATGATTATTCTGGCAATGGCTATGAAAGATAAAGACATTAAAGAAGCAGATGTCAGAAAACCTGTTCAGGCAGAAGACATGCCTCTTTCTAAAATTTTCACAACTGTTTTCTTACCGGCAATCATTGCAGCAGTTATTGGTTGGTTTCTTCCTGCAAAACTATTCGGAAGCCCGCTCATGGGCACTCAGGCCAATGATGCATTCATCTTTGCTTGCCTTCCCATTATTGCCTTCTACATTTCACTTTGGGTAAAAGCAAAAGGGCAAGACAAAAAAGGAATCGGCGCACTACTTTTTGTCTTTGCTATTTCAATTGCATTCTGGACTATTTATAATCAAAACTCAACCGGCCTTACTATCTGGGCAGAAAAATATACAGATCGTGTAGCATCGCCCACTACAGAGAAGATTGCAGGAGCTATTTTCCCAATGCAAAAAGTTACTGATACACCAAGATTGGTAAACAAATTGGACCCCTATATGCGTGAAGTAATGGGGCCAGATGGTAAAGCGGAGCAGGCAATGGGACCTGATCCCTATTTCTTTAATGTACCCAAAGACCAATTGCCTAATGGTAAAGAAGTAAAATTGACTAATACAGAATTATTTCAGTCCATCAATCCATTGTTTATTGTAGTACTCACATTAATTTTTGTACCCTTTTTCAGTTGGCTTCGTAAACGAGGGAAAGAGCCTACTACAATGTCAAAATTTGGCATGGCGTTATTCATTTCAGGACTGTCCGCATTGGTGATGGTATTTGCAATTATGTCTGTACCTTCTGTATATGCTTACAAAACATCGCCGCTTTGGCTGTGGCTCACCTATTTTGTATTTACTGTTAGTGAGATATTTTTAAGCCCGATGGGATTATCATTGGTATCCAAGTTAGCACCTGCAAGATTAACCGCTTTGATGATGGGCGGATGGTTTTTGTCCACTTCTATTGGAGGTAAGGTAGCCGGTGTGATGGCCAGCTTCTGGGATGATTTTACAGACAAGAAAATATTCTTCCTGATTTTAGTTGCAGCCGGATTTATTGGTGGCATTCTTATTTATTCAAGAATTAAATCATTAAATCAAATCGTAAAAGATAAAACCGGCTCGGCTTAAAATTTTCAAACAATAAATTACTTTGGTTTAAAGAGTCACTAAAATGTGGCTCTTTTTTATACTCGCTAATTTCCTACAAAGAGGAAAATTCAAAAAAATAAAAGATTAGTATATTTGTTATGAATGAATCAGAAAGAAAATATCATATCAACACTGAAGAAGCTGAAACCAGAGTTAACAAAGCGCTTTTTTGTAAATTCTATTGGCGTTTTTGGTTCTGCAGTTAGAAATGATTTTTCTGATACCAATAGCGATATTGATATTATTGTTGATTTTCATAAACCAATAGGTATTGAATTTGTGGACTTGGCAGCATATCTCGAATCCAAATTCAACAGAAGGATTGATTTAGTTTCAAGACGTGGTATAAAACCAAAATATTTTGAACAAATTCAATCTGAAGTAACTTATGTCTAAAAGGCTACCTAAATTATTACTGGATGACATTATAGAGAGCGGTCAAAAAATTTTAAGTTACACAGACGATCTTTCATTTGATCAATTCATAAACGATTCTAAAACATTAGATGCTGTTATCCGAAATTTTGAAATAATCGGTGAAGCTGTAAACAGGTTACCTGATGAGTTCAAAGAAAAACATCCAAATATAGATTGGCAAAGAATCAGAGGTTTCAGAAATCGTATCGTTCATGATTACTTTGGGATCGATTATGATATTGTATGGCAAATAAAGGAATCTTAGCTTCCTTCAATGCTTAACACAATATCTTCCATTCTCATTTAACAATTAAGTACTTTTCTATTTTCTTTCTCTCCGAATGTAACGAATAAATATTCTTTTTTATTTTCCTTATCTTAACCCCCGAATTAATACACCAAAACTATGTGGAAGAAACATCCTAAGGCATTACCCTTTTTATTCTTTTCTGAAATGTGGGAACGCTTCGGCTATTACCTGATGATTGGCATTTTCACTCTTTATTTAAAAGATGCAGTAGATGGTTTTAATATGGATGAAAAAGATGCATCCAGCTTATACGGAACTTTTATTGCATTGGTATTTTTCACTCCTTTTCTAGGAGGATTGATTGCCGATAGATATCTTGGCTATCGTCGTTCTATCATTCTCGGTGGATTATTGATGGGTGTCGGTTATTGCACGATGGGCATTCATAGCGAAGCAATGCTGTACTTATCCATGACTTTAGTTATCATTGGTAATGGGTTTTTCAAACCAAATATTTCTACACTATTAGGAAACGTTTATACCACACCGGAATACATCGACAAAAAGGATGAAGGCTATAATATTTTTTACATGGGCATCAACATCGGTGCTTTTGTTTGCAATTTTTTTGGTGCTGCATTATACACTATGATTGGTTGGGGCGCAGCTTTTGCAGCAGCGGGTGTAGGTATGTTTATCGGTGTGATTACATTTATCATTGGCACAAAACATTACAAAGATTTTGATACCAGAAAACCTTTACAGCCGGGAGATATGCCCTTATGGAAAATCATCGCATTAGTAATTTTTCCTTCAATAATTTTTGGAGCAATTGGCTGGTTTATCAAAGGCACAGACGGATATATCTTTGATTCTAACTCTACTGATGCTTTCATATTTGCCTGTATTCCTGTTTTGATATTCTACACTGTTTTATTGATACGAAGCAATAAAGAAGAACGCCCGTCTATGGCAGCACTTCTTTCAATTTTTGCAGTGGTTATTTTATTTTGGGCTATTTTCAAACAAAACGGATCTGCGCTGAACACTTGGGCAAGCAGATACACCAACAGAGAAGTAAGCGGTACCGTTGGGAATGTATTACAAACATTAAAACAAACAGATAAACCGGCTTATACTACTTACAAATTAGATAGCGTAGTAAAGTTGGATCATCAGTTCAGAAAAATAAGAGAAAACGGAATGGAAGTAAAAGAGCTTGGCTATCCATCTTATTTTAAAAATGTTGCACCGGATAAACTTCCTACCGAAGGTACTGTCGTAAAAGCATGGCTACCGAGCCTCAGTCAATCTATCAATCCATTTTGGGTTATAGTACTAACGCCATTAGTTGTTGCATTTTTTACTTGGCTACGCAAAAGAAAAAAAGAACCTTCTACACCAACAAAGATTGCATTTGGCTTATTGATTTCTGCACTGTCTGTATTAGTTATGATAGCTGCTGTAAAAGCCGGAAACAATGGAACAGAAAAAGTAAGCGTTTGGTGGTTGATTGGCAGCTATGGCGTAGTAACGATTGGTGAATTATTTTTAAGCCCGATGGGTTTGTCATTGGTTTCCAAACTTAGTCCCGTTCGCATCACTTCATTAATGATGGGTGGCTGGTTTCTTTCTACTTCAATCGGGAATAAGCTGAGTGGAATATTAGCCAGTCAATGGGACCATTATGAAGATAAAACCGATTACTTCTGGCTGAATTTTATTTTACTCAGTGCCGCAGCACTATTTCTATTCTTATTATTAAAATGGTTGAATAAAATCATGAAGTCGAGAGGTGTTCATTAACCTTTTATCAAAAAAATCTAAAAAACTGTGTTCGATTCGGGCGCAGTTTTTTTATTTCCCTATCTTACCGCTACAAAACACAACACTAATGTCTGAGCAAAACAACTTCAAACCCTATATCGCACCGGAAGTGCAAATGAAAGAACTTACAATAAAGTCAATTATGGTAGGTGGTATTTTCGGAATTGTTTTCGGAGCTGCTACAGTTTACCTTGCATTAAAAGCAGGTTTAACCGTATCTGCTTCTATTCCCATTGCTGTACTCTCTATTGCATTGGGGAAAATGTTTTTGAAAACTACCATTCTTGAAAATAATATCATTCAAACAACAGGTTCTGCAGGCGAAAGCATTGCAGCAGGTGTAGTATTTACCTTGCCGGGTTTTTTATTTCTGAGTTCGCCAAGCAGTCAAGATTATTTCAGCATTCTTATTATTATGACGTTAGCAATTCTCGGTGGAATGCTTGGAACATTGATGATGATACCGCTTC
The DNA here is from genome assembly GCA_018268055.1 of Bacteroidota bacterium. Lineage (GTDB taxonomy): Bacteria > Bacteroidota > Bacteroidia > Chitinophagales > Chitinophagaceae > JJ008. The sequence continues at coordinate 154,925 of JAFDXF010000076.1, forward strand.
GTCGATCTTTAATTGTAAAAGAACACGGCACATTACCTTATCCTGAAGGTACTGCTTGCGCTTCAGTATTGAAAGCCGGTGAGAAAGGTGGTGACCTTGCGAAGACAGCATTTCTCGGTATTGGCGTTGCTATTGTGTATGCTTTTTTACAAAAAGTATTTCACGTTATTTCCGAAACACCGACTTATGTTTCCAATCTGAAAAATAAATACCTACCCGCTGCAAGAGTAGATGGAGATATTACACCGGAATATTTAGGTGTTGGTTACATCATCGGACCAAAGATTGCTGGTGTACTCGTAGCAGGTGGTGTGTTGAGTGCATTAGTGATTACGCCATTGCTTGCAACGCTGGTGCCCGGCGATGCAATATTTGCACAGCTTACAAAGCTAAATATCAATCCGGCAAAATATGGTTGGGATGCCACATCACACACGTTTGCAAACTCTGCAGAAGCAATCTATCGAGCATACATCAGATTGATTGGTGCAGGCGCAGTAGCAGCAGGAGGTTTCATCACTTTAATCAAAACAATTCCTACTATTGTTTCATCTTTTAAAGAAAGTGTAAAAGCTGTTAAGAATAAAGAGGCCGTTACTTCTGTTGCAAGAACAGAAAGAGATTTGAGTTTAAAAATTGTCGGCATTGGTAGTATTTTTTTAGTATTGATTATGGCTGCATTACCTATTATTCCGGGTGATAATATTGGAAGTCGTTTACTATTAGGTTTATTAGTAATAATATTTGGTGCATTCTTCGTTACTGTTTCTTCACGCATCGTAGGTTTGATTGGTTCATCCAATAATCCAATCAGTGGTATGACCATTGCAACCATTATGGCCACTTGTCTTGTTTTTATCGGCGTACAATGGACAGGCAGTGTTTATGAACCAATGGCACTTGTAGTAGGTGGAATGATTTGTGTTGCTGCCGCAAATGCAGGAGCTACATCACAAGATTTAAAAACTGGTTATATACTCGGCGCTACACCGCGCAATCAACAGATTGCATTGTTCATCGGAGCAATTGTTTCATCAATCGTTATTGGTTGGACAGTAAAAATTCTCGACACGCCAACTGCCGAGATGGCAAAGAATGGAATACAACACGCCATTGGCGAAACGTATGCTGCACCGCAGGCCAATCTGATGGCTACTGTGATTAAAGGAATCTTAGGCGGCAACTTAGATTGGCAATATGTAATGGTGGGCGTGTTTATTGCCATTGTGCTTGAACTGTGCGGCATTAAGTCTTTGAGTTTTGCCGTGGGTACATATTTACCATTAGCTACTACATTGCCCATTTTCGCAGGAGGTTTCTTACGCGGTGTTGCAGATAAAAGATTGAAGAAGAAAAAAAATCCTGATGAGGAAGAAGAAGAAGATTTAAGAAAAGGGAATTTGTTCGCAACCGGTCTTGTAGCAGGCGGTGCATTGTTTGGTGTTATCATTGCTGTGCTTACCGTATTCTTTGAATCGGGAATGAAGAAAATAAGTTTTGAAGACTCGCTGAGAGAAAGTTTGGGTACTGGTGGTTATGATTTATTGGCAGTGTTCTTCTTTGTACTGTTAGGCTTCATACTTTATAGAGTAGCCACAGCGAATAAGAAGAAAGCGTAGAACAGATTTGGTATAAAAATAAAAACGAGCCAAGTTCTATGAATGTATTTTTGAAAGTGAATTAACCGAACAATCGCTTTTACTGATTCATAGAAAAATAGAAGTTCTGTTCTGCAAAAAACTGATAGGATTTAAAAAAGAATACTATTTTTATATACCCTTACTCATTGTAAGTACAATCAGTAAGGGTTGACATACCAACAATATTTAAAAACTAAAAAACAAACTTAAACTATGAAAGGAAGTCGTAATATAATCATCCTGGTAATCTTAGCCTTAGCGGTAATGCTTGGTTTTTGGGGCTGCAATGGATACAATGGTGTAGTAAAAGAAGATGAGAATGTAAAGAAAGCATGGAACAATGTGCAAACTGATTATCAAAAACGTAGTGATTTGGTTGGCAACTTAGTAAACACAGTTAAAGGTGCTGCCAACTTTGAAAAAGAAACATTAACACAGGTTATAGAAGCAAGAGCGAAAGCTACATCTATCAATTTTACTGCCGATCAGCTAACAGAAGAAAATATTAAAAAATTCAACGATGCACAAGGACAAATGACCGGCGCACTCAGTAAGCTATTGGCAGTAGTAGAAAACTATCCCGACTTAAAAGCTACACAAAATTTTACACAACTGCAAGGTCAATTGGAAGGAATAGAAAACGATGTAAAAAATAGTCGAAGACAATTTAATGAAGCGGTGAATACTTACAATGTAAAAGTTCGCTCATTTCCAATGAACATACTCGCCGGCATGTTTGGATTCAAAGCTAAAGCAGGATTTAGTGCCGAACCCGGTGCAGATAAAGCACCAAAAGTTGAATTTTAAATTCTACAGAAATGTTATTTGTGCATAGCTGCATGAGAACAGCTATGCCATTTAACTATTATAATCTGTGATATGAAAGGTAAAAAATATTGGATATATGGTATTGGTATTTTACTAATTATTATTGGTATTCTATTCATTACCACTTACAACCGATTAGTAGGCAAAGAAGAAAATGTCAATAGAACTTGGTCAGAAGTACAAAACAATTATCAGCGCCGAATAGATTTGATTCCAAACTTAGTAAACGTTGTAAAAGGTCTTTCAGATTTTGAACAGTCCACTTTAGAAGAAATTGCAGCAGCAAGAGCAAAAGCAAGCGGTGCAACGCTCAACAATACAAGCGCAACACTTCAAAATATTGAAACTATTCAAAATACGCAAAATGAATTAGCTACTGCTACGAATAAATTGATCATAGCTATCGAAAAATATCCTACGTTAAAAGGCACAACGGCCTATTTAGGTTTGCAACGACAATTAGAAGGTACCGAACGAAGAATTAAAACTGAAAGGGTTCGCTTTAACGAAGCTGTTGCTGACTATAATATAGCTTTTCGTTCATTTCCATCAAATGTGTTTGCCAAGCTTTTGGGCTTTTCTTCAAAAGAAGGTTTTGAAGCAGTTGCCGGTGCTGATAAAGCAGTGTTGATAGAATTTAAACAATAAATTAAAAACTACTCTTGTGTTCAAACGATTTAAAAGAAAACCATTTTTTACCAAAGAAGAAAAAGATTATATCGTAAATGCCATCCGGGTAGCAGAACATACTACAAGTGGCGAAATACGATTGTTTATCGAACACAAATGCAAGTATGTAGATGCATTGGACAGAGCAGCAGAAATATTTTATACACTCAAGATGGATAAAACACAATTGCAGAATGGTGTGCTGCTCTATGTGGCGGTGGATGATAAACAGTTGGCCATATTTGGCGATAAAGGCATTTACAAAAAAATAGATCGGCAATATTGGGAAAATCAAGTTCAGAAAATGATTAACCAAATTAAAGCAGGACAACTGCTATCAGGTATTAGCAACTGCATCGGCGAAATAGGTGCAACACTAAAGGAACAATTTCCTTATGATGCTTCCATTGATAAAAACGAATTGCCGGATGAAATTGTTTTTGGAAATTAGTTAGTTATAAAAGCGTGCCCTAAATTAACAGGCAACAGATATGAAGAAAATCATTTTATCGATATTATTTTTTACCATCTGCATTTTTGCAATAGGGCAGACCTATAAAAACATACCGGAAAAACCTGTTCCACCAAGGCTTGTAAATGATTTTACCAATGGTTTTTTAACTCCTTCTGAAAAAGATGCATTAGAAAAAAAACTAATTGCTTATGATGATAGCACCAGCAATCAGATAGCCATTGTAATCGTAGATGATTTGAAGGGATATAGTGCAGGTGATTTTGCAACTGCCATTGGCCATAAATGGGGCGTAGGAAATAAGAATTTCGATAACGGTGTTGTGATTTTAATCTCAACCGGCGGTGGTGATGGCAACCGAGATGCTTTTATTGCACCGGGCTATGGAATGGAAGGTGTAATACCTGATGTACTTGCAGGAACAATTTTGGATAACGAATTAATTCCTTATTTAAAAAATGGCAACTATTATCGGGGCTTAGATAATACAATAAATGCAATTACTGAAGCAGCAGCAGGTCGATACAAAGCACCGGAAGGATATAACAAAAGTCAAGATGACTCATTTTTTAATACGGCTGTAATCGTTATTATTATTTTTATTGTTATATTTTTTCTTGGAGGTATGTTTGGTGGCGGCAATGGTGGTGGCGGGTATGGATCAAGTGGTGGATTTGGAAATTATTCCGGCAGAGGTGGATGGTCTTCTGGTGGATGGTCTTCAGGCGGTAACGGCGGAGGTGGTTTTGGTGGATTTGGTGGTGGCGGGTTTGGCGGTGGCGGTGCAGGCGGAAAGTGGTAGTTATTTATGTTTATCAATAAAATAAAAGCCGCTTCTACATCAAAGCGGCTTTTAAAATGCAATAAAATAATATAATTAGAATCCTCTCATACCATCATTGGGCTGATATACATAGCGGAATTTATAAATTAACTTTTGTGGTGTCATTCCTATAAATGGTTCGTAATCCACACTCAACAATTCCATTTTTGCATAATGACCGTCTGCAGTACGGAATACAAATGTTTTACCTGCCTTAGGAACGAATGCATGTGTAGCAGGATTGTAGTCATACCAACTACCATCTTTAATGGCTCTTTGTGTAGTAGTAGTATCATAGGCATAACCCGCTTCAGAAGCGGAATAAACATTATCATAAGGCGTATTCAATAATATTACTCCTGCATTTCCCGGCCCACTTGAATTACTGTTGACAAGGAATGTTGTCAGTCGTAAACCAAAATCCCATTTGCCGGTAGCAGAGTCGCTATTCTCAACTACAGTAGTATCTTTAAAGCTAAAGAAAGTAAATTGAGATGCCGGATTAAAATTCACACTGATGCTTTTTGTCTTCACTGTTGTTGGCGTTGGATCTGCTTTATCCTTCTTACAAGAAACAAACAACACCGTCAATGCTAATGCGCTTAAAAAAAGTCCTCTTTTCATTTTTTAGATTTTATTGTTTTTTATTTTTATTGATAATTGAATAATTAAGATTGATAAATAAAATCCTTCCTGCAATATTACTCAGCTTAGAAGGGTTTGTATAATTCAATAAATTTTCTACTCCACATTGTACAGCCCATCCTTGTTTAAAAGTTTTTGATGCAGCTAAATTAAGTAGCCAAAAACCATTCACCATTTCAGAAGGATCATCAGCTATTGCATTCCCATTCATATCCATAAAGCCAAAGCGACCTCTGTAAATTCCTCTTGCATATACATTCCATCCTTTAGCTTCATTATTGTAATCAATTTTTATATTACCCGAGTTTTTTGATCTATTGAACAAACCGAAATAATCCGAACGCTTTACCAAAGTAGTGATGTAGGTAACAGGATCTCTTTTATACAATTCCTTATTGTCAATTTTTTCTAATACATCTTTATCTTTTGCATCTAAGAACTGGTAACCACCACTCAGTGAAATATTTTTCGTGAGATTATATTTTGTGGAAATTTCTATTCCTTGCGTAAACACTCTTCCTATGTTATGATAACTGAATACTGCTTGCCCATTACTTCTGGTAAAAGGCAATGCAAAATTATCTATCAGATTTTTGATATCATTTCTAAATAATCCTAAACCGATTGTCCACTTCTCATTAGAATAGTTAGCGCCAAAATGTGAGCCAAAAGAGGTTTCCGCTTTCAAATTATTTTCGCCTAAATACGGAGTAATATCTGCTCCGGTTTGCAAAAGTCCTTGTTGTTTCAATTGTTGCAGTGTTGTAGCTAATTGTTTTGCACCGATTAATGAATAACCAATCTGACTATTATTGAACACTAAATACAAATGACGAAAGTCCGGTGCTTTAAAACCCATACCGGATGAAGCAGTAAATTTCCAATGCTCATTGGGATGATAAGCCAATGCAATGCGCGGGCTGAACTTTGCTTCAAAATCATTTCTTTTATCTACTCTACCTCCGGCAATAAAAGTGAGCTTGTTATTCACAAGGCTCCATTCATTTTGTGTAAATGCATAAACAGTTGTAAAGTTTCTTTTGCCTGCATACCTATCGGCATCCATTGTTTCAAAATAGGCTCCCGCACCGGCTACATAACTATTTTTCCCATGCACTCTTTCATACTGAATTTCGGGCTTAATAATGGATTGATTAAATGTAGTTTCATCAAAACGAGTTGTAGTCTTATCTAAGTTTACAAAAGAATTATTTCTATAATCATCATAAAATGCACGGAAATAAATTTTACGTTGTGGTTTTAACTGCCAGCGAAGCTGTGAGAATAAAGAGTTGTCTTTTTCAGTTGTAAAACCTTTTGCTATTGCAGGATTTCCTCCCCACAATATTTGATAGTTATTATCTTGCTTAGAATCAAAATTTCTCAAAGACAGAAGCCATTGCATTTTACTGTTAATATCCTGCGTGATTTTCAACTGGCCATTCCACTCTCTGAATGGGTCAACTGTTTTACCATAAATAGTTTTATCTAAATCATAGCCGGAAGAAGAATATCTGTTTAGAAAAAATTGAACTCCTGTTTTATTTATTTTATCGAAATAGGAAACAGTGCTACCCCACGTGTTATGTGTAGCTTGATGAAGTTGCAATTCCAATTTTCTTTTTTCGGGCGATTGAGTCAAAACGTTTATCACACCGGCCATCGCTTCACTTCCGTACAATGAAGACGAAGGGCCTTTTACAATTTCTATTTGACGAATATCACCGGTGGCAATACGTCCCAATTTTAATATGCCACCATTGCGACCAATCAATGGCTCACCATCTAAAAGTATCAATGTGTAGGATGGATCTAATCCAAGCATTTGCACGCCTTGACCAAAAGGATTGGGATATCCATTTAATGAAGAGGCGAGTGTGCTGTTTACAATGGTAATTCCGGTTTGCTCCTGCAAAATATCTTGTAAGCGCTGAGAACCTGTTCTTTTAATTATTTTTTGAGAAACGATTTGTACCGGTGCGGCTACATTACCCATTTTTCGTTCGCTTCTGTTTGCCGTAACTACAACTTCATCAAGATGACGCTCCTTATTAAAATGTTCGGAAGCAGTATCCTGTGCTGTGCCAATAATAGAAAGCGAAATACTTAATATGATTAATCCCAATTGTTTCATCTTGATTTCAAATGAGTGCAAAGATTATTGATGATTCATCCTGAATTATCATAGAATTGTCAGGAAAATACACGCCAAAACTCTTTGACAATTAAATGACAGTTTATTGTTAAACAATCAGGTGCTCATTTGACAAAAGTCATTTGATACAATACCTAAGACGAATTGAAAAGGGGATATAAGGAGTAGCGACTTCTTCATAAAGTGGAGGAATGTATGGACCATCTTTGGCCATAAAAGGATGATAAATGACATATCCTTTGGGTACTGATTTGAATTTTACAAACTTCTGTTTACCGCCAATGCCATAAGCTAGTTCAAGTTTCCAGCGTTTATCCTTTGTAAGGTTAAATGTATTTCCGAAAATAAGTGCCCCTCCTAAAACATTAGCATGAGCCGTAAATGTTTTTCCCCATAAAGTATCTGCAATTGAAGGATTAATAAAATCCGCATAGGAGGAAAAGTTGTACGATTTGTAACGAAACTCAACGCCTATAAATGGCTGAAATTTTTCTGCCTGTTCTTTCCTGTGTTTTCTCTGTAATAAATTGACAATCGGCCTTCCGATTTTTAAAAAATGATAACGATATTGAAGAATAATTCTGGCGCCCTTTAATTGAGTATTGAACAAATTATCACTTCTACCTTTTTGATTAAAAATAGGCGTTTGCATTACATAAGATGCTTCTGTGAAATATTCACTCCGCGCCGTAAGCCTTTGTCCGAATGAGCCGCCAAAAGCAAAATGTGGTTCAAAAATTGCAAACGGCGCAAAAGAAAAATAGGTTTCTTTAAATCCACTGTTGGAATTTTTCTCCCCGATCTGAGCCTTTGAAAATAAAGGAAACAGAAATAAAATTGCTATGAATGATTTTATATTTTTCACCAAAAATGATAAGAGTAGTTTTTTAGCAAATATGCTGCATAACTTTACTGCAAATGGCTACACTACAAAATAAGAAAGAAAAACTAAAATCAATAAGGCCATCGGGCAAAACAGATAAAAATTTTTTTGAATTAGTTTTTGAAGTAGCTCGGCAGATACCCAAAGGCAGAGTCACGTCTTATGGAGCAATTGCAGCATGCCTTGGTGCAAAGTCTTCTTCCCGAATGGTGGGCTGGGCTATGAGCGGCTCACACAGTGTACGACCAAAAGTGCCTGCACATAGAGTAGTGAATCGGTTGGGCATTCTTTCGGGCAAACATCACTTCACACCCAACGGCGAAATGGAAAGACTGTTACGTAAAGAAGGAATAAAAATCAAAAACGATCAGGTGGTTGATTTTGAAAAACATTTTTGGGATCCATCAAAAGAATTGATACTCTAAATTAATTTCTATTCAAATAATGTAAGCTGCTGTTCGCCCGTAAATTTCTTTTTGTTTGGCTTAGGTGTGATGATTTGTAATTTATCTTCAAAAGAAAAAACAGGACCGACTTCATACCTTGATGCTACTTCAATTTTTACATCTGCTGCATGTTGCTCAAATAAATTTTTTACAATTTCAGGTTTATTATTATTCTTTGACAAGTGCGAAAGAATTAATAACTCTAACTCGGCAGAGCGATGACGTAAGAATAAATCCAATGCCTGATAATTACTCAAGTGCCCTTTATCGCCACTGATTCTTTTTTGCAAATGATAAGGATAATTTCCTGCGGCCAACATATCAGGGCAATAATTTGCTTCTAAAAAAGCAACGTGGCATTGCGAAAAATATTTAATGGCTCTTTTGCAAGCAATACCTAAATCAGTAATCACACCGACATTGATACCGCAACCATTGACGATAAAGCTGTGTGCATCTGCCGCATCATGATTTTTTTGAAAAGGTGTAATTGCAAGTCCGCCAATAAAAACGGAGTCATTTTTTGAAAATGATTTTACCAAATGTGCCTCAATAGGGACTTTACAATTTTTCAAAGTGGCCTCAGTTATATATACAGGCAGTTGATATTTTTTGCTGATAGCCGGAAGTCCGGTTATATGATCAATATGCTCATGACTGATAAAAATTGCTTTTACCTTCTCCGCATCCAAAAAAGAATGTTTCATTCTTTTCTCAAATTCACGAAGGCTCAAACCGGCATCAATCAAAACCGCCTCGGAATTATTTCCTACGTAATAACAATTGGCATTACTTCCCGAATTGAGCGAACATACTTGTATGGGCATAGTGCGTAAAAATAAGGAGTATTGAAATAAAAAATTTATATCTGCAGAAATTTCAATTCTTCAACCGAAATAATTTTTTGTGACGCTTGTTTTATTCCAAAACTGTTGCAAACAGATTCAGCCAAGCCTTCACGTACTACTATTATCAATTTATTACTTCTATTTTTCAATACCTGCTTCAAGCAACTGTTAAAGCCTTCTCCTTTCAGCTCTAAGGGGCCGATTTCATCAATCACTAACCAATTGTCTTTTGTGCTATTTTCCAGAATTATATTGATTGCCTTTTCGAAACCGGCTTTGCTGAAGTTATATTTTCCAATAATCAAAGCATCCTCATTCGGCTTTGCCAGCATTGGAAAATATTCATTTGTTAGAATGTTGTAAAACATCCTTTCTCCCTTTACATCCGGAGTAAGAATGCCGAAAACATTTTTTTTTTGTGAGCACCATTGCATTAAAGCAGTTGTTTTACCTGAACGAATAGTGCCGGTGAGAAGATAAATCATTGTTTGGTTTGCGGTACATTAAAAGTATTTGCCAATACTATTTTTGAAAAGAGCTGCACTCTACGAATACCGCTCTTTTCAGCCGACACACTCCACGATTGTACTACCATACGCTGTGTGGCAGGCAAAATATTAAGTACTTGCTGAAATTGTGCTGCAGATTGTTGCTTCTTTTTTTGTAGCCATTTACTCAATAATTGTTTTAAAGCCGGGCTTATGAGGAAATACCAAGTAAGAACAATTACAAAAGAACGAATGAGAATCTTCAATACTTGATTTTGTGGCAACAAAGGTGCTCCTATATGAAAGAATGATTGAATATACAGTGCTAATAAAACAATCCAAATAATTAAAAGACTAAAACGAAATAGCTTTTTCTTTTTCCTAATATTTGGCTGAATTGTATTGGCTTCCGAAAAATCAAATAAATATTTTTTAAACGCGGAATTCATATTTTTAATTTTTCCCGGTAAACTTCCTGCCCAAAGACCTATGAATAGTCCTACAATGACATGAATCATCACATACCAAAATATAATAAAGTAACTAAAATTCGTTACCTCTGTTTGGCCGGTTAATTTATGTACAAACTGATTTAAAGCTGTCCAAAAATCTTTACCGTAAATAATTGTAGCTGTCAATATTTTTTGTGCTGCCGATTCTATTAAGGCAATTACTGCCAATAAAATACAAGCAACACGATAGTAATTTTTGCGCCAGAATAATAACTCTCCCATTAATCCCTGAAAAAAAACAGCTAAATAAGCAGTAGGCGGCGCTTGTGGTGTCAGCATCATTTTAAAAATTGCCACAATCATTGTTGCTTTGATAATCGAACCTCTTCCTGGTCCGTAAACAGCAATCAACGAAATCAACACAATAGCACAGCTACCAATTACTAATCCGGATATTGGAATTTGTAATGTGAAAATAATACTACCTAACATTGCTTCGCACAAAACCCAAAGCGTAATCAGTCGGTAATAAATTACAGACGTTGCTGTCTCGTTTTGAGCTATTTGGCTTCTAAATAATATGGATGAGCGGTTTCCCAAAGGTTGAAAATTATTTTTTACCTTTAAACAAAATTAAAGCTACGAATTTACATTTTATATTAAACGAAAAAGAGGTAAAACCTCTCCCGTCGGAAGCAGAAACAGTACTTGACTATATCCGATCCGTACAAAACCTGAAAGGAACAAAGATTGGTTGCCGCGAAGGTGATTGCGGCGCTTGTACTATTCTCGTTGGCGATTTACAAGATGGTTCTGTACGTTACCGTTCAATGACCAGTTGTTTGATGCCCTTAGTAAATGCACACGGCAAACATATAGTCACAGTTGAAGGCGTAAATTTTCCAGACAGGCTTAATCTCGTACAGCAAGCGATGGCAGACTCAGGCGCAACACAATGTGGATTTTGCACACCGGGGTTTGTGGTTTCACTCGCCGGTTATTGTCTCAGCAATCAGGATGCAACTAAAGAAAACGCCATTGCTGCTATAGATGGAAACATTTGCAGATGTACCGGATATAAATCTATTGAACGGGCAACCGATATTATTAATGAACAACTAAAAGGCAAAAACGACCCAATTGAATTTGTAGTAAAAAATAAAATATTGCCTGAATACTTTTCAGAAATCAAAGAAAAATTACAACAAATTTCAGAAGAAACAAAAAGTCTGATTGAAATTATTAAAAGACCTGAAGCTGCAAATAAGTTTTTCGTAGGTGGCGGAACGGATTTATATGTTCAACGACATGGTGATATGAAAGAGGACAACTCTTTTCTATTCAACCGGCGTGAACTGAATTTTATTTCAAAGGAAAAGAATACCTGCTTCCTTGGCCCCGCAGTAACGGTAAGCGATTTAAGGACATCAGAAATAATCACTACAGCCATTCCACAGTTTCAAAATTTTTCCAAATTGGTTTCATCTACGCCCATACGAAATATGGCTACTATTGCGGGTAACTTTGTTAATGCTTCTCCGATTGGTGATTTCAGTATTTTCTTTTTAGCATTAGATGCCCAAATCGAATTAGATTCTATTGAAAAGAAACGTACTATTCCCCTACGAAAATTTTACAAAGGATACAAACAGTTAGATAAAACATTGGATGAAATCATCAGCAGAATAAGTTTTGAATTGCCAAGCAAAAACACTTATTTGAACTTTGAAAAAATAAGCAAGCGTACACATCTTGATATTGCAAGTGTGAACACTGCTATTTGCTTGAACATAGAAAATGGCATTATTCAGAAAGCGGGATTATCTGCCGGTGGCGTTGGCCCTATTCCGATGTTTTTGGAGAAAACTTCAACTTACCTACAAGGGAAAAAAATAAATAACGATACAATCAGTGGTGCCATTGAAACCATGAAAACTGAAATCAGCCCTATTGGTGACGTAAGAGGTAGCGCTGCTTATAAAACATTATTACTAGAACAATTGATCAAAGCCCATCTAATGCCTTTGCTAAACAATTAATAATCGGCAATAATGAAAAATATTGATTCATATACACATGTACGAGGTGAGTCTATTTATTTAGATGATATTCCATTGCAAGCAGGCACATTGTTTGCCGCAGCACTCGACTCACCAATAGCACACGGTGTTATTAAAAAATTAGATTATACAGAAGCAGAGAAAACAGAAGGCATCGTAAGAATATTTACTTATAAAGATATTCCCGGCAAAAATCAAATAGGCAGTATCATACCTGACGAAGAACTATTTGCTGAAACAAATGTTCACTTTTCCGGAATGCCAGTTGCTTTGATAGTGGGCATTTCGCCTGAAGTGTTGCGCATTGCCTTAAAAAAAATTATTCTGGAAATTGAACAGCTACATCCAATTACCGATCCACGAGAAGCACAAAAGAAAGGAGAATTAATCATGCAACCCAGAACATTTAGGCTCGGGGATGTTGCTTCGGCATGGAAAAATTGCGAATACATCATTGAAGGAATTTCTGAAATAAATGGCCAAGAGCATTTATACATAGAAACACAAGGCGCTTATGCTATACCGCAAGAAAGCGGAGCACTCAGAGTTTATTCCTCTACTCAGGGGTTGACAGCTGTACAAAGTACGATTGCCAGCGTGCTCAATATATCAATGAGCAATGTAGAAGTCGACACAACAAGGCTCGGCGGAGGCTTTGGTGGTAAAGAAGATCAAGCAACAGCTTGGGCAGTTTTATGTTCACTTGCAGCTTATCATTTAAAACGCCCGGTGAAATATTCATTGCATCGCATGGAAGATATGCGCATGACAGGAAAGCGACATCCTTATTCAGCCGATTTTAAAATCGGGCTCAATAAAGATTTAAAAATATTAGCTTTTGAAGCAACATTTTATCAAAATGCCGGAGCATCAGCCGACTTGTCTCCAGCTGTAATGGAAAGAACTTTATTTCATTGCACGAATACTTATTTCATACCCAACGTAACTGCAACAGCATATAGTTGTAAAACAAACTTACCACCTAACACTGCATTCAGAGGTTTTGGCGGGCCACAGGGAATGTTTGTAATAGAAGCTGCTATTGCAAAAGCAGCAGAATGTATCAATGTGCATGCAGCAGAAATACAACATAAGAATTTATTGAAGACAGGTGATGAATTTCCTTATGGTCAATTGGCAGAAAGTGAAGCACATGAATGTTGGAAAAAAGCAGATACACTATTTCATTTTGAACAAATGCAAAAAGATATAGATGACTTCAACATACAAAACAAACTAACTAAAAAGGGAATGGCTATCATGCCAATATGTTTTGGTATTTCTTTTACCAAAACACTCTTAAATCAAGCAAGATCTTTAGTACATGTATATATTGATGGAAGTATCGGTGTAAGCACTGCAGCGGTAGAAATGGGACAAGGTGTTAATACAAAAATATTACAGGTAGCTGCAACTATTTTTTCTGTTCCTGCTGAGAGAGTAAAAATTTTTAGTACGAATACATATAGAATTACCAACACATCGCCCACAGCAGCAAGCACCGCAGCCGATCTAAATGGGAAGGCAACTGAAATAGCTTGTAATGAAATTTTAAAAAGATTAAAACAAGTAGCAGCCGAAGAATTAAAAGTAAACGCAACTGACATTGAGATCAAAGATGAATATGTTTGGATAGGTGGAAAAAAAACAGTGTTGAACTGGAATAACTTAGTGCTCCTCACTTATCAGAAAAGAGTGAACCTTTCGGAATTAGCACATTATACTCCACAACAAATTCACTTTGATGCGACAAAAGAGAAAGGTCATCCATTCACGTATCATGTGTATGGCACAGCAGCAATTACCGCAACGATAGATTGCCTTCGTGGCACTTATGAAATTGATGCGGTGAAAGTGGTGCACGATTTTGGACAGAGCATGAATAAAATGGTGGATTGGGGACAATGCGAAGGTGGCATCGTTCAAGGCATCGGTTGGATGACAATGGAAGAAATTTTTTATGACACAAATGGAAAACTTCGCAGTAATGCACTAAGCACCTACAAAGTGCCCGACATCTATTCCACACCGAAAGAAATAACGATTCACCCCTTAGAAACAAAAAAAGAAAACTTAGCAATATTTCAAAGCAAAGCAGTAGGCGAACCACCGTTGATGTATGGCATAGGTGCATACTTCGCTTTGCGCAATGCTATTAAAGCATTTAACCCAACAGTCAATATTCCTATTGATGCACCGATGACACCGGAAAAAGTGTTAATGAATCTTTATGATAAAATAAACAAGTGATACTTTTCAAATTTCCATCATGCACAGCTCAATAAAAATTTGGAAATTAATACAAGAAAGTTTGCAGGCGAGAACACCTGTTATGTTGCTGTATGTTTTGGAAAGTAAAGGAAGCAGTCCCGGTCGCCAAGGATTTTTTATGTGTGTAAACAGTAAAGGAGCAATGGAAGGCTCGATTGGCGGCGGAATAATGGAACACAAATTTGTGGAAGTAGCCAAAGAAAAATTAAAAGAACAGCATAAAAATTTTGACAACCTACTACGCAAACAAGTACATGATAAATCTGCAGCCGAAAATCAAAGTGGAATGATCTGCTCCGGCGAACAAATGATCTATTTATATCAGATAAAAGAAACAGACAAAATAGTGGTAGAGCAAATTGTTCAATCATTGGAAAGAGAAGAGAATGGCACATTCGTTTTAACATCTTCAGGTACTATACATTTTTCTCCCTCCATCCCTGCAAAGGATTATGATTTTATTTATCATTCAGACAATGACTGGACATACACTGAGAAAACGGGTTACAAAAATCATCTTTTCATAATAGGTGGCGGGCACTGTGCTTTGGCGTTTTCCAAACTAATGAGTGGATTAGATTTTTACATTACTCTATATGAAGAACGTGAAGAGTTAAATACCGTTTTAAAAAACAACTTTGTTCACGAAAGTATTTTGGTTGATGATTATAGCGGATTAGGTAATTTAATTCCTTCCGGCGCTAACCAATACGTTACTATCATGACATTTGGATACCGGACAGATAAAGTTGCATTACAGTCATTGCTTCACAAATCTTTTACTTATCTGGGCGTACTCGGTAGTAAAACAAAAATGGATAAACTGTTTGAGGCTTTTAAAGAAGAAGGTATAGATGAAAAATTATTTGAAAAAATACACACCCCTATCGGCATCAATATCAATAGCCAAACACCTGAAGAAATTGCAGTGAGTATTGCGGCACAAATCATTCAGATTAAAAACATGAATAAGCGTTAATACATCTATTCAATTCATTTACTTTTGAAAAAAATACATTTTGACTTTTACTGAAATATATCAGCAGTTTATTGATGGCATGAAAGCCACTACTTGGCTAGAATACATTGCCGTAATATTTGGCATCGTCAGTGTTTGGTTTTCGAGAAAAGAAAATATTTTGGTTTACCCCACGGGCTTGATTAATACCACCGTTTATATTTGGCTCAGTTTTCAAGGGAGCCTTTTAGGCGAAGCAAGTGTAAATTTTTATTACACCATAATGAGTATTTATGGATGGATAATCTGGTCAAAAAGGAATGCAGCGCATGAACACGTTGTTCATATTACATTTTCAAATAAGAAATGGTGGATATGGCAATTACTATTTTTTGCATCTTTTTATATTGCCATATTTTTTTCACTTTCCTATCTCAAAAAAGATTTTGCACCCGGCGCTATTCCTTGGGCAGATGCTTTTGCCTCAGCTACTGCATTCACAGGCATGTGGTTGATGACCAAGAAAAAAGTTGAAAGCTGGGGATGGTGGATTGCTACAAACATCGCATCCATTCCTTTGTATTTTGTAAAAGGATATGTTTTTACAAGTGTGTATTATCTAATATTATTAGTTTTAGCATTTGCCGGACTTATAGAATGGAAACGGAAAGCAAGATCAAAAATTACAACTTAAAACAAGAAAGTTATTTCTTCTTATTATTGAAAAGCATATACAAAGCCGTTTGATAGTAAGCCTGAGTTAGTTGCTTCAAAGAATCAAAAGTTGGTTTGAGCAAAACAGTATCGGGTTTATTATTAGAAGTGATGGAAAACAAATCACCTTTTTTTGTCACCATTGATTCCCGATAAAAATATTTATTGGTCACAATACCAATATCTTTTGCATCGTGGTCTATAATAAAGGAACAATTTCGGTAATCATCCGGCCTATTCAGAACAGTAGTATCAAAAATATTTCTACCTAATGTTTTATTTTGGTATGGAATACTGATTAAAGATGCAATTGAAGGTAGCACATCTGTTTGCGAAACAATATTAGAAATTCTTTTAGGCGCCAAAAACGCAGGCGCATAAAATAAAAGTGGAACATGTTCGCTCGTTAGCCCTTCATCGGTCCACACACGAGGAAGCATATTACCTGCATCGCCTCTGATACCATGATCGCCAATAAAAACAAAAATGGTATTCTTATAAAATGGTTCATTCTTTACAGACTCCATAAATTTTTTGATACAATAATCGGTATAGCGAAAGGCTTCATACTCTTGCAAACTTCCAAACCCATATTTTTTTAATGTATCAATTGGAAAAGACTTTGCACCCATTTCTGCCATATCAGCAGCGGGAATAGTATATGGTCGGTGATTATTCGCCGTTTGAATGATAGAAAAAAACGGAGTTTGTTTTTTTCTCATTATTCTCAATGCCCCTTGAAATAAATCATGATCACTAATTCCCCAAACATCTACTCTCGGTGCAGCAAAATCATTTTCTTCATACAGATGTAGCCCATTTATGTTATCCATCAACAAGCCGCGAATATTTGCCCAGCTTGTGCTACCACCGATAAAATATAATTTTTCATAGTCTTTAAAATCATTCAGAATTGTTGATTGATTCACCATAGCCGGATTACGGCTTGCCGTTTTGGGCATTTCTACATCTGGCACACCGGTGATGGTAGCCCATACTCCGCGTGCTGTACCATAAGCAGGCGTAAAACATCGATCAAAAAAAATACCTTCTTTACTCAGTTGATTAAAATAAGGTGTAGCATCCAAAGGATTGCCCCACATCGAACTTTTGTAAGCGCTGAAACTTTCACATATTACTAAAACCACATTGGGCTTTGTTGCATTTTGATTACCACTATAATCCCTTTCGAAATTTAAAGTACTTGAATCAGATAATGGAACACCTAAGTGTGCGGCCATTAAAGAATAATATTTCCGTGTTTCCGACAGGCTATAATTAGATTTTCTAAACTTTAGCGAGCTCATAAAACTCTGCACCGGATTTAGCGCCACATTAGCCTTAAAATCACTTCCCAAAGAAAAAGCATCACTCCAGCGCAGAGGATATTGTCCCGGATTTCCCCAAATCAATAAAATAAAAAGAATGCTTGCTGTAACTCCCCAAACTATTCTGTTCCCTTTCGCAACACTCTTTGTTCTATTTTTTACTCGGTAAAATATTTTAACAACAACAAATATCAATAACGCTGCAACTGCAATAATGCCTAACAACATCCTGATAACAGGATAGCTTTGCCACACCATCTTCAATGAAATACTTTGATCTTCCAAGTAGTTTAGCACCTGAGCATTCAGCCTTGCTGACACATAGCTATAATGAGCAAAATCAATAACATAAAAAAACACCAGTACCATTAAGACAATACTCCATACCCAAAAGAATATTTTTTTGGAAAGATTGTTATGCAATGGATTCCATTTCGAAATACTACCCAATAAAAACATCAGTAATAGAACAATGGAGAGTAGGCGTGCATCAAATCTAAGCCCCATTAAAAAAGAAGATTTAAGTTCAGTAAAGGGAAGTGAGGCCGGTTTGAAAGCAAATACAAAAACTATTCTTAAAATTGAAAGTATAATCAATAAAAAAAATCCTGAATAACAAAGCCAGCGAAGCAAGCCGGATTGAATAGCATATTTTTTCATACAAAGCGATGATACAGAATATAAAAGTATTGAAATTCTTACAATCTAATTGGATATTTCAGATATGCGATAGAAACGGAGGTTTAACTCTTTGGCTTTCTGCAATATTTTTTTAAGCTTATGATAAGAAACAGAATATCGTGATTGTCGATTATTTATTTCGTGACCTACCATCACTAAGCAAGTGCTATTTTGATTGGCAATTTCCATCATCTTATTAAAAAAATCTTCGCTTCTGCGAGTATTGTCCATTCCCAATGCATATAAGATGTCATTATGTTCTGTTCGTGTTGTACTCTTTGCAAGATTATTTGTCCCGTTTAATGCACGAACACTCTTAAACTTCTTCAATAAAAGATTATCTAAAAAATAATTATGTGCTCCGTAAGGATAGGCAAATACAGTAGGATAAAACCCTTCATTATTCATGAGTTTTAAGTCCTGATTTATTTCAATACGCATTAGTTCATCTACTCCATGCCGGCCTAAATACTCAGGTAGATTGCTATGAAAAGTTGTATGATAGCCTATTTCATTCCCATGTTGCTCCATTATTCGCAGTTTATTTTTCTGGCTTGGAGTCAGTTTGTGATAAGAAGAAATATAAAATGTAGCCTTGGCGCCAAAAGAATCAAGCAAAGGCAGGTATTGAAACCAATTGTCCACACTATTATCATCAAAGGTCATAGCAATACCGGACTGATCCATTCTGCCGCGATGCTCATACTTCGTGCATGAGACAAGAATACTGCCTGCAAAAATTATAATATAGAATCTTAATCCGTTCATTTCTTCAAATTACAAAGCCCTGCCAATTGACCGCAAGTGTAAAAACTTCAAAAATATCAAAATAACCTTTGTGAACAAAATGCTCTATCCGGCATTTAACCTATTGAAAATAGATTTATGTTTACAGTACAAAAATTGAATTAAGTACAATGGAGACGATTCCCAACAAAGATTTACCCCATATTGCCTTTCAAGAACCTATACGTATTCGTGTAGAGCCGGGAAAAGTTTATTCTTGGTGTAGCTGCGGCCTTACCGCTGTCACTCCTTTTTGTGATAATACACATAGAAAAATAGAAGGGCAACCTTTTAAAAGTATAAAAGTGCAGTTTGATAAAGAGCAGGATATTTGGTTTTGTCAATGCAAGCAAACAAAGACACCGCCCTTTTGTGATGGATCGCACAAAGCCTTGAAGTAATAAATTTCAAATACAATATTTTTTAGCACCCGTTTTTAACTGTTCAATACTTTTTGAATAGCAGCCACCATTTTTTCGCCTTTCTCTTGTATTTGCGCCTCCGTCCATAACAAGCTGATAGAAGAAGAAATGCAACGGCTCATGATTGCATCACTTGCCGCAAAGTTTTTGGTAGCATGATGCATGACGCTTGCTTTCATTTCAGGATGAAGCGCATTTAATGTTACGGCATTTTTCAAATGCTCCCATTTGCGTACATAGTGCCAATTATTATCATACCAATAAAAATTACCCGGCAAAATTCCCTGAGTTTTTAGCTCGGCAACAACGGCTCTTGTTATTTCTTCAGTAGGCAAAAACCAACTAAGAAAAGTACAGCTATCACCTTCTGCATCCGGAATGCGGCGGAAAGAAATTTCTGGTACAGATGAAAGAATTTCTTTCAGTTGACGATGATTCTTTTTTTGAGTAGCCAAAAATTCAGGTAATCTTTTTATTTGTGCAAGGCCAACAGCAGCATGTAATTCTGAAATACGATAATTATACCCGACGAAAGGGTGTAAATCTGCTCCGCGGTCAACACCTTTGTGATCGTGTCCGTGATCGGTGTATCCATCGGCGTTGAAATATATTTTTTCTTTATTGGTCATTACTACACCGCCTTCGGCGCAAGTCATTGTTTTTACAAAATCAAAACTGAAAGTACCTGCATCGCCAATTGTTCCTAAATATTTTCCTTTGTAAGAAGCACCAATGCTTTGGCAAGCATCTTCGAGCAGTAAAAGATTGTATTGCTTACAAATTTCCAACAGCGCATCCATATCAGCCATGCTACCACACATGTGCACCGGCATAATGGCTTTTGTTTTTGGAGTAATTGCTTTTCTTACTGCCTCAGGGCTTAATGTAAGTGTATCATCCACATCTACAAAAACCGGAATAGCACCCACACTGAGTATTGCTTCAAAGCTTGCTACGAATGTGAAAGCAGGAGTAATAATTTCATCACCATAACCAATACCCAATGCAGCCATCGCTGTGCTAAGAGCAGATGTTCCGCTTGAAGTCAATTGAGCATATTTACTACCAAATGTATTACAGATTGCAGTTTCAAGTTCTTTGCTTTTCCAGATTCCTTTACGTGGGCCATCAAAGCCATAGCGCATTAAGATTCCTGTCTCTAATACATCATTTACTTCTTTTCTTTCTTTATCACTCCAAAGTTCGTAACCGGGCATGGTGATTATTTTAAATTTAAAATTAGGTAATACAAAAATTGATTATTGTTTATTTCATTGTGGGTGTCTTTGCAGGCACTTTAAAATAATTGGTACGCAAACTATCACTCCATCCATTTGCATTGTTCTCCAAGTTTTTGCTACTGAAAAATACAACACCTTGTACATTCGGCGTTTTTCTTACTGCTTCAATTTGTCGAGGAAGCTGTGTTTTATCTTTCCAAGGAGCTATAGTGCCGGCTTTATATAATCCGATACCGATATAACAATTTTTTCCATAAGTATGATTGCTCCACCAATCCAAAACCGTTTGAAAGGGTGCATCTCTTTGTTCAAACTCCCAATAAATCTGAGGTGCTACATAATCTATCCAATCTTTTTTGAGCCAGAGCAAAATATCGGCATATAAATCATCATAATTTGTTTGACCGGCTCTGGTATTACTGCCATTAGGATCTTTATCTGCATTTCTCCATACACCAAAAGGGCTGATGCCGAATTGACACTTAGGGTTTGTCTTTTTTATTACATTATGAACCGCTAGTATTATTGAATCAACATTACTTCTACGCCAATCATCCTTACTCAACTTACTGCCCGATTTTAAGTAGGTATTTTGATCAGGAAATTCTTTTCCCGGAATGCGATATGGATAAAAATAATCATCCATGTGAATACCATCTACAGCATATCGGCTTACAATATCCTGCACCACTTTGACCACATAGTATTGTGCATCTTTATTTCCCGGGTTAAAATATTTTTTATCGCCATAAGTTAAAAACCATTCAGGGTGTTGCTTCGTAATATGATCGGACGAAACAGAAGACGTTTTTGTATTAAATACTGCACGATAAGGATTGAGCCATGCATGAAATTCTAATCCACGCTTATGTGCTTCATCAATCATAAATTTCAATGGGTCATAAAATGGAAAAGGTGCTTTTCCTTGAGTACCCGTGAGCCATTGGCTCCATGGTTCATAAGGCGATGGGTAAAATGCATCGGATGCAGGGCGTATCTGAACGATAACTGCATTCAAGCCATTCGATTTGTGCAAATCAAGTAAGCGAATAAAATCTGCCTTCTGTTTTTCGCTGTTCCATTCATCTTTCGCAGGCCAATCAATATTGCTGACAGTTGAAATCCAAACACCGCGAAACTCCGGCTTTGCTTGTGCGAATGTAAAATGAGCAAAAATTAAAATAATAAAGAGTAATAAAAAAGATTTATTCTTCATAGTGATTTGATTACTGCAAAGTTACAGTATCAAACGCCATCTCTAATCTTATCGAGCAGATTGCTTAAAATATTAGCTTCTTCTTCAGAAATTTTACTCAGAATCTGGTCCATTTCGTCTTGTTTTTCATCCAAATTCTTTAACAAAGCCTTCCCTTTGTCGGTAATGTGTATATCCACAAGGCGACGATCTGTTTTACAAATAATTTTTTTAGCCAAACCTTTTGTTACCAAACGATCAACGATCCGACTCGTATCACTCATTTTTTCCAACATTCGTTCCCGTATCTGAAGAGTAGAAAGTGGTTCGGGGTGGCTGCCCCGTAAAATGCGAAGAATATTGAATTGCTGTGAAGTAATATCCTTCGTATCTAAAATTTCTTTGATTTTATCACGCAGCCAACTTTCAGTAAAGATGAGATTGATAGATGCTTTTTGATAAGCATTACGAAACTTTTGCTGATGTATGTCTTGTTCTATACCCATAATTCAATAGTACAAAGAAATATAAAAGTAAATAGTTTCAGGAAAATAATCACCTTCCTGAAACTATAAATCTTTAAAGGCAAATTAATTGTTGTAATAAAATTTTTCTTCAACTATTTTACCGTTTTTCCAACGCTGCATAGACACCTGGCGATAGTTACGTACACCATATTCAGTATGTGTATAATCCATCCACCACTCAATAGCAGCTACATCATCACTAATAATCGTATTCAATACTTTAGCACCACGAAACTCAGTAAGACCGCCTACGAATGCTTTTTCATATTCGCGGTTTACATCTTTTCCAACACGAGCGGGATAGTCATTATCCTGCATTACAACATCATCAGCATAGAATTTTTCAAATGCTTCTAATATTTTTCCTTCAAGGATCATTTGGTTGAGTTGATCAACGTTTGTTCTTAAATCATGCATATAATTAAATTTAGAAATGCAAAATTAATGTTTAAACATTGATTTACCAAATATTTCTTCTTTCCACTTATTTTTTATTAAGAAGACTTTAAAAGCAGCATTTAGTCCGGCATTGTGCTCTTATTAATCTCAATAACCAATAAATCTTTTTTATGAAAATAATTCGCAACTCCTTCAGCAACTTTCTTGAGGGCTTTCTGTCATTTTATACTTTGCTTTATACAGAAATTAAAAAGTGGTAATAACAATTTATTTACCCTTAGCTGTTCGGATTTTTCCTGCCATTTTAAAAATATTATAGAGATGATGTGCTTCGTGCAATAAGAAGTGGTTCATCCAATGCTGCAATTTTAATTTGCCGTAATTTGGATGGGTGCCTGTTTTATTTAATTCGGAAAGTGGCAGCGGTAGATATTGTGCCGCCATTTCTTTTCTGGTGGTTATAAAATCCTGCATTACTTCTCTTACAGATTTTGTACAGTTTTCTATAAAAATCTGATCTTCAAAAGGGCTATAAAGTTCAAATTGCGGATTTTCCGAGTTTCGAATCTCATTTACTCTCGCTTGAAACACTCGTTGATAAGTTTGCAAATGCACAATCGTTTCAAAAATTGACCATTGGTTTGAGTCGTTCTTTTTCTTGATATCATTCTCAGACAAATCGTCGATAATATCTAATAATGCTTTGTGCTGATATTGTAATCGGGTGGCAACAGAAGAGGACATTTCCATTTCGATGATGTTTTAATTTTAATGGCATTATAGAAGTAACCGTTTGCAGAAAAGTTGCATTTAAGACTCCCACACTTTAGTTCCTTCACTACAATTGGCGCAGATATCAATATTTTTTCTTCCTTTTAGAATCTGCTGCCTGAAATTACGATATTTTCCGTTTTTCCAAACATCTTTAAAAGATTGTTTTTTCAAATTGCCCATCGGGTGTTGTGTATCTTTATCAAAACAACAGGGAGCAACCACTCCATCCCAGGTGATCACAGGGTCATGCCACAACCTCCAGCAGTGATTACCCAGTTTGCCTTTAAATTCATAGCCTTTTTCTGTTTTTCTATATCTGCTGTATTTATTGATTGTAGGGATCAGGTTATTCGGATCATTTTTATAATCGTAAATCTGAGCTGTTTTAAACCACACATCATCCACCCCGATTTCTTTGCCTAACTTTTTTACATCTTCAATTTGGTACTCATTTGGTTTTACTACCAAAAATTGAAATACAATAAAAGGCTTTTTACTATTCAATTGTTTTTTCCATTTTACAATATTTTTAGCACCGGCAATTACTTTTTCTAAGTTTCCTCCTACTCTGTATTGTTGATACACATCCTGCGTTGTGCCATCAATAGAAATGATTAATCTGTCCAATCCGCTTTCAATGGTTCGCCGAGCATTATCATCAGTCAGGTAGTGCGCATTGGTAGAGGTGGCAGTGTATATTTTTTTTGAAGATGCATATTTTACCATATTCAGAAAATCGGGATTCAAATACGGCTCACCTTGAAAATAAAAAACAAGATACCAGAGCTGTTTGTGCAGTTGGTCAATCGTTTCTTTAAAAAAATTTTGCTCCAACATACCTGTTGGTCGTGTAAATGCTCGCAAACCACTTGGGCATTCAGGGCAGCGCAAGTTGCAAGAGGTAGTAGGCTCAAAAGATATAGATATAGGATAACCCCATTGTATAGGCTTTTTGAACCACTTACTGATATGATAACTACTCCACACCTTCAGTGCGTTCCAAAACTTGCTTAAAGTAAGTTTGGATAAAAGGTTGAAGCTATCTCTTCGGCTAAATTTTGACATCGGCTGTAAAGTTAGTAGGAATGTAAAAAGACCAACTACATAGAATTGAAAACATGAGCATCATAGTTCATTATTTCCCAAATTCGTTAGAAAATAAAATAATTGGAAGTTGTAACTTGGTGTCTTATTCAAACTCAGTGAATCATTTTAATCAACCTTATCACATTTTCCCATTGGGAGACTCTGCTTTTGTAATTGATTTTGGAAATAAAATTGCCGATTCACTAAATGAACAGGTGTTGGCAGTATATGAACTATTACAAAAAAATCCTCTTCCGGGTATGATTGAATCAGTGCCGGCCTACAGTTCGCTTACCGTTCATTATGATTTTAAAAAATTAGTTGGCATCGTTCCCCATAAGAGTACCGTTTATGATTGGATGGCAAATGAATTGCGACAAAGAATAGCAAAGCCGATCAAATATTCTTCTAAAGAAAAAAGGCTAATCAAGATTCCCGTTTGTTATGACGAAGAATTTGCTCCTGATTTGAATCACATCGCTAAGATAAAAGATTTGTCGAAAGATGAAATTGTGCAACTGCATTGTACAAAAAAGTATAAAGTATATATGCTGGGCTTTTTACCGGGCTTTCCTTACTTGGGCATTGTAGATGAAAGGTTAAAAATGCCTCGCAAAAATCAACCTGTACCAATAGCAGCAGGTAGTGTAGGCATTGCTGCGGAGCAAACCGGTATTTATCCATTAGCATCACCCGGTGGTTGGCAAATTATCGGCCGCACTCCTTTAAAAATGTTTCATCCGGAGAATGAAGTACCTGTTTTGCTCAAAGCAGGGGATATTGTTGAATTTTATGACATAAATAAAGAAGAATTTTATAGCCAAAAATGGCAATAACCCTTTCCCACCTTCGTAAATGATAGCCGAATATTTTTTTTACTTTTGCCAAATAATTTTGTGAGATTATGATAAAGACAGGAAACCCAATCATTAGCATTTATACCGAGATGACACCTAATCCCGAGACGATGAAGTTTGTTGCCAATAAACTTTTATACCCGGGAAAAAGTATTGACTTCCCTGATATGGAAAGTGCAAAACCTTCTCCTTTAGCTACGGAATTGTTTGCCTTCCCATTTATAAAAGCAGTTTTTATTGCGAGCAATTTTGTTACACTTACCAAAACCAATGATACGGATTGGGAAGATGTGATTCCTTCTGTTCGTCAGTTTTTGAAAGATTATTTGGAAGAGGGCAAATTAGTGGTAAACGAAGATGAAGTAGTTGCTGTAAAAAAAGAAAGCAGTAATGAAGTGCAAGCCGATGATGACGATGTAGTAAAACGCATCAAAGAATTATTAGAAAATTATGTAAAACCTGCCGTAGAGATGGATGGCGGTGCTATTCAATTTAAAAGTTATAACGATGGCGTAGTAAATCTGATGATGCAGGGAAGTTGCAGCGGTTGTCCCTCCTCTATGATTACTTTAAAAGCCGGTATAGAAGGAATGATGAAGCGAATGATACCGGAAGTAAAAGAAGTGGTTGCCGAGGCAGAATAAATATCTTATTTGGTTGAAATAATTAAAAGCATCTCGGATTTGGGATGCTTTTCTTTTTGACACTAACTTTACCATTATGTCGTCCATTACATTTACTTTAATACAAACGAATCTTCATTGGGAAGATAAAGCAGCAAATTTGAAAATGCTGGAGCAGAAAATATTTTCTATAAAAGAAAAAACAGAGGTGGTGATACTTCCGGAAATGTTCAGTACAGGCTTCAGTATGAAACCTAAAGACATGGCTGAATCTATGAATGGGGAAACAGTGGTTTGGATGAAAAAAATAGCAGCAGAAAAAAAAATTATTCTGACCGGTAGTATAATAATAAAAGAAGGTGAACAATTTTTTAATCGCTTGATTTGGATGCTGCCCAACGGGCAATATGGCATTTATGACAAGCGACATCGTTTTGCATTTGCCGGAGAAGACAAGGAATATGCTGCAGGGAATAAGCGACTTATTGCCTCTGTAAAAGGATGGAAAATAAACTTACAAATTTGTTACGATTTACGCTTCCCTGTTTGGGCAAGACAACAACAAACAAACAAAGAACCTGAGTTTGATGTACTAATCTATGTAGCCAATTGGCCCGAAAGAAGAAATCATGCATGGAAAACTTTACTGCAAGCAAGAGCAATAGAAAATCAATGTTATGTAATAGGTGTGAATAGAGTGGGTGATGATGGAAATAAAATATATCACAGTGGCGACAGTATGGTAATTGACCCATTAGGCAATTCTTTGTATCATAAAAAAGATGACGAAGATGTTTTTACGATTACTTTAGAAAAAGACATGCTTCAATCTATAAGAGAAAAGTTTCCTTTTTTAAAAGATGCGGATGAATTTCAAATTAGCTCATAATTTATTTTGAAGCGGGTTATAGCCAGAAATATTCTGTAAATGGTAATTCATTTCAATTGAGGTTGGTTATTTTTACTGTTGTAAATGAAAAGTGCAACAACTGACAATAGCGGCGCTACGTCTATACAACAAGCTACTGCTTACGGAATTTTATTCAGCATAAGTTTTTCGCACATGCTGAATGATACAATTCAGTCTTTAATACCTTCTATTTATCCTATATTAAAAAACAGTTTTGCATTAAATTTTGCTCAAATAGGTTTAATTCAACTCACCTTTCAATTAACTGCAAGTATTTTACAACCCTTTGTTGGTGCTTATACTGATAAAAAACCTCAACCATTCTCTCTGGCAATTGGCATGTGCATCACATTAGCAGGATTAATTTTTGTTTCGTTTGCCAATAGCTTTCATTTAATTCTTTTTTCAGTGGCTATGATTGGCGCAGGTTCTTCTGTTTTTCATCCGGAGTCATCCAAAATTGCATTTTTGGCATCTGGTGGAAAAAGGGGTCTTGCACAATCTATTTTTCAAGTGGGCGGCAACACAGGAACAGCAGTTGGTCCTTTGCTTGCTGCATTGATAATTGTTCGATATGGGCGTAGTCATGCTGCCTATTTTGCGGTTTTAGCTTTGCTCGCTATAATGATATTGATTCATGTGGGTAAGTGGGCTAAGATTCGTATCGGCCAAATAAAAATGAATACTAAAAATGTAGCAAACAAAAACATACATCCAACTCTCTCCAAAAAGGAAGTACATACTTCTGTTGCGATTTTATTGGTTCTTATCTTTTCAAAATATTTTTATCTATCTAGCATCAGCAGTTACTATACATTTTATCTCATTGATAAATTTCATATCAGTATTCAACACTCGCAATTATTTCTGTTTGCCTTTCTCTTGGCAGCTGCTGTTGGCACTTATTTGGGTGGCCCTTTAGGTGATAAATATGGACGTAAATATGTAATCTGGTTTTCTATTCTTGGCGTGGCGCCTTTCACTTTGCTGCTTCCTTTTGTCAGTTTATTCTGGACAGCAGTGCTGAGTGTGATCATCGGCTTAATCTTATCTTCAGCCTTTCCGGCTATTCTTGTTTATGCACAAGAATTAATGCCCGGTAAAATTGGGATGGTATCAGGGTTGTTTTTTGGATTTGCTTTTGGAATGGGCGGTTTAGGCTCCGCATTGCTAGGCATGTTGGCCGATGCAACTAGCATTTATTTTGTTTACCATGTGTGTGCTTTTCTACCTCTAATCGGGCTCATTACATGGATGCTGCCAGATTTGAAAAAAGCGTAAAGAAATCTGTTTCTCCTTTATAATGAAATAGGCTTTAAGAAATCATTTGAAATATATTACACTACTATTTTCAAATTAATAGGGTAATGTGATAGATAATGAGTCAACTAATTCGCCAGTATATTCATTTTCAAGATAAGTAACTACACCCTCCGGGAACTTGGTTATGTTTTGTGTAGTAAAACCCCATGGCTCCCAATAAACAGCTAATAATTGCGCATAAGTCTTTTCATCCCAATGAGCAAATAAAGGCATAGTGTAATTATTGTTTATGGGCAGTGATTCAATTGTTACCCCTGTTTCATCTTCTGTAATATTATATTGCACCTTATATCGCAACAAGTAATTTAAGTAATGAAATCGAGCGCATAATTCTTCAAACTGAATTGGATGAAGATCATTGTCATTGATTTGATTAAGAAGTGGCTCTAGTTCTTTTTTTACTAATCCATTGTCTTGAATACAAGCAATAATACCAAAGCCGTTTACGCCAAGTGAAAAAGCAAGATTAATTGGATTATCCCGATAGTGAAAAATATCTTTTGAATATTTATCTCTTACCACAGCAATACTCCATGGCTTAAGCCCTTTAAACCGAACAGGATAAACAGCAGACTGAAGCATCAAATGAAACAAACTAAACTTTTCTTGTAATCTTGAAGATAATCGAAGTTCTTTATCTTTCTTTTTCTGACTTTTTTCTTCTAACAATAAATCGTGATATAATATTCCATAGACCAATTTTCCGATCCAAAGAAATAGTTTTTCTTCAGAAAGAGATCGCATTGTTTCAAATCCTTCAGCAAAAGCGAGCTGTACTTCTTTTTCCAAATCGGCAAATGCGCGGAGTACTTTTTCTGAACAGGGTAAGGTCATTTCTTCGTAAGTAATAGAAGAAACCTGATCAATCATTTTAAATTTCTTGCCTCGTAAATTAAAGCGATCTATTACCCAGTCAGGAAAAATATTTATTCTTGCATTCTCATCTGTGTGATCTAATCCTGTAAGAAAACACTTATCCGTTTCAATTTTGTTATTTAAAAAAGGATTGTAATAGGAAGTAAGCACAACTGCAAAAGTAACTTTTATGAATTTACCGTTAATCTTAAATCAGCATCTTCATAATTGTATTTCTATTTTCGTAAATATCAGACAAATGAATCATCCTCTATTTCGAATGTGAGCAGTAGATTATTGTTTCTTATCCTTATCTTTCTCAATCAATCCCATTGCTTTATCCAATTTGTAATCTGTTCCTCTTATAACATCTGCTACCGTTGGTCCGGAAAAAACATCCGGCTGAATACCTCTTCCATTTTTAGGAACATCTGTATTGATCACCATTCGGAATAATGGAAGTCTGAATCGCACTCCCGTTTCGGGCAGTGTAACTTCTGGTATGAGCCATGCCGAATTACCATAAGCACCTCCACCGGTTTCTTCCCCTATCACTGTTACATTCTTTTGATTTTTGACTGAGGTAACAAATAAGGTAGTTGCCGAAAATGAATTACCGCCCGTAAGTACATATACTTTACCGTCATAATGATTTTTTGCTCTGGGTTTGAAATAATGTCTTTCAAAATAAGAGAAATGAAATTTACCATCTGCCTTTTTCCTTGTAAACAAAGTCATAAACAAACGATTCCAGAAGTATCCGTTTATATATTTATGATAGGGTGTTTTTCGCTTGACAGAAAAAAGTGTGTCGCAAATCTTAAAGCTATGATCCGTCAAATAACGACTTAAAGAAGTTGAATTGCTAACACTTCCGCCGCCATTGTTTCTAACATCGATAATCAGATGACTGATATGATTATTGTTTAAAGTTTTGAATGAAGTCTTAAAAAATTTTTGAAGATGGTAGTTTTTAGTAAACGTAGCAAGACTCATCATGGCCACTTTGTTTACAGAATCTATTTTCAATAAACGATTATTACTCAAATCTCTTAATCTTCGTTCTTTACGCGTAGGCTGATGCACAAGCACTTTAGGCTGTTGGGATGCAGCACGCCCTATTGTATCTGCTGCTGCATTAAAAATTGGAATAGTATTGGATTTTTGCACTCCTGCTTCATCTATATAATCTATTGTGTATTTTTCAAAAGGCCCGAACACTGCTGTATAAGTGCCGCCGAAAGAACCAAACGAACTCAGTCGTTGATATTTATGAGTAGTGTTATAGCCATCAGTAGAAACATATTTGAATAATGAATCAATAATAACATTTGTAGCAACGCCATTTATCTTTTCAATCACCGTGCCACGCTTGAAAATAGAATCTTTTCTGTTCAGGTTTGCATTCACTACTGCTGTATCCGGCCACATCTTAAAACTCAATGGAAATATTTTTCCAAGTGGGGCTTTATTCAAATACTTTGTAAACTGCTTCGAAGCACGAGTAGTAGTATGTCCACAACCAATTTGCGCCGTTACATAGTTCAACACTGTTCTGAATTCCGGCTCAGTCATTGAATCTTTTAGTCTGCTTTTTCCAACATCAAAAAAATAATTCATACTGTCTTTGCTGGTGTACCAGTAAAGGCTTGGATGTTGTGCTTCAAGAATTTCTCTATATAATGTGTAATCATTTTCTACTTGTCGCTTGCTATATTTTTTCGAAGGCGAATAAGATTGTTTTGCAACACCACAACCTGTCAAAAACACAAGCAGAAAAAAATAATAAAAGGAGATTTTCATTTTGTACGGACTGTAATATACTTAATGGTTTAGATGATTCCAACCTTGAGCAGTAATTTTATGTTTCCCTCCTCCTTTCGTAACAATATGAGCACCTTGTTCGGGCTCTGTCATATAGCCTACTACACTTATTTGCTCATTCAGTACCAATTTATCATATTCAGATTGAGGAATCGTAAATAAAAGTTCATAATCCTCTCCACCACTTAACGCACAAGCTGTAGGATCTATTTCAAATTTGAAAGCAGCTTTCTTCATATTTTCATTAATAGGTATTTTTTCTTCGTAAAGTACGCAGCCAAGATTACTTTGTTTACATATATGAAGTATTTCAGAACTTAACCCATCACTGATGTCGATCATTGCTGTAGGCAATATTTCTTCTGCAGATAAAAATTCTATTATGTCTTTGCGTGCCTCTGGCTTCAATAATCTGCCGATTACGTAAGTTTCATTTTCTAAATCAGGCTGTACACCGGGGCTTTCCTGAAATATTTTTCGTTCTCTTTCCAAGAATAGTAATCCAACATAAGCAGCACCTAAATCACCGCTCACACATATCAAATCTCCTTTTTGTGCAGTACTTCGTTTTACAAATTTATCAGGCGTTACTTCGCCGATAGCCGTTACGGAGATAATCAATCCTTTTTGTGATGAAGTAGTATCGCCACCAATTAAGTCGACACCATATTTCTGGCAAGCCAGATAAACGCCTTCATAAAATTCATCCAAAGCCTCAACACTGAATCGGTTGCTGATGCCGATACTTAAAGTAATTTGAGTTGGTATGGCGTTCATAGCATATATATCACTCAGGTTTACAATCACACTTTTATAACCGAGATGCTTTAATGGTGTATAGGATAAATCGAAATGAACACCTTCAATAAGCAAATCATTGGTTACAACGGTTTGCTTTCCGAAATGATCAATAATTGCTGCATCATCACCTACGCCCAATACTGACGAAGCATTTTGCAGTTCTATATTTTTTGTCAGATGCTCGATGAGGCCAAACTCTCCGAGTGAAGATATTTCAGTTCTGTTACTCATAATTGTTTTCTATTATTAATAATATCCAGCATTTCGTTATGTATTTTGCCATTGGTAGCTAATACACGATGTTGGTAAGGAGAAAATTTATTTCCATTAAAATCTGTCACTGTGCCGCCTGCTTCTTCTACAATTAAGTATCCGGCTGCACTATCCCAAGCTTCTAATTTGTGTTCATAAAACCCGTCAAAGCGGCCGCAAGCTACCCAGCAAAGATCAATGGCTGCAGAGCCCAATCTTCTTACAGGAACTCCTTTTCGGATAAAGCGTTCGAATATCTCAAGTGGCCCGTTCGGTGTGTTAATATATGTATATGGGAAACCGGTAACCAAACATGATTTTATTGTCTGTGTTTGTTGGCTTACTGCAATTGGTTTATCATTCAATGTTGCGCCTTTCCCTTTTTCAGCAAAAAACAATTCATTCAAATGTGGGTTGTAAACTGCTGCCATAATCATTTCGCCATTTTTTTCTATACCAATAGAAACGCAGTTAAGCGGAATACCATGAGCGAAATTAATTGTGCCGTCAATAGGGTCAATTATCCATTTGTATGCAGAATTCTGCTCCAATGCTCCGATTTCTTCGCTTAATATTTGATGATCGGGAAAAGTTGATTTAATTATATTAATAATAGCTTTTTCCGATGCATGATCTGCTTCGGTAACTAAGTTATTGACTCCTTCTTTATTGCTTACTTTAAATTCTCCATTGTAAAACCTTAGTATTTCAGCAGCGCCTGCTTTGCAGGCTTGAATCAATGTTGGTTTAAGCATCAGCAAAGATAAAGGCAGATTTCAGATAGAAGAGCTGAAAATGTCAGTATTTGCTTTTAGCTTTGAAGCTTTCTACATGCAGCTATCAGTTATCATAGTAAATTATAATGTAAAGCACTTTCTGGAGCAATGTCTGTTTTCTGTCCAAAAAGCAATTCAGAATATGCGAGCTGAAATAATTGTGGTAGATAATAACTCTACCGATGGCAGTATGGCATATTTAAAACCAAAATTTGCAAACGTAAATTTTTTAGAAAATAAAGAAAATTGTGGATTTGCTAAAGCTTGTAATCAAGGTTTAAATATTGCTACCGGTAATTATATTCTATTTTTAAATCCGGACACCATTGTTCCCGAAGATTGTTTTGAAAAGTGTATCCAATTTTTTACACAACATGCTGATGCAGGTGCGCTTGGCATTAGAATGATTGATGGTAGCGGAAAGTTTTTAAAAGAATCAAAAAGAGCTTTTCCTTCACCGCTGACTTCATTATACAAGTTATTTGGCTTTGCAAAACTCTTTCCAAAATCCAAAACCTTTTCTCAATATCACTTAGGACATCTGGCACAAGACAAAGCCAATGAAATAGATGTATTGGCTGGCGCATTTATGATGATCCGAAAAGAAGTGCTGGATAAAACAGGCGGGTTTGATGAGCGATTTTTTATGTATGGCGAAGATGTAGATCTCAGTTATCGTATTCAGAAATCAGGATATAAAAATTATTATTTTCCCGATAGCTCTATTATTCACTTTAAAGGCGAGAGTACAAGAAAAGGCAGTATGAACTATGTGCGAATGTTCTACAATGCAATGAGTGTTTTTGTAAAAAAGCATTATAGCGGAGGTAGAGCCGGTGCTTTTAATTTGTTAATTCATGCAGGCATCTGGCTTCGTGCCATATTCTCAGCGACAGGTCATTTTATTCGGCGCATAGGCTTACCATTGATAGATGCCGTTTTGATATTATTATCCTTTTTATTGACAAAATGGATCTGGGGCGAATGGATACGACCGGAAACTTCATTTGAAGAACGGTTGATCTGGATTGCATTTCCATCTTATACATTACTCTATTTAACCGCTGCCTACTATGCCGGCTTGTACGATCGCAGTTATAAACAATCAGGACTTGCACGATCAATGCTTTTTGCAATAATAATTTTATTGGCAGCCTACTCACTACTTCCAGAGAACCTTCGTTTTTCAAGAGGTATTTTATTATTTGGTTCCATCCTTGCATTTTTGCTCATTACAGTATTAAGATGGATACTAATCCAAACAGGTGCATTAACCGAACTAAGCAATAATGAAGACAGCAGCAACATCTTGATCGTTGGCTCAGAAGAGGAATATGCAAAATGTTCCGCCATTATCATACAAGCCGGATTGAAAGAAAAAATATTAGGTCGTGTAGCGGTTTCTGAATCGGATACAACTTCGATGGGGCATTTTAAAGATTTAATGCAATTATCAACCACATTGCCGTTTAAAGAATTGATTATTTGTGAAGGCAATTTAACCTACAAAGACATCATCAACATAATACCCGCTATCGCCAAAAACATAAAAGTAAAACTTTACTCATCCGGAAGCAACAGTATTGTAGGCAGCGATTCCAAAGACAGCTCCGGTGAAGCAGTTTCGAAGGAGAACGGTTATAATATTGCTCATCCATATTATCAACGCATGAAACGACTGATTGATGTAATGGTTTCTTTTATTGGGCTTATTACGTTTCCGATTCAGTTTATAATTGTCAAAAAACCTATTTCCTTTTTTTCCAATTGCTTATCTGTATTATCTATGAAAAAAACTTGGATAGGATATATTTCCAACGACAAATCTTTACCCAACCTTCGCAAAGGTGTATTAGGATGCAATGGAACGATAATCAATACAATGAATTTTTTTCAAACAGAAAATTTAAAAAGAGTGGACTACTGGTATGCCAAAGAATACAAACCGATGATTGATATTGGATTGATTTTTAAAAAATATCGAAGGCTTGGTGGTTAATCCTTTTATTAAAGTAATATCTTCGTAACTTCATCCACCAACTATTAAATGGCTAATATCATTGATATAAAGCTTCCTCGTGCATTAGCAGCTGCATTACGCATACCGCCCAATGACCCACGAAGGCAACAAATAAAAGTTTTAAAAAAATTACTTCGTAAAGCACGATTTACAGCATTTGGACAGCATTACCGCTTTGATGAAGCATTGTTGAGCAAACATGCAGGTAAAAAATTTCAGGATTTAGTGCCCATACATGATTATAATAAAATCTATAATGAATGGTGGGTAAAAACATTAGATGGAGTTCCTGATGTAACCTGGCCGGGTAAAATAAAATATTATGCACTTAGCTCCGGCACATCCGAAGCGGCGAGCAAATATATACCTGTAACCAAAGAGCTTTTAAAAAGCAACACCATAAATTATATACGCCAACTTCTGAGCCTATTGAACTATCAAGAAGCCAATAAGAGAGCAATGACCAAAGGCTTTTTAATGATTGGTGGCAGTACAGATTTGAAAAAAGGAAATGCAGGCTGGTATGCAGGCGATCTAAGTGGAATTCTTGCCAAGAAAAGACCTTTTTGGTTTCAAAGTTTTTATAAACCCGGTGGTCGCATAGCGGCACTTGGCGACTGGAATCAAAAACTAAATGAAATAGTTGAACACGCAAAAGAATGGGACATCGGATACATAGTAGGTGTGCCCGCATGGTGTCAGATGTGTATGGAAATGATTATTGAACAATACAAAGTAAAAAACATACATGAAATATGGCCCAACTTTAGCTTCTTTGTTCACGGTGGAGTTTCTTTCGAACCTTATAAAAAAGGATTTGAAAAACTTTTGGGTAAACCAATCGTTTATATAGAAAATTATCTTTCAAGTGAAGGTTTTGTCGGGTATAAAACTCGTGAGCAAGCAAAAGGCATGCAATTAATTCTCAACAATAATATCTTTTTTGAATTTATTCCTTTTGATGAAAAGAATTTTGATACAGAAGGAAATGTAGTTGCCAATCCTGACGCAAAAATGATTCACGAAGTAGAAGAAGGTAAAGAGTATGCCTTAGTGATGAGCACCAATGCAGGTTCTTGGCGCTATTTACTCGGTGATACAGTAAAATTTGTTGACATTGAAAAAAATGAAGTAGCTATAACAGGTCGTATCAAACACTTTTTGAGCCTTACCGGAGAACACCTGAGTGTTGAAAACATGAATAAAGCGATTCAGTTGGTTAGTGAAGAGTTTAACATCAGTATTCCCGAATTTACAGTTGTGGGCTTTCCTTATCAAAACTTCTTCGCCCATCGCTGGTATATCGCTTCCAATGATAAAGTAGATACAGAAAAAATCAGAAAACGAATTGATGAAAACTTAAGAGCGCTGAACGATGATTATGCAACAGAAAGAGATAGTGCTTTGAAAGAAGTATTTTTAGAAATACTACCTGAGGAGCAATTCTTAAAATTCATGGAACTGAAAGGGAAACTGGGAAGTCAGCATAAATTTCCAAGAGTGATGAAAGGAAAAATGCTGGAAGACTGGAATCGTTTTTTAGCATCCGGCTCTTTATAAAATCATTTTTATCCAATACTTCATTTTTTTCATTAAGGTTAATTACTTTTAGTCATCGTTTTATTTATGACCGAAGCAATTTTAAAGGGTTTGACACTTGGCCTGATATTGAGTATTTCTGTGGGGCCTGTCTTATTTACAATTATCAAGCAAAGTTTAAGCAATGGGCACAAAGGCGGTCTTGCTTTTGTGTTTGGCGTATCAGCAAGCGATATTACAATGGTCTTATTGGTCAACCTGTTTACACAGTTGTTTGCCGAAATGAAAGAACATAAAAACATTATTGGTATTGCCGGTTGTATATTTTTAATGACGTTAGGTATATATTACCTTTTTTTCAAAAAAGTAAAAGTGGATGATCAAGGGAAACAAATACTCTCGTTCAAAAAAAGTGATTACGCCAAAGTATTTTTCTCCGGATATTTTATGAATACGCTGAACCCTTCCGTATTTGTATTTTGGATTTATGCTTCTACTGTTGTCATCGGCAATAGCTTAAACCACAAATTAGTTGCATTTATAACCTGCCTAGTATGGATGCTGAGTACAGATATTTTAAAAGTTTTTTTAGCAGGGAAAATTCGTAATCGGCTTACGCCACACAATATTCATTTACTTAACCGCATCAATGGCGCCTTACTGATTATATTTGGCATTGCCTTGATTTGGGGGCTTTTATTCTATGGCGACCACATCTGATAAAAAAAATAATAAATCTAAACCGATTTTAAAATCAATTTGGAAGTGGACAAAAAAAGTCTTCTTCTGGCTTTTCATCTTTCAACTTTTTTGCATCATCCTTTTCAAATGGGTGAATCCGCCGATCACTATTACTCAGTTTGTAAGTTGGGCAAGCGGGCATGGGCTTGCTAGAAATTATATTAATAGTAAAAATATTTCGCCCAATGCAAAACTTGCAGTGATCGCTTCAGAAGATCAAACTTTTCCGGACCATAGCGGCTTTGACTGGAAAAGTATAAAGAAGGCTGTTCAATACAATGATGAGCATGATAACAAACGACGTGGCGCCAGTACCATTAGCCAGCAAGTAGCCAAGAATGTATTTTTATGGCAAGGCGGCGGTTATTTCAGAAAAGGATTGGAAATGTATTTTACTTTTATGATAGAACTGATATGGGGTAAGAAAAGAATACTTGAAGTTTATCTAAATGTGATAGAAATGGGTGATGGAGTTTTTGGAATTGAAATGGCAGCACAAAAATATTTTAATAAACCTGCACAATTACTTACTCAGAATGAAGCTGCAATGATCGCAGCTTGCTTACCCAACCCAAAACGATATACGGTAAAACCTTTATCCGGCTATGTATCAAAAAAAGCTCAATGGGTGCAGCAACAAATGAACAATTTATCTTCGGATCCGGATATCCAAAATCTGATTGGTACAGCTCAAAATAAATAGCTTGTAAAACCTACTGCACTTGTAATTTTATTTTTCGACTGTTATGAGTTGGATAATTTGCACCACTATTGATGGCAAATAGTAATTGATAATTTCCCGAAGGCAAATCAGGGTATAACTTTAAAATCCCCGCTGGATTATTTACAACATCGTGCAAAGAAATTTTTGTGAAAATATCTTTTATCCAAATGCCTTCATTATCCAATACACCAATTCTTGTCGTGTCATT
This sequence comes from Bacteroidota bacterium, assembly GCA_018268055.1. Taxonomy (GTDB): domain Bacteria; phylum Bacteroidota; class Bacteroidia; order Chitinophagales; family Chitinophagaceae; genus JJ008. Next base: position 193,169 of record JAFDXF010000076.1, read on the forward strand.
TAATGCTTGATGTGACTGAATGAATTGAGTATGTTTTTCAGGGATTTGAAATTTGTATTGTAAAAGTATAGAATCTCCTTGATTACATTTTAATTTATCGTTTGTAACTTCTACTTGAATTTTGGCAAAGGAAATAAAAGAAGAATCAAACCGGTATCCGATGTAGCCCAATGGAGTTTTTAAAGAATCCGGAAAACGCCATAGATCATACTTATCCAAAACATAAACCGGTTTGCCCAATAAAGAATCTTCGATTGGCCAAAAATTAAAATTATTCTTTCGTTGCTTATATAAGTTTAGCGAATACGTCATCTGACCGGAATAAAACCAATACTTTGAAGCCCGCTGATAAGAATTATTGAATACAATGTATTTACCATTCGTCTTTTGTTTCATATACTGCGGCCAATATTTCCAGCTATGATAACGCTGCTTGATGGCTTTCAAAGGAAAAACATCTTCAATCATAGCAATACGAAATAATAAAATGACTGCTAATGAAATCGGAACAGTTTTTAAAAAAATCCGTTGCCATATTGTTTTTTCATTCAAATACTGATGCGCAAGAATGATTATCGAAACTAATGCAGGCGATGTCCAGTTTGCTTCTACCTTGCCGCGAAAAGAGCTCAAAAAGAAAAAACCAAAAATTCCAATCATGGTGAATTTTAAAGCTTTCTCAAATGCCGATTGTGGTTTATAGATAAATGCTGCTGGTAATAATATAAACCCTGCAATTGGTCCGGCAAGTAAGAATTGCCCAATTATGTATTCAACAGAAAATGATACTTTGTATGGATTTACATTGCTTTCAAATAGATGATAACGAAAGCTTACCCAATCGTGCTGATATTGCCACCAAAGATGTGGCGCATAGAGCAGTAAAGCAATCAAACCGGCCATATAAGTTTGATAACGAGTAAAAAGTTTGGCGCAAGAAATAAAAGTGAATAGTATAATTAATACCGCATGATATTTACTATACAATAAAAGTGCTGATATAAAACCCAACAAGAATGTATGCCATGTAGATTGCCGTTGTTGATACTTTTTAAAACACCAAAAAAATAATGCGGTGAAAAAAATCAATGGCGTATCCGGCACTGCATTGAATCCGGCTAATTGAAAAACAGCAATGGATAAGACTATGCCATAAAACAAAATAGAATTTTTCTTTTCTATTAATTGTTCTATTATCAAAAATGAACATAAATTAAGTATGGCAAAAAGTAAACGAACACCCAACTCATTGTGAAAAACAGCATACCCCATTTTCACCAGCATAGCCGTCATAGGAGGATGATCAAAATAGCCCCAGTCCAAAAACCGGGAATAAACCCAGTAGTAGGCTTCATCGTCTTGTAATTCTGTAAGCCCCGATTGGGCAAGCGTTAGAAATAACCAAGCAGTATAAAAAACAAGACGATGATTTCTTTGTAAAAAGGACTTCATGATAAAACGAAAATAGCAACTATTTTTTTAGAAGCCGATCTACAGCATCAATAGCTATTTGCAAACGTTCTTCTTCCGTACCTTTAATCTCAACCCAAGGCACTTGCTGATTGATTAAAATATCTTTATAAATAGAAAAGAGTTTTTCACGAGTTTTAAAATCAGGATATTCTCTTAATTCATCTTTTACCCAGGGAAGATCTGTATTGCAGAGCAGATATAAATCATATTTTTTTTCAATGATATTATCTAATATAAAACGATGACATTTTCCAAAAACAAATTCGCACCAAACTTTCATTACATACATATCGGTATCAATAAACAAAGGAATACTTCCTCCGGATTCTAGAAGCGGCAAGGAATGTGTTTTTAACGAAGCAGTATATTCTGCTTCAAGGTTTAATTGCCCTTTGGCAATAGTCAGTAAATCATCATAGCTATAATTCGTACCATTAGTCAATAAATATTCTCTTGCATACTCGGGGCACCATATTGTTTCATAATGACTTGCCAACTGTGCACACAGTGTACTCTTTCCTGTACTTTCCGGTCCGATAGCAACGATTTTTCGCAACATAACTTTTTACTTAAAAATAAATTGAATAACCGGTTTATTTAGTTTCATCTTTCTTTTTTGAGATATACCAATATCTGTTAAATATTTTTGACATCAAAAGGCCTGACAAAACACCTACCAACGATCCTCCAATGATATCACCCGGATAATGTACGCCAACATAAATTTGTGCAAAGCAAATCAGGAATGCCCATAATAAAATCAACCAGATAACCCTACCATAATATTTGCGCAATGTAAAAAACAAAAAGGCAGCAAGACCAAAGTGATTGGCTGCATGTGAGGATGTAAAGCTTGAGCTTTGCGGACAATAAGCAACTAAAAACCTTACATGTTCTGCTATACTCAAATCGCCACAAGGGCGCACCCTCCATATATTTTGTTTAATAATATGACTGCTGATAATATCGGTGCAAACACCCGTTAATATTGCAAACAAAACCCAAAACCAACCTTTAGTCTTGTGCTTTAATGGGAGAAAGATTAATAAAAGAATATAAAATGGAATCCAATTCTTCGCATCTCGGATATAAGGCATCAGAAAATCAAAGAAGGGATTGCTCAATTTATTATTGATGAAAAAGAAAGCCGACTTGTCCCATTCTAATATTTGCTCAAAAAAAGTCATAACACCTATTTACAAAACAACTACATTATTATTGAAAAATCTATACGAAGATCAATATTTATCTTAATAATAAAACATTGAAAAACCATTACCTACTACAACTATGTTTTGTATAGAAATATAATAAGCAATCTGACTAAAACGATTAACACAGGTCATTTCACGCAAACATTATTTATCCGCTATAAATTTGTATAAATTAAAATTTCCTTTTTGAAATCCTGCTTCAATTTCCTTTTTCAAGTTAGCCTTATTGATATCCTTCATTCTTTTTTGCTCAATCAGATAAAATGCTTTTTCGGCCAGCAACCAAAATGTTCTATCATTGATATGTGATTTCTGTAAACGATTCATCACGATACGTAGCAATTCTTTCACACCATCTTTTTGCGAAGCAATAGTTTTTATTACAGATACTTCATCATAGTGTTTACTAAATGTAGGAGCAAGCATCTGCCGCAAATTTTTTACAAACAAATCTGCATCAGGGCGATCAGCTTTATTGACAGCAAACACATCGGCAATTTCCATCAACCCTGCTTTCATCGTTTGTATTTCGTCGCCTGCTTCGGGCACTAACACCACTACGGTAACATCAGCAAGGCCTGCAATTTCAATTTCACTCTGCCCTACTCCTACTGTTTCTACAATGATACAATCAAAATGTCCTGCTTTTAACACATCAGTAATTTCAATAATCTTTGGGTGCAATCCACCCATACTGCCTCGTGTGGCCAAAGAACGGATGAACACATTTGGATGCGTGTACCAATCGCTCATGCGTATGCGATCGCCCAACACTGCACCAAGATTAAATGGCGAAGATGGATCTACACAAAGCACAGCGACTCTTTTCCCTTCATCAACGAGCAATCCAATTAATGCATCAGCTAAAGTGCTTTTGCCTGCTCCGGGCGGGCCGGTCAATCCGATTATTTTCGTTTGTGATGATGGAAGTTGCTGCAACAATGTTTCATAACCCGCAAGTTCATTTTCTACCAAAGAAATACAACGTGCCAATGTTTTTACATCACCATTTTGTATTTGCTGAAGCAGCAGTTGCCAGTCCATTCTTACTTAAATTATGTCGCAACTTACATATTTATTTTACTGCTTGTATCTTGCAATAGATAAAAATTAAAATCTTCAGTGAAAATAAGCCGTTCCAACATACTTTTTTATTGCAGTATGGCCATGTTGGCATCGCTATTTATCTCGAGAGTCGCTTTGTCTGTTTTTATGTTCGGCTTCGTTATTTTTTCATTGACACACCAGCAACACAAAAAACAAATAACAACATTTTTTAAGCATCCTCTTTTGTGGGGCATGAGTCTGTTGTTTCTTCTGCCATTTATTTCCGGATTGTGGAGCATAAACAAAGAAGCATGGTTAGACGTTGTTCGTGTAAAACTTCCACTCCTATTATTACCCTTTGCATTTGCCACACCATTTCAATTTTCTAAAAAAGAATATAAACTACTTGCCTATTTTTCAATTTTACTTGTATGTGCCGGTAGCGCATGGAGCATTTTTCAATATCTAAACAATATACAAGAAGTAAACGCCGGCTATTTACAAGCTAAAAGCTTATGTACCCCATTAGAAAAGGATCGTGTCCGATTCAGTTGGATGGTAGCCGTTGCAGCATGGATGAGCGGCTATTTATTTTTTAAAAACAAACAGCGATTTCGTTGGCTCTACCTCGTTGCAGCAGCTTGGCTAATTATTTATCTTCATATCCTTGCCGTTCGCACCGGTATCATTTCGTTTTATCTCGCAATGATTGTTACTGCGGTCTATTTCATTTTTAAAAAAAGAAGCTCCCGTTATTCGCTCTTACTGATTTCATCAATAATCATTCTTCCGCTCATTGCATATTTTGCTCTACCCAGTTTTCAAAATCGCATGAAATATCTATTCTATGAATTTGGATATTTTAAAGAAGCTCATTATCTGCCCGGTGGTAATGACGCAATGCGTGTAATCTCAATAAAAGCCGGATGGAATATTTTAAAAGAAAATCCAGTCACAGGTGTTGGCTTTGGTGATATTCAAAAAGCAGCGAATAATTTTTATGAAAAAGAATATCCTCAAATGCAGCAAGGCGATAATATTTTGCCTTCATCCGAATGGATGCTCTATGGCGCTGGCACAGGAATACTTGGCTTCATAATCTTTACGACTATAATGCTCATACCATTTTTTGTAAAAACAAGAGAGCGATTAAGCTGGTGGATAATAAATACAATGGCAGCATTTAGTTTTCTTTTTGATATTGGATTAGAAGTACAGATGGGTGTTTTTATTTACACATTCGTAATATTATGTTGGTGGAAATGGCTTTCGGCCGAAAAGATGTAATCTTTGCACTGCTATGTCACAATTTTCTATTGTTATTATTTGTAAAAATGAAGCCGGTGTTATTGGCAACACATTGCAGCACCTTTCAGCCATCACAGATGATATTATAGTGTATGACAATGGCAGCACGGACGGCACACAGGATGTGGTCAAACAATTTTCAATTAGATTAATTGAAGGAAAATGGGAAGGCTTTGGAAAAACAAAAAACAAAGCCAACGCAATGGCAAAGTATGATTGGATTCTTAGCTTAGATGCTGATGAAACAATAGATGACGAACTAAAAGCAACGCTAACGAATTGGATGCCCGAAAGTGAAAAACATATTTATCGATTACGTTTCAGAAATTTTTTAGGAAATAAACCAATACGCTATGGCGATTGGGGAAATGACACGCATATAAGATTATTTTCTCGCAACAGCGTAAGCTGGGATGAAGCAGAAGTTCATGAAAGTTTAATATTACCCAAAGCACCTAAAGAAATTACCTTGAAAGGCTTTGTATTGCATCATACTTGGCGAGACATGAACGATTACAAAGAAAAAATGAAACGCTATGCACTTTTGGGCGCACAGAAATATTTCAATCAAGGCAAAAAGCCAAGATTTATGAACCTTTATTTTTCTCCTATTGTAGCATTCTTGAGCTCCTATTTATTGAAACTTGGTTTTTTGGATGGCAGAGCAGGCTATCAATGTGCAGCGATGATGGCTTATTATACTAAAAAGAAATATCAAAACTTGGCAACACTAAATAACAATAATAAAAAGTAACGAATAAACCTGCCAATCTCCTGGCAGGCTACTTATCGCCTATAACTTTCTACTTAAAACATAAAACCTCCACTACCTTTGCAGCATGACTAATTTTATTCCCATATTTCCTTTGAATGTAGTGGTGTATCCGGGCGAACAACTGAATCTGCATATTTTTGAAATGCGGTATCGACAGTTAATTATGGAATGTCATGTACAGAATAAAGTATTTGGTATTCCAACTGTAATTGATAAAAAACTAAAAGATTACGGTTCTATTGTTAAGATTACAGAGGTTTCTAAAGTTTATGCAAATGGGGAAATAGACATTAAAACAGAAGGATTACGCATCTTTCGCATTTTAGAATTAATCAAAGAAATACCCGACAAATTATACAGTGGAGCAATAGTGAATTATCCCGAATCGTACAATCAAGGAAAACCTGAAGTAATGCGAAAGTTGATGAACGATATTCGAGAATTGCATCGCCTTTTGAAAGTTAATAAAGATTTTAAAAAAGAAGATCATGAGCTTAGTGCGTATGAAGTAGCACATCACATAGGCTTATCAATCGAAGAAGAATACGACCTGCTCCAATTTCCGGAAGAGCGACAAAGACAGGAATACATCAAAAGATATTTAGCCAAAGCGATACCTATGTTAAATGGCATGGAACAACTCAAAGAAAAAATAAAACTCAACGGGCATTTTAAAGATTTGAAAGGGTTTGATGTTTAGCTGAAACAAAAACAACAGATAAGATTCAATTAGAAACATTCTTAGTAGCGCTGACCGCTTAAAAGTGAATAAAATTTGATAAAAAAGAGCACTCCATCACTTTTTTCAGGATTCTCTATATTTGTTTTATGACTACAACACTCTGTCTTGATTTTGGCAACACACGCAAAAAAGCAGCTATTTTTCATGATGCAGAAATCAAAGAAGTGATTTCACTTGCCGATGATTCGGTAGAAACCATTCAGTCGATTTTTAAAATACATCAACCGCAACGCTCTATTTTATCTTCCGTGGTCAATCACAACCCCACTATTGAAGAATTTCTGAGCATCAATACTAATTTTCACAAACTCAGTCACCAAACTAAATTGCCTTTCACATCACCTGTTGGAAAACCCGAAACAATTGGTGCTGATCGTCTGGCACTTGCTGCGGCATCTGTTCATTTTTATCCCGATAGTCATAATCTGGTGATTGCACTGGGCACTTGTATTACTTATAATTTTATCAATAAATATCACGAATTTTTGGGTGGAGGCATATCTCCAGGTCTGGAAATGCGGCTAAAATCACTGAATTATTACACTGCAAAGCTCCCTTTGGTGAAGGCAGATGCCAATGTGCCGCTGATTGGATACGATACTACAACCAATATTACCTCGGGCGTAGTGCTGGGAATGGCGAAAGAAATTGATGGTTTTATTGAGGCATACAGGGAGCGTTTCAGCAACTTTAACGTCGTCTTAACCGGTGGAGATATAGTGTTTTTGGCATCACACATCAAAAGCAAGATATTTGCAGACCCTGATTTAATATTTAAAGGTTTGTATGCAATTAGTGAAGTTAACTACGCTTAAGAGAATCAATGTGTTACACAAGCTTTGTAGCGCATTTTTGATAGTATTTATTTATTCTATATCAAGCGCATCTGCGCAGGACAATTCGCCCTATTCAAGATTTGGCATTGGAGATTTAACGCCAACCACAAATATTTTGAGTAGAGCGATGGGCGGTATTAGTGCCGGATATGCCGATGCCGTTACTATCAATTTCAGCAATCCTGCCTCTTATGCCTATTTTCAGGGGTTCAGAGAACAGAAATCGAAGAAATTAGTCTCCGGTAGAGCAATCTTAGACATTGGACTTGACCTCGAACAACGTACACTGCTTCAAGCCAACCCTCAAAAAAAGTTTAATGCCGGAAATGCGCTTTTTTCTTATATCCAAATTGGCGTTCCGCTTAGAAAAGATTGGGGTCTTGCTTTTGGCCTCAAGCCGGTGTCCAGAATAAGCTATAATATTTATAGAAACGAATTATTGAAAGATCCGCTTACCGGCTTACCAATTGATAGTGCACAAACTTCTTTTAAAGGTGATGGTGGTGCATATCTATTATCACTTGGTACCGGAATTGACTTATTCAATAAAACAAGCGCCAACAAAGCAAACATGGAGCAAAAGCTAAGTGTGGGTATCAATGGCGGCCTGTTATTTGGTAAAAAAGATTATAGCAGCAAACGCTCATTCATCAATGATACCGTACAATATGAGCAAGGAAATTTTGAAACAAGAACTAATTTCAACAGTTTATTTTTCACGGCAGGTTTGATCTATAAAATGCCTTTGGATACTTCCAAACATATTTCATTAAGCCTGGGCACTTATGGCAATTGGGGACAAAAAATAAATGCATCGCAAGATATACTTCGTGAAACTTTTGTTTTTGATGATGCTTTGGGTGATGTACGATTGGACAGTGTATCAGATAGAAAAAACATTAAAGGAAAAATTGAACTGCCTGCTTCTTATACATTTGGTTTTGCATTGCAAAAACCGGTGATTATGATAAAAGACAGAAAAGAAATGGGCTGGATGTTTGGCGTCGATTTCACTATGAACAATTGGAGTAAATATCGCTTTTATGGTGCTACCGATTCCGTTCAAAATAATTGGCAAATAAAAATAGGTGGACAAATAACTCCGGTACCTACAAAAAATTATTTCAGCAATGTAACCTATCGATTTGGCTTACGTTTTGGTCCTGAGTATATTAAAGTAGGTCATAAAATGAACAGTTTTGCGACTACTTTCGGAATGGGTTTACCTATTGCACTAAATAGACAGGCACCAAATCAATACTCAATCATTAATCTTGCATTTGAATACGGAAAGAGAGGTAACAATGCCAATCAACTTCGTGAAAACATGTTCCGTTTCTCATTGGGCTTTTCTTTGAGCGACCTTTGGTTTGGCAAAAGGAAATATGACTAATGATTATTTGCTGACGCAAAATACCTGTTGAGTTTTTATTATGTGCAGTCATCTCATAAATAAAATTTCTTTAGCCCTCGCTGCACTTACTACTTCTATTGTATTCATTAGTTGCGAAAACAGTCAAAAAACTTTGGATGATTGGACCAAGCGAGTTGTGATGCAAGAAGAAGCTACAGGAGTGGAAGCTCTTTTCAGCCAGGATGGAACAATGAAAGCAAAGCTGCTTGCCCCAAAAATGTATCGTGTATTTGGCGACACAGTTTACACTCATTTCCCCGATTCGCTGCATTGCGATTTTTATGATGATAGCACAAAAATAGAAACCCGATTAGATTGTAAGCAAGGAAAATATTTTGAGAATTACAGCAAAGTATATCTCTGGGATAGTGTGTTAGTCATTAATCGCTCAGGCGATACACTCCGATGCCTCGACCTTTGGTGGGATCAAAACACCAAACTTTTTCATACCGATAAAAAAGCGATCTATCACGGTATCGGAAAGCAGGTCAATGGCACCATCGGACTTACCGCTACACAAGATTTAAGCAGCATCATTTTTCACCATCCTATCGGCACGATTGAAGTATCCGAAAATGGTTTTCCAAAATAATACAAAAAGAGCAGTTTGTAATTCATTTGCCGCTAAGGCTGAAATGCACGATGTAATACCAAGAGTTTTTGCGACAAACTTCATTTAAACAATTTTAAACTACGTTAAACTATATTAACCAAAACAATATAGCAACCACTTAAAACTTAAGATCTTCCTCAATAATTCCCTTTTCCTTTCATAACTTCAAGCCTCAAATAAAATTAATATGGAGTACCGTCGTATGGGTAAAACAGGATTGCAGTTGAGCGTCTTGTCATTTGGAAGTTGGGTAAGTTTTCACAAACAAATTAATGACGGACTTGCGGACGAATTGATGGGCATTGCTTATGACAGTGGTGTCAACTTCTTCGACAATGCAGAAGTGTATGCCAATGGTGAAAGTGAAAAAATGATGGGGCGTGTTTTAAAAAATAAAAATTGGGATCGAAGTTCTTATGTAGTTTCATCAAAAGTATTTTTTGGCTGGCGCGGAAAAGAAAACAAACCCAATCAAAAAGGCCTGAGTAGAAAACATGTAGTAGAAGCATGTAATGAAGCACTGCAAAGATTACACGTCGATTACCTTGATTTATTTCTTTGTCATCGTCCTGATAAAAACACACCCATTGAAGAAACAGTGTGGGCTATGCATCATCTGATTCAGCAAGGGAAAATTTTATATTGGGGCACCAGCGAATGGAGTGGTGTAGAAATTATGGAAGCACATCGTGTAGCCAATCAATTCAACCTGATTGGCCCAACTATGGAACAACCACAATACAATATTTTTGAACGAAACAAAATTGAGAAAGACTTTTTGATGGTTTTTAATACTGTAGGAATGGGCACAACCATCTGGAGTCCGCTTGCATCAGGATTACTCACCGGAAAATATAATAATGGGATCCCGGAAGGAAGCCGTTTCGGACTGAAAGGTTTTGACTGGCTGAAAGATCAATGGATGCATGATGATATTTTGAAAAAAGTTCAAGCCCTTTCAACATTTGCAAAAACTTTAAACATTTCGTTAGCAGAAATGAGTATAGCATGGTGCATCAAAAATCCGAATGTTACAACCGCTATTCTTGGAGCAACAAGTAAAGAACAATTATTGCAAAACTTAAAATCATTAGATGCTGTTGAAAAATTGAACGCTGAAGTAATGAAGCAGATTGATGAATTATCCGGCACTAAACCGATATTACCAGAATATTAAAAATTAATTTTACACGATATGTCATTCAAAGGAAAAACAGTATTAATCACCGGTGCTACACGAGGCATTGGAAAAGCCATTGGCCTACGCTTAGCAAAAGAAGGCGCCAACATTGTAATCGCTGCAAAGAGTGTGGAAGAAAATCCAAAACTTGGTGGTACCATTTTCACAGCTGCAGCCGAGATGGAAGCAGCCGGTGGCAAAGCAAAAGCTGTGCAATGCGATATTCGCTTTGAAGAGCAGATACAAAATGTAGTAGATAAAACAGTAGCAGCATTTGGCGGTATTGATATACTCATCAATAATGCATCCGCTATTTCACTCACCAATACTGAACAGACAGAAGCTAAGCGATTTGATTTAATGCATGACATAAATGTGCGAGGTACGTTTTTGATGACTAAGGCTGTAATCCCCTATTTAAAAAAATCAACGAATGCCCATATATTGACATTATCTCCGCCAATCAATATGAACCCAAAATGGTTTGCACAACATGTAGCATACACACTCACGAAGTATAATATGAGTATGATGACTATTGGTTGGGCAAAGGAGTTTGAAAAAGATAAAATTGCTGCTAATTCATTATGGCCAAAAACAACGATAGACACTGCGGCTGTGCGCAATTTATTGGGCGGCGAAGCATTGGCAAATATGAGTCGCACAACAGATATTTTGGCCGATGCCGCTTATTATATTTTAAGTAAACCATCTACCGAATGTACCGGCAATACTTTTATAGATGAAGATGTATTGGCCAAAGAAGGCATTACCGATTTATCAAAATATGCAGTTGTTCCGGGTGCTAAACTTTATACTGACTTATTTGTATAATATGAAAATTTTTATTGCTTTTTCAGTATTTTATGTGGCTTAATTCGAGTAACAAAAGTTACTTCCCTACAATATCAATTAAAGTAATTTTGTCAAAATTCTCAAAATGCCAACAATAAAATTAACCACAGAAGATTTTAAGGAAAAAGTATTTGATTACATCAATGTAAAAGATTGGAAGTATCAAGGCACAGTGCCTGCCATCATCGACTTCTATGCCGATTGGTGTGGCCCTTGCAAAATGGTAGCTCCGGTGCTTGAAGAACTTGCTAATGAGTACGAAGAAAAATTAGTCATTTATAAAGTGGACACAGAAAAAGAATTGGAACTTTCTTCGGTGTTTGGTATTCGTAGTATTCCCACTTTATTATTCATACCCGTAGATGGTGATCCGATGATGGAAGCCGGTGCATATCCAAAGCATGTACTCAAACAGATTATTGATGAGCAATTACTGACTACTCCGGAAGTATAATTTATTTTAACAGAAACAAAAATCGACTATGAAGATTGAACAAATCTATACCGGCTGTTTAGCTCAAGGTGCTTATTACATTGAAAGCGATGGAGCAGCTGTGATTATTGATCCGCTTCGCGAAGTGCAGCCGTACATTGACAAAGCAGCACGCAACAATGCAAAAATCAAATATGTGTTGGAAACCCATTTCCATGCTGATTTTGTAAGCGGCCATCTTGACCTTGCTAAAAAAACAGGTGCACCTATTGTGTATGGACCAAATGCGCAACCCTCTTTTGAATTTTATTCGGCGAAAGATGGAGAAGAACTAAAAGTTGGAAAACTAACGATTAAAGTTTTGCATACGCCCGGCCACACAATGGAAAGCACTAGTTATCTATTGAAAGATGAACAGGGAAAAGATGTAGCATTATTCAGTGGCGATACATTATTCATTGGCGATGTAGGCCGCCCCGACTTAGCACAGAAAGTAAAAGCAGACCTTACTCAAGAAATTTTAGCCGGTCATCTTTTTGATTCACTACGCAATAAAATTATGCCACTTGCTGATGATATTATTGTTTATCCTGCACACGGGGCAGGAAGTGCTTGCGGAAAAAATATGAGCAAAGAAACAACAGACACATTAGGCAATCAGAAAAAAGTGAACTATGCTTTGCGCAGCGATATGACCAAGGAAGAATTTATCAAAGAAGTAACTACGGGATTAACTGCACCTCCTTCCTATTTTCCATTGAATGTAATGCTCAATATTCAAGGATATGAAAGTATAGACAAAGTATTGGAACGTGGACTATCGGCATTAACGCCCGATGGGTTCGAAACAGCAGCAAATGAAAGCGGCGCTCTAATGCTCGATGTAAGAGATGCACAGAAATTCGCATCTGCATTTATTCCAAACTCAATCAACATTGGCTTGCAAGGTTCTTTTGCTCCTTGGGTAGGCACTATGATTCCGGATATTAAACAGGAAATATTATTAATCTGCGAACCGGGAACAGAAGAAGAAGTGGTGACCAGACTTAGCAGAGTAGGTTATGATAATGTAATCGGATATTTAAAAGGTGGAATCGAAAGCTGGATCAATGCAGGAAAAGAAACAGATAGCATCAAAAGTATTTCAGCAAATGAATTAGCCGACATTCAAGCAGAAGATGCAACCATCAACATATTAGATGTGAGAAAAAACAGTGAATATTTAAGTGAGCATTTATTGAATGCCGAAAACTTACCATTGGATTATATCAATGAATCAATGTTGCAGGTGGCTAAGGATAAAACTTATTATGTACACTGTGCCGGAGGCTATCGCTCAATGATTTTCGTATCCACACTTCGTGCAAGAGGATATAACAATCTGATTGAAGTAAAAGGCGGTTTTAGTGCTATAAAAGAAAACAATAGACTGAAGGTGAGTAATTACGTTTGTCCTACTACGCTTTTATAATCTTTAGCAAGGTTGATGAACCATCCCATTTTTAAAACAGAAACAAAAAAAATAAAATGAAACTATCAGAACTCGTAAAGGAACCCAACGTACAATTTATTGACGTCAGAACAACAGCAGAATTTGAATCTATTCATGTGAAAGGTGCTGTAAATATTCCATTGAGCGAATTTGCCCAGCGCTATACAGAAATAGAAAACTTAGGCGATACTCCGGTTGTATTTTATTGCCATAGCGGAAATAGAAGCGGGCAGGCTGTAGCTTATCTGAATCAATTAGGCATCAAAAATATTTACAACGGCGGTGGTGTATTTGAAGTAATGAACTACGTAAATTAATTTTTTCAATAATCAATTATTGAATGATGATTAAAAAGCTTGTAAAACAATTTTGGCTCCCGGCGGCAGGTGCATTAGTTGGCGCATTGGCCGGCTATCTTTATTGGAAAAATGTAGGTTGCGATTCGGGAACGTGTATGATTACATCAAAACCGGTAAACAGTACATTATATTTCGCTATGATGGGAGCTATTTTATTTAGTATGTTTCAGCCAAACGCTAAAAAACAAACTAACTTTTCAAATACGCCAGAAGATAGTACTTCCGAAAATAAAGCGGCAGCTAAATAAAACTATGCCGTTTTAAATCGTCCGGAATATTTCTCAATCCATTATTTTTGCGGTCGGTTTTTAATTCAGTTTTTTATTATTCGCAAAGTCTCCCTTCCAATGATGGTAGGGATCAGAAGGCGGTCACTTTAAATTTTTAAACAAATGAACAAAGGACCCGTTTCTCAATTCATTCAACATCACTATCGCCATTTCAATGCTGCTGCGCTAATGGATGCAGCCAAAGGTTATGAACAACACTTGCTGGAAGGCGGTAAAATGATGATTACACTTGCAGGCGCTATGAGCACTGCTGAATTAGGTATTTCTTTGGCTGAAATGATTCGTCAGGGAAAGGTGGACATCATCAGCTGCACCGGTGCAAATCTGGAAGAAGATGTGATGAATCTGGTAGCACATTCTCATTACAAAAGAGTGCCGAACTATCGCGATCTTACTCCGCAAGACGAGTGGGATTTATTGGAAAATCATTACAATCGTGTAACCGACACTTGTATTCCCGAAGAAGAAGCATTTCGCCGCCTGCAAAAGCACTTAGTTAAACAATGGAAAGATGCTGAAGCTAAAGGTGAGCGATATTTTCCGCATGAATTTTTATACAAAACCGTTTTAAGCGGAGATTTGAAGGAGCATTATGAAATTGATGCTAAAGACAGTTGGATCATTGCCGCTGCAGAAAAAAATATACCCATTATCGTTCCGGGTTGGGAAGACAGTACTACCGGTAACATTTTTGCAAGCTATGTGATTAAAGGCGAATTGAAAGCAAGCACTGTTAAAAGTGGAATTGAGTATATGGTTTACCTCACCGAATGGTATCGTGCAAACAGTGGCGGCAAAGGTGTTGGCTTCTTCCAGATTGGCGGGGGCATTGCCGGTGATTTCCCAATTTGTGTAGTACCTATGATGTATCAAGATCTTGAATGGCATGATGTACCTTTCTGGAGTTACTTCTGCCAGATTAGTGATTCTACCACATCTTATGGCTCCTATTCAGGTGCTGTACCCAATGAAAAAATCACCTGGGGAAAGTTGGATATAAACACTCCTAAGTTCATTGTAGAAAGTGATGCTACTATTGTAGCTCCCTTAATCTTTGCTTGGATTTTGGGCTGGTAGTTTAAGTTCCTATAAAGATAAAATTCACCCCGTTACAAGTAGTAGCGGGGTTTTTATTTAGCGTCATTCATAAAAAGATTTCACTTTTATTTATAGAATCAAATCAATAGAATATGTACAACTTGAACTTATTTTTGATAAAGCAACTTTATGCTCAGACTTACCATCTGCATTTAATTATACAAAAGAAATGCCACCACAATCTATTTAATAACAGCAACAAAAAATTATTTTTAAACAAAGTATTACTCATTACAAACCATAAAACATGGAAAACAAATCACTGTTAAAATCAGGAATCATTAGCCTCTCAATTTTTTTAGGGCTATTCTTATTGGGCTTTTTTATTTACAAAGGATTTAAAACTTTTAGCGACAAAGACCGTGTAGTTACTGTAAAGGGATTGGCAGAAATGAATATGACGGCAACAGCCTCTACAATTAATTTGAGCTTCTCTTATTCGGGTGATAATTTACAAGACATTGTGAAATCAACTGAAAATAAAAAGAATGCCATTACTGCCTATTTAGAAAGTACCGGTATTGCTAAAGGTGATATCACCATAAACAATATAAGTGTTAGCGACCGTCAGAAATATTATGATACAGAATGGGCAGATGGTAAACAAGTAAAAGTAAAAGTGGACAGATACAATGTAACACAAAGCTTCTCTATCGACTCCAAAGATGTAAAAAAGACAGAGGATAAAGCCGCACAAATCGAATTGGAGTTAATCAGTAAGGATTTAACCTCTACGGTAACCACCGATTATACTTTTCCGGAACTTAACTCTATCAAACCACAGTTGATTGCCGAAAGCACTAAAAATGCACGCATCGCAGGTGAGCAATTTGCCAATGATTCTCATGCATCATTAGGAAAAATAAAAACCGCTTCGCAAGGTCAGATTTCTATTGCAGGCCAATATTATGACGAAGAAGACGCTTCCACAAAGCCTAAAGAACGTTATATTCAAAAAGCTCGAGTAGTTAGTCAAATTGTGTTTTTCTTAGAATAGAAAGTATCAAACAATTTCTATAAAACAAAACAGCTATTACCTAAAAAAAGTAATTGCTGTTTTTTTAATGTTATATGGCTTCCTGCCTTTAATAAAATTATTTCGGCTCTTCCAATTTCAAATCTCTCTTCAACATTGCATCACGATTAGCCATTTCCCAACCGGTATAAAATACTAACTGTGCTCTTTTTCGTAATAGTTCATAATTGATTTTGTCAGGCGTATCTGTTGGCTTATGATAGTCTGCACCCAACATTCCATCATAATAAAAAATTACCGGAACGCCTTTCGCTGCAAAATTGTAGTGGTCACTACGGAAATAAATTCGGTTCGGATCTTTCGGGTCGTTGAATTTATAATCCAATTCCATTTTAGTATATAACTTATTTACGCCTTCACTTATTTTTTTCAAGTCAGTGCTCAGTTTGTCATCACCTACTACATACACATAATTGGTCGAGTCGCCTACTTTGCGAGTGTCATCCATTCTACCGATCATATCAATATTCAAATCTGCTGTTGTTTTATTCAAAGGATATACAGGATGCTCTGCATAGTAAGCAGATCCCCATAAGCCTTTTTCTTCTCCGCTTACTGTCATTATCACTACACTGCGACGAGGCCCTTTGCCTTTTGCTTTTGCTTCGGCAAATGCTTTAGCAACAGACATCACTCCCACAGTGCCCGAGCCATCATCATCTGCGCCGTAATAAATTACGCTGTCACCTCTTTTACCCAAGTGATCCATGTGTGCTGTTATAAGCAGATATTCATCTTTCTTATCAGCACCTTCCATTATAGCAATAACATTTGGGGCTTTAGAAGTTTCTATTTCTTTATGGTAAGAAAGTCTTACAGCCGCTGAGTATGTTTTAGATTTAAAATTTCCTGATTTTGCATTTGTTGCCAAATCTTTTCCATCTTGTCCCATTATTATTTCAGCTACTTTTTCAGAAACACTAATAGCCATAAAAGGTGCTGTACCTGCTGCATTTGGGTCGCGGGTTGACCATCTTGCTTGCATCGCCATCGGCTTGCGCGGGAAATTGTTGTAAACAATCATTACTGCTGCGGCACCCAACTGTGTAGCAGTACCTATTTTTCCGAATGCGCTTGCAGGCGACATAAAACCTCGCTGATTTCCGGAAGGTTTATAGCCCGGCGGTGTACCATCCACTACCAACACCAATTTATCTTTCAGGTTGAGTCCTTCAAAATCATTGCGAGCACTGTCTTTAATTCCATATCCGGCGAATACTACTTCTGAAAATTTATTTTCATAACCCTGCGTTCCATTGATATTTTGATAATCGCCATTTAATGTAATGGTTTCGCCATTTACATTTACAGTAGATTTAATTTCTAAATCGCGGTATAGCGGGTAATACATTTTGTAACTACCATTATTTCCGGGTGCATAGCCCAACGATTTCAAATAATTCGCAATGTATTCCGCTGCTTTTTCCAATCCGGGCGAAGGAGTATCGCGGCCTTCCATTTCTTTACTGGCGATGGTGTAAAGATGTTCTTTCAAATCAGCAACGGTAACAGCATTAGCCGCCTTGATAGCAGATTTGTTTTTCTTCTGTGCATTCGCCATTATCGGTAATAGCAATAATGCAAAAGCAAAATGTTTAATACGCATTTTTAAAAGATATTTTATGGATAAAAATACCTTTCTTTCTCCCAAAAAATTATAAAAATGTGGGGAACGGAAATTATCCGTGCCAGTCGATCTTATTCACCCTATTCACATGGCGGCCACCATCAAAATTGGTTGTCATAAAAATGGCCAACATTTTTTCAGCATCACCTTCGTTGATAAAGCGAGATGGTATGCATAAAATATTTGCATCGTTATGCGCACGAGCCAATCGGGCCAATTCTTCGCCCCAGCATAGTGCGGCACGGATATGCTCGTGTTTATTAGCAGCAATAGCCATTCCATTACCACTACCACAGAGTAATACGCCAAAAGCACATTCGCCATTCTTGACTGCTTCTGCTACAGGATGTGCAAAGTCGGGATAGTCAACCGATTCGGTACTGAAAGCACCAAAGTCTTTATACTTTAATCCTTTGCCTTCCAACACAGAAATAAAATCTTCTTTACAATCAAAGCCTGCGTGGTCGCTACCAATCGCAATCGGTTTATTCAAATCAAAAGGGGAGTTCATTATTTATAATTTAAAAATTATTCAATTAACTTCTTTGCAAAGGTAATCAGATTTTTATTCAACACTCATAACCTAATGTTATCAAACCATAAACCATGCAGTTTTAAATTTTTCCGGGCTTTCAGCTTTTGTAATGCTATTGAGCAGGGTTTAGTATAGTTTAAGGTTGTTGAATATAGTTTAATTTGGGTTAACCGTTTCTGATTGTACGGAAAGGCATATAGAATGTTTAAGGTAGTTTAAAATGTTTAAGATTCATTATGCTACCAACATAACTGGTTGCCTTTTTAAACAAGCCGATGTACACTATGAGCAAATAATGTTTTTCGTTTTTTACATCCCCGGCGGTTCATGTCTGTTTTTGAAAAAAATAATTGATTTATGCAGCCATTGTATTATCTTAGATTGAAAGTTCTTTAAAAAGTATTCAACCCGCTCACCAAAAACTGCGCTGACCAACAACTACAAAAATACTTTGTACCTTACAAACAGCACAAACGTCGGCCAACGATAAAGTAAACCGACAAGCCCGCCAACATCTTTTAACTACGGGCTTTTTTTAGGTGGGCTTGTCGGATACTTTTATAAGAGTTAAATTCCTTTTGTAATCATATACATCTCCCCTACATTTGCGGCTCTAAAAACTTGCAAGTTTATTTTTTACTTTTAAAACAAAAAAATTAAAATGAAAAAAAAATCTTTCGTTGGTATTGGATCGTTCCTTATTGGCATAACTACAATAGTGATTATCTCATGCTCAAAAAGTGGTAATCCGATTAATTCAAAAAACGAAGTAACCCCCAACCCAATTGTATATTATAGTAGCAAATTCTTAAACGATGACTCATATGTAAAATTTGCAACAACAACAATCAGTAACAATCTAAAAATTGGACGAATATTAAAAAATGAATCTTTAGCTAGGTTAACAAGTATTGACTCAAATGCAGTTTATAATGCGGCCGCTGAAAATGTTACCGCAGAATTTATGCTGGAAGAAACCCATCCGAGTTTCGCTTCATTAACTCAGTCAGAGAAATATCAAATCCTTAATAATATTAAGGACTCATTAAAATCAGTATCTTACAGACAACAACATCCGACAAACCCCTTAATAGTTTATGAACTAGCAACAATACCTCAATTACATGAAATTGACTCAATTGCCGTAGCAAGATTTGCGTTCAGCAATATTTCATCCGGAGAGTTTTGGGGTTGTGCGACAGCAACAATAGGTTCTGGCCTTGCCGCATACGGCGACATACTTGGTGAAGTCCGTGCATTATTCAGTGCTGGCGGCTCTGTATTGGGATGGGGTGACGTTTTTTCAATTGCGTGGAGAGTAGTTAAAAATGCATCTGCATGGTGGAAAGTTGCAGGTTTAGCACTAGAATTTGGTGGTTGCCTTTGGAGTGCAGGATTATCATAAACCAGCAGTGCAATGACTAATCTCCAAAAAGGCTTTTTGTTTATCTTGACCCTTACATCATTTTTTGCACTATCGGTGACACATAATCTCGTTTTATTTGTTATCTGTTCCACAATATTATTGCTTCGGAGCATTTATTTTGTGTATGCTGGAGTAAACCCTCTAGTTAAAATAAAAAATAAAGAACTGCAAAGCAATGTAGCAAAAATTGATATTCTAAGACTTATTATTGGATTGCTTATAATCGTGTGTTTGGCAATAATCTATATTCTTAGAAAAGACTCGCTATATTAGCAAAACTGCTTACAACAAATATATTTATGCAATATGGGCTGACGAATAAACTCTCAGCCCATATTTTCAATCATCACCTATTCCGGCTGACCGAATATAAATCAGCTATTTCCATATTCTCATCTTCATATCTTTGTTCGGCTGACGTCCCCAGCTGACGTAACACAGAATGTCCATACTGCATAAATACGTACCGTTGAACCAACATTGCTTTCAGCAATGAGTTAAAGCGAGTTTCGTTAGATTTGAGGTTACAAAATTTTTAGTTATGGAAAAAAAACGCTAACACCCTTTGCAGTGAATGCCCTGCAACGAACCGCTGACATGATGGCCCTTGGCCATTACAGCAATCTTACCCGCAAACTTTATCTTCA
>JAFDXF010000077.1 GCA_018268055.1 Bacteroidota bacterium
AATCCCGCATTGATTTATAAGTTCCGCAAACTTTCTTCTATTACTTTTATTTTATCTTCTGCATCCGCTTTCTTCTTTTGCTCAGCTGCTAATATTTCGGGCTTTGCATTCAGTACAAATTTTTCATTGCTCAATTTTTTATCAACTGAAATAAGAAAGCCTTTGAGGTAATCCAAATCTTTTTCAAGCTGCACTTTTTGAGCTTGTGTATCCACAACGGTAGTAGCTTCAATAAAGAATTTATCTTTTTGTACTACTACGGTTATACTGCCTGATACAGGCGCAGTAACATAAGAGATAGCTTCAGTATTAACCTGCTTGCTTAAAATTGTTTCAATGTTTTTATACACTGCTACATTTTCTGTTTGAATATGCAACTTGATACTGTCTTTTGGCTTCAGTTGATTTCTATTGCGTGCATCACGAATGCCGGTAATCACTTCTTTCAACAAATTCCCACTTTGTAATATTTGTTGATTGCTTTCTGCTATAGGAATAAATTGCTTTACAGTAAGATCATCTGTTCTCTCTTTGATAGTGTGATAAATTTCTTCTGTAACAAAGGGCATAAATGGATGCAGCAATTGCATTAACTCATCAAAAAATGCTATCGTTTTTTCATAAACGAGTTTATCAATTGGTTCATTCATCGGTGGCTTCACCCATTCCAAATACCAACTGCAGAAATCATCCCAGATCAATGAATAGATTGTTTTCAATGATTCGCTAAGGCGAAAATCTTTAAACTGATTTTCCAGTTCTGCTTTCGCTTCGTTCAGTCTGTTAGCAAACCATTCTATTGCGAAATGGTTAGACGAAACATTTTGAGCCTGTCGTCCTTCCCACATTTTTATCAACTTCATTGCATTCCACATCTTATTGATGAAGAAACGCCCTTGCTCATTTCCTGCAGGATCCCACATCAAGTCATTGCCAGCAGGTGATGAGATCATAATTCCAAAACGAACAGCATCAGCGCCTTCTTTGTCAATCATCTCCAACAAGTCAGGAGAATTGCCTAAACTCTTGCTCATTTTTCGGCCTTGCTTATCACGCACGATACCGGTGAAATACACTTCGCTAAATGGTTTTTGGTGCTTGTATTCAAAACCGGCCATAATCATTCTGGCTACCCAGAAAAAAATAATTTCGGGTGCGGTAACTAAAGTATTGGTAGGGTAGTAGTATTTTTCATCTGCATTACCCGGATGACTATAACCTTTAAATACTTCGAATGGCCAGAGCCAAGAAGAGAACCATGTATCCAAGCAGTCTTCATCCTGCGATAATTTTGGGTTTTGGATTTTGTATTTTATGTCAAATTCTTTCAACGCTTCTTCTTCTGTTTTGGCAACCACAAAATTTCCTTGCTCATCATACCAAGCCGGAATTCTTTGCCCCCACCAAAGTTGGCGAGAGATGCACCAGTCTTTGATGTTCTCCATCCAATGGCGATAAAGATTTTTAAATTTTGGAGGAAAGAATTTTATTTCATCGTTTAAGACAGCATCAAGTGCAGGGCCACATATTTTTTTCATATCCACCCACCATTGCATAGATAAACGTGGCTCTACTACTACATCAGTACGTTCGCTGTAGCCCACCTCGCTTGTGTATTCTTCTGTTTTTACCAAAAAGCCTTTTTCTTCTAATTCATTTGCAATCTTCTTTCTAACATCAAAGCGGTCTTCGCCAATATAGATTTGTGCTTCATTACTCAGTGTGCCATCATCATTAAATACATCAATAACTTCCAATTGGTGTTTTTGCCCGAGCTGATTGTCGTTGATATCATGTGCCGGAGTAACCTTCAACGCACCTGTACCGAAATCCATGGTTACATATTCATCGGTGATAATCGGAATACGTCTATTGATAAGCGGAACGAATGCGAACTTGCCATGCAAGTGCTTGTATCGATCATCATCTGGATGCACACAAATTGCTGTGTCGCCCATTATGGTTTCAGGGCGCACAGTAGCAATCACAATGTATTCATCTCCCAAGACATCTAATTTGTAACGTAAATGATAGAGTTTTTGATTCGTTTGTTTGCGAATCACTTCTTCATCACTCAAAGCAGTTTTTGCTTTTACATCCCAGTTGATCATTCGCTTGCCGCGATAGATATATCCTTTGTTGTATAAGTCAATAAAAACATTGATTACAGAATTGTAATAGTCTTTATCCATGGTGAAAGTAGTGCGATCCCAATCACAACTGCACCCTAATTTTCTCAATTGTTGTAAAATAATGCCGCCATATTTTTCTTTCCATTCCCATGCGTATTCCAAAAATTTATCACGACTGAGTGATGACTTTGCAATTCCTTTTTCACGAAGCATTTGCACTACTTTGGCTTCCGTTGCTATGGAGGCGTGGTCGGTACCCGGTACCCAGCAAGCGTTTTTCCCTTGCATCCTTGCCCGACGAATGAGAATATCTTGAATTGTATT
Source organism: Bacteroidota bacterium (assembly GCA_018268055.1). GTDB lineage: Bacteria > Bacteroidota > Bacteroidia > Chitinophagales > Chitinophagaceae > JJ008. The sequence continues at coordinate 2,457 of JAFDXF010000077.1, forward strand.
GTTCAAACAGTGGCCCATGTGTAGCACACCTGTTACATTGGGTGGTGGAATAGTAATTGTATAGGGTTCCCTATTATCGGGAGTGCTGTTAAAATATTTTTTCTCCATCCAATGGCTGTACCATTTTTGTTCGGCAGACTGATGTTCAAAGTTTTTATTCAAATCCATAAGTCGGCAAATTTACCGCGTTTTTCATAGATGAGGAAACTATAAATTGTAGCATAGCTGCCGATTTGTTCAACTGTTAAGTGTAATCGGTAATTTAAGTTGGTTTAAGAATATTGTATATCGATGACGAAGATTGAATGGTTAGCATTTTTGCTCATTGCCTTGCAGGTTGTTCAAATATTTAGTTGTTATCTCAAATTTTAGACTTTACCAGAAAGGCCAATATCTTTTGAGCCGGATGCAAACGAAAGCATTGCCTCGGGCGAAAATGAGGCTTGAATGATAGGATAAAAAACATGAGCAGTCGTATTATTCTCAAATCTTTTTTCTTAATCAAATTCTCATTAATTCTTCTGAAAAATTGTCTTTTATTGTTTCTTTATAATGATTATCTGCTGTCAGTTTGTGGCATAAAGTGAAATTTTGTCCTTTGCTGACATCACGGCATATTATTTTCTGTACTTTCGCCGCCCGTTGTTCAGATGTCGGGTCATTATTTTTTAAAAAATTAAAAATCAATACAATTATGGCTAAGAAAGTGAATGTTACCCCACTACATGACAGGGTAATCGTAAAAGCAGCAGCCGCAGAAGAGAAAACTGCCGGTGGAATCATTATCCCTGATACCGCAAAAGAAAAACCACAACGTGGTACTGTAATTGCGGCTGGCCCCGGTAAAAAAGATGAGCCCGTAACAGTGAAGGCAGGCGATACTGTATTATATGGAAAGTATGCCGGAACTGAAATTCAAATTGATGGTGCTGATTATCTCATCATGAGAGAAAGCGATATTTTGGCAATCGTTTAATCTTTTTCTATTTGATAAAAATTTGTTCTAATTAATTATAAAAAATCAACAACTTAAATAAAATGGCAAAACAAATATTTTTTGAATTGGAAGCGAGAAATCGTATGAAAAAAGGAGTAGATACTCTTGCTAATGCGGTGAAAGTAACGCTAGGCCCAAAAGGTCGTAATGTAGTAATAGAAAAAAAATTCGGTGCACCACAAGTAACGAAAGATGGTGTAACGGTCGCTAAAGAAATTGAACTGGAAGATCCTATTGAAAATATGGGTGCTCAAATGGTGAAAGAAGTAGCTTCTAAAACTGCTGACATTGCAGGTGATGGTACCACTACTGCTACTGTTTTAGCACAATCAATAATTGGCGAAGGTTTGAAAATGGTAGCTGCAGGTTCAAACCCAATGGATTTAAAAAGAGGAATTGATAAAGCAGTTGCAAAAATCATTGAGCATCTGAAAGGTCAATCTCAAACAGTAGGCAATGACAGTAATAAAATACAGCAGGTAGCTGCTATCTCTGCAAACAATGATGCAGAAATCGGTAAACTGATTGCTGAAGCAATGAAGAAAGTAGGTAAAGAAGGTGTAATTACGGTAGAAGAGGCTAGAGGTACAGAAACAACTGTAGAAGTAGTAGAAGGTATGCAGTTTGACCGTGGTTATATCTCCCCATATTTCGTTACCAACAGCGAAAAGATGGAAGCAGAATTGGAGAATCCATATATTCTGATTTATGATAAAAAAATCAGCAATATGAAAGACATTCTGCATATTCTGGAGAAAGTTGCTCAAGGAGGTCGTCCGTTATTAATTATTGCAGAAGATTTGGAAGGTGAAGCATTAGCTACATTAGTGGTAAATAAATTACGTGGTACTTTGAAAGTAGCAGCAGTAAAAGCGCCGGGATTTGGCGATCGTAGAAAAGAAATGCTTCAGGATATCGCTGTATTGACAAAGGGTATTGTAATCAGCGAAGAGCAAGGATATAAATTAGAAAGCGCAGACCTTACATATTTAGGTACTGCTTCTACTGTTACTATTGACAAAGACAACACAACAGTAGTAGGTGGAAAAGGTAAAAAAGATGATATCACTGCACGTATCAATCAGATAAAAGCACAAATTGAAGTAACTACTTCTGACTATGATAAAGAAAAATTACAAGAGCGTTTGGCTAAGTTGAGCGGAGGTGTTGCTGTATTAAATGTGGGCGCAGCTACAGAAGTAGAAATGAAAGAAAAGAAAGATCGTGTAGATGACGCATTGCATGCTACCCGTGCTGCGGTAGAAGAAGGTATTGTTGCCGGAGGTGGTACTGCATTCATTCGTGCCGTTGAATCTTTGGATAAGTTTAAAGGTGCAAACGAGGATGAAACTACCGGCGCTGCTATTGTTAGAAGAGCTTTGGAAGAGCCACTTCGTCAAATTGTAGCTAATGCAGGAGTAGAAGGTTCTATTGTTGTCAATAAAGTAAAAGAAGGAAAAGCTGACTTTGGCTTCAATGCACGTACTGAAGTATATGAAAATATGCTGAAAGCGGGTATTATTGACCCTACAAAAGTGGCAAGAGTAGCATTGGAAAATGCAGCTTCTATTGCAGGTATGTTATTGACTACCGAATGTGTGGTAGCCGATAAACCTAAAAAAGAAGAAGCACCACATAGCCATGGCGCACCTGATATGGGTGGAATGGGGTACTAAAAATGAATGAATGATGATATTTAAAGTCCTGCCTGGATAAAGGCAGGACTTTTTTTGTGGAAAAACTCAATTTCTAATTATTAAAATATCCCTAATTTTAGGGCAAAATAAAAAACTAGAAAGAATAGTGGGATTTGAAATATTTAAAAACAGATTATGATTTAAGAAATTTACACTTCTTATTTTATTGGTTTGAATAATTACTTTACACACACCAGCTTGTGAAGGTGATGTATTTTGAATTCTGTCATTCTTTTTCAAAAATTTTTATTCCTATTTATCGGTTATTTTAAAACAATTATTTATGAAAAAAATCTACAAAGGTTTGCTTGCATTAAGTTTTATTGCCTGCATTTCTTTTACGGCTTCTGCTCAGGAGTCGTATTGGGCAACTCGTACAGACAAGTCAGGAATTACAACTGATAAATCTGTTGCGAGGGTTGCTTATCCAAAAGAGTTTAAGCTCTTTGATTTGGATATAGCACCACTAAGACAAAAATTGTTTTCAATTGTAGGAGCAAATGCTACTGCTAGAAAAACAACGATCACGCTTCCAAATGTAAAAGGTTCAATGGAGCAATTTGAAGTTTATGAATCATCAAACTTTGAGCCTGCTTTACAAGCAAGATTTCCAGAAATCAGATGTTATTCTGGAAAAAGTTTGAATGATCCTGGAGCTACTTTAAAAATTACTATTGATCCAAGAGGTATTCAAACAATGGTTTTCAGAGTAAACGGCAACCCTGATGAGTATATCGAGCCTTATTCAGCAGACCGTACAGTTTATTCAGTTTTTAAATCTCAAAGAAAATCAGGCGAACTTCCTTGGTTATGTTCAACTCCAGAAAGAGATTTTGCAAATGCAATCAATCAGCAAGTACAAACAATGCGTCCTCAAAGTAATGCTGGTCAATTAAAAACAATGCGACTAGCTCAGTCTTGTAATGGTGAGTATTCTAACTGGTTTGGTGCATTCAATTCAAGTCAGGTGGGACTTGTATTAGCAGCATTTAATGCAACTATAGGTCGTTGTAATGGATGTTATGAAAAAGACTTGGCATTACATCTAAACCTGATTCCAACAACAGTGAATGTAATTTATTATGATCCATTAACTGACCCATATACAACTTTGGCAAACTGGAATAATCAATTACAGGCAACACTGACTGCAGTGATTGGAGAAGCTAACTACGACATTGGTCACATGTTTGGTGCTTCAGGTGGCGGTGGAAACGCCGGTTGTATTGGTTGTGTATGTGTAGATGGACAGAAAGGTCGTGGTATCACTTCGCCTGCAGATGGAATTCCTCAGGGCGATAATTTTGATATAGATTACGTAGCTCACGAAGTAGGACATCAATTAGGCGGCAATCATACATTTTCAATGAGTAATGAAGGTTACGGCCAAAATAAAGAAGTTGGTTCCGGTATTACTATTATGGGTTATGCAGGTATCACTTCTTATGATGTAGCACCTCACTCAATCGCTTATTATCATGAAACAACCATTCAACAAATTCAAGTGAATCTGAATGGTAAAACATGCCCTATTACAACATCTTTAGCGGGTATCAATGCCACTCCTGTTGTAGCAGCACTTACAAACTACACAATTCCACCATCAACACCTTTTGCACTTACAGGATCTGCAACAGATGCAGATGCAGGAGATGTGCTCACATATTCTTGGGAGCAAGATAATGACGGCGCAGGTCAGACAAATGCAAATAGCGTTGCTCGTGAAAATAAACCTACTGGGCCCAATTGGATATCTTATGCGCCTTCTACAAATCCAACAAGATTGATGCCTAAGTTGGCAACGATTCTTACTGGTTCTAATATTTCCGGTCCTCTGCCAGGTGGTGATGCAGGAGCAAATACTGAAGCTTTGAGTAATGTAAGTCGTACTTTAAATTTCAGACTTACAGCAAGAGATAATCGACCATATAATAGTGGTACTGGTGCTATTGGACAAACAAACTATGCTGATATGGTTGTAACAGTAGATGCTACAAATTATTCTAAATTTGAGATTACTTCTCAAAATTCAGCGGTTACTTATCCTGGAGGAACTACCCAAACTGTTACTTGGTCTATAGGAAATACAACAAATGCTCCGATAAGTGTAGCAAACGTGATGATTTCTTGGTCAACAGATAATGGAGCAACATTTACTACTTTAATAGCTAGTACTCCAAATGACGGCAGTGAAACTTTTACAGTTCCTCCTACAATTACAACTACAGCAAGAATTAAGGTAGAAGCTATTGGTAATATTTTCTTTGATATAAATAATGCACCAATTACTGTTTCAGTACCTCCAAATGGCTATGGTTTTGGTACATCAACAACCGGAACTGCAAATTGTCCTGCAGCAGGCCCGATAAACTCAACCCTACCTGTCAATTTCTTTGGATCTTATACAGGCCCTGTTACTTTTAGTTATTTGTCAGGTGCTCCAAGTGGAACTACTGTTAGTGTTTCTCCAAGCACTTTAAGCGCTAATGGTAATCTTACTGTATCATTGAATTCAACAGGTTCTTTAGCACCGGGTACTTACACAGTAGTGGTACAAGGTGTTGGCCCTGCACCGGGTGGTACTCAAACAGCTAATGTAAGCTTTACCATCAACCCAGGAAGTGGCCCAAGTGTTAGCTCTCAACCAAGTAATGTAAATGTTTGTGCTGGTGGTAATGCAACATACAGTGTAACAGCTACAGGCGTTACAAACTATCAATGGCAAGTAAGCACTACAGGTTGTGGTGGAACATTTACAAATATCTCAGGTGCAACTGCCGCAAGCTATACAGCTTCTTCGGTTACTGCTGCTATGAATGGTTACGCTTATCAGTGTGTATTGACCGGTCAGTGTGGAACTACTACTACCAACTGTGCTTCACTTACTGTTAATGTAGCTCCGGCTATTACGGCTCAGCCTACTGATATGGCTGTTTGCTCCGGAAGTGCTGCTTCTTTTAGTGTAACAGCAACCGGTACAGGTGTGGGATATCAGTGGCAATTAAGTACTGATGGTGGTGCTACATGGAATAATATCAGTGGTGCAACAAGTGCTACTTATTCTATTGCTTCGACAGTTATTGGTCAGAATGGCAATAAATTCCGTTGTGTTGTAACGGGTACTTGTACTCCAGCAGTCACTTCTAATGTGGCTACACTTACAGTTAACTCTTCTGTTACTGTAACTACAAATCCTTCCAACCAAACAATTTGTGAAGGAACAGGAACTTCATTCAGCGCTGCGGCAAGTGGTACAGGATTAATATATCAGTGGCAGGTAAGTACCGATGGTGGTGTGACTTGGAATAATGTTTCCAACGGAGCAAACTATTCGGGTGCTACTACTTTAACACTTACATTAGTGAATACACCACCGACATTCAATCAAAACAGATACCGTTGCTTTATCAGTAGTCCTCCTTGTACTCCTGGTATCACATCATCTGCTTTATTAACGGTGAATTCTTTCCCTGTTATCACAGCACAACCAGTAAGTCAAACTTTTTGCGAAGGAAGCGATGTTGCTATTTCAGTATCAGCTACTACATCTGTAGGTGCATTGAGCTATCAATGGCAAGCAAGTACAAACAATGGTACAAGCTGGTTTAACTTAGTATTACCCGGTTCTACAGTAACACCAACAAATACAAATACGCTTTCTCAAACTGCAGTATCTGCTACGCAGAATGGTTATTTGTATCGTTGTGCTGTAACTGCAGGTTGCGGAACTACAAACTCTAATGCTGCTAAGTTTACTGTAAATACTTACCCTGTTATTTCTCTGCCAGGGCTACCTAAGGTTGTATGCTTGTCTGATGGCGCTCAAACATTGAGTGCATCTTATCCTGGAGGAACATGGTCGGGTACTGGCGTTACAGGTGCAGGAGTATTTACTCCTTCTGCGGCTGGAATCGGTGCTAAAACAGTTACCTATACTGCGGCAAATGCAGGTTGTACAAAATCAGCAAGTGCTCAGATTTTAGTAGATGAGTGTTCTGTAAGACATAAGAAGCTGAACGAAAAAACAGCTGTGTTGATTATGCCTAATCCTAACCAAGGCAGATTTAGCTTGAAGATGAATACAGATTTATACACCAAATTGGGTGTAAAAGTGTATGATGCTGCTGGTAAATTATACAAAGAATATAACTTCAGTGGTTTGACTTTCGGAAGCGTAATACCAATGGATCTAACATTATTAGGTCAAGGTACATACTTCCTGTATATGTACAACAGCGAAAATGGTTTCATCAGCCGTGGCGATGGAATCATTATGTATCACTAATAGTTTTAATCAAAAATGATACAAATCGTCCCGCCATTCGGCGGGGCGATTTTTTTATGTCGTTGATAGATGCTTGAACTTCTTTCAAAACATTTGGTTCGATATTCAACTACTTTAAACAACATTCAATAAAATTAATCTCTATACGATTTACCTAAACGTCTAAACGTCTAAACGCCTAAACGCCTAAACCTCTAAACTCCTAAACCCCTAAACCCCTAAACCCCTAACTCATTAACCCACCTTCAACTACCTTCAACAACTTTCATCCACATTAAACTACTTTAACACAATTTGCCTTCCACACCTATTTAACGTACCTTTGCGGCTTCAAAAAAAATGATATGATTAGTGTTCGCGATTTGAAATTGGCTTATGGGAAAAGGGTACTTTTTGAAGAAGTAAACCTGAATTTCACAAAAGGGAATTGCTACGGCATCATTGGCGCAAATGGTGCGGGAAAGAGTACTTTATTAAAGATACTAAGCGGAGAAATAGAACCCAATAAAGGCTCGGTAGAGATTACACCCGGTGAGCGAATGGCAGTGTTGAAACAAAATCAATTTCAGTTTGATGAAGAAACGGTACTGAATACTGTGATGATGGGGCACACAAAAATGTGGTCGGTGATGCAAGAGCGAGAGTCTATTTATGCGTTGGCCGATTTTACAGAAGAAGATGGCATACGTGCGGGTGAATTAGAAAGCGAATTTGGAGAAATGGGCGGCTACACTGCCGATAGTGATGCGGCTACATTGCTGAGTGAGTTGGGCGTGAAAGAAGAATATCATCAATCGTTGATGAAAGATATTCCGGCTACTTTAAAAATGCGTGTATTATTGGCACAAGCGTTGTTTGGCAATCCGGATATTCTATTGCTGGATGAGCCGACAAACGGATTGGATATTGAAACGATCGGTTGGTTAGAAAACTTTTTGGCGGACTATGAAAACATTGTGTTGGTAGTGAGCCACGATCGTCACTTCTTGGATGCAGTGTGTACACACGTAGCAGATGTGGACAGACAGAAGGTAAAAATTTTTACGGGCAACTATACTTTTTGGTATGAATCATCTCAACTGATGGCTCGTCAAATAAATGATAAGAACAAAAAAGTAGAGGAGAAGCGGCAGGCTTTGATAGACTTCATCGCACGATTCAGTGCAAATGCGAGTAAGAGTAAGCAAGCAACCAGTCGTAAAAAAGCTTTGGAGAAATTAACGATTGAAGAAATAGAACCGAGTTATAGGAAATATCCGGGTATTATATTCCAACAACTGCGTGAGGTGGGCAATCAAATTTTAAATGTAGAGAAGCTTAAAAAAACGGTAGATGGTCGTGTGTTGTTTGATGATGTAACTTTTACTGTTAATAAAAATGATAAGATAGCTTTATTGAGTCGTGATGCACTTGCCATCACTAATTTTTTCAATATCATAACTGCTGAAATGGTAGCAGATAGCGGCTCTTATGAATGGGGGAGCACGGTAACGCATGCTTACTTGCCACAAGAGAATGCTGCTTATTTCGGACAAGAATTGAACCTGATGGATTGGTTGCGTCAATATGTGCCTGACCATGTAAAAGATGTGGACGAGCCTTTCTTGAGGGGATTTTTAGGCAAGATGCTGTTTAGTGGTGATGATGTATTAAAGAAGACGAATGTACTAAGTGGTGGTGAAAAAGTACGTTGTATGCTGAGCAGAATGATGCTGCAAAGCCCGAATGTTATTTTATTGGATCAACCAACAAACCATTTGGATTTGGAGAGTATTCAAAGTTTTAACGAACAGTGTACAGCCTATAAAGGCATTGTATTGCTTACCAGTCATGACCATACCTTTATGCAAACTGTTGCAAACAGAGTGATAGAATTAACACCAAAGGGAATTATTGATCGCTTGATGACATTTGATGAATACCTTGAAGATGAAAGAGTGAAAACGCTGAGAGAAGAGATGTATAGTTAAGGTAGAAAGTGTAAGGTTTAAGTATTTTCGCTGTTGAACATTGTTTCATATTGTTTAAACAGTTTCAGCGTCTTATATTACATTTTTCTTTTTTATTCTTAATTCATAACTTTCGTCATCCGAACATTCGGATCATAATTCATAATTCTTAATTGCCCAATGTTTTTCCCGCTTGCAGACGATAATTCGGATAGAATAATCAAGCCTTATGTAAACTATGCAATCATTGCATTGAATGTATTAGTGTGGGTATTCTTTCAAGGGATGAATGCAGCAGGAGAATTTACAATGGCTTATTCTACAGTGCCTGCTGAGATTATTAATGGGCATGATATTATTACACAACCACAACTTTATACAGATCCAAATACAGGAATACAATTTATGCTACCAGGTCTTGCACATACACCCATTCATGTGTATTTCACTTTATTGACTTCTATGTTTATGCATGGCGGTTGGTTACATCTGGGTGGTAATATGCTTTACTTATGGATTTTTGGTGATAATATTGAAAATCGACTTGGTCATTTTCGTTATGCTGTATTCTATATTGTAATGGGTGTGCTTGCATCACTGAGCCATGTGTTTGCAACAGTAATGTCCACTCAAAATTCATTAGTGCCCAGTTTAGGTGCTTCGGGTGCTATCTCAGGTGTATTAGGTGCTTATTTGATATTGTATCCAAAACGAAAAGTAAAAGTGTTGTTCATTCGTGTAGTGATGGATGTGCCTTCTTATGTTGCATTGGGTGGGTGGATTTTATTTCAAATCGTTGCCGGACTGGGAGTTTTTGGAGGAGGTGACACAGGTGGTGTAGCTTATGCTGCGCATATTGGTGGTTTCATCGCCGGCATATTATTGATTAAAATATTTGATTTAACAAGATCAAATCGCTTGCAAACTGAGTAAGCATACAAATGTTCAAACGCTTAAAAGTTCGTTAGAATATATTCGGCACTTTAAACACAATGCCGTAATTTATTTTTTTGGTTTGGGTCAAATAAGATGCACTGATGCCTGCATCAAAGGGAAGTAGAAAGCGTAAAATGTTTACATCAGAAGTTAATTCCATACCTATATTAGTATATTTTCTATTTGCCGAAGGTGCATTTGGAAATGCAATCTTTCCAATAGCCTTTTCTATAAAAAAATCTGTTTTGATTCTTTGAAAATATAATAATCCTCCCAATATTTTTTTATCGGGATAAGCAATCGGCATTTTGTAATCTGCCGACCAAAGATCAAAACGATGAAAAAGTCTATTGTTGATATTTCTTAGAAAGTCATATCTATTTTCAAAGTGATAATTACCATTGTTGTCATCTTGCCGATAGTAACGTAATTTAACTGCATGATGTTTTGAAATGCCTGGTAAGTATAGTTTTATATCCATTGCAGTTTGCTTGGCATTGAAGCTGCTGGCAAAAGGCGTATTGCGATGGCTGAATTGTACTTGTGTGCCTGCTCTTGGTCCAACATCACGAGGGCTTTGTCTTTTGCGCATTTCATAAGCTACATCATATTGCATATAATATAAATGGCTGAACCTTGCTTTACGAAATGGGTTTCTCCTGTTACCACGAGTTAATGATGAAAATTCAGAATAAACAACTTGTGATGAGAAGGAGAAATTTTTAATATATGCTCCTTTTGATAAATTAAGCGGTAGCATTACACCACCACTATAATTTCTAAAACGAATTAAATCATGATGCAGATTAGATATTGTAGTTACACCTGAATTTCTTGGGAAAATTGTTTTCCTTCTTCCATCAGTATATTGTGCAAAGAACTGTGGATAGAGGCCTTGATAACTAAGTTTAAAATATTTACCCAAATTTTTTTCGTTATGATCGTAAGCGATACCTGCTTCCATAGTGGTAGTGCTCAACATGTCAACAGAACGAAGAACTAAACTGACTTTTGGAAGATTGGTAAGTGGATCAATACCCCATCCATACACATTAATGGCATTTTTAAATCTTTTATACGGCTTACTTGGATAAGTAGAATCAGGAACATGTGCCAATATATTTCCTGCTTCTTCTTTTGAAAATAATTTAAAGTATTCTACTTTATGTTCGTCATCGCTTGTGTTGGATATAATTTTTTCCCATTGTGTAGGTATCAGTGGCATCGTGGCAATACGAAATCCATCCGGTGTAAAATCTTGAAAACTCATTATTTTTTCATCCGGTGAGATATTGGGATTGAATGCGCCAAATTTTCTATTAGTTATTCTGTAGGTATTTCCATTTGTTGTATCAACTGCATAAATATTGTCAATACCTGTTTGCGGAGAATTGTACAGCACATAGTTTTTATATGCAACGGGTGCTGATATGTTTTCATTGATTGGTTTTAGTATCGTAACGATTTCGCCGTTTTCAACATTGATGCGAACAATACTTTTTGCTCCCGGTGCAGATTTTATCATTACGATACTCTTGCCGTCATTACTGAAATGCGGTTGCAAATATTGCTCATTGCCCGGATTTGAAAATCTTTTTATAAGATTTCCTGTAGAAGCATCTAACAGCACTAATGAAAATTCATTGGATGTAGATGTTTCAATTGCAACAATCATTTTCCCATCAGGGGAGAAGGATGGAGCGTGATAACGACTACGATGTGTAAGTTGTTTGATTTTTTTTGTCTTAACATCTAATGTTTTTATTACAGTATAATTTCTTGCGCCCCAGCGAGGGTCATAAGTATATTCTGTCCATACAATTTTATCATTATTGCTACTCAGTACACCATTGTCGTCCAATACTCCTGAGATGCGTAACTTATGTTCTTTACCTGCCGAATCAATTAACACAAATAATGATTGATCGACTATACTTGACTTGTAAGCTAAGAAACTACCGGTTTCCAATCCGGCTTTTGCCGCTACGATACTACCATCGGGTAGGTATTGAGGAAATTTATAATTTACAAAAACTTTATCCGGGCTATGATGAATAATCGTTGCATTGGTTTCTTGTACACTATCTAATTGCTGTTGCCAAAGTTTTTTTACTTCAATAGTCATTGAATCGTATAGCTGCTTAACATTTAATCCAATTGTTTTTTTTATACTTTTTGAAAATGAAAAAGGTATTGGCGGCGTAGAATATGTTTTGGTAAGTACTCGACTCCATACATCTGCACCAAAATGATTTTTGGCATAAGTAGTCATCAAGTATCCAAGCAAGTAATGATTGGGGATTGCATTTTTTAATGAGCCACATGCAGATTTGATATATGGAAATGCACCTCTTGTCAGTAGTTGTGTTCGGAAAGTAAGATCGAATGAAGGTATTCTTCCACGCCCACCATAGCCCAAAACTGTTTCACTACCTACAGCATCGCCTTCCCAAAACCACCAAGGATTCGTTAATCCCTGCATTACTGAAGTACCTGATTGCCCAAATAGATAATAAATATATTTACCCCAGCCCACTCTTGTCTGATCCATTTGAACTACGTGCCTATATTCATGAAGCGAAAGTTCATCATACCAATTATTCATCCCCATGTTATTGGGGTTTTGTGGCGGAGTAGAGAAAAACTCGGCTCTTCGCCCTTCAGATGAAACAAAAGCGTTGTTATCTGTAGTTTGATTCTGCATTACTATTGGAATCTTACGAGGCAATGTTTTTAATGAAGCAGCAACATCATAATAGGCATTATCCATAGCATTTGCAATACGTTGTGCATCTTTTTCAATTTCCGTTGGATAAATAATTTGAAAATGATGGGTTTGAATTTGACGCCATTTTAAAGAAGGAGGTGTTTGTCCAAGCGGAGCAACTGCCTGAGCTGATGCAAAAAAACAAAGAATTAAAAACGCAAATAAGGTAAGGAATCTTTTCATCACTGAGCTACTATTGACAAATATGCTGCAAATGTAACAGTTGCTTTTCTGAAATAAACGGAATAGGTATAATTGAAGTTATTTATAACATATTATTAGTGAGATGCCTGTTTTTGTTTTCACTTTACTATCTTTCCTTTTTCAAAAAACAGGTGATAATATTTTTATGAGCAGTCCTTCATCTTCTTCAATAGCTAAGTTAGGTTTTTGGTCTGCTACTTCTGTAATTATCGGCAGCATCATCGGTTCAGGAATTTTTAAAAACCCTTCTGAAATGGCAGGCCAGGTTGGCGCTCCTTTCTGGTTGATTTTAGTATGGGTGATAGCTGGCATGTTTACTTTTTTTGGAGCTTTGGTTTATGCAGAGTTAGGTTCGGCCATACCTCAGACAGGTGGTATTTATGTTTATTTCAGAAAAATGTTTGGCGATTTTACAGCCTTCCTTTATGGATGGGCAGCATTTTCGGTAATCAATACTGCAGCTGTTGCTGCAATAGCTTTTGTATGTGCTTTTTATGCCAATCATTTTCTTCAGTTACCGCAATTTGATGCTACAACAATTCAGGCAACTGTATGGCATCTCCCTTTTATTGGCGATTTATATCCTTTACAAGATTTTGGAGTGAAGCTACTGGCGATTGCATTGATAATCATTTTTACATTATTAAATTATTGGAGTACAAAAGCAGGAGGCGTATTTCAACTATTTTCTACAATAGTAAAGATTGCAGTTTTGGTTTTATTAATCGGTGGAATTTTTATGTCTGGGCAGGGATCTTTACAAAATATTTCTCATTCAGGTGTTATTTTAAAAGGAGGTGCTTTGCTTGCAGGTATTATTGCTGCAATGACCGGTGCTTTCTTTTCTTATGATGGATGGATTAATATAGCTTCAATGGCCGGAGAAATAAAACAACCGCAAAAAAATATTCCACGTAGTCTTTTATTGGGAGTACTGGTTTGCATTGTAGTATATGTTTTGGTAAACCTTGCTTACTTATATGCGTTACCGATAGAAAATATTGCTGCATCGCAATTAGTGGCTTCAGATGCGGCAACTGTTACGATAGGGGCGACAGGTGCTTCTATTGTCGCTGCTTTAATTGTTATTTGTACATTGGGTGCATTGAACGGAAACACGATGGCTTGCTGTCGGATTACGTATGCAATGGGAAAAGATAAACTCTTTGCTTCATGGGCAGGAAAGGATAGTAAGTATAAAACACCGGGCAATGCCTTATGGCTGCATGGTATCTGGACTTCTGTTTTTATAATCACCGGCTCATTTGATATGTTGGCGAATATGTTTGTGTTTATAACGTGGATTGCTTATGGATTGGGTGCCGTTGGTTTATTTTGGTTGCGTAGAAAAAACAAGGAGCTGTCTTCAGATTTGCCACAGAATAAAACATATAAAATGTGGGGACATCCTTTTATTACATTATTATTCATTGGCTTTACTGCTTTTTATCTAATAATGACAGTGTATAGTGATGTTACCAATTATATGCAGCATAGACAACCTGTTATTAATTCAGTATTAGGACTAATAATTACCAGTTTGGGCGTGCCTTTATATTTTTATTTTAAAAGAAAAAACAAATGCGAAGCTTCTGTTTAATTTTTTTAAGTTAGGATAATTTATTTTAGAAAAAACCGATTTGTACGGTTGCTGAACATGGAATATTCAACTCTTTAACTACTTCAACCTTCCATATTAAACCATTATCTTGCACTCTTTAATTTTGATTTAAATGCGATATACAAAATGGATAGGAATTGGAGCGGTGGTGTTGTTGGTTGTTACTGCTTTTACTCCATGGGTTTCTATTGATGATGGTAGAATAATCGTGAGTGGGATAGATGCTACAGGCACCAATTTTGGGAAGCCTGCATATATGAATTTTATTTTAAGTTTTTTTTATCTGGTCTTTTTATTTATTCCTCGTATTTGGGCGATGCGTGTCAGCCTTTCATTTGCAGCATTAAATTTGGCTTGGGGATTGCGAAACTTTGTAGTGCTGAGTGCTTGCAGTGGAGGAGATTGCCCTGTTAGGCAATTCGGGATTTATATCATGGCGTTTGCAGTATTGTTGATGTTTTTTTGTGCTTTATTCCCTGATGTAAAGTTTCCCGAAGAGAAGAAGTAGTTACTATTTAACTTACCGAAATCAAAAAAGTGTATCCGGAATTTTTAACACAGAAGATCCCTCGCTAATCATCACATCGGTGAATCAGTAAATTGAACTTACTTTTTCTAAAGCAATGCCAATGATCGATTGATTATATCTACACATTCCAAAATTTGTTCCCTATTAATGATCAGCGGTGGTGCAAACCTTATTTTATCGCCGTGTGTAGGTTTGGCAAGCAAGCCGTTATCTTTCATTCGTAAGCAAAGCTCCCACGCCGCATCTTCTGTTTTGTGTTTCACTACAATGGCATTTAATAATCCTTTGCCTCTAATTATTTCTATGAACGGCGAATTTAGTTTTAGCAATTCATCTCTGAATAATTGACCCATAGCATCTGCATTAGCACACATGTTTTCGTCTTTTAAAACCTGTAATGCAGCAATTGCAGTTTTGCAAGCAAGTGGATTCCCTCCGTAAGTGCTTCCATGATCGCCGGGTTTAATCGTAAGCATAATTTCATCATCACAAAGAACAGCACTTATTGGCATCATACCACCGCTTAATGCTTTTCCTAAAAGCAATATATCGGGGCGTACGTTTTCATGATCGCAGGCAAGCATTTTTCCGGTGCGTGCAAGGCCGGTTTGTATTTCATCGGCAATAAAAAGTACATTCGCCTGCTCACAAAGTTCCTTTGCTTTTTTTAAATACCCTTTATCAGGAACAACTACTCCTGCTTCGCCTTGTATAGGCTCTATCAGAAAACCTGCAACATTTTTATCTGCTAATGCTTTTTGCAATGCTTCAATGTTGTTGTAAGGTATTGCTTCAAATCCGGGAGCGTAAGGGCCAAAATTATTTTTAGAAGAAGGATCGCTGCTGAAAGAAATAACGGTGGTAGTACGTCCATGAAAATTACCTTCGCAAACAATGATCTTAGCTTTATTATCTGAAATGCCTTTTACTTGATAAGCCCAACGTCGACAAAGTTTGATTCCTGTTTCCACTGCTTCAACGCCCGTGTTCATCGGCAACACTTTATCGTAACCAAAATAAGTAGTAATATATTTTTCAAACTCACCTAATAAATCATTGTAGAAAGCACGACTGGTAAGCGAAAGTTTTTTTGCTTGTTCTACAAATGCATTTACAATATGTGGATGACAATGCCCTTGATTGATTGCCGAATAACCACTCAGAAAATCATAATAACGGTTATCGTCCACATCCCACACATAAACGCCTTCGCCTTTACTCAACACCACCGGAAGTGGATGATAATTGTGTGCGCCATATTGCTCTTCCAGATCAAGAAAATATTTTGTTTTTTCGGTAAATGAATGATTAGTCTGCATGATGATTAAAATAAAAAGTTGAAAAATTGAAACGAAAAACTAATCCGATTATTAATCGGACATCAGTAAACCCAACCTAATGAGAAAGCAGGTCGAGATTTCTTTTTAGAAAATAGAATATAGCAGTAGTGTTTTTGATAAAAAACAATTATAGTGCAAGTTACGAAAATGTAAGAAATATTGTTAGCTCTAAATTTGGGTTAAAGCACAGTGTTTAACCTTGCATTTTCATCTCTTCTGCCCATTTATCCCGTTCGTCAGGGCTGAATTTCCAAGGGGCAAAATTATTTTCAATATTGCCAAACATTACATTCCACTCTTGTGGTGCATTGCTTTCTTCCATTATCAAACATCGGCGAAGCTGCAAAATAATATCTAATGGGCTAATACTTACCGGACATTCCTGTACGCATGCTTGGCAAGTGGTGCAAGCACGTAGCTCTTCCGGTGTAATATAATCGTGCAGTAATGACTTTCCATCATCTTTAAACTCGCCGTTGGTATTGATGTTTTTCCCTATTTCTTCAAGTCTGTCACGAGTAGCCATCATAATTTTTCGGGGAGAAAGCAGTTTGCCAGTTTGATTGGCCGGACAAGCAGCGCTGCATCTTCCACATTCAGTGCAACTATATGCATCCATCAGATTTTTCCAATTAAGGTCTTGAACATCTTTGGCGCCAAATTTTTGTGGTGGAGCTTGTTCGCTCCCTGCAGCAGGAGCCAATTCGGGTTGCATAGCATAAAGCACTTCTTTCTGCACAGGTTCCATATTATTCATTTCGCCCATCGGTTCTAAGCGAGCATAATATGCATTGGGGAAAGCTAAGATGATGTGCAAATGTTTGGAATAAGGTAGATAATTTAAGAAAGCAAATATGCCAATAATGTGTAGCCACCAAGCGGTGCGTTCCGTAATTTCTAATCCATGATTACTTAACCCGGAAAGCAGTGGATGCAAGTGTTTGGAGATTATAAATCCTTCGCCATTTGTTCCTGCCAAGCGATTCAACAAAAGCGTGTCACTGCTGTTCATTATCAGAAACAATGACATTAAAACAATTTCTGTTATCAATATATAATTTGCATCGCTTCTTGGCCATCCATTCAGGTCTTTATTGGCAAAACGCTTTAAACGAAGGATATTTCTTCTAATGAAGAAGATAACGCAGGCGGAGAGTACCAGCAAAGCAAGAACTTCAAAAGCATTGATCAATAACGTGTATAAGTTACCAAGTGGTTTTTCAAAAAGCCGATGAGTGCCTAATATGCCATCTAAAATAATTTCTAAAATTTCAATATTGATAATCACAAAACCGGCATAGACAAAGAAATGCAGCACGGCTACCAATGGGTTACGAAACATTTTTTTCTGACCAAAAGCCAACAGCAATAAGTTTTTCCAGCGTTGCTTTTTATCGGCTGAAGTATCATTATTTTCTTCGGCGCGGCCTAATTTTATATTGCGACTTATTTCACGAACTCTTTTACTAAACAACCATATAGCTGCTGCGGCTATCAAGATGAAGAGTATTTGCCCGACTATCTGCATATTGAAGTGGTTTGTGGCTGCTAATTTACAGTCAAATGGTGGAATTTTGCCAGATGATTTTTTCACCAATATTTTCTGATTTTGATTTCACGAATCTTTTACTTTTGTGCCGTTAAAAATATTTTATCCCAATTACCCGATTTTAAATGTCGAACTCTTATTTAGAACTTGTAAAGCAAACCTTCAATTTTCCTCAGGAAGGAATTGAAGTAGAAGATGGCAACCTGCATTTCAATGGCCTTGATTTGAAGGCGCTCATTAACAAGTATGGAACACCTATGAAGTTGACCTATTTACCCAAAATAGGCATGCAGATTAAAAAGGCAAAGACAATGTTTGCCAACGCCTTTAAGAAACATAAATATGAGGGCAAATATTTTTATTGCTATTGTACCAAGAGTTCACATTTTAGCTTTGTAGTAGAAGAAGCTTTGAAGAGTGATATTAATTTAGAAACATCTTATGCGTATGATATTGAGATTATCAAAAAATTATATGCGAAGAAAAAAATCACAAAAGATATTCATATTATTTGCAATGGCTTCAAACAAAAAGGTTATACAAGACGTATTGCCAATCTGCTGAATGATGGATGGCAAAATGTAATTCCTGTTTTGGATAATAAAGATGAACTAAAAGAGTATGCTACATCCGTTAAAGTTCCTTTTAAACTCGGTATTCGTGTAGCAGCAGAAGAAGAACCGAATTTTCCTTTCTATACTTCAAGATTGGGGATAAGAGCAAAAGATATTTTAGAATTTTATGTGGACAGAATTGAAGGTTATGAAAGTAAGTTTCAGTTGAAGATGTTACATATTTTTTTAAATAAAGGAATCAAAGATGATATTTACTATTGGAGCGAGTTAAACAAAGTCATCAATCTTTATTGCCAATTAAAAAAGATTTGCCCTGAATTAGATTCTATAAACATTGGAGGAGGTTTCCCGATTAAACATTCACTGGGTTTTGAATATGATTACCAGTTTATGATTAATGAAATAGTAAGAAATATTAAAGTGGCTTGTAAAAAAGCAAAAGTGCCCATGCCTAATATTTTTACAGAGTTTGGCAGTTATACAGTAGGAGAGAGTATGGCGCATATTTACAGTGTCATTTCTGAAAAAGTTCAAAATGATCGAGAGACATGGTATATGATAGACTCTTCCTTCATCACTACCTTGCCGGACACTTGGGGAATCGGTGAAAAATTTTTAATGCTGCCGGTCAATAAGTGGGATTCGGAATATCAACGTGTAGTATTGGGTGGCATCACTTGCGACAGTCATGATTACTACGATTCTGAAGAGCATATCAATGAAGTGTTTTTGCCCAAAACCAATGACAATAAAGAGCCGCTTTATGTTGGTTTTTTTCACACGGGGGCTTACCAAGATCAGATAAGTGGTTATGGAGGCATCAAACATTGTTTGATCCCTTCACCCAAGCACATCATTGTAGGGTATGATAAAAATGGTAAACTGACCGATTGGGTTTACGCTAAGCAACAGACGGCGCAGAGTATGCTTAAAATTTTAGGCTATAAATAATTTCATAGCCTTAGATAAAATCATTTAAGGATCTGTAAGGCTATTGCTGATTATCTCTACTTCGTTTATTGCGTTCCGATGGGATAGTAATATTTTTTGCAACAGCATTGGTTGTTGAAAATGTATCTATTGAATTGTTTTTTGCAATCTTTTCCTTCCCATTTTCAGTTTTGACAGAAGTGGTATCTGATGTATGATTTTTTGCAAGAGCATCTATTGTCTCAGTTTTTATTTTAAGACTGTCTGCATTTGCTTTTTCTTTTGCAGGATAAATTTTTGCAAGATTATCCAACGCTATTGTATTCCCTGCGGCATCTCTACCCATAATGATATCAGTACTCACCCAGTTTTCATCATTCGGTTGCAGACTTTCCAGTTCCAAAAATTTTATTTCTTTTATCAATGAATCTTTTGTGGTTTCTTCATTTCGAGCAGCAAATATTTTATTGGTATATGCTTTTCCCGATGCACATCCGCTTGCAATTGCCAAGGTAAAAATGGCTATTGAAAATTGAGTAAATTTTAGGGTGTTCATTTTACTTGATTTTGATAAGAGAATTATGTACACAGATTTATTTATTCAATTCTCCTGCCACAACGATGATCTGCAAGTGTGCAATAATATTTTTTCAATGTGTTAACAAAAAGAGGTGATAGTATCTGTGATAAAAAAAAATCTTTTTAATCAAACTATGTACATAAAAAAGCCCCTCGTGGAAACGAAGGGCGTAAACCAAAACCAACTGCTTATGAGAAAAATTTTAGAACAAGAACTTATTTTATTTGTATTTGTGTTGCTGCTTGTTTCACTTCTTCTTTTTTAGGAAGTGTCAGCATCAACACACCATTGATGTAAGAAGCTTCAATCTTCGTTGCATCAATTTTTTCATCTATTGTAAAAGATCTCTTAAAAGAACGGTAGTTGTATTCGCTACGGATTTGTTTTTCAGTAGTCTCTTTTGTTTCTGTATTTTTCTCTGCTGATATTGTCAACAGATTTTGATCAAGATTCAAACTAAAATCAGACTTTTCAAAACCGGGAGCTACTACTTCCATTACATAACTACCTGCTGTTTCTTTGACGTTAACCGGAACTGATCCCTTTGTTAAAGGTTGGCCAATTTCATTTTTTAAGAATGTAGGCAATTCAGTAAAGAAACTATCTACCAAATTGTTTAAAGTTCCTTCAAAAGGTTTCTTGTTGAAATTTACGTTTGTCATGGTTATCAATTTTGTTTATTTAAATGATTGTTTGGTATGGAATTCTCAAACTATGTACCATCGCAATTTTTTGAAAAATTCTGTCAGTTAAGACGAAAATCTTACGTCAATATTTCCGAAAAGAGAAAAATTAACTGACATATAAGGTAAGATCAAGAGAGGACTCTGTTTTACCAATTGAATTATTTACTTTTGCACTTCAAAAAATAAAAAGACTATGTATCCAAAAGAGATTATTATACCAATGAAAGAAGAGTTGACTGAAAACGGGTTCAATGAATTATTAACTCCTGCTGAAGTTGAAACACAACTTGCAAAAAAAGGTACTACACTGGTGATGATTAATTCCGTTTGTGGATGCTCAGCCGGTACTGCACGCCCCGGTGTATTGAGGGCAGTAGCTAATGCTGCTCATAAGCCAGATTTTTTGACGACAAGTTTTGCCGGTTATGATTTTGATGCTGTTAGTGCTTTGCGCCAGCATTTAATGCCTTACCCACCTTCATCACCTTCTATTGCTTTGTTTAAAGATGGGCAGGTTGTTCATTTTTTGGAAAGACATCATATAGAAGGGTTTACGGCTCAACAAATTGCCAATAACCTAATAGGTGCATTTGACCAATATTGCAATTAATATTGAATTTTAAAGGTAGTTTGGTGTGAATAAAGCATGATTTGCGGTTCATCCGAACTATTTTCATTTTTTGTCAATACTATACTCCGTATATTCGCTTTTAACCAACTGTTGTTCAATGTATCCCAACCTATATTATGCCTTCAAAGACTTGTTTGGTGTTGAATGGCGTTTTCTGACTTTCATCAATTCATTCGGATTTTTTGTTGCACTTTCATTTATTGCTGCTGCAGTAGTGCTTACACGAGAGCTAAAGCGAAAAGCAGGTCAGGGATTGCTGCCTTACACTGAAATGGAAATTACCGTAGGTAAACCAGCTACTCCATCCGAACTGGGATTAAACTTCTTGCTGGGTTTTTTGTTAGGGTATAAGATTTTGGCACTGTTCGTAATGAACCACGCTGCTACAGATGATCCACAAGCCTTTATTTTCTCTACAATTGGTAGTTGGCCGGCAGGTATCGGATTAGGTTTATTATTTGCGGGATTGAAATGGTGGGAGAAAAACAAACAAAAATTAGCCAAACCGGAAAAAAGAGTATTGCGTATTTGGCCACATGATAGAGTAGGAGAGATGACGATTCTGGCTCTTGTTTTCGGCTTAATAGGTGCAAAGCTTTTCAATGCTTTTGAAACATGGGATAGTTTTATTCAAGATCCGGCGGGAAGTTTATTTTCTGCAGAAGGACTTACTTTTTATGGTGGCTTGATTTGTGCCGCCATTGCAATTTGGTGGTATGCCAAAAAGCATAATATTGGTTTCTGGCATCTTAATGATGCTGCAGCACCTGCTTTGATGCTTGCTTATGGAATCGGCCGTATCGGGTGTCAGGTTTCCGGCGATGGTGACTGGGGAATCGTCAACAAACTTAAAAAGCCATTTAGTTTTATGCCCGATTGGATGTGGTCTTACACCTATCCGCACAATGTTGCCAAGGAAGGAGTGCCTATCCCCGGCGATTTAGATAAATATCATTATGTACTTCCCGAAGGAGTATTTCCCACTCCGTTTTATGAAACTATTGCATGTTTGATATTGTTTTTCATACTTTGGTCTTTTAGAAAAAAACTGAAAGTATCGGGAACGTTGTTTGCATTATACCTCATGTTTAACGGTATAGAACGCTTTTTGGTTGAAAAAATAAGAGTCAATACAAGGCTGAATATATTTGGTTTTCAGCCTACTCAAGCAGAAGTAATATCTACGCTTCTTTTCCTTGCAGGGCTTACTTTGTGGATTTTACTTAACCGAAAAGATAAGCTTAGAAAAGCAGCCCATTAAAAAAAGTATTTGTTTTTGCAATTTGTCACGCCTTTTAAAACGTTTAAAAGGTGTTGAAAATTGGTTTATGCACACAGAAAACGTTTGCGTGGATAATTCATTTACAATATTTTCTGTTAAAAGCTATGAAAAATGAGGAATGTGATATACTTTTGCAGACTGACATTGAGTTATACCTAACGACAAAGTCATATCAACCTTCCTTTCAAAGACCAACTGTTATTAATTAGGTTTTTTTAATTGTAATACTCAAAAACTATGAGGCAGCTAAAAATTGCTACCCAGATTACGAACAGAGACAGTCAGGCAGTAGAAAAGTATCTTCAGGAGATCTCCAAAATTCCAATGATTACGCCGGAAGAGGAAACCACTCTTGCGCAGCGAATCAAAATGTTTAACCGCAATCCGGTAGATTCTCAAAGAGCACTTGATAAACTGGTTCAGGCCAACTTGCGTTTCGTAGTATCTGTGGCAAAGCAATATCAGCATCAGGGTTTGTCGCTAAGCGACTTGATTAACGAGGGTAACCTCGGATTGATTAAAGCGGCTCAACGCTTTGATGAAACAAAAGGTTTCAAATTTATTTCTTACGCTGTGTGGTGGATTCGCCAATCGATACTACAGGCGTTGGCAGAGCAGGGCAGATTAGTCCGCTTGCCTCAAAACAAAATTGGCACTTACAACAAAGCCAACAAGGCTTACATGGCTTTCGAACAAGAACATGAAAGAGAGCCATCTACCGAAGAATTGGCTGAACTATTGGAAATGAGCGAAACAGAAATCAACAACATTTTCCAAAGCAACACCCGACACACTTCACTCGATGCACCGGTGCACGAAGCTGAAGATGTAGCAATGGGCGACTTGCTGGAAGGTAGCGATGATACCGACGATGATGTGATGAAAGATTCACTTCGCAATGAAATTCGTCGTGTGTTGAAATCATTATCTCCTCGTGAAGCTGAAATCGTAAACGCTTACTTTGGCTTGGATGGTGAAAACGGAGTAACCATCGAACAAATCGGGCACAAGTACGATCTTACAAAAGAGCGTATCCGCCAGATTAAAGAAAGAGCAATTAAGCGTTTGCAAAAAGCAAGATACAGCAGTGCTTTGAAGGCTTATCTTGGTTAAAATTTAATTGATGGATTAGTAATAACTTCCCGTCACGCATCGAGTGTGACGGGATTGTTTTTTTATTTCCATTTTGCTTTTGTCGTTTTAACTTTACATCTTTCATGAAAAGATTTTTTTTTGTTTTTATAATTACCTCGTTCGCTTTTGCAGGCTGTGAAAAGGCAGTTACTTTTCATTTAAATAATAGTGCTCCAAAATTGGTAGTAGAAGCTACTATTGAGAATGGGCAGCAACCCATGGTTTATCTTTCCAAGAGTATGGATTATTTTTCTTCAATTGATGTAGCACAATTA
The DNA here is from genome assembly GCA_018268055.1 of Bacteroidota bacterium. GTDB lineage: Bacteria > Bacteroidota > Bacteroidia > Chitinophagales > Chitinophagaceae > JJ008. The sequence goes on from JAFDXF010000077.1 coordinate 26,424, forward strand.
TCTGCAAACTTTGTTCACAATGCAGATGTTTATATTTCAAACGGCATAGTAACACATAAGTTGAAAGAATTTACAATACCTATAAGCGGCGGTTATAACTTTTATTACTATTCAAATGATCCGGCTAATCCTACTACCTCTTTTAATGGCGAGTTAAATAAAAATTATAGCATCCGTATTGTTTCGGAAGGAAAAGAATATACTGCCGCAACAAAAATTCCACTCATCACCAAACGGATTGACTCTTTATATTGGATACAAGCACCTGCAGGCAACTCAGTCAATAAAGCTTCTTTGATGGTAAAAGTGTACGACCCACCCGGCTTTGGTGATTATGTACGTTATTTTACCAAAAGAAATAGTGAGCCATTTTATCCGGGTATTAATTCGGTTTACGACGATCAGGTAATTGATGGCACTTCTTATGAATTGCAAGTGGACAGAGGAGTTGATAGAAATAAACCTCATTCCGGAGGACATATCTATTTTAACAAAGGAGATACCGTAACATTAAAACTTGCGAATATTGATAAAGCAACTTTTGATTTTTGGCGTACAATGGAATACACTTATCAGAGTATTGGAAATCCATTTGCTACACCTACAAAAGTATTGAGTAATATGAGTGGCGGCGCACTGGGTTATTTTGGCGGTTATGCTGCGCAGTATAGAACGATTATTATTCCGAGGTGATGTATGCTTGTTGTATGTAGTCCTGAATTGTCTCTCTTTTATGTTTTGCGTTTTTAAATTAAGACTTTTGTCTATTTTTAAACCGTACTGTTTTTGGGGAAGCCTACAGCTTCATATAGCGATTAAATTTTTCAAAAACAGACATGAGCTGCAGGGGATGTAAAAAATTGATACTGCACCGTCATCTCGTACGTCAAAAGCGAAGGGCGTGTATCGGTGTAATACTGAAATAGATAACGCAGTTCTTGAAGATAAAGTTTGCGGGTAAGATTGCTGTAATGGCCAAGGGCCATCATGTCAGCGGTTCGTTGCAGGGCATTCACTGCAAAGGGTGTTAGCGTTTTTTTTCCATAA
>JAFDXF010000078.1 GCA_018268055.1 Bacteroidota bacterium
GTAAAAAAAATGATACTGCACCGTCATCTCGTACGTCAAAAGCGAAGGGCGAGTATCGGTGTAATACTGAAATAGATAACGCAGTTCCTGAAGATAAAGTTTGCGGGTAAGATTGCTGTAATGGCTAAGAGCCATCATGTCAGCGGTTCGTTGCAGCGCATTCACTGCAAAGGGTGTTAGCGTTTTTTTTCCATAACTAAAAATTTTGTAACCCCAAATCTAACGAAACTCGCTTTAACTCATTACTGAAAGCAATGTTGGTTCAACGGTAGGGCTTGGCGATGTGGCGGAAATTGAAGTACAAACGTTCAGTTTTATACAAAAGTTCTAACGAAGAACAGAAACTGAATTTTGCACTAAGCTCGCCATTTTACCAAACTGCTGTTGTGCGTTTACTCTTTTTTTAGTTCAATATTTTGTCAATTGATGTCATTAGGTTTCTATGAAATGCCAAATAGTTTTTTCTTTGGTCGTTCAAGATTGTCGGTTCAAGATGATAGTTTTTCCAAAATTCTTTTACATCATCAGAAATTCTTTTTGAAAACAACAATTTTCCTTCGTCTGTGAATGAAATGTATTTCAAGTCAAATAACGAATCTATTGTTTTGCTCAATAATAATCCGTTGTTCGGGTCGTATGCTTCGGTTTCGTCAGATTGGTTAAATGGTTTTATGTGACTTGCAATAAGAACAGGATATGCCAATTTTTCCAACACACATAATGGTTTTCCGTAAATTTCTTCGCATTCTTCTTGAAGTTGATTTTTATAAAGACGGTGTAAATACGGGTCTCGTTTTTTAGTTATCGCTGTTAAGTCCTCGCCAAAAATTTGTTGAGCATCTTCTTTAAAATACAAATCGTCATTTACAAAAACTAAATCATCTAACTTTCTAAGAATATTGTACAAATAGCCAACTTGATTATATTTTCGTTCAATAAAACCAATATTTGTTGCTTCTTTTACATATTTTTGAAGTTCTGTCTCAGAAATGAAAGGGTTCTCTTGTGTTTCAATATCAACCAACATCAAAGCAATAATTTCTTCTTTGGATAATTTGCCTTTTTCGATTAAAGTTTGGATTAAAAAATTGATTTGCTTAATGGAAGAATCATTATTTACAGCTCTGTTAAAACTTGAATTTGAATAAATAATTTTTGAAAGTAAAGTTTCTCTTTTCTTGTTTGTTCGGGCTCCAACATATTCTTTCGCTTGTGGGTGATATGACAACAAAAATGAGTTGATAAACCCCATTTTTACCAATTGGTTTATTGATTTACGAATGGAAATCAGATTTATTGGGTTTACTTTTTCTACTTCTAATTGCAAACGTGAATACTTATCTTCCGAATAAGGTTCATCTTTGTATTTATCAATGAAATTGATGCACACAGCGAGTGTGTCCAAAAACTTTTTACCGTTGTAATCGGTAAAGGCATTGGTTAATTTCCAATATTCTTCATAATTCTGCTGTGACATAAATTTCTTTAATATTTTCTTGATAAAGTTCATTTTTCACAATAAATAAAAACTCCTTGTTTGTTTCTTTTTTGTTTTTACCTGTTATTTGGTAATTATGTTTTCGTTCAATTACCTGAACATTGTCCGAATATTTATTTAGCAAATAAAGTAATTCTTCTTTACTTGGATAAGACGAGTTATTGTAACTTAAAAACCAATATTTGAAGTTGTTTAGTTTTGAAAACAATTTGTCAAAAAGCAAAATGGCTTCACTTTTACTGACAAAGTTATTTTCAAAAGGTTCCGTTTTCTTTGATGAAATAAAATCGTCTATCAAACCATAAAATCCAAAATAATTATTCATTGTACCCGTATATGGAGGGTCAAGATAAATGATGTCAGCTTTTACATTTTCTATCAAATTAAAAATATCATCGTTGTACGCAACATTGTTTTTTCTGTTATCAAAAATAGCATTATTATATTCATCTACATTTTCAAGAAAATGATGCTTGAATGATTCATTGTGATACGCTCTTTTGCGTTTGTATTTTTGATAACTATATTCTTCATCTCGTAGTTGAAGAATTTTATCCCAATTCAATGTGAAGCGTGAATACGGCATTTTGCGAATCATTGCTCTACGCATTAAAGCAAATGCCAATGATTTTTTTTCTTTTGAATCTAATTTTTCAATGTTACTTCTATACAAATCCAATTCCTTACATTCTTCGGGAAAGAAAAAAACATTTGCATAATTTTCAAACATAAATCCCTCAAAAGGTTTTCCGCTAAAAATGAGTTCAATATCGTTTTTATCTAAAACAATTTGATTGTTTTGAATTAAAGCATTTGCAATGTGATAATTTACTTTCAAAATATCGTTTGTATAAACTTCCAAACCTCTGCATTTTGTTTCATAACTTAGTGAACAACCACCCGAAAAAGCATCAAAAAGCGTTTTTGCGTCCTCCGGAAATTGGTCGCAAATCCATTTGGCAATTTTTTCTTTGTTGCCGATGTAGTTTACTTTCGGATATTTAAACATTTTGATTCATTTTAATGATTGCACTTGCGATTGCTTCTGCCATTTTTGGCGGAACGGAATTTCCAACTTGTTGTTGTTGTGAAATTTTTGTTCCTTTAAAAATAAAATCGTCTGGATAGGATTGCAATTTTGCCAATTCACGAACAGTTAAAGCTCTGTTTTGCTCATAGTGAAAAATCTTTCGCATATCACCTGTTACACAAACCGAAGGTTCGTCACTTTTGTAACGAATGTATTTTCGCACATCACCTGATTTCGGTCTGAGTTTTAAGGGAATTTCTTCTCTGTTTCCACCGTCTGAAATGTAACTCATTTTTTCAAGCATTTGGTTTGAATGTGCCATTGCAACGTGATTTGGAATGATTGATTCTTCGCCTGCCGAAAGAATTGGATAATTGTATATTGCTTCTTTTACGGTTAAATACTTATCAGTCGTTTTTTTAGGAAACTCAATTTTTTGATTATAAACTGTGCCAATAAAAATCACTCTCTTTCTGATTTGTGGAACACCATAATCAGCCGAATTCAAAATTTTACACTCAACTTTGTAACCCAATTTTTCAAAATCGTTGATGATTTCTTTTCGTGTTTCGCCCTTGTTGTGATTATATAAACGTGCAACGTTTTCCATTACGAAAAACTTCGGTTTTACAACTTTCACAACACGCACAAATTCTTTAAAAAGTTTATTTCGTGGATCATCAATGAATTTTCTTCCTATATTTCCTGCAATGCTAAAACCTTGGCAAGGTGGTCCGCCTATGACAACATCAATGTCATCAACTTCCTTCAAATATTTTATTTCTTCGTCTGATAATTGACAAATGTCTTTTTCAATCAAATTGTGATTTGGGAAATTAAATTTATAAGTTTCACAAAAACTTGGCTCTATGTCAATAGAAAAAATGTTTTGAAAACCTTTGTTATCGAAGCCTAACGAGAAACCGCCTGAACCTGAAAATAGGTCAATGTATGTTAGTTGATTGCTCATAATTCTAATTTAGCTTGTTTTGCCTTTATACTTTTCAAGTAGTTTACTTTTTCTTCTGCTACGATTAGTGTTTCGGTTGAACAGTTGTAAGCGTACATTTTTTTGGCGAATTGGTCACCAAAATATTCAATTTTCAGTTTTTCAAAATCGAGGTCAAAAGCGTTTGCCAATTTGTCTAAACGTTTTTCGTCAAATTCACGTTTTCCGTTTTCGATTTTACTCAAATTTGCAGAGTCAAGCTTGAGAAGTGCGGCAAGTTCAGTCAAAGTAAAACCTTTGTCTGTTCGTAATTGTCTTATATATTCTCCAAACGTTGCCTTCATTTGCTTGTAAATTTAAACTTGTCAATAGATGACAAATCTAACTAAGTTTTTTAGTCTGACAAATTTTTTTGGAATTTTTTTCGTGCGATGGAAATTCGTGCGGTTGGGTTTTAGAGTGACGCTAAACTCTTATAAAACTATCCGACAAGCCCACCTAAAAGAAGCCCGTAGTTAAAAGATATTGGCGGGCTTGTCGGTTTACTTATTCGTTGGCCGACGTTTGTGCTGTTTGTATGGTACAAAGTATTTTTGTAGTTGTTGGTCAGCGCAGTTTTTGGTGAGCGGGTTTTATACTTTTTAAAGAACATCTAATCTAAGTTAATACAATAGCTGCATATAGCGATTAAATTTTTCAAAAACAGACATGAGCCGCCAGGGATGTAAAAAAGTGAAAACATTATTTGCTCATAGTGTACATCGGCTTGTTTAAAAACGCAACCAGTTATGTTGATTACATAATGATTAAAACATTTTAAACTACCTTAAACATTCTATACTTCTTCCCGAACATTCAGTCCATTTAAACCAAGTTAAACCAAATTAAACTATATTCATCAACCTTAAACTATTCTAAACCATGCTCAATAGATATTCTCTTGTTCAAAAGCTGCCGGATAGAAACGGATACCCCGCTGAAGGTTTTGTGCTCGGATTTTGTGGCGGAGTAGGAGTGGATAGCCGGGACCCCGAAAGTTGAATAGCGAACAGAAAGCTGACAGCACCAAAGAATGTTCTAAAAATCTGTAATTTGCAGCTCGGTGTGTATCAGAAGGTATGGTAAATTGGCCTATTTGCTGAAAATGTGTAAAAAAAACTTATTGAGAATCTAAATATTAGCTGATTTTCCTTACCTTTGCCGTCCAAAATTTTAGTTTAATCATGGCCAGAGTATGTCAGGTAACCGGTAAAACGCCAATAGGTGGAAACACTGTTTCTCACTCTAACATTAAAACAAAGCGTCGTTTTCTTCCTAATTTGCAGAAGAAGAAATTTTACCTTGCCGAAGAAGATAAGTGGATCACGCTGAAATTGACAGCAGATGCTATCCGCACAATTAACAAAAGAGGTCTTTACAATGTTGTAAAGGAATTAAGAGCTAAAGGACAACATATTTAAATAAACCATTATGGCAAAGAAAGGAAACCGGGTACAAGTAATTCTGGAATGCACTGAGCACAAGACTAGTGGTCAGCCCGGAACCAGTCGTTACATCACAAGAAAGAACAAAAAGAACAATCCTGAAAGGCTTGAACTGAAAAAGTACAATCCTATTCTGAAGAAAGTGACTGTTCACAAAGAAATTAAGTAATTCATAAAACTGTTAAGTCATGGCAAAAGCAGCATCAAAGAACTCTAAAGTAAAAGACGCAAAAGCATCAGCCGAAGCAAAAAACTGGACTAAAGTAATCCGTGCTGAAAAAAACCCTAAAACAGGCGCTTATGCCTTCAAAGAGGGAATTGTGCACAAAGACAAAGTGAAAGATTACCTATCAAGCAAATAATTCAATGCTCCTGTGCAAGGAGTGTTTTATAAAGTTTAGCCGCTCCGAGATGAGCGGCTTTTGCATTTTTGTTTGATTCAAAGTATCGGCTAACCCAATCCTGAATGGGTGATTTTTATTACTATCAATCATTGGCAGGACAATGATTTGATTCTTTACCTTCGGGAAACTTAGCTATGGGATTTTTTAAAAAAATATTTGGGAAAAAAGAAAAGGAAAGCCTTGATGAAGGATTGAAGAAAACCAAAGAAGGCTTTTTTGCAAAGATAAATCGTGCACTCACCGGTAAAAGCTCTGTGGATGAAGAAGTGCTGGATAGCCTTGAGGAGGCTCTTGTAAGCGCTGATGTAGGCATTGATACTACCGTTAAAATTATTGACCGTATAGAAAAAAGAGTAGCAAAGGATAAGTATATGAGCTCTTCTGAATTGAACAAAATGCTTCAGGAAGAAATTGAATCATTGCTTGTAAATGCACCAGAATCAAATAGTTATTCTTTTGATACAGAACTTCCGAAAACACCGTATATTATTTTAGTAGTGGGTGTGAATGGAGTAGGCAAGACCACAACAATTGGTAAGTTGGCTTATAATTTTAAAAAAGCAGGGAAGAAAGTTTTACTGGGTGCAGCAGATACTTTTAGGGCGGCAGCTGTGGATCAATTGACTATTTGGAGCGAGCGTACCGGCGTTCCCATCGTGAAGCAAGCAATGGGTAGCGATCCTGCCGCTGTGGCATTTGATACAGTGCAAAGTGCTGTGGCGCAAAAAAGTGATGTGGTATTGATAGACACGGCCGGAAGATTACATAATAAAGCACACTTGATGGATGAACTGTCCAAGATAAAAAGAGTGATTCAAAAAACAATACCGGATGCACCACACGAAGTGTTATTAGTGCTGGATGGAAGTACAGGACAAAATGCATTGGAACAAGCAAAACATTTCACCGCTACAACTGATGTATCAGCTCTGGCCATTACGAAATTAGATGGCACAGCCAAAGGCGGCGTTGTTTTAGCTATTGCCAGTCAATTTAAAATTCCGGTAAAGTTTATTGGTGTGGGCGAAAAAATGGAAGACTTGCTCGTTTTTGACAAACACGAATTTGTGGACAGCCTTTTTAGTTTAGAAGAAAAATAAATACATTGAAAACAAAACAATTACATAAAGACAAAGTCAACATCATCACCCTGGGGTGTAGTAAGAATATGGTGGATAGTGAAGTACTGAGTGCGCAACTGAAAGCCAATGAAATTGACGTAGTACACGAGAATAAAAAGAATGACCACAATATTGTAATTGTGAATACCTGCGGTTTTATTGATAAAGCAAAAGCAGAAAGTATAGAGACCATTCTAAGTCAGGTAGAATTAAAGAAAAAAGGAAAGATTGATAAAGTGTATGTTGCGGGTTGCTTGAGTGAGCGTTATAAAAGTAATTTGGAAACCGAAATACCTGAAGTGGATGCTTATTTCGGTACAATGGAACTGCCATTGATTTTAAAACAGTTTGAAGCGGATTATAAAACAGAATTAGTAGGCGAAAGATTTTTAGCTACGCCTCGCCATTATGCTTACATGAAAATAAGTGAAGGCTGTAACCGAACTTGTTCCTTTTGTGCCATACCGCTGATGCGTGGCGGGCACGTGAGCAAACCAATGGACGACTTGGTGAAAGAAGCGGAAGGATTGGTAAATAAAGGAGTGAAAGAAGTGATGTTGATAGCTCAAGAACTTACTTATTACGGGTTGGATATTTATAAAAGACGTTCATTAGATGAACTACTCAAGCGATTATCGGACGTGAAAGGATTGGAGTGGATCAGATTGCACTATGCCTATCCTTCCAAATTTCCATTGGAGATATTGGATGTAATGCGTGAGCGGGAAAATATTTGTAACTACTTAGATATTCCATTGCAACATGCAGCCAATAATATGCTGAAAGCGATGAAGCGACAGATAACTCGTGAAGAGATGGAAGATTTAATAGCCGCTATCCGAGAGAAAGTGCCCGGAATCTGTTTGCGTACCACATTGATTGCAGGCTTCCCCGGCGAAACGGAAGATGATGTGGAAGAGCTCAAAAAATTTTTACAAAAGCAAAGATTGGATAGGGTAGGCATCTTTACCTACTCGCACGAAGAAGATACTACTGCACACGACTTAGATGATAATGTACCCGCCGAAGAAAAAGAGCGTCGGGCACAATACATCATGGATGCTCAGCAAGAAATTTCATTAGAACTGAATGAACAAAAAGTTGGGAAAGTATATAAAACAATAATTGATAAAAAAGAAGCCGGTCGATACATTGGCCGCACCGAGTTTGACAGTGTGGAGGTAGATAATGAAGTGATCATTCAATCGGATAAAAAATTACCTATCGGTGATTTTGTTCAGGTAAAAATTACAAAGGCTTTTGATTATGATTTGGAAGGAGAACTGGTGTAAATGATGAATGATTAAGCGAGTATATTGTATCTGGAATTTACCATGAAAGTGAATAAAGAAAAATCCGCATCAATATTTCTACTGATGCGGATTAAATTTATAAGAGCATTGGTTATTTCTTTTTCGTCTTTTTAACTGGTTTTTTTGCTTTTGTCGGTTTCGTTGTAGGCTTTGTTTCTTTTGTAGGCTCTGTTTGTGTTGCTCTTTCTCCTTTGTAAGTTGAAGCAAGTTTGATTGCTTCGTAAGCATTTACTAAACCGCCTGTTGCACTTAAATCAGCAAAATTTACTTGCTCGCCTGTTCCCGGTTCTGTTACTTTCTCTTTGATTTTGATAGATGATTTTTCAATAATCTCTTTTACTTGTCTTGCGCTCAGTTCAGGATAATATTCCATGATAAATGCTGCAACACCGGCTACTACAGGAGAGGCCATACTAGTGCCTTGTAGATTTTGATACTTATTACCACCCGGTACAGTTGCATATATTTTTACTCCGGGAGCAAATACATCCACTTCCTTTTTACCATAGTTAGAGAAACTTGCAGCAAGAGGTTCAGACTTTGTGTTCAAAGGGCCGCTTGCGCCAACAGTAATCCAGTTGTTTGGTCTTGTCCCGTCTAATAACACTGGGGTAGGATAGTTGTAAGAAGTATCTAAATTTTTTCCATCATTGCCAGCAGCATGTACTAATAAAACACCTTTGCTTTCAGCATACTTTACAGCATCATCCACCCATTTTTTCTCAGGAGAATAACTCTTTCCAAAGCTCATATTAATTACACGAGCACCATTGTCCACTGCATAGCGAATAGCCAATGCAATATCTTTATCATGCTCATCGCCATCGGGTACGGCACGCACCATCATAATTTTTACATTATCAGCAACGCCATCCATCCCTTTACCATTATTTCTTGCAGCACCTATAATGCCTGAAACGTGTGTTCCGTGCAATGCGGCACTTTCGCTTACATATACATTACCATTGCCATAAAATCTGTCGTTGAAATCCTTGTAATTATCTTTTACTACTTCACCTCTGAAATCTTCAGGTGCTTTTTCTGCTGCTTCACTTTTTTTGGTTTGGCTATCCAAATATTCTGAGAATCCTTCTAAGAAACTTTGATTGGTGTCATCTGTTGCGCCATTGCCGGACATCAAACCATAAAGTGTATTTTTTGCTTTTTTCACTGTAGCATCTGTTGGCTCGTAAGCGCCCAATTCTTTTCCGGTAAATACTTCTTTGCCCATTGCTTTGCGTAAAATGCTATCGCTTTTTACACAACTTTTGTAAGCATTTTGCAACATCATTGTTTCCAATTCATTTACCTTAGATTCACCACCGGCTACTTCTTCTTCAGCTCTTCTCCACATTTGAAATTCATAGTTAGCTTCCGGTGTAAGTTTTACCGTTTTGGGATCTACATGCTCCCATTTACTTTTCAGATTATGATAAACTCTTGCCGCTTCATAAGAGTCTTTAGTTACATTATTTCCATTTGCATTACCTAAAAAATTCCATCCATATACATCATCCACATAACCGTTTTTGTCATCATCAATTTTATTCGCCGGTATTTCGCCGGTGTTATGCCATAAAACTGGTTTTAAATCTTCGTGCGTAGTGTCAACGCCTGAGTCAATAACGCCAACAATCACTGTATTGCTTTTCAGATTTTTTGATTTTACAAATTCATAAGCTTTATCCATACTAATTCCATAAAAGCCATTGGAAGTCTTGTCCATCAAATGCCAGCCCTTGGGTACTTGTTGTGCTGATGTACTTGCAGCAAATGTCATTGCTAAAGCGGCGAGTGAGATACTTTTCTTAAAAAAGTTCATAGTAATAAATTTTAATTTTTAAATCTTCTTTTGAAATTTTGATTGATTAACTTGTAAAAATAATGATTCGTTGTCAAAGTGTTTTTATAGCCGGAAATGGATTCGGTTATTATTAACAAATTTATTGACGAAAGTAAATTGTTACTCGTTGATTTATTTTCTTAATTAAATGTCAAATTTTATTCCCTGAGCCAAAGGTAGAGAAGTACTGTAATTGATTGTATTGGTTTGTCGGCGCATATAGGCTTTCCAAGCATCGCTGCCACTCTCACGGCCACCACCTGTTTCTTTTTCTCCCCCGAAGGCACCGCCTATTTCTGCACCGCTTGTGCCAATATTTACGTTGGCTATTCCGCAATCGCTACCGCTGTGTGCAAGAAACTGTTCAGCTTCACGCATATTCAATGTCATAATGGAGGAAGATAAACCTTGTGGCACACCATTTTGAATAGCGATGGCTTCATCTATTGTTTTATACTTTAATAAATATAAAATAGGAGCAAAGGTTTCGTGTTGCACAATTGTATAATTCGGTTTTGCTTCAGCAATACAAGGTTTTACATAGCAGCCGCTTTCATAACCTGCGCCGCTGAGTACTCCACCTTCTACAATAAATGTTCCTCCTTCTGCTTTACATTGCTCTATTGATTTTAGATACATTTTTACTGCATCTGTATCAATCAATGGGCCAACATGATTGTGCTGATCTAATGGATCACCGATTTTCAATTGCTTGTATGCATTAACCAATTTATTTTTTACTGTGTCATATACATCTTCGTGAATGATTAATCTTCTTGTAGTAGTACAGCGTTGACCGGCAGTGCCTACAGCTCCAAACAATGCCCCTAATATGGCAATATCTAAATCGGCATCTTTTGAGATGATGATGGCATTGTTACCACCCAGTTCTAAAAGCGATCTTCCCAACCTTGTTGCTACTGCAGTACCCACTGCTATACCCATTCTGGTAGAGCCTGTGGCAGATACTAATGGAATTCTGGTATCGGCAGACATCCATTCACCTACTTCGCGACCACCTACTATTAATCCGCAAACGCCTTCGGGTATATTATTCTTTTTAAAAACTTCTGCAATTATATTTTGACAAGCAATTCCGCACAGTGGCACTTTTTCTGATGGCTTCCATACACACACATCACCGCACACCCAAGCGAGCATACTGTTCCAACTCCATACCGCTACCGGAAAATTGAAAGCAGATATAATTCCCACAATTCCCATTGGGTGATATTGCTCATACATTCTATGTGCAGGACGTTCACTGTGCATCGTTAAACCATGCAGTTGACGAGATAGGCCAACTGCAAAATCGCAGATGTCAATCATTTCTTGTACTTCGCCCATGCCTTCTTGTAAGCTCTTGCCCATTTCATAAGAAACTAATTTGCCCAGTGGCTCTTTGTATTCACGAAGTGCTTCACCAATCTGACGAACAATTTCTCCTCGTTTTGGTGCAGGTACTAAGCGCCATACTTTAAAAGCTTCTTCTGCCTTTTTGATTACTGCTTCATAGGTTTCTCTGTCTGCACTTTTCACAGTACCGATTACTTTTCCATCTACCGGTGAGTATGATGTATAAACTTCACCTTTAGAATCTAACCATTGAATGCCGGTGCTGACACCTTTATTTTCTTTACCTATTTTTAATGTTTTCAGAAACTCCATAAATCAAATTTTAAGAGTGTAAAGTTACTTGATTATTGGCAGATTAATTGTTGATTACTACTGGAATGATTCAGTTAGTAAATGCCTATTTCTTCTTTGATGATTTTTTGTAATTTCTGTTGCAATAGGAGAGTGGCAGGTTTACTATCAGTATCCCCAATTTTTAAATTATTGATACTCTTTACAGGCAATACGCCTTTAGTTGTGCTGGTGATGAATGCTTCGGTTGCATTTTGTAATTCCTGTATTGTAAAATCCTCTTCTTTAATCATATATTCAGTAATATTTTTCAAATGCAAGATTACTTGACGGGTGATACCATTTAGCACATCCGTTTTCGGTGTTATGATTTTTTTATCCTTGGTGACGATAAAAAAGTTTGCTCTTGGGCTTTCTCTCACTTCATTTTGATTGCAATACAATACATCGTCTGCATTGTTTTGGCTTATATAATCTTTCAAATAAATAGCCATCAAATAATCAGTCGTTTTTACATAAGGGAGTTGTCGCTGATAATGGTGAGTGATTAAATTTATTTCGGTGATTGTAGAAATAGGAAGTGGTCGTTGTACAATAATCAGGTTTGGTTGTTGAATGCTATAGCCATCATCGGCATAGCCACCTGTAAGTGTTATGCGTACGCCTGAATCCGGGATATCATTTTTTGTAAGCAGTTGATTGATTATTTCTTTCAGTTGTTCTTGCGTATAGGTCACCGGTAATCTCATTGCCTGAGCCGATGCATAAAATCTGTTGAGATGTTGTTGTAGAAAAACAGGCCTGCCGTTTAAAGTTTTAAAAAAATCAAAGATGGCATAGCCTCTTTGCAACGCCATATCGTTTATATTGATACATGCATTGTTTGAAGGATAAAATGCATCGTTGATGAAAACAAAATTATTTTTCTCCTGCATAACGATTGTATTTTTTTAGGAGTTGTATCAGTTTGTCTTTTGGTAATGCTTTTATTGTATGATTTTTGTATCCCGTTACGTCTGTAGCATACAGCAATGAGTTGATAATAGCCTGTTCGGTTGCTTCAATTGTTGCCATAAATAAAGGCGAGGTAAAATCATTTTGCAGCATTGGGATATTGAATACAGCGCTATCCGGTTTATTGGGAATAGTATATGCAGTTGAAAATGCAATGACATAATCGCCACTGCCGTTTGATGCGATGCCGCCTGTTTTTGCCATTCCCATAAATGCTCGTTTGGTTAACCGCTCTAAATTTCTGCTATCTAATGGTGCGTCTGTCGCTACAATTATCATGCAAGAGCCATCCACATTGTTTAGCAATTTATCACTGAATGAAAATTGCTTTAGCTCTTCGCCAATAGGCACGCCATTTATTTGTAATACCCCGCCAAAATTTGTTTGCACTAAAACGCCAACAGTATATCCGCCTAAATTTTTAGGAAGTTTTCTGGAAGCAGTGCCAATGCCGCCTTTGAATCCAAAGCATACCGTGCCAGTACCTGCTCCAACAGATCCTTGTGTTATTACGCCGGTATCAGCAGATTGTATTGCTTGAATTACTTTTTCTTTTGTAATGTGATTATTGCGAATGTCATTCAACCATCCATCATTCGTTTCACCAACAATCGCATTCACCGATTGTACTTCTTCATTTCCTTTTTGATTTAATGTGTAATCAATTACTGCATTCATTGCCGTTACAACACTTAATGTATTAGTTAGTACGATTGGAGATTCTATTGCTCCCAATTCTGCAACCTGAGTGCTGCCGGCTAATTTTCCAAAGCCATTGCCTACAAAAATTGCAGCAGGCACTTTTTGCTGAAATAAATTTCCACTATGAGGCAACACTGCTGTAACGCCGGTTCTTACATCATTACCTTCAATGATTGTTGTATGACCTACCTTGACGCCCATTACATCGGTTATAGCATTAAGTCGGCCTTGTGGTATCACTCCGACTTTAATTATTGGGATAGCAGGATTTTTTTGTTGGCAGTAACTTGAAAAGTTTAAGGCAGCAAAAAATAATACTAATAAAAATTTATGCATTGCATTGAATTTTAGTATTGCTCATTTTCATTAGGAAAGTTTTTACTTTTTACATCGCTGATATATTGTTGCACTGCTTTTGTAGCCTGCTCGTGAATATTTAAGTATTGACGAAGAAAGCGTGGTTTGAATTCTGTATTGATGCCGAGCATATCATGCATCACCAAAACTTGACCATCACATTCACCACCGGCTCCGATACCAATCGTAGGAATAGAAAGGCTTTGTGAAACTTCTTTTGCTAATAGTGCCGGAATTTTTTCCAATACAATTGCAAAGCAGCCTGTTTCTTGCAAGAGTTTTGCATCTTCACGTAGTTTATTGGCTTCTGCTTCTTCTTTTGCTCGCACAGTATATGTACCGAATTTATAAATAGATTGTGGAGTAAGACCTAAATGCCCCATCACCGGAATTCCGGCAGATACAATTTTTTTCACTGATTCGATTACTTCTGAGCCGCCTTCTAATTTTATAGAGTGTGCGCCGGTTTCTTTCATAATACGAATGGCAGATGCCAGAGCAATTTCAGAATTGGATTGATAATAACCGAAGGGCAGATCTACTACCACCAAACAACGGTCAATGCCTCTGATGACGGACTGTGCATGATAAATAATTTGATCTAATGTAATAGGCAGCGTTGTTTCGTGGCCGGCCATTACATTGGAGGCAGAATCGCCGACAAGGATTACATCTATACCGGCACCATCAATTATTTTGGCAAATGAAAAATCATAAGCGGTGAGCATACTGATTTTTTCACCAGATGATTTCATTTTCTGCAACGTATTGGTGGTTACTTTTTTTACTTCGGAATGAACTGACATGGTTTCTTTTTGTTTAATATTTAAGTAGCGTCTAAAATTGAAAGGTACAAATTCTGCAATTACTCTTTTACTTGTTTCACTTCATTGAATAAGGCTTGTATCAATCCATCGGCAAGGCCTATTTGTGGAACAAAAATATTTGTAGCATCTGCCCAACGCATGATACTAATATAAATGAGCAATGCCGGAACAATTACATCTGCTCTGTCTTCGCGAAGGCGATAAAGTTTGATTCTTTCTTCTAAGGTAATTGCACTTAATTCTTTGTAATAATCTCGAAGTAATTCCAGCGTTAATGGCTTGCCGGGCTTCTTCTTTGATAATGAAAATATTTTATTGATGTTTCCACCGGAGCCGATAGCTGTTATGTGATGAAGATTTTTTGTTTTGGATTTCACATAATTTTTCATTTTGTCCCACTGCTCATCTGTCACTTGATTTTTCAATAATCTTATGGTGCCTATATTGAACGATTCTTTAAACACTACTTTGCCATCGCTAAAAAAAGTAAGTTCTGTACTGCCACCACCGACATCAATGTATAAATAAGATTCTTCTTTATTCATATTCTCGGCAATATGATTTTCATATATATAGGCCGCTTCATCTTGGCCACTGATGACTTCGATTCCAATTCCGGTTTCAGCTTTTATTTTTTCTAAAATCTGTGGAGCATTTTCTGCATCTCTCATTGCAGATGTGGCACAAGCTTTCAGAATTGGCACATTATAAACCTCTAACAAATATTTATAGGCAATAATTGTTTTTAATAACATGTCCGTTTTCGTTTCAGTAATGCTGCCTTTTTCAAAAACGTCAAACCCAAGACGCAAAGGCACTCTTACTAATGAAACTTTTATAAATTCAGTTTTCCCTTCATGATCCGTTATTGCATCAGATATGAGTAATCTTGCTGCATTGCTTCCGATGTCTATTGCTGCCAGTCTCACTGTTCTTGCCGTGTTTTATTGAATAAATATTTATATATTTCAATTTGTGAACGAACTTTAGGTTTATTATTCTGTACATATTCATTACTCAGTTCGTTGTCTAATTTTCTTGCTTTTACATTGTCTTGAAGTTGAATGTCCAGAATATCGAGCAGTTCTTTTTTCAATACATCATTCCAGATAGGGCAGGTGGCTTCTACTCTGTGTTCTAAATTTCGACGCATCCAATCTGCCGAAGAGATAAATATTTTTTCTTTGCCTTTATTATGAAATACCCATACTCTGGCATGTTCTAAATATTCGTCCACAATGCTGATTGCTTTGACATGTAATTCAAATTTATGATGCTCCGTTAGCATACAGCATATTCCTCTGATGATGAGTTTTAATTGCACACCTGCTCGTGCAGCTTCATACAGTTTTTGAATCATCTCTTGATCCGAAAGCGAATTCATTTTGAGTATGATGGAAGCAGGCTTTCTTTTTTGAGCTTGTTTTATTTCCGCATCAATTAATTGCAGCATCTCCTTTTTTACAATATGTGGACTTGGTATAATGTGTTTTAAATATTTAAGAAGGTGATGTCTTGTCTTTGGTTGTTCTAAAAAGGCAAACATCTTATTGATGTCGTCCATGATTTTTTGATTGGCAGTCAATAAGCAGTGATCGGCATAGACTGTGGCTGTTTGTTCATTCAGATTTCCGGTACTGATAAAACCATAAAAGAACCATTTGTTTTCTTTAGTTTTCTTTTTTATGACACAGATTTTTGAATGTACTTTCGTATTCGGAATTTCAACGAGTACTTTTGCGCCTTCTTCTTCTAATCGGTTTTTCCATTCGATATTTGCTACTTCATCAAATCTTGCTCTCAATTCCAGCATTACGGTTACTTCTTTACCGTTTCTTACAGCATTGATCAGTGCATTAATTATTTTTGACTGTGCAGCCAATCTGTAACAGGTAATTTTTATGCTGATAACATCAGGGTCAAACGCTGCTTCTCTGATTAAATCAATAATGGGCGTAAATGTGTGATAGGGAAAATTCAATAGAATGTCTTTTTCGAGCACAACATCTGAAACTCTTTTTGAATCAATCTGTGGATGATCGAATGGTTTACTTCTATGTGTCGTTTCATTAAAAATAGAGGAAGGAAAATTCATAAAATCGCGAAAGTTGTGAATCCTGCCTCCTGGTATAAGGTTATCTCTTTTGGTGAAGTTCATTCTTCGAATTAGATATTCCAATAAGCCGGCATCCATTTCAAGGTCATATACAAATCGAACCGGCTTTGCTTTTTTTCTATTCTTAATTCCTTTTTCAAGTTTTTGAATAATACCTGTTGCTATATCGTCTTCAATATCTATTTCAGCATCACGGGTTACTTTAAAAATTGCTGATTGATATTGGTCATATCCAAAATAAGAAAATATTGAAGGAAGATTATACCGGATTATATCTTCCAACAAAATGATATGGTGCGCTTCTGCATTTTCATTGGGTAAAATAATGAATCGGCCTAAAGTTTTTGTAGGAATTTCTATCAATGCATATTTTCTTTTTAAAGTATTATCTTTTTGCCACATCACCACTCCCAGATAGATAGACTTGTCTCTGAGTGCCGGAAACGAAACAATGTTTTCAATCATCAATGGAATAACTTCGGTACTGACGACTTCCTCGTAATGGTCACGAATAAATTTTTGTTGTGCGTCATTCAATTCTTTTTCGGTCAATAAAAAAATTTGTTTGCTTTTTAACTCCTCTGTTATATCATTCCAAATACGGGCAAATTCACCTTGCTGATTCAACACAATCATTTGAATTTCGTCCAAAATTTCCTGTGGATTATTTTCTAAGTGAATATTGTTTTTATTGCCCAACTGCACCATTCTTTTCAACGTAGCTACACGTACACGAAAAAACTCATCCAGATTGTTGGAAAAAATTCCTAAAAAACGAATACGTTCTCTTAATGGCACTGTACTATCTGCCGCTTCTTGTAATACTCTTGCATTAAAGGAGAGCCAGCTTATATCTCTGGTGATAAACTTTGCTTTATACGGATTGGCCATTTTATTTTTATGCTGTGTCAGTAAATTTACAAAAGAATCGATGAACAGCGCTCAATAATGTATTATTAGCATAATAATTTTTGGCAACAAATCTCTTTGCTCATTTTAGCTCTTTCAGTGCATCAGTAATTTTTTGATTTATTTCCGTTTCAGAAAGTGATTCTTTGATGAAAGGCGTACCAATTACTATTTCATATAGTTCAATATACCTGTTGGAAATTGTTTGTACCCACTCATCACTCATAGCAGGTACTGTTTGCCCTTCTTTGCCCATAAAATTATTGGCAATAAGCCATTCTCTTACAAATTCTTTGCTCAATTGTTTTTGTCGTTCTCCTTTTGTTTGTCGTTCTTCAAAATCTTGAGCATAAAAATATCTTGATGAGTCGGGGGTGTGAATCTCATCCATCAAAACAATATTGCCGTTGAGTTTACCAAACTCATATTTTGTATCTGCCAAGATCAAGCCTTGTCGTGTTGCAATCTCTTTTCCTCTTTTAAATAAAGCAAGTGAATATTGACATAAAATTTCCCATTCTTTTTCAGTACACAGTCCTCGGCGAATAATTTCTTGAGCCGTTATATCTTCATCATGCCCTGCATCAGCTTTTGTACTTGGGGTAATGATTGGGGTAGGGAAGTAGTCATTTTCTTTAAGCCCATCAGGCATTTGAGCACCACAAATTTCTCTTTTGCCGGAAGAATAGGTGCGCCAAGCATGGCCTACCAAATTCCCTCTAACGACCATTTCTATTTTAAAAGGCTCACATTTTGAGCCGATAGAAACATTGGGTGCAGGCACTTCTAAAAGCCAATTTGGGCAAATATCTGCTGTAGAATGAAGCATAAATGCCGCTATTTGGTTCAAAACCTGGCCTTTATACGGTATTTGACGGGGTAAAATGACGTCAAAGGCTGAAATCCTGTCAGAAGCTATCATCACTAACCATTTATCGGAAATGGTATAAACATCCCGGACTTTGCCACTGTAAAAATTTGTTTGCTCAGGGAAAGAAAAGTTTACCATAAGCCGAAATTAAGCAGGAAAAAAAGCAGTACAAAAGGCGGTGACTTTAAGATTTCAACAAGTTATCCTTTCTCCTTAAAAATTAAATTTTTACATAAAGCCTACATTGCTTATTTTTCCGCCAAATTTCAACGGAGAAAATTCTCCGAAACAAAACTAAAAACTTCCTTATTATGAGAAAAAGCTACCGCTTTTTGTTTACCTGTCTTATAGCAGGGTTAGTTTCTTTCACGACTAATGCTCAGAAAGTTACCGTTTCCGGTAAAGTTAAAAACGGCACTTCTAAAGAGCCTGTTAATGCAGTTTCTGTTGTGGTAAAAGAAACCGGTCAAGGCACTTATACCAATCCTGATGGTGAATTCAGTATCAGTGTAAGCAAATTACCTGTGACTCTTGTATTCAGTTCAACAAGCTATTTTACACAAGAAGTATCTGTAACAAATGCTTCTAAACCTATTGATGTTGACTTTAAAGTTAACAGTGAAATGGGACAAGAAGTAGTAGTTGCCGCTAACCGTGTGCCGCAACGCTTATTAGAAGCTCCTGTAACTGTTGAACGTTTAAGTGCTGCTACACTAAAGAGCGTTCCTGCTCCTTCAATGTATGAAGCAATTACCAACCTAAAAGGTGTGGATGTGCATACAGCAAGTCTTACATTCCGTACTGTTACTACTCGTGGTTTCGTGAGCAGTGGTAATACACGCCTTAATCAATTGGTAGATGGTATGGATAATCAGGCACCGGGATTGAACTTCTCTGTAAGTTCAATCGTAGGTTTAACTGATTTAGATGTTGATAATATTGAGGTATTATCCGGTGCGTCTTCTGTGCTTTATGGTTCGGGAGGTATCAATGGTACTGTATTAATCAATAGCAAAAACCCTTTTAAATATCAAGGCCTTAGCTATAATATTAAGCAAGGTATCATGCACGTAGATCGCAGACAAAGAGGTGCTGCTCCTTATTATAATTGGTCTTTCCGTTATGCTCAGACCATAAAAAACAAATTTGCATATAAACTAAGTGCTGAGATAATTAAAGGTAGTGATTGGCAAGCCGATGATTATCGCAATAAGGGTCAAATCGGTATCCTGAGTGCAGTAAAAGGCGGTAATCGTTTGAATGATCCAAACTATAATGGTGTCAATGTATATGGCGATGAAACAGACATTAACATGGATGCATTTTCATACTATGTACAAGACTTGACAAGAAGAGGAATCTTAGCAAGCACCGGTGGTAATATTGATGTAGTGAATCTGCTCAATATGTATTATGGTGCAATTGGTAATCCCAAATATCCTACAAACCCTCAAAGAGATGGTTTTTATTCATTCGCACCATTTGCAAGTATTATGGTTGCTCCGGGTTTGAATCTTCAGCAGTTTTTGAATTTACCAACCGTAAAGCCGAACATTGATAATATGTTCCCATTCTATAATGGTTTGAAAAATGGCTATTACAGAAATACCAATGTTTCCAGAACAGGTTATTTAGAAAAAGACCTTGTAGATTATAATACTTTAAATGCAAAAGGTAACCTTGGTCTTTATTATAAAATAACAGACAATATAGAAGCTTCTTGGAATTCTTATTTTGGAACAGGAACTACTGTTTATACAGGCGCTAACCGTTATTCTCTTCGCAACTTTAAAATGGCTCAGCACAAATTAGAATTCAAAGGAAAGAATTGGATGCTTCGTGGTTATACAACGCAAGAAAATGCCGGTGATTCTTATATCGGTGATGCAGTTGGAACATTCTTGAATGAAGCAGCTCGCCCAAGTGGTACAGTATGGCTTCCCGGTTATATAGGTACATTCTCTGAAGTAAGACGTCAAAGCCAAGCTATCAGCGATATTACTTTACATAATCAAATAAGAGACATATACGATAATATGACGGTGAATCCGTTTAACGGAGCAACGATTGCCGGCCTTCCTCGTTTCCAACCAGGAACTCCTCAGTTTGATGCAGCAGCGAAACTAATTAAAAGTACTCCAGTAAACAGACCGGGCGGTTCTAAATTCCTTGACAAGTCTGACTTATGGTCAACAGAAGGACAAGCTAATATTTCTGATGCATTCCATTTTTCTGACAAAGTGGATGTTATTATTGGCGGTCAATGGAAGCAGTGGGTATTGAATTCTCAAGGCACTATTTTCGCCGACACTTTGGATAAAATCAGAGTGAATGAAACAGGCGCTTATATTCAATTGAAGAAGAGTTTATTGAATGGCATATTGACATTATCTGCTGCTGGTCGTTATGATAAGCAAACAAACTTCGAAGGAAAATTCACTCCTCGTTTAGCTGCTGTTATTAAAGTAGCAAAGAATAACAATCTTCGTCTTTCTTATCAAACATCTTACAGGTTCCCTTCTAACCAGAATCAATATATCAGCCTTCGTTTAGGCGGTGGTAGCAGTTACTTAATTGGTTCATTACCTGAATTCCAAACTTACTATGGTTTGAACGGTGCAAAACCAGGCTATACTGCTGCAAGCGTATTGAGCTATAGAGCCGGAACTTTAGCAGATTCAAGCAGATTGGTAAGAGCAGTATTTAATCCTTTAAAGCCTGAAACAGTAGCTTCTTATGAAGTTGGTTACAAAGGTATTATTGCCAATAAATTAATGGTGGATGCTTATTATTATTACAGTGATTATAGAGACTTTATTGTAAGCTCAGCTGTAGTACAAGGTGGTAGCACAGGTGCTCAATTTGAAACATATTCAAGCTTCAGCAGCAATAGCGTTTCTTACAATCAAAATTCTACCAACAGAGTAAAATCAAGCGGTTGGGGAATTGGTTTGGAATATAAAGCATATAAGAATTATGTAGTTTATGGAAACTTGTTCTCTGATGTATTGAATAATGTACCTGCAGGTGTTGTTACTTTCTTCAACGCACCTAAATATCGTTACAATATTGGATTAAGAAACGATAATGTATTTAAGAATGTTGGTTTCAACGTAGTAGCTAAATGGCAGGACAATAACTATTATGAAGGAACTTTCGTAAGTGGTACATTACCTTACTTTACTTGGGTTGATGCACAAATCAGCTATCGTCCAACCGGTACTAAGAGTACTTTCCGTGTAGGTGGTACAAATCTTGGCAACAACTATTACCGTACAGGTTATGGTAGCCCGGCAGTAGGTGGATTGTATTACATTTCTTATGGATTTAATCTTTAATTGAAATATCGGGTTAGTTTAAAAGCCTCGCATTTGCGGGGCTTTTTTTATGAACAAAAACTAATTCTGTTTTTTTACTAACTTCACTGATTCAAATATGAAACAGTTTCTTTTATTTTTAAGTTTTGTTTTCTTGATACAAACTATTCGAGCACAAGAAATCGCACAAATTACTTTTTCAGGCGGTAGTACTATAAATTATTTTTCTATTGTTACCGATGGTGATGTGTTGATTCGTATTTCACCGGATGGAAAAATATTGGAATGGGGAACAGAACTTCAATCAAATAGAAATAACCTTTACTATGCTCCCAAATTGCAACCATATTTAGGGCGTGTAGAATACTATGGTATGGAAGCTGATTCAGTATCAAAAGGGAAAATCAAAAGCATTGGCAGTTGTCAATTTACTTATTACAATGCTTATGAAGATGCAGCTAAAAAAGGAAAATTAAAAACGGCAGGGCGCAATGTTTTTGATTATTACGGCGAGTATGATATGAAAGACTTGCAGGGGAAATTAAAACTGTTTGGCACACAACCAATTCAATATTATACCACTTTTGATGATGTGGCTTTTCGCGGAAAAATTCGTTCTATCGGAAACACAATGATTGTGTACTATTCCTCTTTTGATGATAAGGCAATAAAAGGAAAGGTCAAAAGTATTGGGCCGGTCAATTATAGTTGGTACACTTCTTTTGATGTAAACTATGGGCCCGGCTCTTTAAAGAGTATGAACTTCAGACAAAATATTGCAGGTATCATTTATATCGTACAGTAATTATCTGAAATACTTTCTTTAGATAATATTGTACTATTTGATAATTATACCGTTTGGATCTTTTTGAAATAAGTAAGCATCAGTTTCTACAAAATCATTTGCTTTGATGATGACTCCGGAAGGTTTACCATCCTGAATGACAAACTTAGCAGGATAAATGCCATAGGCAATATTGGAGTAAGTCATTCGGAATTCATTGTTGTCCATATATTCCAAATAGCCTATTAAATCAGGATGATGCTCAAAACGACATACAAGCATTTTGTCATTTGCGGTTATGGTTATCTTTCCATAAACAGTATTTATATATTCTCCGGTGAAATCGGATAATTTAATTGATGATTTATTTTTTTGCTTTACTCTGTTTGCCATATCATTTAATTCCTGTTCTTTCTTTTTCATGTTAGGCACAAACAAATCATATAGATAGGCGCTGCGATCCGTATAGGGTTGTCG
Organism: Bacteroidota bacterium; assembly: GCA_018268055.1. Classification (GTDB taxonomy): domain Bacteria; phylum Bacteroidota; class Bacteroidia; order Chitinophagales; family Chitinophagaceae; genus JJ008. The sequence goes on from JAFDXF010000078.1 coordinate 22,664, forward strand.
AAAGAATGCATCCAAAAGCTGATAACGAAGTGCTTCAAAAAAACTTTGATTATCATTATTGGTCAAAATTGTTATGCCTAAATTCTCTTCGGGTACAAAGCAAACATTGGTTACCATTCCGAATGCACCACCGGTATGCCAATATACTTGTCGCCCTGCATAATCAGTCATATATTCTCCCAATCCGTAAGCTCTGAAATGTGTAGGATATACTGTGGACTTTCTAGTGCCGGTAAGAATATTTCCATCTCGTGTTGCTTGTAAAGCTTCCCATGGTAAAACTCTTTTTCCATCATAGCGGCCACTGTCCAATTGCAGTTGAAGCCATTTACTCAGATCTTTTACATTACTCACCATACTTGTTGCAGGGCCAAGATTGTCCACATTGTCAAATGGTATTTTTGTAAGTGGACTAAACAAGTTGTTGTGAGGATAGGCTACATTGTTTCTTTTTGCTAAGCCGGCAGTATTCATATAGGTATTCGTCATACCCAATGGCTTTAAAATGTTTTCTGATACATAATTTTCCCAAGTAGTGCCGGTTACTTTTTCTAAAATTTGTCCTGCTACTAAAAATGCTGAGTTGCAATAACCATAATCTTGACGAAAAACACCAACCGGTTTTAGATAACGCATTTTCCAAATAATAGAGTCCTTCGGAAGATTGGAATCCCAGAATGTAAAATCTCCTTGAAAAGTTTTTGTGCCTAAACGATGGCAAAGCATATCACGCACATTTGCCATCACTGTTGCATTGCTATCATAGAGACGAAACCAGGGTATATATTTTGTCACTTTATCATTCAATGATAGTTTTTTTTCATAATCCAACATGGCGATTGATGTTCCGGTAAACAGCTTGCTGTTTGATGCGATTATGAAAAGTGTATTTTCATCCACTTTATCTTCTTTGCCAAATTCTCTTACCCCGTATCCTTTGGATAAAAGTACTTTACCATCTTTTACTATTGCAATAGCGAGGCCGGGTACTTGCCACTGTTTCATTCCCCGTTCAATGTATTGATCCAATGAGTCTTTAACAAAAATATACCCATTCTGTAAGGGCGCATTACTTGCTTTAGTCGATAAGGTAGGTTGCGCTATAACAATACCTTGAATAAAAGTGGTGATTAAAACAATGGAATAAAACAATAATTTCTTTGATGTAGTAAGCATGACAAGAATATTTTTAAAATTGAATTTAGGAAAATATAAGTTACTGAATGAGTGAAAAGTTACAAATAGTTTCTGTAATCATATATTTTCTTGAAATACAAGAAACAAACACCATGCTATTTGTATTCTCCAAACAATTCTCTAAGGGTATCTGCAATTTCTCCAAGCGTACATTTGTTTTCTACAGCTTCAATTACTGCAGGCATTATATTTTCCCCAGAACTTGCTTTATCGCTTAATATCTGAAGTAACTGATCTGTTTTAGCGCTGCTTCTACTTTTTTTAAGTTTGCTTAATTTTTCCATTTGTAATAATCTAATGGAATCATCTACTTTCAACACAGGTATTTTTTGATCTTCATCAACTTGAAATTTATTTACGCCAACGATAATTTGCTCATTACGTTCTACTCTTTGCTGAAAATCATAAGCACTGCGGGCAATTTCATTTTGCATAAATCCTTGCTCAATGGCACTTACACTGCCTCCCATAGCATCTATTTTTTCAATTAATTTCCAAGCGGCTGATTCAACTTCATTGGTTACATTTTCTACATAATAACTTCCGGCAAGAGGATCGACTGTATCTGGCGCACCACTCTCGTATGCTACTATCTGTTGTGTACGTAATGCAATACGAGCGGCTTCTTCAGTAGGAAGACTGAGTGCTTCATCATATCCATTGGTATGAAGTGATTGTGTACCACCTAAAACGGCAGCTAAAGTTTGAACAGTCACTCTTGAAATGTTATTCAATGGCTGTTGTGCTGTTAATGTACTACCACCTGTTTGTGTGTGAAAGCGTAGCATCATTGCTTTAGGATCGGTAGCACCCAGTTCTTGCATCATCTTAGCCCACATTCTCCTTGCAGCACGAAATTTTGCAACTTCTTCAAACAAATTATTATGCGCATTGAAAAAGAAGGAGAGGCGTTTGCCAAACACATTTATATCTAATCCTTTTTCCTTAGCTGCTTTTACGTAAGCTTTTCCATTGCTTAATGTAAATGCTATTTCTTGCACAGCAGTACTGCCTGCTTCTCTAATATGATATCCTGAAATAGAAATGGTATTCCATTTGGGAACTTCTTTGCTACACCATTCAAAAATATCTGTAATGATGCGCATGGATGGTTTGGGAGGGTAGATGTAGGTTCCTCTTGCAGCATATTCTTTTAATATATCGTTTTGAATTGTTCCTGTTATTTTCTTCAAATCTGCACCTTGCTGTTTGGCTAAGGCTACATAAAAGGCTAATAAAATAAAACCGGTAGCATTGATTGTCATTGAGGTGCTGACTTCTTCGAGTTTTATTCCATTGAATAATGCTTGCATATCTTCAATACTATCAATGGCAACGCCAACTTTGCCTACTTCTCCTTCTGCGAGTGGATGGTCACTGTCATATCCTATTTGTGTAGGAAGGTCAAAAGCTACACTTAGCCCGCTTACTCCTTGAGATAATAAATAGTGATAGCGTTTATTACTTTCTTCGGCAGTACTAAAGCCGGCATACTGGCGCATTGTCCAGAGTTTTCCACGATACATATCGGGTTGTATGCCACGTGTAAATGGAAAAATGCCCGGTAGTTCATTATTTAGTCCTGCAATATCTTCAGATGTATAAAGCTGCTTGATTTCAATATTGCTATCGGTAAATTTTTTATCTGTACTCATTACATTAGTTTTTTTGCTTCAGAATTTAATACATGTAATACTAAATCGTGTATGGCACCTTCAGATTGAGATAATACTAATTCCAATATTTTTTTATTTAAATCGGCTGCCGAAGCAGTCAATGGCAATGTATCAAATACTCTGTTGATTATAAGAATATTTTGCTCTTTAAGGTTTCTTACGGCATCCCATGCGGGCTGACTTACATATAGCTGCTGGGTACTGTTGTATTCAAATTCTTGTTTAATATTTTCTGTTAATATAATTTTCATTTCAATAGCAGACATACCCTGTTGATTGAGTCTACTGATTAAATTGGGCAAGGAAATACGCTCTGTAAGGAGTACCAATCGTTCATAAGCTTGAAGCCTCATGGAGGTGGCATTTGTTGAGGCGCTTGTCTGTGTTATCGGTATTGGTTTATTTTTCAGAAAACTAATTATTGCGACTACTAATGCAATAATAGCAATGATTATAGCAATTGAAGATAATTCCATAATGAAAATTTGTTTGGCTACAAAAGTAAAGCGAAAGGGCTATGTTCTTGAATATTTTGTTTTTTGAGTCGGGTATAGCTGTTTTTACTAAAAATTCCCATTCACGAAAATGAGATATTTATAAACAATTGGAAATATTTTAATTTTGCATCATGGAAACAATAAACGTAGCACCGGTCACTTTCACCGAAGGAGCGCTGAATGAGATTAGACGATTAATGAGTGCTGATGATTTTGATACGCAAAAAAAATTAAGGGTGGGTGTAAAAGGCGGTGGATGTTCCGGAATGACTTATCTCTTGGGTTTTGAACTACCCAAAGAAGGAGATGATCATTTTATGGCGAATGGCGTAGCCTGTGTGATGGATAAAACGCACGAATTATATTTATTGGGTATGGAGATAGATTGGCAAGATGGGTTAAACAGTCGTGGGTTTACTTTTAAAAATCCGAATGCAAGCAAGACCTGTGGTTGCGGGACATCTTTTGCTGTTTAATGCAATAGGCACTTTAATTTATTTTTCACTAATAAAAAAGCCGTATCATTAATTTGATACGGCTTTTCATTTAGCAATAGCTTTTCTATTTGATAATTTCTTTTTTCTTAGACTTTCTTCCGAATGATGCTTTTCCAAGGTCAACTAAAATAGGAGCAGCTACAAATATTGAAGAATAAGTACCAGTAACAATACCAATCAACATTGCAAATGCAAAACCTCTGGTTACCTCACCACCAAAGATGAAGAGAATCAAAATGGTCAAGAATACAGTAAGAGAGGTCATAATGGTACGACTCAATGTTTCATTGATCGCACGATTGATTACTTCTTCTTTTGGTGCATCCGGCATCTTATGACTGTCTTCGCGAATACGGTCAAATACAATTACAGTATCGTTCATTGAGAAACCAATAACCGTCAGAATCGCAGCAATAAAGTGCTGGTCAATTTCTAATGGGAATGGTACTATTTCTCGAGCAAACGAGAATACAATTAATGTAACCAACACGTCATGCAGTAATGATATGATGGTACCTAATGAATATCTCCAGTCGCGGAAACGAATGAAGATATAAAGGAAGATTACGATGATGGCAAAAATTGTTGCCTGCACAGCACTCTTTCTTAAATCATCAGAAATGGTAGGCAACACCTTGTCAGAAGATTGTTTGTATTTGATATTGAAATCTTCATACGATATTCCTTGTGGGATATAATTTTTCAAACCCTTCATCAAAGTACTCAGTACAACTGAATCGGCAGTTTTGCTTGTATTGTTGATTTCAAAAGAAGTAGTGATATCCAAAGTAGAGTTACCACCAACTGTTTTTACAAGCGGATTTTCTCCACCAAATGCTTCACGAAGATCATCTCTGAGTTTGTCAATATCCTTAACCGGATTTTCAAAACCAATACGATAACTACGACCACCTTTAAATTCAACACCTTCATCAAATCCATTGAAGAATGAAGCTACACCACCAATCAATACGACAATAGAAATGATGTAAGCAACTTTTCTATATTCAATAAATTTATACTTAGCATGTTTGAATACGCGTTTAGATACTCCAGTGAAATATTCAAGATGTTTTTTCTTGCTGGTAAACCATTCAGTAATCCAACGGCTAACGAGGATACCGCAGAATAATGAAAGAAGGATACCGATAATTTGTGTTGTCGCAAATCCTTTTACCGGACCTAGTCCAAAGTAGAAAAGGATGATGGCTGTTAATAATGTAGTGATGTGTGCATCCAATACTGGTGGTAATGAACGCTTGTAACCTTCGTTGATTGCTGGTATGTATCCTTTTCCTCTTGCCAATTCTTCTTTGATACGCTCATAAATAATTACGTTTGTATCTACCGCCATACCAATGGTTAAAACTAAACCTGCAATACCCGGAGCAGTAAGAGAAGCTCCTAATCCTGAAAGAATACCTACCGTAAACAACAGGTTTAAGATTAATGCAATATTGGCTACCCATCCGCTTGTGTTATAGTAAACAAGCATCAACAAGAATATCACGATAAATGATATTGCAAAAGACATCATACCGCCTTGTACAGCTTTTTTGCCAAGCGTAGGACCTACTTCTGTCTCTTGTACAATTTTGGCAGGTGCAGGGAGTTTACCGATTTTTAAAATCTTTGCAAGGTCTTTTGCTTGTTCAATAGTATAGTTACCGCTGATTACAGATGTTCCATCCATAATCGCATCATTTACATTTGGTGCAGTCTGAACAGTGCCATCCAATACTACTGCTACAGGTTTATCAAGATTTTCTGTAGTCAATTTCCCCCATTCTTCTTTTCCTGCTCTGTTCATTTCCATTACAATCTCTACTTTATTAAACTGATCGTAGCGAGCAGAAGCTTCTGTAATAGAACCGCCATCTAATCTTGCTGTGGTACGTCCTCTTGTTTTCAAAGCATACAGCGGCAATCGATCACCACCTTTTCCGGTAACAGATTTTTCCGGTGTGCCATAAACAAAAACCGCATCGCCAGGGAAATTACTTTTATACTCCGCCAGTATGGCATTCATTCTGGAAGTATCTTTTAATGCTACTGAACCAACTGCAGCAGGGAAGAGGTCTTTATTTCTTTTAGATTTACCGTAAGATGTAAAACCGGAAGGCTCTAAGATTTTATCTAAAGTGATTTTCTCACCGGTATTGATATTTTGAGCTGTTGTGTTCGTTGTGTTGGTATCGTTATCAAGATTTTGGGCAATACCACTATCCGTTTTTTGAATGGAAGTAGAATCTTTTTTAGGCTCATCTTTCTTCGTAGAATCTACTACGCCACCATATTTTTTATTGAAGGCTTCAAATGTTTTATTCCAGCCATCTGCATACGATGGGTCGCCTGCATTATAAAGCTCCCAGAACTCGAGGTCGGCAGTACTTTGTAAATTAGTTCTTACTCTTTCTTTATCTTTTACACCTGGAAGATCAATATGAATGATTTCCTTCTGTGGGTTTTTATTGATATTGGGCTGTGCAACACCAAATTGGTCGATACGCTTTGTAAGCCTGTCGTATGTTGTTTCAAATGCTTCGTTTGCCTGGCTGCGGATATAAGATTTTACTGCATCATCACTCGACTTGATGTCAACTTTTCCGGCACTTGCAGCAGCAAATAATGAAGCCAATGGTCTCGTTGGCTCCAGCTTTCTATATTCATCAATAAATAATGATATAAAGTCTGCATCACTATTAGCCTTTCTGTTATCAGCATTTTCCAAGGCTTTCAAAAAGTTTGGATCTTTTGAATTATTGGCGAGTGATTTTAACAACCCTGTCATTTCAACTTCTAAGGTTACACTCATACCACCCTGAAGGTCCAAACCAAGGTTTAACTCTTCAGCTTTAGCTCTTTGGTAAGACATCTTTCCGTTAATACCATAAGTAAGTGTTTGATCTTTGGTACTATCTTCAAAATGCCTAAGACGATCATCGTAGAATTTTTTCATGGAGTCGGGTAACTCATCCATGTTTTTCACCTTCACTGCATCGGGAAATTTTGCAATAAGCTCTTTTTGTGCTTTTGCTTCAAGTTTACTTTCGTGTCTGCGGACAAACCATGTAAATGACAGTTGATACAATGAGTAGATTATCAACAGGATTGTAAAAAAACGAACCAGTCCTTTCAGTTGCATACAATTAGCGGTTTACGTTGTTGGGTAATGCCCTTAATACGGCTTTGCAGTATGAGGGCAAGTTTAATTTTTTGGACGGCAAAGATAGGGGTTTCGGATAGAAAATCAGGCTCTATTTTATAGGTCAAATTAGGATGTAAAGGATAGATTTTAAACTTTATGAAGGGTATGAACCATATACTTTTAACATCTACCATTGCTAATTTCACTTTTCCAATTTCAAACTTTGCTTTATTGGTTGTTTTCAGCTGGTTTTGTTTTACGTTTGCGCTTGGATTTAGAAAGTATTTTTATTGTAAAATCTTATAACGATGCAGCTATCTACTTTTCTTGACAGGTTTAATGAGCCAGAAACACTCAAAATGGCCAAATTGGGACGAGAATTAAGAGAAAAAGGTGTTGATGTAATTGATCTCAGCCTTGGCGAACCGGATTTTGATACGCCGACACATATTAAAGACGCAGCGATTCAAGCAATTCATGATAATTGGACACACTATACACCTGTTTCGGGTTTTTTGGATCTCAGAGAAGCTGTTTGCTCCAAATTAAAACGGGATAATCATGTGGATTACAAACCAGAGAACATTGTGGTATCCACAGGTGCAAAGCAAAGTTTGGCGAATGCAGTACTTGCATTGGTCGATCAAGATGATGAAGTGGTTATTCCCACACCATTTTGGGTAACGTATAGCGAATTGGTTAAAATAGCTTTAGGGAAAGTTGTATTGGTTCATTCTAAAGCATCAAATGGTTTTAAAATTAGTGCTGCCGAATTGGAAGCTGCCATTACTCCTGCTACAAAATTGTTTTTATTTTCATCACCCTGCAATCCAAGTGGAGCAGTATATAGCCGTGAAGAATTAATAGCGCTGGGTGAAGTGTTGAAAAAACATCCTCAGATTTATATTCTGTCGGATGAAATTTATGAGTACATAAATTATGTTGGGGAACATTTTAGTATTGCTCAAATACCTGAGTTAAAAGAAAGAGTAATTATCGTGAACGGATTGAGTAAAGGCTTCGCCATGACAGGCTGGAGGCTTGGATATATAGCTGCTAATACGAAAGTGGCTAAAGCTTGTGAAAAAGTACAGGGACAATTTACCAGTGGTACAAATTCCATAACACAGAAGGCAGCTGTGACGGCATTGACTACCGATTTAAGGCCTTCTAAAGAAATGACTGCCGAGTTTACAAGAAGAAGAAAACGAGTAATGGAATTGATGCACGAAATACCTGGACTAGTATGCGGTGAACCCGAAGGTGCTTTCTATGTTTTTCCGGATGTATCATCTTATTTTGGAAAATCAGATGGCAAAACAGTCATTCATAATGCCAATGATCTCTGTATGTATTTGTTGCAAAATGCACATGTTACCTCTGTAATGGGTGATGCGTTTGGTGAGCCGACATGTGTTCGTTTCTCTTTTGCAAATAGTATGGAAAAAATTGAAGAAGGGTGGAGCAGAATCAAGCAAGCATTGACAAAGCTTAAATAGAGTGTTCAATCAATGCGCTGATTTTTTTATCGATCTCAAGCACTTGAGGAATCAATAATTCTTCTTCGTTATTTTTTATTACAAACCGGCAAAGGTTCATTTTTTCATTTTCATCCATTTGACGGTTTATCCGTTTCATAATTTCCTCCTCTGAAATATTATCACGTTTCATTACACGTTTAATACGTAAAGGGAGTGGAGTTTGTACTCCGATTACAAAATCCAAATGTTTGTCGGAGCCGCTTTCAAATATCAATGCAGCTTCTTTAATGATGTATCGTGATTTTTGTTTGGCTATCCAATGGTTAGCGTCTTGAATCGTTGCAGGATGTGTGATTGAGTTGAGTATTGCTAATTTATTTTTATCATTAAAAACAATTGAAGCTAGATACTTTCTATCCAATTGATTGCTTTTATATGTTTCGTCGCCAAAATTTTTAATGATTGCTTTTTTTACTTCCGAGTTTGTATTCATTAATTCTTTAGCAGCATCATCGGCATAATAGACAGGAATGCCCAGTGTTTCAAAAATTTTTGCAACGGTGCTTTTACCGCTGCCAATGCCACCTGTTAGTCCAACTTTCAGCATATTGGTTCAGAAAATTATTTTACCAAGATAAAATAAAACCCCGAATGATTTCGGGGTTTTTAATGTTTCGTTTAATTTTTTATTATTTAGCAGCATCTCCTGTCGCCGGTTTGTTGAGTGCGGCCGTCCATTCCATACTGATAGCACTTTTTTCAATTTTAAGATAACTTCCCGGACTTACTTCAATTTGAAGTGTGCCATCATCATTTACTTTATTGATGGTAGCATGAATACCGGCAATGGTTACTATTTTATCTCCTTTGCCCATTTCGTTAATAAACTTTTTTTGATCTTTTGCACGTTTAGATTGAGGGCGGATAAAAAACAACCAGAATACCAATATCATCAATGGCAGAAAAATCAATGACATAATATTGGATGAATTACCTGCTTTGCCTTGATCGCCACCTTGAGGAGGCATACAGGATACAAATAATACTGAGGTAATTAATGCTAATGTGAGGCGATTAAAGATTGATTTCATTTTTTTGGTTTTAATAAAATTTCAATTGTGAATGTTTAGTTTATTTCTCCTTCAAAAGTCAATGCAAATTCTGATTGAGGAGTAGTATTAGCTCTTACGTGTACTTGTTTAGAAATATGACCACTACCGCTTCCGTTAAATTTAGCTCTGATAACACCTTCTTCTCCGGGAGCAAAAGGTTTTTCAGGTTTTTCGGGTATGGTGCAGCCACATGAGGCACTAACATCTTGAATCACTAAGTTTTTAGTGCCGGTGTTCTTAAAACGAAAAGAAACTTCAATAGATTGGTCTTTTACCAGCTTCCCAAGATTCGTATTCATAGAATCCAACCATTGAATGGTCGTTGAGTCAGCAGTGGCATTTGAAGTTTGCCCTGCATTGTTTGTAGTAGATTTTTTATCCTGTTGCTTACAAGCGATTAAGGATAATGTCATCATCGCAATTATTGATAATCGTTTCATAAATATTTGTTTATCGTATATTGATTCAACGGCGCAAATTTAAGCGAAACTGCTGTTTCTTCAGTGTTGAATAAATTATCGGTTTGTTGATTTTTTGTATTCTATTTTATTCATTTTCCCCTGTTGTACTAATTCTTTATGGATATTGTCCAAAATGCCATTTACGAAATGGCCGCTTTGTTGTGTGCTGTATTCTTTGGCCAAATCAATGTATTCATTGATGGTTACTTTTGGCGGAATGGTTTCAAAATAAAGAAATTCGGCTACACCCATTTTCATCATGATCATATCCAGCAATGCTATTCTATCAGGGTCCCAATTTTTTAATTTAGGTATAATGAGCGATTCTAAATATTCGTTTTTATCCAAAATGGTATTTAATAGATTTTTGGCAAACCCAGCTTTATCGGCTCCCAATAAATCATCAAAATCAATACTACCGGGTTTTTGAAGGTAGTTAACAATTATTTGAACAATCATATCGCCATCATCATCCCAGTTGGAAAAAAGTTCTTCAATTTGTGATACTACATTTTCATTGGCAAGTATTAAATCATTCAATATAAATTCAATAATTTTTCGCTCATCTTCTTTGTTTCTTCCTTTCTCTGAAATGTATTTCTTATACTCTTCTGTTCCGGTCAGCGTAAGATAGATTTTCCGAACAAGTTCTGTATCAGTATCCAATTCAGGTTTTTCTTTTTTTAGTTGTTCGGATAAAGACTTGTCTTCATTGATTTTAAAAAGAATATCATTGCCTGCCAATTTAGTATTCACATTTAGATCCGCTTGTGTCGGCAAGTGCTTAGAGGCACGTTGATGTGCATCTGTTTCAGCATATCGTACTATTTCAGCCAGAAAATGGATCAAATAAACCAGTAAGGAACGTGTTTGGTTGAAATGTTGTTGTAAAATTTTTTGAGGCTCTATTTTGGATTTTTCAAACGTAGTGGTTGTATAGATGGTCTGCATCACTTTCACTCGTATATTTCTTCTAGTAATCATTGCCTAAGAACTATTTTTATGAGGTCGCAAAGATAGTGGTTCAGTATTAAAAATAATAATATAGATTCAAGTTGAAAATGAAGGAGGTTTCGAACTTAGTTATTCAGCAAATTAGTTTTATTTTTGCACCCACATTATATTTCAGTCATCTAAAAAATTTGCATCATGAAAAGAGCGCTTTCATCTTGGTACAGCCCGGCTTTAAACAAAGAAATGCCGATTGCTTCTTATGGCGATTATGGATTTGTATTATTGCTGGTGCCTACTGCTGCTGCGGATTATCTGGAATATGAGCGTTTTCAATTGATGGATCATATAGCTCCATTTATTGATGCAGGTAAAGTGAGAGTTTTTTCTATTGACAGTATTAATAATGAAAGCTGGTTGAATAACAATATGAATCCGAGGGATAAAGCGATTCGCCATCAGCAATGGAATGATTATGTGTTTAACGAAGTAGTTCCCTTTATTCGCTTGAATACAAGTCAAGAAACTCCTATTATTACTTGCGGTGCTTCTTTCGGAGCATTGCATAGTATGAATCTGTTTTTGAAAAGACCGGATATTATCAATGGCGTTATTGCTATGAGTGGTGTGTATGATTTATCGGAATATACAAAAGGCTATTTTGATGATGATGTTTATTTTAATAGCCCTTTCCATTATATGAGCAATTTGACGGATCATAACGTGTTGGAACAAATAAGAAAGAGTAAGCATATACACATCCTAACCGGCAGTGGTAACTATGAAGACCCTGCTGCTTCCGGAAAGTTTGCAAAAATTTTATATGATAAAGGAATTTGGTATGAATTGGATGTGTGGGGACAAGATTGGCCGCATGATTGGAATACATGGCGTGCAATGCTTCCTCATTATTTGGGTAGCAGGTTCTGAACTTGCTGAATAAAATCTTTTCTGGGGATTAACCTTGCGCCCATACTTCTTAAGTAATCGGTTTCTTGTTGGCAATCGATAAGTTGCACATCTTCTTTTTTCAATTGTGCTACATACTTTGCAAAGCAATATCTGGAAGCATTATCGACAAGACTGAACATACTTTCGCCAAAAAAAACCTTCCCCATTCGGATACCATAAAGACCACCGACGAGTTCACCATTTTGCCAAACTTCGGCACTATGTGCATAACCAAGTTTATGCATTTGGATGTATGCGTTTTTCACATCATCAGTAATCCAAGTGCCGTACTGACCTGAGCGAAATACTTCTTTACAGTTATAAATGACTTCCTCAAATGCTTTGTTAATCGTGAATTCAAATGCGTTTTTATTTAATAGCGGTTTGACTGTCTTACTTAGTTTCAATTCATCTGGATAAAGAACAAAGCGAGGGTCGGGGCACCACCAAAGAATTGTTTCGTCTTCATACCATGGAAAAATACCGTTTTGGTATGCTAGTATGATTCGTTCAGGTGATAAGTCGCCACCCATTGCTAATAAACCATCCGGCTCCGCCTTATCGACGGGTGGAAATTTTAATTTTTCATCAAGTATAAACAATGGCATTAAAAGAAAATTTAACCGGCTACAATTTCAACAGTTGCATTGATACCTCTTTCGGTGATGGCATCACATTGGGGTTTTAAATCATCATAAGTGCCGTTTTTTACTGCATACTTTCCTTTGAAGTGGATGATGTATGCGCATTGTTCTGCTTGCTCGACACTGTGTCCACAAATCTCCATCAGGGTTTCTATAACCCATTCAAAAGTATTTACTTCATCATTCCAGACAATGAGATTGCAGGGACTTTCTGCTTGAGTGAGTACATCAATATCTTCAAGATGCTCCGGATTGCTATATGGGCTTATTCCTTTCACAACGCAAAATTACAATATTGTACAATAGTGGTAGGATAGAATTTAAAACCGATACTTAATGTCTTAAAAGAGATAAAAAAGTTTGGGCAAAAAAAATCCCGATATAAAATCGGGATATAAACTGTGGGAGTTGACGGGTTCGAACCGCCGACCCTCTGCTTGTAAGGCAGATGCTCTGAACCAGCTGAGCTAAACTCCCAATATTTCAAATCTACTTTTGTAAGGCAGATGCTCTGAACCATCCCGATACTTTTCGGGATAAACTCCCGATATTTCAAATCTACTTTTTTAAGGCAGATGCTCTGAACCATCCCGATACTTTTCGGGATAAACTCCCAATATTTTAAATCTACTTTTTTAAGGCAGATACTCTGAACCATCCCGATATTTTTCGGGATAAACTCCCAATATTTCAAATCTACTTTTGTAAGGCAGATGCTCTGAACCATCCCGATACTTTTCGGGATAAACTCCCGATATTTCAAATCTACTTTTTTAAGGCAGATGCTCTGAA
>JAFDXF010000079.1 GCA_018268055.1 Bacteroidota bacterium
GGACTTGCACCCTCCGGAAAATAAAAGCGCACGCTAAACTTGCTTATCACAAAATATATTTGCATTTTTGGAATTTTATGATAGCTTGAATTAGCGTGTGCTTATGCTCATGCAAAGCACACACAAGCGGTTTGAACGCAAGCAGGGGTGAATTGCTCCGTTTGAACTTTTGTGCTATATTTGAAGTTCAGTTCTCGCATCAACAGTAGTGCTAAAATGCCCTGCCTGCGTCAAGCCGCCACAACGTTATGCGAAACTCTTGGGCGACAGTGCGACCTCAAACTTTTGTGCCTGACATCGGACAATGTTGTAAAGCTAACCTGACTATGACGAGCGAATTGACAACTATAAATTTTACCTTTGACTTAATCAAAACAAAATCAAAATATCATGAGACTAGAAAATAAAATAGCCATCATTACCGGAGCAGCTTCCGGCATGGGCGAGGCAATGGCATACACATTTGCTGAACAAGGAGCTAAAATTGTGGCAACCGACATACAAACTGAAAAATTGAATGTGCTTGTTGCTACTATAAAAGCGAAAGGCGGAGAAATCATTGGTATTAAGCACGATGTTTCCTATAGAAAAGAATGGTTTGAAAATGTAATCCCTGAGACATTATCTGCTTTCGAAAAAATAGATATACTCATTAACAATGCGGGCATTTCCATTTCGCACCAATTCGAGGAGCAGAACGAAGACATTTGGGCAAAAGCCTATCACATAAACATGAACAGTGTGATGCTCGGTATGCAAGCAGTTTTGCCTCACATGAAAAGCAAAGGCGGTAGCATCGTAAACATTTCTTCTATCGCAGCATTAACAGGAATGGCAGGACCGGGAGTTTATACGGCTACCAAGGGAGGTGTTTCTGCAATAACACGAGCAGCAGCCGTAGATTTTGGTGCGTTTGGAATTCGGGTAAATGCCATCAATCCGGGTTATATCCTTACTCCAATGAGTGAGCCGCATTTGAGTAATCAGCAATACAAAGATTATTTGTTTGGAGTAATTCCTCTGAAAGCATATGGTTTAGCGCAGGACATTGCAAATGCTGCTTTGTTCCTTGCATCAGACGAATCGAGATACATTACAGGCATTAATCTTCCAGTAGATGGCGGCACAACTATTATGTAACTTATTTGTAAAACTTAAAATTCAAAAATCATGTCAAAAACAATTCTTCACAAAGCAGAAAGCCGTGGCGATGCTAATCACGGATGGCTTCATAGCAAACACACATTCAGTTTTGCAGAATACCGAAATCCTGAGCGGATGCACTTTGGTGTATTGCGTGTCTTGAATGATGATTATGTAAAAGAAGGAATGGGCTTTGGCACTCATCCTCATGATAACATGGAAATTATTTCCATTCCGTTGGAAGGTGATTTGGAACACAAAGACAGCATGGGAAATGTTATAGTAATAAAAAATGGCGATGTGCAGGTAATGAGTGCAGGAACAGGAATAACCCACAGTGAATACAATAAGAACAAAGACAAGCCTGTAAAATTTTTACAGATATGGGTGTTCCCAAACAAAATAAATGTGCAGCCCCGCTACGACCAAATAACATTGAACAAGAGTGACCGTCACAACAGATTCCAACAAATACTTTCACCTAATGCTGATGATGCAGGTGTGTGGATTTATCAAGAGGTATGGTTTCATCTCGGAAAATTTGATAAAGATTTTTCCACCGAATATACTTTTAAGAAATCAGGAAATGGCGTATATGCTTTCATTATAAAAAGTGATGTAACTATTGACGGAACTGCATTGAACGAAAGAGATGGTTTAGGAATTTGGGAAACGGATAAAATTTCTTTCAAAGCAAATTCACAAGATGCTGAAATATTGTTTATGGAAGTTCCTATGAATGTAAATTGATTGAAGAATATTTGTTTTGGGATAATCAACCAATTCTAAACCAAGAGAGTTTAATAAACCGAGTTATGAGCAAAGATTATAGGATACCAGCACAAACAAGAATAGGACATGTCCATCTCAAAGTAGCCGACCTTGAGCGGTCTCTTGAATTTTATCGTGACCTTTTGGGTTTTGAATTGACAATGATGTATGGAAGCCAGGCGGCATTTATTTCTGCCGGAGGATATCATCATCATATCGGTTTAAACACATGGCATAGCAAAGATGCGCCACCTGCATCTAAAGACGGAGTGGGTTTATACCACACGGCAATTCTTTATCCGACAAGAAAAGAGCTTGCAATAATTTATGACAGATTACGCAGGGTTTATTATCCATTAACAGGTGCAAGCGACCACGGAGTTTCAGAAGCATTATATCTTGACGACCCCGATGGCAATGGAGTAGAATTATATTGGGATAGGCCGAAAGAACTTTGGCCATCCCAAGCGGACGGTTCATTAGATATGTTTACAAAAGCCCTTGATTTAGAAAATTTATTAAAAGAGATAAGATAAGAAAATGACAGAAATAATTACACAACAAAACGAACCGCTAAAGATTCTTGTTTTCTCAGCTTCGCTAAGAAAGGATTCTTTAAACACCCAACTTGCGAAACTTGCCGCAAAGGTGATTGAAAAAAATGGAGGCATTGCTGACTATGCTACCATGAGTGAGTTTGATTGTCCCTCATTGAATCAGGATTTGGAAATAAATAATTTTCATCCTGACGGAGCAAAGGAATTTCGAAAACGCATTTTAGCTAATGATGCGTTTATTATTTCGTCACCTGAATACAATGGTTCAATGCCCGGACTATTGAAAAATACAATTGACTGGGTATCTCGTTTCCGACCGCAACCGTTTAATGAACATCATGCTTTGCTCTTGTCGGCATCACCTTCAATGGCTGGAGGCAATAAAGCTCTTTGGTCTTTGCGTATGCCGTTAGAACATCTCGGCACAAGAGTTTATCCCAATATGTTTTCATTGGCAATGGCTCACAAAGCATTTACACCCGAAAGCAATATTGGTGATGAAACTTTACAGCAACGATTTGAAACAAACCTTGTGGCTTTTATGAATCTTGTTGAAGCAGCTAAACATTATCCTTGTATCAAGAAAGCCTGGGTTGAGTTTTTGGGAGAGAAAACAGACGCTGTGACTGACCGTGTAGAATGAACATCAGAATAGAGTATTCGCATAATCGAGTAGGCGGCTCCGCCAGAGACTGACGGAGTGCACCTCTCACACCACTAAGCGTACGGGTCGCGTACTTAGCGGTTCACAGATAGATGGGTTTAGTGTTATGTAAACGTCCAACAAAC
>JAFDXF010000007.1 GCA_018268055.1 Bacteroidota bacterium
AAAAACAGCTATTACGCTATAAGTAAATATGCTGCAGAAAGAGAAGTGTGGCGAGGCATAACTGAAGGATTAAATGCTGTCATTATTAATCCGTCTGTAATATTAGGTGATGGTAACTGGCGGTCCGATTCATCATCATTGTTTAACACCTTGTACAGCGGACTGAAGTTCTATACTCAAGGCGTTTCAGGTTTTGTTGATGTGAAAGATGTTAGCCGTAGCCTGATAAGTTTGACAGAAAGTGAAATATCAGGTGAGCGTTTTATCATATCATCAGAGAATAAATCTTACGAATGGTTGTTTAAGACAATGGCAAAGGGTTTAAACATAAAACCACCAACCATAAAAGCAGGAGTTTTTCTTTCCCAATTGGCCTGGAGGTTAGAGTGGCTTAAATCTGTTTTTACAGGAAAACCGTCTTTAATCACCAATGAAACTGCATATACATCACAGCAGATTTACAATTACGATAACAGTAAAATCACTGAACAACTCAATTATCGTTTTATTCCCGTTGAGGAAACAGTAGATCGGGTTTGCAAAATATTTATCGCACAAAAGCAATAAAGTCCATAGGCTCAAAAGAGTTTACTCCGGCCTGCCGAAGCATGGTAACCAACTGACCACGGTGGTAGGTGCTGTGATTAAAACAGTGCATGATTATTTCTTCCAAAGGTGTTTGATGATCTATCCCCTTAGTATTCTTATAGGATATGATTTTTTTAAAATCCTCATCATTCAGATTAGAAATGTAGTTAATCCATTCCTGAGAACTTTCAATAAGCAGTTTTGAAAACTCATTTAAGTCGCCTTTAAAATCTTTGCTCGGAGGCCAGGAATATGGTTTGTTTTGAATGCGCATAATCCAGGTATGCTGCGAGTCATAGATATGATAAATTGTTTTACGCACGGTATTGAAACTGCTTTTCATTTCTGTATCTGCAACAGTTTCTCCTGCACTCACTATGGCATTGGTAATTCTTTGGTTAGCCCATTTATTATAATTGGCATATCGGAGCAATAGATTTCCACTCATGATTTTTAAAATAAATTTGAATCAAATATAATATTAACAGAAATAGTATTAATTTTATTCCCAAAGATTATCAGATATGATTATCAAACCACCATCACCGCAACAACTTTCGGAATATTATCAAGGCTACTTAAAATATCTTCCGGAAGAAGACATGCTGCTCACACTAAAAACAGCTACTGATGAAATGGAAAGTATGCTGGAGCAAATTCCTGTCAATAAAGAAACATTTAGTTACGCACCCGGAAAATGGATGCTGAAAGAAGTTATTGGTCATCTGTGTGATACAGAAAGAATTTTAACCTATCGTGCATTATGTTTTGCACGTAATGACAAGACAGAGTTGCCGGGTTTTGATGAAAACGAATATGTGGCAAACGGAAATTTTAAGACAAGAGCAATGCACAGCATTGGCATTGAATATCTTATTGTGCGCGAAGCTTCGTTAGCATTATTTAATTCGCTTGACGCTGCCGATTTTGATAAAACAGGAACTGCTAATCAAACAAAATATTCTGTAAGGCACATGCTCTATTTCTGCATTGTACATCAACGTCATCATTTTAATATTATCCGCGAAAGGTATTATCAATAGCCTTAGGCTAAACCTGTTTTTTTAGGACAATACGGAAAGTGGTTCCATTATTAGGTTCAGAATTTTTTACAAAAATGTGTCCGTTATGATACTCTTCAACAATTCTTTTACTCAATGAAAGCCCTAATCCCCAACCACGGGTTTTAGAAGTGTAACCGGGCTTAAAAACTGTTTTAAATTTTGATTTGGGAATACCTTTTCCACTATCGGCAATATCTATATATACAAACTGCAACTGATCGGTAATCATAACATCAATTTTTCCTTCGCCATCCATAGCATCAACAGCATTTTTGAAAAGATTTTCAAGTACCCATTCAAATAGTGGAATGTTTAATGGCGCAAGAACCTGATGTGGCTGTGCTTTGTTGAGACTAAAAATTACCTTACTCGATGTGCGTGAACGTATATAGGAAAT
The DNA here is from genome assembly GCA_018268055.1 of Bacteroidota bacterium. Taxonomy (GTDB): domain Bacteria; phylum Bacteroidota; class Bacteroidia; order Chitinophagales; family Chitinophagaceae; genus JJ008. The sequence goes on from JAFDXF010000007.1 coordinate 2,050, forward strand.
AGTGTTTTCTATAACCATATAAACATCTTCCTTTCGGAGTACCGGTGCTGATCCTATTTTTGAAAAACGTTCGGTTATGGTATTTAATCTTGCAACATCTTTTTCAAGTTCTTCCACATGATTCTGATCTTGTGCCGTTGACTTAAAATATTCTATCCATGCCATGAGGCTGCTTAGGGGTGTTCCCAGCTGATGTGCAGTTTCTTTTGCCATTCCCACCCAAACCTGATTTTGTTCTGCTTTGCGCGAAGTGCTGAATGCCAGATAACTTACTAATAAAAACAAAGCAATAATTGCCAATTGAAAATACGGGTAATAGCGAAGTTGATACAATAAACCGGAATCTTCATAATAAATAAAGTTTTTCTGATTGTTGGCAAAAGCGATTTCAATAGGCTCATGTCTTTCTTTCATTTGCAGGAGCATTTCCTGAACATATTGCGTGTCATTAACTTTTGCCGTATCAAGATTGATGTGCGATAAAATATTTCCACTCTCATCGGTTAAAATAGCCGGTACAGTATTGTTATCCTGCAAAACCATGAGCGAAAAACTGATGTCGCCTGCTTCGACAGAAATATTGGCAAGTTGCTTGGATGCTTCTGCCCAGAGCTGAACTTTTTTACGCTCTTCTTCGCTTAACTTTTTTACTAAATTATTGGTGTACCACAATGACAATAGCCCTATGAGTATGGCTGAGGCCAAAAGCAAAAGCTTCCATTGTTGTTTTTGTGTGTAAATATTCACCCCTTTTAAAATAAATCGTACTTACAGTTCAGGTAAAAGTCTATCTATATTCGGATGAATTAATTGGATTACAGGTGCAATAATACTTCTTTTCTTTCAAAATAACAGCAATTCTTTTTACAAAAAATTAAAAGTGATGCAACCCTTACCCCTACTTTTGCATCTTTAAAGATAATAGCAGAAATGCTCAATGAACAAATCATACAAGGTTGTAAAGACAAACAAGGCAGCGCACAACGTCAGCTTTATGAACTTGTGGCAGGACGCATGATGGGAGTTTGCCTCCGTTATGCCAAAGATGATGAAGAGGCTAAAGACTTGTTGCAGGAAGGGTTCATTAAAGTGTTTCAGCAGATTGACGCCTTTAGAGGCGAGGGTTCTTTTGAAGGTTGGATTAAAAAAATCTTTATTAACACAGCGTTAGAGAGCATAAGAAAAAAGAAATTGCTTACGCAACCGCTGGAAGATGAAGAAGATGCAAGTGACAATTTTCTGATTCAGGAAAATAAACTGGAAGCCAAAGAGTTGCTTCAGATGATCAGAAAGTTGCCCGATGGTTACAGAGTGGTTTTCAACCTGTATGCTATTGAAGGGTTTAATCACAGAGAAATTGCACAGCAGTTGAATATTACAGAAGGAACCTCAAAGTCACAGTATGCTCGGGCAAGACAATTTTTGCAGAAAATGCTGACAGAAGAAAAAGTAAAATAATTATCCGCAAAGGATTGAAAATGAAAGAAGATAAAAACATAGAACAGATTTTTAAAGATGCGTTCAGCAACTTTGAAGTGCCTGTTGATTCTTCTTTATGGCAAGGAATAGAAAATTCATTACCTGCAAATCCTACTCCTTTAACAAAGGTGTCATTTTTAGCAAAACAAGCTGCATATCTGAAAATTACAGGTGCAGTCATTGCTGTTGCCACTGCCGTTACAGCGGTGTTATATTTTTCAAATAAGAATGAAAAAGGTACTGTACAAAACGCAGTTCATATAAATAACGAAACCGCCAATGCAGTTGAAGTAGCAACACAGAAAAGTGTGAAACAAACCACTGAAACAACTTCAAAGTCAGAAAAAATAAATACGCCTGAAGAGCCAAAAACTAAAAAGCCTGCAATTGTTGCACCTGATAAGACTGAGCAATCAGACAAAGTTGTTGAAAATAAATCTACTCCGATTAATACTGTTCCGGCTACTGAAGTGGAGGCAATTATACAGCAACCACAGACAGATAAACAAATGATATCCGGCCCCAAAACCAATGTAGCTGCTGAGCCAACAAAAGAAACTGAGGTTAAGAAAACAGAAATGAAGAAGCCCGAAGCCAAAACATCAGTCAGCACAGA
>JAFDXF010000080.1 GCA_018268055.1 Bacteroidota bacterium
CAACATTTTATCCCACCTCGGGTAGCCTATTTGTTTTACAGTTTGCTCCACAAAATGCTTTTGATTGTTTACTCTTTGTAAATACGAAACTAAAGCCTTTTCGGTTGCATCATTGCTTCGGTGGGAAGTGAAAAATATTTCCTCTACGGAATTATTTGTGTGGGGGGGGGGTAACTACTCTATCAACTTTACGACATGCGGCATAAACAATGCCTGCTGTAATAGCTGTAGCAAGTAGTACTTTAGTATTTACCTTCATTATCTGCAAGTTTGGTTGGTGGTGTTATTTATTTTGGCAGGGCCAAGATAGAAAATTTATTGCAAAGGCAAAAGATATTTTTCAAAAATTAAATTTTGTACATGAACTTGATAATAGTTTAATTAAGGTTTTGTGCCCTTGTGAGAAAGCGAGTTTTGTGTTTTCCGGATATCCCGAAAACAATATTGAGCTAATCTATAAAAGAGTTTAAAACAAGTTCTTTTGTTATATACAAATTGGGAATATAGCATTTTGAAATTTCTTTTAAAAAATTTAAATAGGTTGAAATATTTTTAAGGTTTTCAGCCTTAATATAATCACATGAGCTATAAACGATTGAAATTGGAATTAATATTACTGAGTTTTTCAAAAATTCAAATTTGAATTTTTCTTTAATTGAATCACTGACACGAAATATTTCTTTTTTGCACTCAGTGCTATCTAAAATTAAAGAATAGATGCTTTGAATATTGCCTGATGAATCAATAAAAATATTATAAATAAAAAAATCTATCTTACCTTGTTCGTGCCTTATAATCGGGATATTAAAATTTGTTGAAATGTATTTTTGGACAACCAATATATTTGTATCATTTCTATTTTGAGCAGATAGAGAATTAGAATATAGAATAAAACATAATATTATATAATACTTTCTCATTTGATATGTCATTATTTAGTAACAGCTTCCTTGGATTGGCTTCCTCCCTTTTGCGCCAATAAGTGAATATCGCTCATTTGATAAGACTTGATTATAAATTGTGTCGATACGTTGTAATGTAAGGGCATATTTTAAGCCTCTTGTGCTATCTTCAGATGGGGAAGGGTTTAGCGGAGGCCAATTAGGAAAATTTGGCCAATGATACTTCCATGTTTTCACTTGTTTTCTTGTTAATCCAGCCCATGCAAGTTGCCAATAGTAACGGTCAGTTATATTATTAATATTTGTAGAGGATTTTACTATATTTCCAATGTATTCTAATAATTTATCAGACATATAATTGTGTTGTAATGACTCGCTTTCATATAATAAAACTTGTGGATTTAAAGAATCGTACTTTCTTATAGTATCAATATATGAATTGAATATTTGATCATATTGCATTGAAGCTATTTGTTGTTGAGTAGCTCCTGCTGTCAGTTTCCCCCAAATGTAAGACATGTAAGCATGAATAATTTCATGTACTAATGTATTCATAACAAATAGATCAGTTGCATTATGTGTCATTGATGAATCAAGCGTAATTGTAGCCTCAAACTCTTTATTAATAGGATCGTAAAAAGTATTTGTAGTTAAAGCGTCATAATTATTAAGTGCTCCTATTTTAAAATGTAAAATAAACTTATCAAGTGTATTTTTTATTCCAAGAGCTTTATCAAGTTTTGCTAAAAAGACACCTAAAGAGTTAGTTCCTATACTATTAATCAAATTACTTAGCAGCAGTCTTCTACAGCTATCAAGTTCTATTGTATCAATGTTATTGTTTTTCCAAAAATTTATCTTAGCTAAATCAAAAGAAGAAATTTCATTGGTTAAAAAAACTGCTAATCCAGCATTTGGATTATATAATCCACCATCATCCTCCGGAATCCATCCCGGCTCACAGGGCGGATGTTGTCCGGGCGTGCAATTAGGTGGAGTGCCGCCGCCGCTTCCGCCGCCGCTGCCACTTCCACCGTCTCCGCCGCCAACACCACCTGCACCAATACCACCCCCACCTCCACCTGTTCCGTCATCTGCATAATCATCCCAGCAGTAGGTATATGGATGCGGGGTAAGGCATAGAATACAGTGATCGCAACCATATTCACATTTAGGGGAATCTTTGTACGGACATTCTTCAAACCAGTATATAGTTCCTTCCTGACAAACTTCAATTTCAATAAGAACACTGTTTCGCCCGTTTAGTTTTACTGCCTCTGATAATGTAACATAGTAGCTTCTATGACTCCCGTTTCTGAACAAATTACTATCAACGATTTTAAATTTTGTGTGTCCAAATACAGACTTGTCCAAGGTCATTAAGAATACTGCAAAGTTTTCTGCGCTATCCATAACAGAATTAGGAGTATTTTGAAATTGCCGGTACTGCCAATCGCAGCTATATCCAAAAGTTGTATCAGCACCGGTGATTTTCAAATTCAATGAAGCATTTACATAGTTTTCATTTTCTCTTACAAAAGGAATATTATAAATGTAGGTAGAATCAGCAGAGCTACGTCGCCCTGCTTTTGTTTTGTCCTTCTTTTTTGAAGCCATCATTTTATCCCACCTCGGGTAGCCTATTTGTTTTACGGTTTGCTCCACAAAATGCTTTTGATTGTTTACTCTTTGTAAATACGAAACTAAAACCTTTTCGGTTGCATCATTGCTTCGGTGGGCATTGAAAAATTTTTCTTCAACTACTGAATTGTTCCGGGGGGGGGGGTAACTACTCTATCAACTTTGCGGCAAGCGGCATAAACAATGCCCGCAGCAATAGTTACAGTAAGTAGTATTTTAGTATTTACCTTCATAATCTGCAAGTTTGGTTGGTGGTGTAATTTATTTTGGTAGAGCCAAGATAGAAAGAATTTTTAGAAAAGCAAAATGAATTGAAAGATGTTTTTTACCGAGTCTGTTTTGTTCTAAACTTATTTTCTCAGTAAAGGGTTTATTTTAAATCGTTTTGCTTATTATCTTTAAAAATATTATACAGTCTAAAAAAATCATTACTCAAACTTTCCATTTATCTTGTACCAATGTTTCGCATCTTCATTATATTTTGTTTCTTTTTATTGGCTTGTCAGTCGGGTAAGAAAATTCTTTTGTCCGAGCGCAAGTCAACTATTACCGGAACAGCATTTTATCAACAAGCAGCTGCGATGAAATGGGCAGCACGAGATTCTTTTGTATTGAAAGAAATATTGGCAGGAGCTATTCCTTCTTTTCTGAAAAGATTTGTACCGATACACACTTCAATCATTGATTCTGCAACAGGAAAAACCTTCAAAGCCATTTATTATGTTGCGCCTGATTATTTAAGTATTGGCACTGATGCAGATTGGGCAAGAGTGAACATCACACCCAAAGCAGCACAACAAATTGCGGATAATTTTAATTGTTTTTTGCCAACACGAAAAATGGTGGATGATATTTATAGTGCAGCGAAAGTAAAACTCGCACCTGTACCTATGTATGCTTATCGGGATAGCACACCTACGATGTGGCAGCATCATCTGATTATTGAAGGGCAAAGAAAAGGCCGCAAAGGATTGATTGCAGGTATTATGAAAGATGTGGTCATCAGCGGAAAAATTTCTCGTGATGCGAAAAGTGACCGTGTAGCTATTTATGGGTGGCATCAGTTGGATGGGAAGCCGATTCAGCCACTTTATACCGGCCATATTTTTTGGTGGGTGGATTATAGTCAAGGAATCAGGTTAGTGTATCGCAAAATAAAAATTGAAGGAAATTGGATGGATTATGAAGATGTTTTGAAAAATCCGATTTTAATAAGATTGCTTTGTGATGAAGAATATGGTGATTTTTATCGTTATAATTATTAGCCCTCAAACTTAAATTAACAAATCAGGTTAGCTCGTTTTAATTTTGTGGTGTTACTTTGCAGCCTGAATTTTAAATTTAAAACAACTGAGTAAGAGAAAGCTATATCTGTTCGTTCTTGTATTGATTTTTTCCGGTGCACTGCACGGACAAGAGCAGATTATGCGTAATATTGGAAATAGAGCTCAGCAAATAGGTGGCGCTGTCGGACAAAGAGGAATGGGAAGAATGGGAGGGATGCAACAAAGCGACAGTTTGCGACATAGAAACAAATTAGAAGATTCAATCACTATTAGTTTTCATTATTTAGACTCAAGTGCAAATTATAAATTAGATACTACGATCAATGATTTTACTCGAAGGTTTCCTGCACCGCCAACAAATATTTACCTCGGCAATATTGGCAACGCTTCACGCTCATTATTGTTTTCGCCTGTATTAACGTCCGGATTTGATGAAGGACTTCATTCTTATGATGTATATAAATGGAAGTTAGACAGAGTACGATTTTTTAATACTACAAGGCCATACTCCGAATTGGTTTATCAGTTAGGCAGTAGGGTAGAGCAAGTGATAGAAGTATTGCATACACAAAATATTAAGCCAAATTGGAATTTTTTGATTCAATACAGAATGATTAACTCACCCGGTTTTTTTAAAAATCAAAAAACCAATCACAATAATTATTTATTCACTTCGCATTATCAATCTCGGAAGAAGCGTTACAATGCATTCGTGGTACTGTTGGCCAATAAATTACAATCGGGGGAAAATGGAGGAATACAAGATACTGCAAATTACATGACCAATCCTGTTTATAAAGATCGTTATTTAATACCGACAAAAATTGGGGGCTCAGATTTTTTCAGTGGAAATTTTTTCAGCAGCAAAATCACAACAGGTAATAAATATTCCGAATTCACTTTTTTATTACGACAACAATATGATTTAGGGAAAAAAGATTCAATAGTTTCAGATTCTACAGTTGTACCATTATTTTTTCCAAGGTTACGATTTGAACATACTTTTTCTTTCAGTAAATTAAATTATGAATTTGTAGATGGTGCTCGTCAGTCGGCAGGAGGTTATCCTTACACACCCGATTCCTTATGGTATCAACGAAACTATAACTACACTTTGCTCAGTGATACATTTTCAGTTCAAGACAAATGGAAAGATATCACTAATGATTTTTCTATTATTCAATTTCCGGATGCTAAGAATTTGCAGCAGTTCGTTCGCTTAGGTTTAACCGTACAAAATCTATCGGGACAATTCGCTTCCGGCAAAAAATCTTTCTTCAATACATTTGGGCATGCTGAATATCGCAATAAAACAAAAAATCAACAGTGGGATATTGAAGCCAATGGCAAATTATATTTTACAGGTTTGAATGCCGGAGATTTTGATGCGCATATTAGCTTGCAAAAATTGCTGGGGAAAAAAATTGGTTCATTGAAAATCGGTTTTGAAAATGCAAATAGAACTCCTTCGTTTATTTTTGATAGCCGCAGTAGTTTTTATTTAATGCCTTCTTCAATAAGTCTTAAAAAAGAAAACAATACACATCTCTTTGCAGTGTATTCATTGCCTGTGCTGAATGTTACTTTTGCAGGCCATTATTATTTATTGACCAATTACACTTATATCACCAAGTATTATCAATTGAATCAAGAAAATGCTTTGTTTAATTTATTGCAAATAGCAGTCAATAAAACGTTCACTTTTAAAAAGAAGTGGAAATGGCATAGTGATATTTACTTACAACAGAGAATTGGGAATGCCGCTGTGAATGTTCCCTTTCTATATACACGAAACAGAATCGGCTACGAAGGAAAATTGGGCTTAAAAAACTTGAATGTAGCTTTTGGTTTAGAAGGGAGATACACTTCCGGATATTTTGCAGATAGCTATTCGCCTGTGTTGGGACAATTTTATTATCAGGATAGTTTAAAAATAAAAAATAAGATGCCGGATATATCTGCATATTTTCATTTTCGAATTACCAACTTCAAAGCTTTTATTCGTGCAGAAAACCTGAATACCATTCAAAAGAAAAGCGGAAGTGGCTTAAATTTTACCAATAATTCTTTTGTTGCACCGGGATATGCGATGCCCGGCCTTCAGATTAGAGTAGGAGTTTATTGGGGTTTTGTTAATTGATAGGTAAAATCTATTTCCAAACTGTCTTCGCTTTCTACGTAATTCAAAACAGATTATCTTTGAGAAGCAATTTATTGATGAAAAAGTTTTTATTTACCATAGCGTTTTTGAGCTACTTTTTTGCTGCTACTGGTGTCGTTGTGAGCACACATTATTGCATGAAAAAATTGGTTTCTGTAAAATTATTTGGCGGTGAAAGTGTTGTATGTGAAAAATGTGGAATGGATAAACATCAGTTTAGCGAATGTTGCCATGATGAAATGAAAGTAGTAAAGTTGCAACAAGATCAGGACAAATTCACGCCATTAAATTATAAAATAATTGTACCCGAACAAACAATTGCACTTATATCAACATACATTGTATCACCTTTTTTGAATCAAAACAATACAATCAATTCAATCGTTCATCCACCACCTTTGCTATCAGAGCAAGATAACTATTTGAAACATAAGGTTTTCCGGATTTGATTTTTTTGGGCTTAATTTTTCTTCAAATAATTTTGAATAGAAAGCCGAATATCATTGTTTAGTTTCACGCAATTTATTATTATTACACCATAAAATATTGTAAAAAATGAAGTCATTAAAATTATTTTCACTTGCAGTACTTGGATTTATGTTTTCCGTTGCTGCTTCTGCTCAAAGCAGTAAAGAAACTTTCAAAGTAAATGGTAACTGTGGTATGTGCAAAACAGCTATTGAGAAAGCTGCTAAAGCAGCCGGTGCTGAAAGCGCTGATTGGAACAAAGAAACAAAAGAGCTTACTGTAAGTTATCTTACTGCATCTACTGATGCTGCAAAAATTCAACAAAAAATAGCTGATGCCGGCTATGATAATGCTGGTTTCAAAACTACTGAGGCAGCTTACAAAAAATTGCCCGGTTGTTGCAAATATGATCGTTCTGTAAATGTTACAGCCGCAAAAGAAGAAGCAAGTTGCTGCAAAAAAGATGGTGAAGGCAAAATGGATTGCAGTAAAGATGCAAAAAATGAAATGGATTGCTGCAAAGACGGTAAATGCACTAAGCCAGGTCATGATGGAAAAGATTGCTGCAAAAAAGACGGCGAAAAAATGCAAGCATCAAAAGACGGAAAAGCTACAATGAGTTGCTGCAAAAAAGCCGAGTAATATTTTTTGTAATTCATTAAGAATACATCATTATTTTTTAAAATATCTTCGTTACCTCTCGTGTTTTACGAGAGGTAATTTTTTTATACATTATGAAGAAGTATTTTTATTTACTTATATTTTTTGTTGCATCGCTTACGGTAAATGCACAAATGAAATATGGCCAAATAGCGCCGGAAATATCATTGCCAACAGTAAAAGGCGATACAATAAAACTATCCAGTCTGAAAGGAAAAGTAGTGCTGTTAGATTTTTGGGCTTCATGGTGTGGCCCATGCCGATTTTCCAATAAAGAGTTGGTAAAGATTTATTCAAAATACAAAAACAAAGGGTTTGAAATTTTTGGTGTATCGTTAGATGATCAAAAAGATAAATGGATAAAAGCTATCGCCAAAGATAAAATCACTTGGTTGCAAGTAAATGATAAGGGCGGTTGGGAAGCACCTACAGCCTTACGTTGGGGCATTGATGCAATTCCTACTTCCTACCTCATCGATAAAACCGGCAAATTAATAGCTATGGATCTGATGGGTAAGGATTTGGAAAAAGCCATTAAAGAGTTGCTATAAATGATGCATGGCAGATTCAACTCAAGGCTTCAATGATTTAAAATATTGAATAATAGATTTGCGAACATCTCCGGCTAATTCATTTTCTTTTGGTGTAGATACTTTTATAATGCCCGGTGTGTCTGCCTTCAAAAATGGAATATCCAATCCTAAAAGTAAATAATCACCCATGGCAATGCGATAAGTTTTTTCCGGATCCAGTATTGTATTTTGAATGAGCCATTCGCCTAGATTATTTTGAGTAATGTTATCTCTTTGTAAATATGCTCCTGCACCTGCAGCATGTTGTCCAAATTCCAAAACTCTTTTTAATAATTCGCCTTTCATTTCCACCAGAAGAGCTGAACCTCCAAAAGGAAGAATTCGGAAAATATCTTTTGCTGTAATGTGGCCGCTCAGTCTGTCATCTATTCTGATACTTCCGCCATTGGTGAATGCGCCATCTACATTATTGCTATACGCATACGCCATAGATTTGCAAATAATATTTCCCAGGTTTGTCTGTTTGTTTCTACTGTTAAAATCAGTTCCGTCTAATGGTTCAATGGCATCATAAACCACTTCATCCGGATTACTGATTACTGCTTTTAAATTTTGGTCAAGAATAATATTCCATTTATCCACTACCGATTGAACTTCGGGCTTGGATGGATAAGCGTCTGTAACTTTTACTAATTCAGAATTTATTTTCAGTTTGTGTTTTTTTGTATTGTATTTTAAAGTGTGCACATATAAGCTGACCACATTTGCATCTGCTTTGGCAATAATCGTTTTACCTACTTTATGCAGCATATTATTATGCTCATGCCCTCCCATAATTAATGGTATGTTGGGAATTTGTCTTGCCAATTCTTTGTCTTGATCTATAGAAATATGTGTAAGCCCTAAAACAAAATCAGTTTTTGGAGACAATATATTGTAGGCTCTTTTTGCTTCTTCATAAACATCACCATAATAAACATAGTCTTTCGGATTAGAATTAATAGTAGTGCTTACCACACCAAAATTGACAGTTTGCCCTTTTGCATTACTTGCTTTGAAAATTTCATAGTCTGAAACAGGGGTGTTGTTATTATTTTCAGTTTTTGCAAAAGGCGCTTTACTTCCATCTTTATGTATTTGCAGTGTATTAGCCGATGTCCATTTGAAATTTGATTCATTCATTCTTTTTTGCAAGTCAGCTTCTTTTAAATCAAATTCATGATTGCCAAATGTAACTAAGTCTAATCCGGTGTGATTTAAAACGTCCACCATTTGTTTGCCTTGTAGTCGTTCGCCATTTACCTTAATCGTTCCTAATAGTGATGGGTTTACAAAATCGCCTGCTAAGAAAAACCATGTATTCGGATTTTGTTTTTTTATTGAATCGCTGATGTATGCTACTCTTGCCAAGCCGCCATTCTTGCCATTATTGATGGCATCAATTTCATAAACGTCATTAATCTGTACAATTTTTATTACTACATTATCGGGCCTTACTGATTTGCCGGAATCTTTGAACAAATGACAACTGCTAAAAGTAAAAGCAAGAATGGAGTATAATAAATATTTTCGCATAGTTGATGCAAGTTTTGCAGCACACAAGCTATAAAAAAATATCCATATTCTATTCACATCAATAACTTATCCAAACAAACAAATTTTTTTCTTTTCTGACCAATATTACATTTGCTGCCCAAATTAATTTTATGAATTCAAAATATGCACAACATATTGCAGGAATACTTAATTTATCGCTCAAGCAAATAAAAAGCGTTTATGATTTGCATCAGGAAGGCGCTACGATTCCCTTTATGTCCCGCTATCGTAAAGAAGCAACCGGAAACCTGGATGAAGTGGCAATCGGAAATATCGTAGAACAAATAAATTATTTTACGGAGCTTGAAAAAAGAAAAGAGACAGTTTTGAAAACGATTGAGGAAATCGGTAAATTAACTCCGGAACTTAAAAAGCGTATTGACGATTGTGTAAATGCTACAGAGCTGGAAGATATTTACCTACCATACAAACCCAAAAGAAAAACAAAGGCTACCGTTGCCATTGAAAAAGGATTGGAGCCGCTTGCACATATTTTATTAGAACAGGGAAATATTAATCCGGATGAAGAAGCTGCCAAATTTATTTCTGAACAGGTAAAAGATATTGCAGATGCGCTGCAGGGAGCAAGAGATATTATTGCAGAATGGATATCGGAAAATGAACAAGCAAGAAATTTAATTCGTAAGTTATATACAGAAGAAGCTATTGTTGCATCAAGAGTATTGACAACAAAAAAAGAGGAGGAAGATGCTCAGAAATATAGAGACTATTTTGAGTTTAAAGAACCATTGGTAGATTGCCCTTCTCATAGAATAATGGCGATGAGAAGAGGAGAGAAAGAAGGATTTCTTATTATGACCATTTCTGTTGAAAAAGAATTGGCGCAATTGGAATTGAAAAAAATATTCGTGAAGCATGGTGCTGCTGCTGCACAAGTGGCAATAGCTGCTGAGGATGCTTACAACAGATTGTTGCAACCATCGATTGAAACTGAATTTAGAATGGTGAGTAAGACTAAGGCGGATGAAGAAGCTATTCGGGTGTTCTCTGAAAATTTAAGACAATTGTTATTGGCGTCACCACTGGGTCAAAAAAGAATTTTAGCGATTGATCCCGGATTTAGAACAGGTTGTAAAGTAGTATGCTTAGATGAACAAGGAAATTTTTTAAAATATAATACGATCTATCCTCATGCACCACAAAATGATTTGTTTGGTGCTGTGCAAACAATTAAAGAATTAGTAGCAACTTTTAAAATAGAAGCTATTGGTTATGGCAATGGTACTGCAAGCAAAGAAACGAGTGATATGTTGCGTAATATAGATTTTGGAAAGCCTGTTTCTATATTTATGGTGAATGAAAGTGGTGCTTCTATTTATTCTGCAAGTGAAGTAGCAAGAGAAGAATTTCCGAGTGAGGATGTAACGGTACGTGGTGCTATAAGTATCGGGCGCAGATTGCTTGATCCACTGAGTGAATTGGTTAAGATTGATGCAAAAAGTATTGGTGTAGGCCAATATCAACACGATGTAAATCAGCATAAACTAAAAGAATCTTTGGATCATGTAGTTGAAAGTTGTGTAAACTATGTTGGTGTAGATGTGAATACGGCAAGCAAGCATTTATTAACTTATGTATCCGGATTGAGTGCTACGGTAGCAAAAAATATTGTAGAATACAGAACTAAGAATGGAGCTTTTAAAAGCAGAAATGAATTAAAAAAAGTACCCATGCTTGGCCCTAAGGCATTCGAGCAAAGTGCCGGATTTTTAAGAATACCGAATGCTGAAAATCCCTTGGATAATTCAGCGGTACATCCGGAAAGCTATTTTGTAGTAGAAGAAATGGCTGTTAAAGCTAATAGCACAGTACAGGAGTTGATTCAAAAAGAAGATATTCGTAAACAGATAAAGGTTAAAGATTTTATTACTGAATCAACAGGTTTATTCACGATTGAAGATATCTTGAAAGAATTAGAAAAGCCCGGCCGTGATCCACGAAGCCCTATTGAAGAATTTCGTTTTGCTGAAGGTGTGAGTAGTATGGAAGATTTAAAACAAGGTATGAGTGTTCCTGGTATCGTAACCAATATTACCAACTTTGGAGCTTTTGTTGATGTGGGTGTAAAGCAAGATGGATTGGTACATATTTCTCATCTCTCCAATAGATATATCAGCGACCCAAATGAAGCTGTAAAGCTGGGACAAAAAGTAATGGCTACAGTTATAGAGGTAGATGTTGCAAGAAAAAGAATTTCTCTTTCACTGAAAGATACTCAGAAAAAGCAGGAACAGAATGAAAGGCCGGTAAAAAAATTTAATAAAGAACAAGTTGTTAAACAAACTTCTGCAAACCCATTTCATTCCAAATTGATGGAGTTGAAGAAGAATTTTAAAGACTAATGATCGCCATATTCTTTTAAAATCTTTTTTGTTTGATTTCTATGCACACGATTGATGTTAGCGAGTAACGTGGATTTTAGCCATTTGTCAAATAGTTTTTTTTATAATAAGGGTTTGTTTAATTTTCAGGACACTAAAGCTTCTATTATGAAAAAATTAATGTTCTTGAGTATTGTGTTTTTTACACAATTATCTTTATCGGCTCAGGATTTGAATTATTATTTACCTGCTAATGTGAGTTTCAATCCTGCAATACCCAAACCAAAAGATATTATTTATCATGAAGTAGGAGAATTTCATGTGACGCATGATCGCCTGGTGAATTACATGAAAGCTATTGCTGCTGCAGCACCCGATAGAGTGAAATTAGAAACAATGGGTTTTACATTCGAACGAAGGCCACAAGTGTTGCTCATTATTACTTCGCCTAAAAATCAACAACGGTTAGAAGAAATAAGACAGCAGCATCTCTTATTAAGTGATCCAACAAAATCAGCTTCAGTAAACATTGATAAAATGCCAATCGTAGTTTGGATAGGTCATTCTATTCACGGTAATGAGGCAAGCGGCGCTAACTCCAGTTTATTGGAGGCTTATTATTTAGCAGCTGCACAAGGAAAAGAGATAGAGGAGCTTTTGGAAAATACAGTAATATTATTTGATCCTTCTTTTAACCCCGATGGATTACAACGATTTTCTACTTGGGCAAATGAGTATAAAGGAAAAACACCGGTGACTGATCCCAATTCAAGAGAGTTTAATGAAGTGTGGCCGGGTGGACGATACAATCATTATTGGTTCGACATTAACCGCGATTGGTTGCCGGTAGTACATCCGGAAAGCCAAAACAGAATAGAATGGTTTCATAAATGGAAGCCTAATATACTTACAGATCACCATGAGCAAGGAAGTAATTCCACCTTCTTTTTTCAACCCGGAGTTCCGTCAAGAGTAAATCCGCTTACGCCGGATCGCAATCAAGAGCTAACTGCAATGCTTGCAAAATTTCATGCAAAATATTTAGATAAGCTGGGTACTTTTTATTTTACAAAAGAAAACTATGATGACTTCTATTATGGTAAAGGCTCGACTTATCCCGATATCAATGGCTGTGTGGGTATCTTATTTGAGCAAGCAAGCTCTCGCGGTCACGCACAAGAAACCGTAAATGGTGTTTTGACTTTTCCTTATACTATTCGCAATCAGTTTAACACTGCACTTTCTACTTTGGAAGGCGCCAATACACTACGCAAAGAATTTTTAGAATGGCAAAGAAAATTTTATCAAGATGTAATAGCAAGGCAAAACCCAATTTCCGGCTACGTGTTTGGTGATAAATATGATCCTGCAAAAACAAATCTTTTTTTACAAATTTTAATGCGACATAAAATAGAAATAAGCGAACTATCAGATAATTACTCAGGTAATGATTTTAAGAAAGGTTTTGCTTTTTGTGTTTCATTGAATCAACCACAAGCTACTTTGGTAAAAGCCATTTTTGAAAATATCCCAACATATAAGGATAGCATTTTTTATGATATAACGGCTTGGAATATGCCATTGGCTTTTGATCTTCCTTATAAATCTATTGCAAATGGTACTACGAATGTTTTTGGAAAAAAATTGGAATCACTGCCTGTATTGCATGCAGGCCTTAGTGGAGACAAATCCAATGTTGGCTATATGATGAATTGGGATGGTTATTTTGCGCCGGCTGCATTATATGAATTATTAAATGCCGGTATCAGAGCCAAGGTAGTCACCAATCCTCTTGAAATAGAAGTGCAGACCGGCAAACAAAAGTTTGATTACGGAACGATTATCATACCGGTTGCGATGCAATCACTATCCGGCGATGAGATATATACTAAAATACAATCCGTAGCCATAAAATATAATGTTCCTGCCTGGTCAATGATTACAAATGATGTAACGAGTGGCAGCAATCCGGGTTCACCCAAGATAAAAGCACTCACAACGCCTAAAATTGCTTTAATCGTTGGTCCCGGTGTGAATGCGATTGATGCCGGCGAAGTATGGTATTTACTGGATCAGCGAATGAATATTCCCGCAGCACAATTGGATCAAGCTATATTCAATCGTGCAGATATTGGAAAATATAATACTATCATTATGGTGGGAGGGAGCTATGGAGAGTTGAATAAAGAAAAATTAAAATCTTGGGTACAAGCCGGAGGCACACTTATAGTATCGGAAGAAGCTGTAAGCTGGGCTGCACAAAATGGGTTAACCAATTTGAAATTCAAATCTACAAAGTCGCCGGTGGATAGTACACAAAGACTGAGCTATGTACAAAAAGAACAAATTGATGGAGCGCAACAAATGTTCGGGTCTATTTTAGGCGCCGATGTAGATTTAACACATCCACTTGCTTATGGGTATCATAATAAAACGGTGAGCCTGTTTAAAGCGAATAAAATTTTCCCTGAAAAGAGTAAGAGCCCTTATGCCACACCATTTTATTATGGCAATAATCCGTTGCAAAGCGGTTGGGTAAGTCGTCAGAATGGTGAGGCTATAAAAAATACTGCAGCAGTAGTGGCAAGCTCATTGGGAAGCGGTCGAATTATCAGCATTGCAGATAATCCAAATTTCAGAGCTTATTGGCTTGGTGGGACAAAACTGTTTATGAATGCAATCTTCTTTGGAAATATCATTGATGCGGGGACTACTAATAGGGCAGATGAAGAATAATTCTTTCAGTGAGTTTAAAAAAAATGGGACTGTGAAAACAGTCCCATTTTTTATTTCTATTATAATTTAGTTATTCGCTTTTGGCTTATTTTCTTTAAAGCGTTTGTCAGGAGTACCGTCTTTTTTCAAATGTTTGCTGTCTTTAAAACGTTTATCAGGAGTGCCATCTTTTTTTAAATGCTCACCACTGTTTGTTGTGGGCTTTGGTTCTTTTACTTTTGCGGCTTCATGTTTTGCTTCAGTAGCTTTTTCTTTTGTTGCTTTAGTCGCTTCATGTTTTGCTTCAGTAGCTTTTTCTTTTGTTGCTTTAGTTGCTTCGTGTTTTGCTTCAGTAGCTTTTTCTTTAGTTGCCTTAGTTGCTTCGTTTTTTACTTCAGTAGCTTTTTCTTTTGCTGCTTTAGGTTTAGTCACCGGTGTTTGAGCATTGGTTATTCCGGCAAAAAGAAGTGCGGCGAATGATAAAAAGATAATCTTTTTCATTTTCTTTAATTTTGAGTTGTTTAAAATTGTTTCAGCAAAGATTATCCATGTATAATATATATGACAAATTTCTTTATCCTGTTAACGTGTAATTAACCTGCATTTAACTTGTTGTTTTAATTTGGAATATTGGTTTACTTATATCTGTTAAAGAGTTTAAAATATGAGGTCTTACACCACAAAGTTGATTTTAGTTTTTTCCGCTGTGCTGATGGCAATTATTATCAGTATGCAGATATATTGGTTGAATAAGACATACTCTTATGAAAAGCATGAATTTACTACTGCTGTACTGAAAGCAATTCGGGGTGTATATGAAGACATACCGTTACTCTATAGCACCACTACTCCGTTGGATAGCCTTGTGGAAAAATACAGTGAAAGTGGATTTATATTTCGTATTTACTCCATCCCTCAAGAGGAGCCTCTTATGGCTTCCATATCGGCCGAGTTGGAAGATTTTAAAGTATTTACTGACTGCCAGGTGGCTTTGTATGATAGTAAACAAAATAAATATCTATTCGATAATTATATTCCAGCTTACTCCGGCAAAAAGAAGGCAGATTCAAATGCTCATTTACCATTACTAAAACGTTCCTATAATTATGTGCATCTTTTTTTTCCTAATCGTAACAACTATATCATTGACCAGTTGCAAAGTTGGATTTTCACCAGTGTGTTAGTGCTCGTTTTATTGGTTGGTTTTGCATTTTCTATTTATTTTCTTTATCGTCAAAAGTTTTTAGTAGAGGTTCAAAAAGATTTTATCAATAATGTGACACACGAATTCAGTACGCCACTTTCTGTAATAGAAATAGCAGTGAATGGATTGCAAAAACCAACTACACCGACACAGCCTGAGCAGTATAAAAAATATGTAGATGCGATACATTATCAATCTGACTATTTGAAGTCTCATATTTCTAATTTGATCAAAACAGTTATTGCAGGGAATTATCATTTTGCCATTCAGAAGAGTGAAGTCATTCCGAATGATTTATTAAAAAGAGCTGTGGCCCAATTGGAAACGATTCTTGAGAAATCAACCGGCAGCGTGGTCTGGAATCTGGAAACTGAAAACCTATCTATCAATGCCGATGGAGCTAACTTATATCTTGCATTATTTAATATTATCAACAATGCAATCAAATATGCTAAAAACCCTGAAATAGTTATTACAACTCAGCGAAAAGAAAATAACTATTTAATCAGTATCAAGGATAATGGAATTGGTATTGACGCTTCGCAGGTTAAAAAAATATTCAATAAGTTTTATCGGGTACAATCCGGTAATTTGCATAATGTAAAAGGCCTGGGGTTGGGCTTATACTTCACAGACAAAGTGGTAAAAGCACATAACGGCACGATACATGTCCATAGCACTCTGGGCACGGGCACTGAATTTGTAATTGAACTACCTATCAATAAATAAACGTATGGAAAATAAATTGAGAATACTTTTAGCAGAAGATGATGAGCTTCTGAGAAATTTAATTAAAGGCGAACTTGAAGAAGAAGGCTATCTGATAACTGCTTGTTCCGATGGGCATGAGGCTATCGACATTTTTGATAAAAACAAATTTGATCTTTGCCTATTGGATATAATGATGCCTGTTAAAGATGGATTTGCAGTAGCTAAAAAAATCAGACAGCAAAGTGATATTATTCCAATCATATTTATCAGCACAAAAGCTTTAATTGAAGATAAGATTGAAGGATATAATCGGGGGGCAGATGATTATATCGTGAAGCCTTTTAATATGCGAGAACTATTGATGAAAATGGAAGTTTTCCTGCGTAGAACAAAAAAATTATTCAGTGAAGAGAAGAGTGTTCTTCATTTTGGAAAATTTGAATTCTCCCCTAAAGATTTAAGACTTGTTGGACCTGAAGGAGAAACTAAGTTGAAGCAGAAAGAATCTGATTTGCTTCAATTTCTAAGCACACATCCCAATCAAATATTAAAGAGAGAAGAAATACTACTGGCTGTTTGGGGAAAGGATGATTATTTTTTAGGGCGAAGTATGGATGTATTTATGAGTAAACTCAGAAAGTATCTGAAGCCCGATGCACAGGTCATTTTGGAAACAATTCACGGTCTTGGCTATAGATTTACAATACCTACTTGAGTTTTTTTCGTTTAACCGACAATTAACGTGGATATTAAAATGACCTATTTATTTTTACAACGTTAAAAACATAGTTTTTTTCTCTATCTGCAGTTTTGGTGGCAGGGCCGGGTGGTTCCGGCCCTATTTTTTTGTATCTACTTTAATGCAACTTATGGGTAAATAATTGTAAATTGCCCGTTCAAAAAAATTACGTCACTTAAAAAAACGAGTACTATGATTAAAATGCAAGTAATTGGCAATCTTGGTAAGGATTGCGTAGTAAACACCGTTAACGGAAAAAATGTGATCAACTTTACGGTGGCACACACTGAAAAGTACAAAGACAGCCAGGGAAACCTTCAAGAAAAAACAACTTGGGTGGACTGTGCCTATTGGACAGATCGTACAACTGTTGCCCAGTATTTAACTAAAGGAAAGCAGGTATTCGTGGAAGGTCAGCCGGAAGCACGTTCATTTCAAAGAAATGATGGCACGCCCGGATCTTCACTTTCTTTAAGAGTTAGAGAAGTGCAATTATTGGGAGGTCGTAGTGATAGTGGATCTTATCAGCAAAATGCAAGTGCAGGTTCTATGGCTGCTCCTCAATCAAGCAGTGCTGCTGAAGTTGCTGGAGAAGCGATACCTCAGTCAGATGATTTACCATTTTAACACAATTTCTTAACACTATAAATGGCTGTCATTCATTGACGGCCATTTTCTTTTATTGCACTATCTTATCTGCTTTATCAATATAAAACCATTTTCCGTTTAGTTTTACTTTTGAAGCTCCATTTGTGAATTGCCAAGCTTCATCATATTTTATTGGAATTACCACTTTGCCATTTGTATTGGCAAAGCCCCATTTATTATTTAGCTTCACTTTTACTAAACCTTCGGAGAATGTACGCACATCATCATATTTAATCGGAACTATTTCTTTTCCGGCTTTGTTAATAAATCCCCATTTGTTATTGAATTTCATCGGTGCCAAACCATCTGCAAAAGACCAACCTTCATCATATTTAAAAGGTATCATTGTATTGCCCGATTGATTAATAAATCCCCACTTATTGTTTAGTTTAACAGAAGCCAATCCTTCTGTAAACGATCGTGCCTCATCATACTTGATTGGGATAATGATATTCCCTTTGTTATTAATAAATCCCCATTTATTATTTTGTTTTGCTAACGAAAGCCCTTCGGTAAAAGGGCGCACATCATCATATATTGTTGGGATAATTTCTTTTCCTGTTTTATTAATAAACCCCCATTTATTATTTGATTTTATAGAAACTAATTCTTCTGAAAAACTTCCGATATAATCATATTTTATGGGTGTAATTTCTTTTCCCGTTTTATTAATCAACCCATATTTTTCATTCAACTTAACAATAGCAATGTTTTCAACGAAAGAGTAGATGTTGTCATATTTTGTACTGATGATTTCTTTTCCTGTTTTATCAATATACCCGTGCTTGCCTTTTAAAGTAGTCTCGGCCATGCCATTTACAAATGAATCAATGCGTTCAAATTTTCCGGAAATAATTATTTTACCTTGATCATCTTTAAGGCCATATTTCCCGTTTTTGTCCAAAAAAATTTTTTGAGCAGAAGCATTAGTACAGAAATTAAACAAAATAAATGAAAAGAAAACAGTCTTCATAAATACAATATTATTGCTTGGCTTTTGCGAGCAATATAATTTTTTTTTAATTCAAATCATGTGAGATTAGATCAAAGAAATAAAATTCATTCACAGAGTATTAATGTTATACAAGGTTAAGGAAGCATAAAAAAAGGCTGCCCTTTAGAGGCAGCCTATGTAATAATGATTTTTATTTTTTAGAAAGCTTTTTTCTCTTGTGCTTTTTGCATTGGATTGGTACCGGATTGTCCAGCACCTCTTGGGAAGCCCATATTGCCTTTGAAGATGGTAAACTTAGAAGGTTCAGGCATTACATTCCAAGAGTTATTTTCTGTATTAATATCAGCCGTCTCTTTATATGGGTCAATCATGATTGAAGCAACTTCTTTATTCTTAATAAAAGTTTTGACCACTTTATTTTCATTCAAACGCCATACTTGTGCAGGAATCCTTTCAATTTCAGTAGTGCCGTCTTTATATTTCCATTCAATTATGATAGGCATTACCAAGCCGCCTTTATTACTGAAGGTGAGTTCATAAATATTAGTGTTCTTATATTTTTCTTTTTCGGCATCTGTAAGCCCCTGTGGTGTCATAGCAGGAATAGTTACAGCATACTTTGCTGTATCATAAGGCTCAAGTCCTCTATCATATCTCCAATAAAAATCACGGAGTGTTGTGTCAACATCAGTTCTGAACTTGATGCTTTTATCTTCTCTGTTTCTTGTTTTTGTAATATCGTTATCGGGCACAAGCTGTGGCTTTTCCACACTGCGTTTTATCGTAGCCTCTCTCGTAGGTGTAGGTACATAACTTAAATCAGGCTTTGAAGCTCTTACACTATCTAATGAAATATCGCAAGCTTCGGTGCTGTAAAACCATCCTCTCCAAAACCAAGAAAGGTCTTCACCACTTGCATCGCCCATTGTGCGGAAGAAATCGGCTGGCTCAGGATGTTTAAATGCCCAACGTCTTGCATATTCACGAAATGCGTAATCAAAATTATTACGACCCATTATAGTTTCTCTTAAAATATTTAAACCGGTAGCGGGTTTTGAATATGCATTAGGGCCAAATTGAACAATGTTTTCACTATTCGTCATAATTGGCTCTAATTGATCTTTGGGCAGTTTCATATAATCTGTAATGAATGCAGCAGGGCCTCTGTTGTTCGCAAATTTATTATCCCATAATTCTTGTGTGAGGTATTGTACAAATGTATTTAATCCTTCATCCATCCAGCTCCATTGGCGCTCATCACTGTTGATGATCATGGGGAAGAAATTGTGTCCCACTTCGTGCGTTACTACACCAATCATTCCATTCTTTGTTCCTTCACTATATGTTCCGTCTTTTTCGGTGCGGCCGTAGTTGAAGCAGATCATCGGGTATTCCATTCCATTAGATGCTTCCATACTGATAGCAACCGGGTATGGGTAAGGAATGGTGAATTTCGAATAAGTTTGAATCGTATGCTCCACTACTTTTGTTGAAAATTTTCTATAAAGGCCGTAAGATTCTTTTGAATAACCACTCATACACATCACTTTTTTGCCCTCTACTTTTGTAGCTAATGCATCCCAAACAAATTTTCTGGAAGATCCCCAAGCAAAGTCACGAACATTATCCGCTTTGAAAATCCAAGTTTTCTTTTTATCACTTTTTTGTTTTTCAGCAGCTTTTGCTTCGTCCAATGTTACTACTTCTATTGGTTCACTGGAGGTTTGCGCTTTATTCCAGCGTGCAAGTTGAGCTGGAGACAAAACAGCAGGATAATTTTGACACTCACCCGTTCCTAAAATAATATGATCGGCAGGCACCGTCATCGCTACTTTAAAGTTGCCAAAGGTGAGTGCAAACTCTCCACGACCTGTAAACTGATGATTCTGCCATCCTTGAAAATCGCTATACACACACAGGCGCGGGTACCACTGTGTCATTGTAAATTCATGGTTGCCATCTTCTGGAAAATATTCATAACCACCACGACCTCCACGTCCCATACGATCTGTAATGTTGTAATACCAGTCTAATTTGAAAGTAAATTTTTGTCCGGGTTTTAATGCAGCAGGTAGCTCTACTCTCATCATTGTTTTATTGATACTGAAGCTCAGCTTTTTTCCGGTTGCATCTGTGATATTTGTAATTTTATCTCCTAATCCATTGTCTTTTTCATTTTCTTCTGTGCGGTCTATTTGTGTAGCGCCCACACGACTATTCATGGTACTGCCATTTTGATAATTAGCGTTATTAACACTGCTGTGCTGGTTTTCGTCTAATTGTAACCATAAATAAGTTAAAGTATTCGGAGAGTTGTTAAAGTAAGTAACGGTTTCTGTTCCGGTTAATTTTAAATTTTTCTCATCCAGTTCGCATTTGATGTCGTAATCGCATCGCTGTTGCCAATATTTTGGACCCGGCGCTCCACTTGCAGTACGGTATTCATTTGGTGTGGGAAATATTGTTCCCATTTGCTCAAACTTATTTCCGTGATTGCTGCCCGGATTGTTTTGAGGGTTCTGGGCATTTGTAAGAGATGCGATGCATAAAATGCAAAGAACGAAATAAAATTTTTTTTTCATTTGCTGATTTTTATTAGTGATATATACAAAAAGTAAAAAACGACTATCAAATCTAAATAATTCAGGAAATCTTAAGCTTTATTTAAGCAATTAAAATTATTTCTTTTTGATGAGCGGTTTATGGATTATTTAAAACGGGATTCTATCAATTGCCATTGATAAAGCATAGATAAATGCCCCGCCGGAAATAAAAAGTACCCATTCCCGCCGATTGACCTTGAATAAGTCAACGAAAAGAAATGACAAGGCAAGAATAATAGCTACTACAACAATTTGACCGGCTTCCAAACCAACATTAAATCCAAATAAACCCCATCCTAAACTTTGATCGCTGGCTAAAGCCACTCTTATAATATTTGCAAAACCTAACCCATGTATTAACCCAAAAAAAAGTGCGAGAAAATAATTGATGCGTATCGCTTTAGGGGAAAATTTTTTTTGAAATAAATTGGTTAATGCGGTTACTAAAATAGTGCAGGGAATTAAAAATTCTACCCAGCGGGTACTTGCCGTTAAAATTCCTTTTACACTTAAAAATAAAGTAATAGAATGGCCAATGGTAAATGCGGTAACCAAAATGAGCACTTGACGCCAATCTTTAATAAGATAAATAGCGGCTAATGCCAATATAAAAAGTTGATGATCTAATGCATCTTTGCTGATGATGTGTTCCCAGCCAATTTTAAAATAAAAAAGAAAATCATTCATAATATTATGGAGTATGATGACAACCTAAAATCAAAAATTATCATCATCCTATAAATTTTGCATCAAAATAAAGCAGACTTTTGTATTTGTAAAATAATATTTGCTATATGGTAAAAATGTTCAATAAATGGTTAGTGCTGACCATAGCGATAATACTCGGGTTTCCTGCAACCCATTTCGCAAAAAATGATTTGCCTTATAAATATCATCCTGTGCATATAGCTACTGTAGAAATAGATCATAATGCAACAGATAAAACACTGGAAATTACCTGTAAAATGTTTTGGGATGATTTTGAAACAATTCTTACCAGAATGAATAATAAAGTTAAAGTGGATCTGACCAACCCAAAAGCCAAAACTGAAAACAATCAACGGGTTTTTAATTATATTAAATCACATCTTAAACTTATTGTGGATGGAGTGGCTGTACCGCTAAATTTTTTGGGCTTTGAACGAGAAGATATTATTGTTTATTCTTACTTGCAAATTAATAATATCAGCAGTGTTAAGCAAGTTGATATTACCAGTTCATTGATGTATGATGTTTTTGAAGATCAATCTGAAATAATTCACGTAGTGGTGAATGGTAAAAGACAAAGTACCAAACTAAACTATCCGAGCACGCAAGCTAATTTTAGTTTTTAAAAAATTTACTCCATCTCATCTCTTATTTCTTCGCTGATGTTGACGAGAACTTTGTCAATACGATGCCCATCCATATCTACAATTTCAATAGAGAAGCCTTTCCATGTAAGTTGTTCACCCGTTTTTGGTATGTGTTCTAAATCATGTAGTATAAAACCTGCAAGGGTGTCAAATTCATGCTCTCCTTCATTCATCCATTCAGTTTTTTCAAAATAGCTTAAAAAATCATAAAATGGAATTTGTGCATCTACTAAGTAAGAGCCATCCGTTCGCATCACTATTTCATAATCAGGTACATCGGGCTGAGGTATATCACCTACAATTGCTTCCAATATATCATTGAGCGTAATCATACCAAGTACACTGCCATATTCATCCACAATAAAACATGAATGTTCTTTTGATTCTTTGAATTTCTCCAATACTTGATAGGCGCTATTGTTTTCAGGGACAAACAAAGCCGGTTTCATGATTTCTTTGAACAAAGTATTGTCGGGGCTTATATATAAATCCTTGATAGACACAACACCTTTAATGTTATCCATTTCTCCATCACAAATAGGATATACAGAGTGCGGCTCTTGTAATATTTTCTGTTTGATTTTATCTTCATTATCATCCAGGTTAAACCAGATAATATCGCTGCGATGTGTCATCAGGGAAGTAATATTTCTATCGCCTAAATGAAACACACGTTCTATAATTTCCTGTTCGGCTTCATCTATCGTACCGGCTTCTGTACCCTCTGTTATGAGTGTTTTAATTTCTTCTTCTGTTACTGCATCGTCTTTGGATTTCTTGATATTGAAAATATTAAAAAACAGAGCACTTAATTTGTTTAATACCCAAACAAAGGGGTAAGTAATTTTTGCAAAACCATTCATAGGGCCTGCCGAAATTCTTGCAATACGTTCTGCACGAAGAAGACCAAATCTTTTTGGAATCAGTTCTCCAAAAAGAATAGAAAGGAATGTAACGATAATAACGATAATGGTTGTAGCAATCGCATCGGCATACGGCTTTAGAAAATCAATATTTTCAAACCATGGCTTTAAATGATGGCTGAATTTTTCGCCGGAATACACACCGGTTAAAATTGCAATAAACGTTATACCGATTTGTGCGGCCGCTAAAAATAATTCAGGATGACTGGATAGTTCAAGTGCTTTTTTTGCTTTTTGATCTCCTTTGTCAGTAAGCGTTTCCAGTTTAGATTTACGAACGGATACTAAAGAAATTTCTGCCATTACAAATAATCCATTCAGCAGAATTAGAAAAATAAGAATAAAAATCTCCATCTATGTTGGTCGTTGATTATCGAAGATAGAAAATTTTATGTGCTTATTGAAAAGAATACCTGATAAAAGGCCAAAGACACTTCCCCAAGCGGCACCCACAAGTATATCGGATGGATAGTGAACACCTACATAAATCTGTGCATATACTATAAAAGTAGCCCAAACTATTGATAGATAAGCCCACTTGCCGATAATAGGTTTCAGGGTGGTAAAAAAGAATACGGCCATTGCAAAATGATTTACCGCATGGTTGGAAACAAAACTATAACCGCCGGGGCAATGATCTAATAACAATCTTACTTTGTCTGAAAAACTGCCATCAGAGCAGGGGCGTATTCGTTGTATCCGGTCTTTAAAAATATATTTCCCTGAAATATCTGCAAGGCTTACAGTACTTACAAAAAATAACGACCACCAAAGCCCTTTAAGTTTGAAATTGATAAGTATAAAAAGAAGTAGAAATAAATAAAGCGGTATCCAAAAAACAGATTCACGAAGCAACGGCATTATCTTGTCAAATAAACTATTGCTGCCCTTGCTATTAATCAACACGAATAAATCTCTATCAAGTTCTTCTATTTTATGAAAAAAGGTGTTCAGCAAATGCATATTACAAATGTACAGGATGATGAGATTGTTTGTTGTCATCATTTGGTTTGCTTCAGCCGGTTAAATTGATTAAATTGTGCCTTTTTTATAGATTGAAAGAATTTTTAGCAAAATATAAAGTACCAAAAACCTTGATTTGGGTAGGTGGCCTGATGGTCATCTTTGTTATTTTGTTTACCTTCTATCGCTTAGCTACTTACTTTGTACTGCGCCAATGGTTTCAGACTTATGACATTAGCTTTGGTGAGTTATTTCCCGCATTCTTAATGGGATTACGCTACGATCTACGTTGGATTTCTATACTTCTCTTGCCGATTGTATTAGTCAGTATGATACCGAAATGGTCGCCATTTCATTCGACTACAAATAAGAAAATATGGAGTTGGTACCTGGCTGTTGTAACCTTTCTCGTATTCTTCTTTTTTGCTGCAGGTTTTGTAAATATTGATTACAATATTGAACCACTTGATGCCGGTGCAATGAATTTTGCCGAAGATCCAAAGATTTCGTGGAGAATGATTAAAGAGAGCTATCCTTTGTTTTGGATAATTGCCGGATTGGTTTTGGCAGTTTTGTTTTTTAGATGGATGTATCATAAAAATCATGGTGCGGTAATAAATTATACAGACGGGAAAGGCATCCCTTACAATAGAAAATATTTCGTTATTGCTGCTTTTGTTTTGGGTTTGATAGCTTGGGGCAATATCGGGATAGAACCACTTACGAGAAAAGATAGCTTCCGATTTAAAAACAAATACAAATCGTATTTAGCTATAAATCCTATACAAAACTTTTTTTCTACATTGAAAGAACGAAAACCAAATTTTGATAGAAAAAAAGTGAAGGAAGCATTTCCCGTAATGGCTGAGTGGATGCAATTGCCTGTAACAGATACCGGTATTTCATTTAGACGAATCATTATTCCTGCAGATAGTTTTCATACTACTGCACCGAACATTGTGCTGGTTCAATTAGAATCTTTTAGCATGTACAAAAGCAGTATGAGTGGAAATCCGTTAAACACAACGCCTTATTTTCGTTCGCTGTGTGATAGCGGTATTTTCTTTGATAGATGTTTTACACCTCACTTTTCTACAGCGAGAGGATTGTTTGCAATCCTTACAGGTATTCCTGATGCACAGTTATTCAAATTTTCTACACGTATCCCCGAAGCATTGAATCAACGCACGATTATCAATGATTTTAAAGGGTATGATAAACATTATTTTCTAGGAGGTAGCCCCAGTTTCAACAATTTCGAAGGCATTTTAAAAAATATTGATAGCCTGCACATGCATACCGAAGGTAGCTTTCATTCAAAGCCAATCAATGTTTGGGGCATTAGCGATAAAGATCTTTATTTAGAAGCAAATGAGGTTTTGAAAAAAGAAACCAAACCATTCTTTGCTTATATTCAAACAGCGGGCAATCATCATCCTTATGAAAAATCCATTTCAGAAAGTGATACCGATTTTAAGCAATTGGATTTAGATAAAGAAGAGTTGAAAAAATATGGATTCAGAAGTGAAGATGAGTTTAATGCATTTCGCTATTCTGATTATTGTATTGAGAAATTTATGGAAGCAGCAAAAAAGGAAGCCTATTTTCGAAACACCATTTTTGTTTTTATAGGAGATCATGGCGTAGCGGGCGATGCTACCGAAATGTATCCTGCTGTTTGGACACAACAAAGCCTTACCAATGAACACGTACCTTTATTGTTTTATGCGCCATACAGATTGCAACATCAAAAAAGAGAAGAGATCGTTTCAATGATTGACATTTTGCCCACCATTGCAGGGCTTGCTCAAATTCCTTATGAAAACACAACTTTGGGTAGAGACCTATTGAACCCTGCTAAGAAAAACGATTTTGCTTTTGTAACCAGCACCACCGGTAATATAGGAATGATTACCGATAATTTTTTCTTTACAAAAAACATCAACTTCCCCGATGAACAATTAGTTCCGATGCATTCAGGCATTTCATTTACTGCACAACAAATGGATTCTGTAAGAAAGCAAATGGAACAGTTTACTATTGCTTTTTTTGAAACAGCAAAATTTCTCATCATGAATAATAAGCGAGAGTAATTTTATTTTTTGGCAATGATGATTAAGCGCGGCGATTTACGAATATCATAATGACCTAATTTATAATCGCCGAATACTTCTTGAACTTGCATTCCTTGAAATGAAAGCATATCTGTAAAATCACCTAAAGAAAATTTTGCTACACGTTCTGTAAATTCCATTGGTTTATGCAACGATGGGTCTGTTGTGGTAATTTTTTTATAAAAATGGGTTTCATCATCCCATTTTTTTATTTCATAAGTTGTATGACCGATTTTTTTTGTCGCAGAGCTAATGACATGCTCTTCTTCAAAATGCACGTTTAAAAAATCTATCACCACTTGTCCGCCGGACTTTAAACTACTTTCAATGGTGCGCATGGCATTGTCATGCTCTCGTCTTGTTTTGAAATAGCCAAAACTTGTAAAAAAATTAAAAGCATAATCAAAATAATTGGCTCTTAATGGTAGTCGCATATCATGCACAAAAAATTCAAGATTATTACTTTCAAATTTTTTGGCATAATCAATGCTTTCGGGAGAAATATCAATACCTGTCACATTATATCCCAAGGAAGCCAATGTTTTGCTGTGTCGTCCACGGCCACAGGCAATGTCCAGCATTGTAGCACCACTCGCAGGTTTCAGATGCTCCACCAATTTGATGATAAAAGCATTTGCCTCTTTTTCATCTCTGCCAAAATATAATTTGTGATAAAAAGAAGTGTTAAACCATTCTTTGTACCATTCTTGCTCTTCCATAATGCAAAGATAACTCTGCTGTAACTTATTTTCTCATTGCATAGCGCTTTTGTATTTTTGCAACCTTAAATTTTAAAATGGCACTAATAAAAAGTATCTCAGGAATCAGAGGAACGATTGGAGGAAAACCGGGTGATAATCTTACACCGATCGACATGGTAAAGTTTGCTGCTGCTTATGGCTCTATTATTGCAAAAGAAAATAAAACAACACGCATTGTAATGGGTCGGGATGGCAGAATAAGTGGTGCAATGGTTCATTCGATTGTCGCCAACACACTTACCGGATTAGGAATTGATGTGATTGATTTAGGTCTTTCTACAACTCCCACAGTTGAAGTAGCCGTGAAAATGGAAAATGCAGATGGTGGTATTATCATTACTGCAAGCCATAACCCCAAAGAATGGAATGCATTGAAATTATTGAATCGTGATGGCGAATTTATTTCTGCCGAGTTAGGTGCACAAGTGTTAGAACTTGCTGCCAAAGAAGATTTTTTATTTGCTCCGGTAGATCAGTTGGGCCGAATATCATCTGTAAATTATTTGCAAAAGCATATAGATGCAATTATTCAATATCCATTGGTGAACGCACGATTAATCAAGAAGCAGGATTTTAAAGTAGTTGTAGATGCCATAAACTCTACCGGTGCCACTTATGTACCGGCACTCTTACAGGCTTTAGGCGTAAATGATGTTATTGTATTGAACGAAGAAATTACCGGAAATTTTGCACACAACCCAGAGCCACTTCCTGAAAATTTGAAACAACTAAGTGCTGAAGTAGTAAAACATGGAGCTCATTTGGGAATCGCTGTCGATCCTGATGTGGATAGACTTTGTTTTGTATGTGAAGATGGAACAATGTTTGGCGAAGAATATACTTTGGTAGCAGTAGCCGATTATGTTTTAAGTAAAATCAAAGGCAACACAGTAAGTAATATGAGCAGCACCAAGGCGCTGAAAGATATTACGATCCAACACGGTGGTCAATATTTCCCATCTGCAGTAGGAGAGGTGAACGTGGTAAAGAAAATGAAAGAAGTGGATGCAATTATCGGCGGCGAAGGGAACGGAGGAATTATAGTTCCTGATTTTCATTACGGAAGAGATGCATTGATCGGAATTGGTTTATTTCTAAGTCATTTGGCTGCTTTCGGAAAAGGAATGAAATCTTTACGGAGTACTTACCCTGATTATTTTATTTCTAAAAACAAAATAGAGTTAACTAAAGACACAGATGTAAAAGTCATTTTTGAAAAGATAAAAAATAAGTACAAGAATAATCCTGTGAATACAGAAGATGGATTGAAAATTGAGTTTGAAGATGGTTGGGTACATCTGCGCACTTCCAATACAGAGCCAATTATTCGCATTTATGCCGAAAGTGATTTTGAAACCAAAGCAAATAATATGGCACTGCAATTAATGCGAGATATAAATGAATTTAAAGCATAACCTATAATAGATTTTGTAATGAATACAGCTGCACGAGGATATCAACGTTTCGATTATTTTCTGAATCAATTGCAGGAAATTTTTTCCAAAGCAAAACAAACAGATAATATTGGTCTTTCCGTTTATCAGCAAGGCGCCCGTACACCACTTTTTATGTTGGAAGCCTTGAGTAGGATTTATCTAAAATCGTTGTCAGATGATCCGTTTAAAAAATTAAGACAGCATTTTAAATCTATTGAAGATCAGTTAGGCGCAGTTGATTATTATGATGGTTTTAGAAAAGAATTTTCAGAAAATCAATCAATACCACAGGAGATTAGAGACTTTATTTCAAAAAGAATGGATGAAGAATTGGTAAAATTAAATTCATTATTAACAGAAGAAGGATGGACTGATACAGAAAACAACCGAATTGTAAAAACATACAATAAGCTCAATGAAGTAGCCTGGCCAACTGATGAAAATGATAGTGAAGGAATTAAAAATTACTATACTTCAAGCATAAATAAAATTGCCGGAAAAGTAGCAGATGGAGAAATTGCATTCAAAGATGTAGAAAACGATGTACATGAATTGAGAAGAGAAATAAGATGGTTGAGCATTTATCCGCATTCGCTTCGTGGAATTATACAGTTGAAGCCTTCTTCGGAAACACCTGATTATATTCAAAAATATCTGACACAGTCTGTATTGAATTCTCCATATAATAAAATGCCTGATATTGGTAATTTGGAAAACCCAATCTATTTAGACGCCAATCATTTTTATGCGATGAGCTGGCTTATTGCAACACTTGGAGATTTAAAAGATAATGGCCTGCGTATCGAAGTTATTGCTGAAGCCATTAGTGCATCCGATACTGAACTTGATAAAACTCATGCAGAAGCAAAAGCTTTCTCTATTTGTGGGGATAATCAAATGTCACTTGAATTTATTCTGAATAAATCAAAAGAAATCAGTACAACTTTTTTTAATGAACAGGTGCTTCAAAAACTCCCTGCCTGGTAGTCGCCTTGTTTGCTATCTTTGCATGATTAAAAATTCGCTTCTATCTATATGAGCCGTATATATTTTGATAATGCAGCTACCACACAACTTGATTCAGAAGTATTGGATGCTATGATGCCTTATCTGACTGAAAAGTTTGGTAATCCTTCATCTATTTATTCTTATGGCAGAGAAACAAGATTGGCTATTGAAAATGCAAGAAGATCGGTAGCCAATTTATTAAATGCACATCCCGGCGAAATATTTTTTACAAGCGGCGGCACAGAAAGTAATAACACCGCTATCGGAGCTGCTATTCGTGATTTAGGATGCAAACATATTATTTCATCACCTATTGAACATCATGCAGTATTGCATACGGTAGAGCATTATGACCACGATGGATTAGTAACTACAAGCCAGGTACATCTATACAGCAATGGGCATGTGAATCTTGTAGATTTGGAAGAGCAACTCTCTTCTCGAAAAGAGCGTTGTTTGGTTTCTTTGATGCATGCCAATAATGAAATTGGTAATTTATTAAATATTGAAGCTGTTGGTGAATTATGCGCCAGACACAATGCCATATTTCATTCGGACTGTGTACAAACAGTGGGGCACTATCCCATTGATTTACGTAAAACACCGGTGCATTTTATTTCCGCAGCAGGACATAAATTTCATGGGCCGAAAGGTGTCGGTGTTTTATATGTAAATGATAATATTAAGATTAAGCCTTTTATACTGGGTGGTAGTCAAGAGCGCAATATGCGTGCAGGAACAGAAAATGTTTATGGTATAGTAGGTTTTGCTAAAGCATTGGAAAAAGCAATGGCAGGATTTGAAAAGGAAAGTACACATATTCAGGGCGTGAAATCGTATATGATAGCGCAACTTAGAAAAAATATTCCCGGAGTAGAATTTAATGGGGATCAGGAAGGGAAATGCCTTTATACTGTACTTAGTGTTTCTTTTCCCAAATCTGAAAAATCGGAAATGATTTTATTCAGTTTAGATATGAATAATATTTGTGCTTCCGGTGGTAGTGCTTGCAGCAGCGGGGCAGATGTGGGTAGCCACGTTATACGAGCTTTGAACAGTAACCCAAACAGAGTAACTGTTCGTTTTTCATTCAGTAAATACAATACAAAAGAAGAAGTAGATATTGTAGTGGCAAAATTGAAAGATATTATTTAAAGTCCCTTTTTATAAAATTCTATAAATAATACCACGGATTTCGCTTAGCATCCCAAATATACTTGCGGGCGTTTCTCCAAAAGGCTAAAATCAGATAGAGAATAATGGGTGAGCCCATTGTAAGAATAGAAGCATACATAAAATACTGACGAATTTTGCCAGCAGCTATTCCCATTCTGTTACCAATAGCTGAGCAAACGCCAAAAGCATTCCACTCTACAAAATTTTTTAGCGATTTCATAAGGCTAATTTAAGAAAATTGACGAATACCCTTAATACTTGAATTAAGTACTTTATTCGCAGGTAGTTTTTTCGTAATTTTGCACCACTTTTTACTCAACTTAAAGCAACTTCAAAATGGTATTTGATTTAGATCTGATAAAAAAATTATATGCCGCCATGCCGGCTAAAATTGATGCTGCACGTAAAACGCTAGGTCGCCCACTTACATTGGCAGAAAAAATATTGTATGCACACCTTTGGAAAGGAGTGGAAATAAAAGATTTTAAAAGAGGAAAAGACTATGTGGATTTTGCTCCGGATAGAGTGGCAATGCAAGATGCAACGGCACAGATGGCCTTGCTTCAGTTTGATACTACCGGACGTAAAAAAGTGGCGGTACCTTCTACTGTACATTGCGACCATTTGATTGTTGCAAAAACAGAAAGTAAAACAGACTTGGCAAAAGCTGTATCAGACAATGAAGAAGTATATAATTTCCTTTCTTCTATTTCAAATAAGTATGGAATTGGTTTTTGGAAGCCCGGTGCAGGTATTATACATCAGGTAGTATTAGAAAATTATGCTTTCCCCGGCGGAATGATGATAGGCACCGACAGTCATACTGTAAATGCAGGAGGCTTGGGTATGGTGGCTATTGGTGTGGGTGGTGCTGATGCCTGTGATGTAATGGCCGGTTTGAGCTGGGAATTATTGATGCCAAAATTGATCGGAGTAAAACTTACAGGAAAACTAAACGGATGGGCTGCTCCTAAAGATGTAATATTAAAAGTAGCAGGAATACTTACAGTGAAAGGTGGTACTAATGCAATTGTGGAGTACTTTGGTGAAGGTGCTACAAATATGAGCTGCACCGGAAAAGGAACAATTTGTAACATGGGTGCAGAGATTGGCGCTACAACTTCTACATTCGGTTATGATGAAAGTATGAGCCGCTATCTGAAAGCAACAGGAAGAACTGAAGTGGCTGATGCAGCAGATAAGATAAAAGAATATCTTACTGGCGATGCAGATGTATATGCAAATCCAGAAAAATATTTTGATCAAGTAATTGAAATAAATCTGAGCGAACTGGAGCCTCATTTGAATGGACCATTTACGCCGGATTTGGCTACACCCATTTCTAAAATGAAAGAAGCAGCTGTAAAAAATGGCTGGCCCACAAGAGTAGAAGTAGGTTTAATCGGTAGTTGTACCAATTCGTCTTATGAAGATATTAGCAGAGCCGTAAGCCTTGCAAAGCAGGTATCGGAGAAAGGATTACAATTAAAATCAGAATTCACTATTACTCCCGGTAGTGAACTAGTTCGATATACTATTGAGCGTGATGGCTTCCTGAATGTATTTGAAAAAATCGGCGCTACAGTTTTTGCAAATGCATGCGGCCCTTGCATAGGTATGTGGGAGCGTGTAGGTGCTGAAAAGCAAGAACGTAATACAATCGTTCACTCTTTCAATAGAAACTTTGCGAAGCGTGCAGATGGAAATCCCAATACAATGGCGTTTGTGGCTTCTCCCGAATTGGTGACTGCGCTTGCAATTGCCGGAGATTTAACCTTTAATCCATTAACAGATACATTAGTGAATGATAAAGGCGAAACGGTGAAGTTAGACCCACCAAATGGAGATGAACTTCCTGTAAAAGGATTTTCTGTAGAAGATGCCGGCTATCAAGCGCCTGCCGAAGATGGAAGTAAAGTAGTGGTAGATGTAAAACAAGACAGTAAGCGATTGCAACTTCTATATCCATTTGCAAAATGGGAAGGTACTGATTTGAAAGGGTTGAAATTATTGATAAAAGCGAAAGGGAAGTGTACTACCGATCATATATCAATGGCAGGTCCTTGGTTGAAATTTCGCGGGCATCTTGATAATATCAGTAATAATATGCTGATAGGCGCTGTAAACTTTTTCAACGAGAAAACTGACAATGTAAAGAATCAACTTACAGGCGAATACGGCACAGTACCCAACACGCAAAGAGCATATAAGGCCGCAGGTGTAGGTACTATTGTTGTGGGCGATGAAAACTATGGTGAAGGATCGAGTCGTGAGCATGCTGCGATGGAGCCAAGGCACTTAGGCGTAAGAGTTGTATTGGTTAAATCTTTTGCCCGCATACACGAAACCAACTTGAAAAAACAGGGTATGCTGGCAATAACATTTGCTGATAAAGAAGATTACAATAAAATTCAGGAGGATGATGTGATTGATGTAATTGGATTGACAAGTTTCACACCGGGCACTCCTTTACAATTAGCTTTGCATCACAAAGACGGAAATACTGATACGATAACGGTGAACCATAGCTACAATGCACAACAAATAGAATGGTTTAAAGCAGGCGGCGCTCTGAATGTTATTCGTGCAGAATTTTCTAAAGCATAAAACAACTTTAATATTTTTATAAACCCTTCAGCAATGGAGGGTTTTTTATGCATATCATTTTTTCAATCTTTGTGTATCTTCATAAAAATTAAGAGTTCATTAATTGGCACTTTATTTGCCCGAAAGGGGCGATTAGTTACTTTTACAGCATAAATTATTGGTACTGAAGATTTTTAAAAAAATATTACTGTGGGTAGTCGGCATTCTGCTATTTTTAATTTTAGCGGTTTGGATATTTATTAATACCGATTTTGGACAAAACTGGATTGCCCAAAAAATAACGAAACGTCTGTCAAAAGACCTGCACACAAATGTCAGCATCAAACATGTCGATTTTTCACTTTTCAATAAAATGCACCTTGAAGGCCTAATGATAGAAGATCAAAAAGGCGATACATTGCTCTTTGCAGGTGATGCAAAAGTGAGAATTACCGATTGGTTCTTTTTCAAAAAAAATATTGAACTTAAATATATAGGGTTAGATAATGCATTAATCAAACTGCAAAGAACAGACTCAGTCTGGAATCATCAATTTCTGCTTGACTATTTTGGAGGGGATACTACCAGTCAAACAAATAAAAGCGGCGGTACAAAATTGAACCTGAAAGAAATTGAATTAAATAACATTTCATTGATTCAAAAAGATCAATGGCATGGCCACGATATGCAGATAAGTTTAGGGCAAATGAATATGAATGCCCAAAACATTGATTTTGATACTAAAACAGTTGTGATCAATTCCATCAATATAGATAAGCCTTTTGTATGGCTCAGCAACTATTATGGATTAGACCCGCTTGATTCATTAGACATTCCAAAACAAGCAACTATTGTTGCAGACTCCATGCTCAAATGGAATAGCGCCGGCTGGATTGCGAATATCAACAAAATAAAAATTACCAACGGAACTTTTAAAAATGACAAAAAGGGAATAATACCCACTGCACATTTTGATGGCAGACATATTGAATTCACAAACGCAGGTATTGATATCAACAATCTTAAATGGATCAAAGATACCATCACAGCAAATGTTTCCATTGCTACGAAAGAACGAAGTGGTTTTGAAGTAAAAAAACTTTTGACAGATGCTAAGTTTACGCCTCAGCAAATGGCTTTTTCCAACCTGGACATACAGACAAACCGAAGCACCATACGTCATTATTTCAGTATGAGCTATAAGGATATGGACGACCTTAGCGATTTCATTCATGCTGTAAAACTTCAAGCCAACTTTGATGATTCAAACATAGACAGTGATGACCTTGCGTATTTTGCCCCTGCATTAAAAAATTGGAAAAAGAAATTTCAACTGAAAGGAAAAGCAGTTGGGACAATCGATGCGATGAAATGTTCTGAGATGATTGTAAGAACAGATGGGGGTACTTTGTTAGATGGCGATATCAGTCTTACCGGTTTACCGGAAATTAATGAAACTTTTATTGACTTAAAAGCCAAAAATGCACGTACAACTTATAATGATGCATTATCAATATTTCCTGCAATAAAAAGAATGACCGTACCTGATCTTCGCAAATTGCAGTTTGTAGATTTCACCGGAAATTTCACCGGGTTTATTAGAGATTTTGTAGCCTTCGGTACCATACATACTAATTTAGGAGCATTAAAATCTGACTTAAATTTAAAACTACCTAATGGTAAAGAACCTATATACTCCGGAACTTTGGCGGCTGATTATTTTAAAATCGGCACATTCTTAAACTCGAATGATCTTGGAGCTACTTCATTTAATATAAAATTGATGGGTAGCGGATTTAGTGACACAAAAAGAAATACTACCATTGATGGCAATATCGGTTTCATTGATTTCAAAGGATACAGGTACAATAAAATAAATATAAAAGGCACGCTTGATAAGAATCTGTTTGCAGGCAATGCTTCTATTGAAGATAGTAATGTGACCATCAAAAATATTACAGGCGCCGTGGATCTTAATAAGAATGAACCACACTATAATATCAAGGGGAATGTGGCAACATTGTTTTTAAAAAACCTTGGACTCGTCAATGAAGATTTAAGTTTTAAAGGAAATGTGGATTTAGATTTCAGTGGAAATAATTTAGATAATATTATCGGCACTGCAAAACTTAATGATGCTGAACTATTGAGAGAAGGGAAGCATCTTCCTTTTGATTCCTTAATCCTTACATCACAAGTTTTTGAGCATGGTAGAAAACTATCAGTTGCATCCAATGAATTCAAAGCAGACATTAGTGGCGCTTATAAAATAAACGAATTAGCAGATGGTTTTGCATGGATGTTGAATAAATATTACCCTTCTTATTTTAAAGTACCTAAAGTAATACCACAAAATCAGGAAATCAATTTTGATCTTTCAACCTATTACTTTGAAGACTATGTGCAACTCATTCATCCGAAACTATCTGGGTTTAATAACAGCCGAATCGTTGGTTATCTAAATCCCGACAAGAATGAATTTTCAATGCAAGATAGTATTCCACAATTTAGTTGGGGGCAATATAGTTTTGACGAAGTAAATATTCATGCAAAAGGTGATTCAGAGAAACTTTCATTGACTGGGGAATCAAGAAATTTCAGATTGAATGACAGTTTGAATTTTCCACTGGTAAACTTCACTGTAAATGCCAGTAAAGACTCCTCTCATATTTCTTTGCAAACAGGCGCAAATCAAGCTTTGGAAAAAGCAAATATCAATGCTTGGGTAATCACAAATAATGATGGCGTAAGTATAAATTTAGAGCCTTCTGATTTTACGGTTAATGGAAAAAAATGGATCAGCGAACCTGATGGCCAACTCATAATCAAAAACAACAACCCAATCAATGGGAAACTAGCGTTTAATGAAGGAGATGATAAGAGTGGTCGACAGAAAATTGTCATAAGTACCATTCCCTCGAATAATAAAGAGGTAAATGATATCACAGTGGCACTTACAAACATTAATCTTGGAGATTTTGGCCCTTACATTTTACCGCATAATAAATTAGTGGGTTCTGTATCGGGAAATGTATTAGTGAAAAATATATTTGACAGCCTACAAATTACTTCAGACGATATTCGAACCAAAGATTTGCAATTAGATAAAGATTCTTTAGGTGAAGTACAGGCCTCTGTTAATTATAACCATTTAAAAAAAGAATTGAATTTTAAAGGGAACACATTGAATCAAGAAAACTTTCTTGGATTTAATGGAAAAATAATTATTGGTGATGAATTAAAAGCAAAACAAAATAATTCCATTTCTATACAAGCAAAAAAATATCAGATCAAAGTATTAGAACGCTTTTTGGGCGACCTGTTTTCTGATATGCAAGGATATCTAACAGGTGATATAAAATTAAAAGGTGAATTTGATAACCTCGCTGTAACCGGAAAGGGTAATTTGTATGACGCAGGAATGAAAGTAAATTTCACACAATGTTACTATAAAATAAAGGACACCGTTATTTCCATCACACCTGAAAAAATTAATCTTGATGGATTAGTACTTACGGATACTGTAACCAAAAATCCTATTTATGTAAAAGGCGGTATCGAACACGAGTCGTTTAAAAACATGTTTTACAATCTTGACGTAACAACACAAAAGCCGAAAACCATTGGGAAAGAATTTAATAAACCCGTATTGCTATTAAATACAACTATTAAAGATAGTAAGCAATTCTATGGAAAAGTTTATGGCACAGGCTCATTTTCATTATTGGGGCCGCAGTCGGAAATGTTTATGGATATTGATGCTGTTGGTCAAGCATTTGGAAAAGACAGCAGTCACATTGTAATTCCTCCTACTACCGGTCGCGAATCTGGTGAAGCAGACTTTTTGGTAGAACGAAAGTTTGGAAAGGAAATGCAAGAAATTAATGCACCCACTAATTCAAGTAATATTATTTATAATGTAAAAGTGACTGCTACACCTGCCGTGAATTTGGAAGTGCAAATTGATGAGCTAACCGGAGATGTGATTAAAGGACGTGGTACCGGTACATTAAATATTATTTCCGGCACTGCAGAGCCCTTACAAATGCGTGGCCGTTTTGATATTGATGAAGGGAATTATCTTTTTACTTTCCAATCGTTTTTTAAAAAACCATTTATACTGAAGAAAGGAAGCGACAATTACATAGAATGGAACGGCGATCCATATAATGCGATTGTAAATCTCACTGCTACATACACGGCGAATAGAGTAAGTTATGCACCATTAAAAAATTCATTGCCTTCATTAGATGATAAAGTTGCCAATGCCTATTCTGATGTATATGTAGTTGCCAAGCTTACCGATCAGTTGTTTAGTCCAAAAATTGAATTTAGTTTGGATTTCCCGCCTACCAGTGTTGCGGTGAATGATCCGGGCCTTGCATTTGGTTTAGAACAATTGCAAAAAAATGCTAATGAATTACAAAAGCAGGCAACCTATCTTGTTGTATTTGGTTCTTTCGCTCCGGTAGAATTAACGGCAAAAAATTCCATTCAAGAAATTACAAATAGTTTATCCGGTATTTTCTTTGGCGTAATCAATGAGCAAATCAAAAAAGTAATTACGGAAATTTTTAACTCTCCAAAATATTCTATCAACTTTAATAGCTCTGTTTACAATCGTAATGTCATTACACAAGGCACAGGACTGAATGTTGGTAGCGATGTAAATCTTACAATTGGTCGTTCATTTTTAAATGACCGAGTAATAATATCTGTTGGTGGCACTGTAGAAGGCTTAAATCTGGTACAGAACACAGCCATTCAACAAGAAGCTCAAGGGTTGCTCAATGCAAATTTGGAGATTTTGCTTAACCCTGCAGGCACATTTAGAGCAAATTTATTTTTCAGACAAAACACTGATTATTTAACCACCAGCACTACAGGGCCGGGCAGAGCTAACAAGTATGGGGTTGGACTTAGTTATCGAAAAGAAGCGGATAATTTTTGGAGATTATTTTTCAAGAAAAAGAGTGAAAAAGCAGTAAAATAGAGCATAAAAAGCAAATTTTTCACGATAATAAGAGCTTTTTCGTACGAAATTGTGTTTTTTACTTTTGAATATATCCATAAAAATTACACCTACATTGCAACATATAATGGTAATTTCAATAGAAAAAAATCGGCTCAAATAGGGCAATCTATATTAGGAAGTAAAAAAAAACATATAAAGCCTTATCTTTCAGGCAAAGAATGTTGATATTTACCTAATTTTAATCGGGAATTATTCCTTTTCTTTGCAACCGAAAACCAAAAATTTATGCTTAAGAGAATAGTCTTCTTCTTTGCGATGACCTTGATGGTCAGTCCGTTGTTATTTGCGCAGATAACAACCTCTTCACTGAATGGCTCTGTAACAGGTGGTGTCAATGGTACTGAACCATTGGTAGGAGCAACGATTGTTGCGACACACGTACCTACAGGAACAAAGTATTCTACAACCAGTAAGAATGGCGGTAGTTTCAGTATTCAAAATATGAGACCCGGTGGTCCATATACAATTGAGATTACTTATGTAGATCACAAGCCAGTAACGTATAACGATATTTATCTGCAACTTGCAGAATCGTTTATCCTTAATTCTGTAATGGAAAACAAAGATCAACTGGCAGGCGTAACTGTTTCAGCTGCCGGTCGAAGAACAAATGTGTTAAATCCAAACAGAACTGGTAATGTTACCAACATCAACTCCAGACAAATTGGTTTGTCTCCTTCTATTAACAGAAGTATAAACGATTTGACAAAAATTACGCCGCAATCAAATGGATCATCCATTGGAGGTGGTAACTATCGTCAAAATAATTTTACAATTGATGGTGCTGATTTCAATAATAGCTTTGGTATTGGAACTAACCTTCCTGCCAATGGCGCTCCAATCTCAATAGATGCGATTGATGAAATTTCTGTAAGTATTAATCCTTACGATATTCGTCAATCTGGTTTTATCGGTAGTGCTATCAACGCTGTTACAAAATCCGGTACAAATACTTTCTCAGGCTCAGTTTACAAATATTTTAGAAATGAGCGTCTTCGTGGCCGTCGTGTGGATAAAACATACTTCACTAGAAACCCTGAAGATTTCAAACAATATGGTGTTCGCTTTGGTGGTCCATTGATTAAGGATAAACTTTTCTTTTTCGTAAACTACGAATCTGAAACACAACCGAAAACAATTAACTCAAACTTTGCTGCTACAGCAGGAGCACCTTATGGTAGTGCAAACAACATTGCAAGACCCACTGCTGATTCTTTAAATTATATCAGCAATTATCTGTTGAACAATTATGGCTATGTAACCGGACCTTTTGATGGTTATACTCCTAATATTACACGTAAAAAAGTAATGGCTCGTTTAGACTGGAATATCAGTCGCAATCATAAATTTAATATTCGCTATAGCCAGGTAGAAGGTGGCGAACCAAATCCTGTGAGCACATCAGTAGGTGGTGCAGGAACTGTATCCGGATCTACTGCTACAAGACAAGCAATAACTGCACTTTGGTTTAAAAATTCAAATTATTTCCAAGGAGCTAATTTTTATTCATTTGCAGGTGAGCTAAACTCTAATTTCCGTGGATTATCTAATACACTTCGTGCTACTTATACTTATCAAAATGACTCAAGAAGCACAGAAAGCCAAATTTTTCCACTTGTTGATATCATGAGTAATGGCGGAGGTTCTTCTACTCAAGCTATCACTGGTATCGGTTCTGTATATACTACTTTCGGATATGAGCCTTTTAGCTTTGGTAATTTACGTAAAGTAAAAATGTATTCTATTGTTGACAATATCACATTTAAAGTAAATAAGCATCATTGGACAATGGGTGGTCAGGTTGATTTCAACCAAACAATCAATGGCTTCCAGCGTTTCGCTACAAGCTATTATCGTTTTGCATCTTGGGCTGATTTTGCAAGTGCATTGGACCCTAACCCTGCTCTTCGTAAGTTGCCTACCGACTTTGCGATTACTTATTCATTATCTAAAAATTTCGCTCCTGCATTTTCAAGATTCGACTTCCGTCAATACTCTGCATACTTCCAGGATGAAATATATATGACGAAGAATTTCCGCTTAACACTTGGTGCACGTTTTGACTTGCCAACTTATCCGGGCGTTCCTCAGATATTAACACACCCATTAGTACTTGCACAAAACTTTGCGCAGGGTGAAAAAGTAAATACAGGTGTACTACCTAAAAGTGTAGTAATGATTTCTCCACGCCTTGGATTCAACTGGGATTTATATGGCGACCGTTCTCTGCAAATTCGTGGTGGTACCGGTATCTTCACAGGAAAAATTCCTTTCGTATGGATTGTTAGCCAATCAGGTGATAATGGTATGATTCAAATTACGCAGGCATTCAATATGTATAATACAAACGGTACTTCAACCGGTGTATTAACGCCTGGCCCATTCAATCCAGACCCAGCAGCATATAGACCATCTACTGTTCCTGCTGCAGGTACTATTGTACCTTCTTCAGTTACAGCAATGAGTCCTACCTTTAAGAACCCACAAACATGGAAATCAAGCATTGCAATAGATGCTAAAATGCCTTGGGGTGTAATTGGAACTTTTGAAGCTAACTTTAATAAAGACCTTAATACAGCATTTTTTAGAAGTCCAAATTATATTGCACCACAAAACATGAACATTACAGGCTATCCTGATAACAGACCAATCTATGGTGCAACAAACCAAACTAGATTTATCAATACATTAAATGCGGGTGGTCAGTTTGTAGCTGGTGGTTCTTCTGCATTTACTCCTGTTATCATTGATAATGGTAAAAGAGGATACAGCATGTATTTAACAGCTAAGTTTGAAAAACCTTTCACAAAAGGATTTATGGCTTCAGTAGCTTATACAAAAGCAATGGCTGCAAACTTGTTTGATGGTGGTGGCGACCAAGCACTTGGCGCATATCAAGGAACACAACAAGTGATGGGTTTGAATACGCCAAATTTGGCAGCTACGAACTATATCATGCCGGATCGTGTTGTAGCAACAGTATCTTATCGTAAAGAATATCTGAAGCATTTGGCTACAACAATCGCATTAGTATATCAAGGTTCAGCAGATGGACGTTTCTCTTATGTTTACAATGGCGACTACAATCGTGATGGCGTAAGTGGAAATGATCTTCTTTATATTCCAACAAAAACAGAAGTGCAGCAAATGTTATTTGCTAATCAGACAGTAAACGGTGTTGTGTTTGATCAAACTGCTCAGCGTAACCTTTTTGAGTCTTATATTATGCAAGATAAATACATGCGTACTCATCGTGGTCAATATGCAGAACGTAATGGTGGATTGTTCCCATGGAGAAATCAAGTGGATGCTAAATTTATTCAGGATATTTTTGCTAAAACCGGTAAAAACAAGAATACGCTTCAATTCACTATTGACGTATTTAATTTAGGAAATCTATTGAATCCGGCTTGGGGTAAAGTAAAAACTATCAACGCAAGTAATATTTTAGTTCCTCAGAATATGTCTAGCGTTGTTCCCGGAGGTTCAGTAGTTCCTCAGTTCAGATTAGCTACAGCTAATGGACAAATTGTAACCAGAACTTTCAGAGATGTAATAAGCACTGCTTCTACATATTCTGTTCAGTTTGGTATCAGATATTTGTTCAACTAAAAGCGACAAATACTTAAAAGAGAGAGGCTGCCTTCAACAAGCAGCCTCTCTCTTTTTATTTGATTGCAGGCAATCAATTTATAGTAAGATTATTTTCACCGTATCTTATTTCTTATTCCACCCCCATTTTAAAAATGCAGGGAATGCTCTTGCCCATGTAGGCACATCATGACGGCCATCCGGTATTTCAAAATATTTTATATCAGCTTCCGTATAGCCTTTGGCAGTTAATTCATTTATTAAATCTAATGTATCGTCTATAGAGTCTATAATGCCATTATTATTTCGGTCTCTGGTTTCATCCATATTCCCGCACTCAAAGAAAAATTGTAACCCCTGTTTATACTTACCTTCCTTTATTTGATGATGCATTATTCTATGTTTATTATCATCATAGTTTGGTAACTCTTGATCTACACTTCGCCACCATAAAGAGCCTGAAAATACACCTGCTCTGTTAAAAATATCCGGATGATTCCATACTATATCTAAAGCGGAAAGAGCACCTAATGAAAAGCCGGCAAATGCTAACTTATCTTTTGATGCTTTTGGAAATTTATGTGCAATGATTGGCAATAATTCGTGTAAAATAAATCGGGTATATAAATTGGCCTTATCGCCCCGTTCTTTGTAATCAGGGATGTCAGCTACACCATATTCTCGTTTTCGCTCAGGTCCACATTG
Source organism: Bacteroidota bacterium (assembly GCA_018268055.1). Classification (GTDB taxonomy): domain Bacteria; phylum Bacteroidota; class Bacteroidia; order Chitinophagales; family Chitinophagaceae; genus JJ008. The sequence continues at coordinate 42,818 of JAFDXF010000080.1, forward strand.
AATACCGACACAGATTAAAGAAGCAATTTCACCACTGGCATACATCTTATCCAGAATTTCAGCGAAATCCATTCGTATCAAGTCCTGCCCGTCATTGATCAGCAGTATATCCGGTTGGTCCGCCAATTGATGCTTTTCCGGGAAATAGATATCTACGACCACAGGCCGTTTTAAATAAGTAGAGTTGATGATGTTCTGTTCTGTATAGATTAGTGGAATTCTTATCGAAGACATATCAGCAAAACTAAGGGTTTCTGATTTTTTAAAACCAATTGTAAAAATTCAATATTAGTTTGTTTTTGTGAAACTGATAAGATAAATTTGGAACAAGCAATTAATACAGTTATTTTCAACCAACAAAATAAAGTATATGAAGAAAATTGGAATCCTACATGGCAAAGAAAGATCTTTTCCTGAGGCCTTTGTGGCAAGAGTAAATAGTAAAAATGTAAACGGAATTATTGCCGAGCCTGTGAAAATTGATAAGGCAATGCAAGGCGTGAGCAGTGGATATGCAGTGATCATTGATCGTATATCGCAAGACGTTCCATTCTACCGTACATGGTTGAAAAATGCTGCTGTTACAGGTACTGCGGTTATCAATAATCCATTCTGGTGGAGTGCAGATGATAAATACTTTAATAATTGTTTGATGACAAAGATTGGTGTGCCGGTACCTAAAACAGCAATCATACCTTCGAGAGATTTACCTGACGATACATCTAACGAATCGTTTAATAATCTTGCTTATCCATTAGACTGGGAAAATATTTTTAAGTATGTAGGTTTTCCCGCTTACATGAAACCTTTTGCAGGTGGTGGATGGAAGCATGTATATAAACTTACCGATCAAGAAGATTTTTTTACAAAGCATAGTGAAACAGGCCAATTGGTTATGTTGCTTCAAGAAGAAATTGTTTTTACAGAGTATTATCGTTGTTATTGCATTGGTGGAAAATATGTTCGGATCATGTCTTATGAGCCACGCAATCCACACCATTTACGTTATGTAGCAGATTTTAAACCATCTGCAGAAAGATTGCAACAAATGACTGATATTGTTCTCCGCATCAATAAATATCTTGGCTATGATTTTAACACTGTAGAATTAGCTGTAAGAGATGGCGTTCCGTATGCGATTGATTTTTGCAATCCAGCCCCCGATGCAGATCGAAACAGCGTAGGAGATGAAAATTTTGAGTGGGTGGTAGAAACATCAGCAAATTATGCCATTGAAAAAGCATTGGCTCAGAAAGATGATCAAGATAATCTGACTTGGGGTGAATATGTAAAGAGAAGCAGTAATAAAAATCCTTTAGTGTAAATCCAAATTTTGATAATGAGTTTAAATTATAAAAATTTTACATTGGGCGTAGAAGAAGAGTACATGGTACTCGACCCACATACTTTTGAGTTAAAAAGCCACGAACAAAAAATTGTACACGAAGGACAAAAAGCAATCAAAGACAAAGTAAAAGCAGAAATGCATCAAGCCGTAGTAGAAGTAGGTACAGATATTTGTGCTGATGCCGACGAAGCTTTCAAAGATGTGGCGACCCTACGACATACAATTGGCAGTATTGCCGGCAATCTGGGATTTGCAATGGGCGCTGCAGGCACACATCCTTTCAGTCATTGGGAAAGTCAGTTGATTACGGATCATATTCGCTATAATGAAATTGTAAATGAATTACAAGATGCTGCTCGTAGTAATTTAATCTTTGGCTTGCACGTACATGTAGGTATGGAGAGCAGAGAAATGGCCAACCATATTGCTAATAGCACACGCTATTTCTTGCCACATGTTTTCGCATTGAGTACAAACTCACCTTTTTGGGAAGGAAGGATGACGGGTTATAAATCTTTCCGAACAAAAGTATTTGATAAATTTCCGCGTACAGGTATTCCCGATGCATTTGAAAGCATTGAAGCTTATGACAACTATGTGAAAATTTTGATCAAGACTAATTGCATTGATAATGCCAAAAAGATATGGTGGGATTTAAGAGTACATCCTTTCTTCAACACAGTTGAGTTTAGAATATGTGATATCCCAATGACGGTAGATGAAACTATCACGATTGCTGCATTGTTTCAAGCTATCTGTGCCCGTATTTATATGTTACGTTCCAAGAATTTGAATTTTATCCAATATTCAAGAGCCTTAGTGAATGAAAATAAATGGCGTGCAAGTCGCTATGGAGTAGATGGACATCTTATAGATTTTGGAAAAGAAGAAGAAGTAAACACTCGTGCTTTAATCTTAGAGCTTTTAGATTTTCTAGACCCTGTTTTAGATCATTTAGGCAGCCGACACAGAGTAGTTAATGTTGTAAATATGCTTGAAAAAGGTACCGGTGCCGATAGGCAATTGGCGGTTTATGAAAAAACAAAAAACCTTACCGAAGTAGCCAAGTACATCAATAGTTCATTTCTATCGGGAATATAATTTGTAATGTTATAATACTCAAAAATAGCCTGCACTAAACCTGCAGGCTATTTAATTTTTAAGTTATTTTTTATCTAACCAATTTTCTTTTTTTATCAGATCAAAGAGTTTAGTCCGTATTTGTAAAATTGGCTTTGGAATATTACATAGTAATACATAAAAAATTTTCTGATTGGGTATCCAACAGTAATCAGCTATAAAACCACCTTGTGAGCCGGTATGCTCAATAGTTCTTTCTCCGGCTACTTGTGTAATAAACCAACTTAATCCCAGTTTTGATGGAATTGTATCTTTCCACTCTGCTAATGGATATACTACTCGTGATTTTGTTATCCATTCATTGCTCAAGAAAAGATTTTTTTGAATAGCTTGTTCATATTTCCATAATTCAGTTACGCTACTCCACACACCGCCATTCCCTGCTGCTGCAAAAGTTGGCTCTTCTCCATAGTCCAGCTCTTCAAATTCACCGTCTTTATTTTGATAATAAGCATGTGCTACATTTTTTTCCGGATGCGGCCCGTCGGTAATCGTACTATGTTTCATTCCTGCTGGTTGGAAAATTTCTTTAGCAATATAATCTTGCCACTTTATCCCACTTACCTTTTCAATAATTAATGCTAATCCATTGAATGCAGGGTTGGAGTAATGATATTTTGACCCCGGTTCAAACTCCAATTTTTCTGTCTGTTTTAATGGGACAAAATTTTCTTCATCCTTCGCGGTAAGATAAAAGTCAAATTCTTCATCTATTTTCCTGCTATCCGGCAATCCTGATGTGTGCGTCAACAGATGATATATTTTTATTTGTTTGGCTATATTTTTGTTTTTAAAATCAGGAAAGTATTTATAAATATCATCAGTCAATGATAATTTGTTTTCTGATGCCAGTTTTAAAATACCGTAAGCTACAAATGTCTTACTGATAGAACCGAGGTTAAAAATAGTTTGTTCCGTAATTGGCTTTTTTGTTTTCATGTCTTCCAAGCCAAAAGCATTTTTATAAATTACTTTACCATTTTTCACTAATAATACTGAGCCGCCCGGCTCGTTTTCAGCAAAATATGATTGAAATAAAGAATCTAATTGCATAGATCGTTTTTTATTCTTTTGTGCTGCACTCAATAGAGGTAGCATACAAAAACAAATTAAAATATATTTCATCGGTGTTGAACAATTTAATTTTATTGAACAAATTATTTCACTTCAATATTTTTAAAAACTTTTTCAACTCTTCTGATTCAATTACGGTGAGTGTTTTATGATTATCACATTTAGATTTTAAAAATAATACTCTTTTATGTAGCGGGTATTTTTCTAAAATTTTATTTATGATTTCCAATGCGCCTTCATCCTTCATGTATAATGGAGTTATTTCCGGTTTTTCCGATTTTTGCTTTTCTTTTTTGCGTAAGATAATCGCTTCTAAAGTCGCTAATTTATTTTGCGGTATCTCTTTTATTTTTTGTGCTTTACCAAACAAACCTTCTAATTGCTTTTTACTGAGGCCGCCTCTCTCTTGGTACTGTCTCAAAATGCTTTGGGCAAAATGATTCTCCGGTTGTTTTTCGGCAACTGTTTGTAGTATATCCAACACTATATCTACGCCAGGTTTTAAGCGATTCATTGGTTTTTAGTTTATGTAAATGTAACAGATGTCATGTTTATCGAACCGGCGACTAACTTATCATTAAAGAAATGCGGTATTTCATTCTTCCCCTGTAGTCCTAAAATGTAAATCAATGGATAATAATGATCGGGAGTTGGTATCGCTAATGTTGCCGCTTTACTAAGTGATTTGTAGTCAATCAATGACTGATGATCACCCATTAAAATTTTTTGTTTCAAAAGTTCATTCATTTCAATTGCCCAGTCATAACCAAAACCTGATACATCCATTTTATCCCATGCGATCATACGTAGGTTGTGTACCATATTACCACTACCAATTATTAAAACTCCTTTCTTGCGTAATGAAGTAAGTTCTTTTGCAAGATTATAATGATAAGAAGCCGGCTTTGCGTAGTCAATACTTAATTGTAAAATTGGAACATCGGCATCCGGGTACATTCGCCGAGCTACAACCCAGGCTCCATGATCTAATCCCCATTCATGATCCAAACCAATATTTGTGCTTTTGATTAATTCTTTTGTTTCTGATGCGACTTGTACACTGCCCGGTGCGGGATATTGCACTGCATATAATTCATTAGGAAAGCCTCCAAAATCATGAATGGTCTTTGGATGCTCCATAGCCGTTATAAAAGTGCCATCGGTGAGCCAATGAGCCGATATGACTAATACTGCATTTGGCCTTGGTAATTCTTTGCCCAACTGTTCCCATTTCATGCTAAATTCATTTTCTTCAATACCATTCATCGGGGAACCATGACCTATAAAGAGTAATGGCATTGATTTACTTTGTTCTTTAAAATTGTCGCTAATTTTTTTTAAAGTGGCTAAACTCATAATAACAAAGTTATACATGTTTGCGTGATTAACCGTAGCACACAAAATAAATTAAGTGGCTAAACACTTGCAATAAATAATACAAATGACTAACTAATTATGTCAGGCACTTGCTCAAAGAAACTTCTTGAATTGTAAATTTCTATAATTTATTCACCGTCAAGGAGTAGGCGTTTTTTTACTCTTTGTTTTTTGTATTCAATACAACTTTTTTAGATCGGAGATATTTACCAATAGTTAAGCCATAAACTCTATGACGAATTTTAGGGCCTCCATCTTCATTATTTATACTTGCAGCACCATGAGTGTATTGTGTAGAAACAAAAAAACCATTCCCTGTTTCGTAACCCAATTGAAGCAACAGATTTCCTCCTACATAGCCGTAATTCCCATTGAAGTCAAACTTCATTTTGCGGTCAACAGTGCCACCGCTTTTTAAATCAAATTTTTCTTTTCCATAAATATTGAACTCCAAGGATGGACCAAATTTTATGTAAAAATGATTGGCTGCTTTACCGAGATTATATTGAAGCAATGCAGCCATTTCAATTGTGTGGATGCTTGTGTTATTATTTAGTGCTGCTGTGTCAGGTGGATTGACAAATTGTGCAAATGTTACTTTGTAACCTTTTAAACTATAAAATAATTCTGGCGCAAATAGTAAGTTGTTTTCAAATGCAGTTTTTAAACCAACGCCTGCATGAAAACCATACTTAACTTCATTTTTCTGCTTTTGATTAAGAATGGTATAGCGAGCTGCGGTTGCCTGTGGTCCTGCAAATATGCTCCAATCTACTTGCCCGTTTGCATACGATAAAATCAAAATAAGACCTATCAAAAAAAATATTTTTTTCATTCGAGTTTCTGTTAAAAATTATGGCGTTTTCATTTGGTTGGCTTTTCGGATTATGGTATTCTATAGCGCCTATAGCGTTGTAGAATTCATGATAAATTTGGTGGTTTTTGACAGGGGATTGGTTGATAATTGAAATTAGTGGATAAAAGTAGTTACAAAAATTGGTGTGTGCAAGCATTAATGCCAATAAATTCAGAAATCAAAATTTCTTTGCAGGATCTTTTATTTCATTACTTTGATTGAACTGTTGTGAATGTCCTTTTGGAATAGAAAGGGTTTGCCAATTTTGGTTCTTTATCATTTTCCCGATGAATAATATTTGTCCTATGTGCGAAGCATAATGCGCCAATTGTCTATTGATGGCATCCAATGCTGTCAATGGCTCTTTGCGGACATATACATTAGTTAATAAATCTTTTTCTTCAAGGCTTGTAAGTGCATTTAATAGGCAAGTCCAGCCTTTTTCCCACTGTTCGATGATCTGTGCTTTTGTATTTTTATGCGTTTCAAATTCATCGTCTCTGTCGCGCCATTCTTTTTCACCATCTTCTGTCAGGAAATTGGTAAACCTGCTCAGCATATTTCCGGAAATATGATGTACTAATATGGCGATACTATTCGATTCTGATGAAGCTAAAAAATGAAAATCATTTTCATCCAACTGATCAAAAGTTTTGTCGGCTAATTCTTTATATGATTTTAAACGCGCAATTGCAGAACTCAAATATTCATTTCCGATTGTCATAGTTTTACTTTTTTATATTAATATCCTTCGGCAGAATCATCGCCTCTGTTGTCGGCAACAGCTTCAATTTTTTTATTAGTTAATACTTTGATTACTTCTGTGCGGCCAATGCCTCCACGAAGACTTAATTTATATCCCATTTTACGCAATGCATTTTGTACCTCATCCGGTATTCCTTTTTCCATTGCTATTTCATCGGGCAGCCATTGATGATGAAATTTTGGTTTCCATACTGCATCTTCTGTATTCATATTAAATTCTATAATATCAATGATGGTCTGAAAAACAGAAGTAGGAATAGTTGTTCCTCCGGGAGTGCCCACTACTAAAAATGGTTTGTTATCCTTCAATACAATTGTAGGAGCCATAGAACTCAACATTCTTTTTCCGGGTTGAATAGCATTTGCTTCGCCACCAACTGCGCCATACATATTAGGTGTGCCGGGCTTAATACTAAAATCATCCATTTCGTCATTTAAAAAAAATCCTGCTCCACCTACTACCGTTCTGCTACCATACGAATTATTTAAAGTAGTTGTTACAGCTACTGCATTTCCGTCTTTATCCAAAACGCTTAGGTGTGTTGTCTCCTCACTTTCATATCCACTGATTGCGCCCGGTTGAATAGTCGAGCTGGGTGTAGCTTTTGTAGGTTCATAGCTTTTCATTCGCTCTTTTAAATAAGCATCACTTGTAAGTGTTGCTACCGGCACTTTGTAAAAATCTGCATCGCCCATATATCGTGCCCTATCGGCATAGGCTCTTCTTTCTACTTCTGTCATTAACTGAATGGATTGTGCTGTAAGAAAGCCCATTTGATCAATATTTCTATCTTCCACCATCTTCATCATTTGATTCAAAAGCAACCCACCGCTGCTTGGCATCGGCATACTTACTACTTTGTAGCCTTTGTAATCAAAAGTGAGCGGTACTCTTGATTTTGCTTGATAATTTTTTAAATCATTCAATGTAATAATACCATTGCCTCTTTTCATTTCTTCAACGATGAGCTGCGCCGTTTCTCCTTCATAAAAACCTGATTGGCCTTTTGCTTTTATTCTTTTTAATGTGTTGGCTAATTCTTTTTGAACTAATGTATCACCTGCTTTCCAATGATCTTTTACAAAAACAGGCATTACCGAATTGCATTTTTTTAAATCTTTTTGTAATGCATTGAATGAACGGGCTTCGCTTTCGCTAATCGTGAATCCTTTTTCTGCAAGGTCAATAGCAGGCTGAATCAATTTTTCAAAAGGTAGTTTTGCATATTTATAAGAAGCGAAAAGGCCTGCTACCGTTCCTGGTACTCCGCTTGACAAATGTCCATTCTGACTATTGTTCAGCATCGGATTTCCATCCTTATCCAAATACATATCTCTGCTTGCACTTGCGGGAGCCATTTCTCTATAATCAAGCGCTAATAATTGTCCGTCATTCAGCCTTGCTACCAAAAAACCTCCGCCACCAAGATTACCCGCATTGGGATAAACAACTGCTAATGCTAATTGAGTGGCAATTGCAGCATCAACGGCATTACCACCTTGCTTTAAAATTTCTACACCTACTTTACTTGCCAAAGGATGTGCAGATACTACAGCACCATTTTCACAAACAACTTTTTTACTGCCGACATATTGATATGGATTGATAGAACTACTTCGCTTTGCAGCATCCTTGGCGGTACCACAGGAAAAAGAATAAAGAATCAATGCAGTGATAAAGATTGAAAGTTTGCGCATACTGTGTTTTATTTTAGGAAAGGTACTTCTTTTCAAAAATAAATTTAAGATACTTGTATAAATTCTGAAATTTTACTCAAAAGGTTTTCTTAAATTGCCGTTCTAATTATTCGCTACTAAAACCAAAATACTTTTATCTAAACCTTGAGGATAGTTGTTTAATAGTTGAACTTGCTACATGATTTTTTAAACGATAAATTTTAAACGTATGAGAAAATTATTTACTTTATTGTTGATGACAGTTGCTTCTGTTACTTTGTTGTCCGGGCAGTTAAAATCTCCTGATGAATTTTTGGGTTATAAAATAGGAAGTCGTTATACGCCGCACTTCAATATTGTAAACTATTTCCAACAAGTAGCTGCAGCAATGCCCAATAATGTAAAGCTGCAACAGTATGGACGCACCAATGAAGGTCGTCCATTAATAGTGGCATTTGTTTCTTCTACTGAAAATATATCCAATCTGGAAGATATCAGGATGAATAATATGAGACTGGCTAACTTGGCTAAAGATAAAAGAGCGCCTGCGGAAGATAATGTTCCCGCTTTAGTATGGTTGAGCTATAATGTACATGGCAATGAAACATCATCATCCGAAGCCGCATTGATGACTCTATGGGCATTGGTAGATCCTGCTAATACAAAAACAAAAGAATGGTTGAAGAATACAGTGGTGATAATTGATCCATGTATGAATCCTGATGGAAGAGATAGATATGTTAACTGGTTTAATACGATGGTAGGAAAAACACCGAATCCGGATATTACTGCACGCGAACATAATGAACCTTGGCCGGGTGGTCGCAGTAATCATTATAATTATGATTTGAACAGAGATTGGGCATGGCAAACGCAAGTAGAGAGTGCACAAAGAGCAAAAATTTATCAGCAATGGATGCCTTATGTGCATGTGGACTTTCATGAGCAATCATATAATCATCCTTATTATTTTCCACCGGCTGCACAGCCTTATCATGAGATAATTACTTCATGGCAGCGTGATTTTCAAACTATGATTGGAAAAAATCATGCAAAATATTTTGATGCAAATGGTTGGCTTTATTTTACTAAAGAAATTTTTGATCTCTTGTATCCTTCTTATGGAGATACATACCCAATTTATAATGGTGCAATAGGAATGACTTATGAACAAGCTGGCGGTGGTGCTGCAGGCTCCGCTGTAATCACAAAAGAAGGAGACACACTTACCCTCTTAGACAGAGCTACGCACCATTTCACTACATCACTGAGTACTATTGAAACTTCTTCTATCAATGCAGGACGTTTGGTAAAAGAGTTCAGAAAGTTTTTTAATGATGCAGTAGCAAATGGTTCGGGCGAATACAAATCTTATTTAGTAAAATATTCAGATGCAGGAAAACAGCGGATGAATGCATTGATGGATTTGTTGGATAAAAACGGCATCCAATATGAATTAGCTGCTGCTTCATCACGATCCTTAACAAATGGATATCGGTATTTCACCGGAAAAGATGAACCATTTACTATAGATCAATATGATTTGATCGTGCAATCACAACAGCCACGCAGTACGTTATTAAAAGTTTTATTTGAACCCAAAACTAAATTAGTAGATTCTGCTACTTATGATATTACTGCATGGGCACTGCCTTATGTATATGGATTAGAGTCTTATGCATTAAAAAATAAATTGCAATTGGGTGGAGGTAAAAGAGCAGAGTCTGCTAATAATAATTTAAGTAGTGCTTATGGCTATGTAATAAAGTGGGAGGGAATACAAAGTGCAAAAGCATTAGGTCAGTTATTACAAAAGGGAATACGTGTTCGTATTTCCGAAAGCCCCTTTTCAGTTGATGGTCAGGATTTCGGGCGAGGGTCATTAATCGTTATAAAAAATGGCAATGAAAAATTTGGAAACACTTTGGCTTCATTGGTAAGTCAAGCATGTAATGAATATAATGTCGTGGCAAAAAACATCAGCACCGGATTTGTGGATAAAGGATTCGACTTTGGTAGTCAGAGAGTACATGCAATCGCTACGCCTAAAGTTGCTCTATTAACTGGCACAGGTGTTAATGCAAATGCAGCAGGCGAGATTTGGCACTTTATGGATCAAGAGTTGAATTATCCTGCCACTTTGGTAAATGCAACGAGTTTTAACAATATCAATTTGTCGGATTTCAATGTATTGATAATGACTTCAGGCAATTATTCTTTTTTGAATGATAAAAATTCAGTTGATAAGTTGCAGAGTTGGATTAGTAATGGAGGCCGGCTTATTACGCTGGAAGATGCAGTGAAACGAATGTCCAAATTTGATTGGAGTTTAAAAAGTAAAAAGGAAGATGACAGTGCGGATAAGAAATCAAATAAAAATGATTATAGCTCATTGGCAAAATTTGAAGATCAAGAAAGAGATCACTTGCGAGATTTAATTGCCGGATCCATTTTTAAAGTGGAATTGGATAATACAAATCCATTAGCTTTTGGCTATCCTGATTATTATTTTACTTTGAAGCAGGATGATAATATGTATGAGTTTATGAAAGATGGTGGATGGAATGTAGGAGTGATCAAAAAATCTGCACAAGTTGCCGGATTTGTAGGCAGTAATTTAAAAAATAAACTACAAGACGGGATGATTTTTGGTGTGCAACCGATGGGGCAAGGTCAAATTGTTTATCTGGCGGATGATGTGCTCTTCCGTAGTTTTTGGGAAAATGGCAAATTGTTTTTCTGTAATGCTGTTTTTATGGTGGGGCAATAAGTACTACAATAATTAATTAACGCAATAATCGGGCAAAGGCAAATTTCTGCTTTTGCCCGATTATTTTTATCAAGATTCTTTCATTTTATGAATGGCAAAAATCTCTTTCTGAATAAAACTTATATTCGCTGATAAATTTTGAAGATGCGAAGATGTTTATTTATAGTTTTCGGCTTATTAATATTTTCAGTAAAATCAATTGCGCAGGCACCTCAAAGTTGGACTGCCGGTGAAATGTATCAGGCAATAAAAAAGTTGAATGTACTGGGTTCTGTACTTTACATTGCAGCACATCCCGATGATGAAAACACCAGACTGATAGCTTATTTATCAAAAGACAAATTATATCGCACCGGATACTTGTCACTTACTCGTGGTGACGGCGGACAAAACCTTATTGGTGATGAACAAGGCGTTGATCTCGGCTTGATAAGAACACAAGAGCTACTCGCTGCAAGAAGATTGGATGGCGGTGAACAGTTTTTTTCCAGAGCTTTTGATTTTGGATATTCTAAAAACCCTGAAGAAACATTTTCTAAATGGGATAAAGAAAAAATATTGAGTGATGTGGTTTGGGTAATCAGAAAATTTCAACCGGATATTATTATTACACGATTTCCGACAACTGGCGAAGGCGGTCACGGACATCATACAGCTTCTGCAATTTTGGCTAATGAAGCATTTGCTACTGCTGCTGACCCAACTCGTTTTCCTGAGCAGTTTAAATATGGTGTTCATCCTTGGCAAGTAAAAAGAATTTTATGGAATACTTTTAATTTCGGAGGGAATAACACTACCAAAGAAGATCAATTTAAATTAGATGTTGGTGGATACAATTCTTTATTAGGTGAAAGCTATGGAGAGATTGCGGCTGAGAGTAGAAGCCAACATAAAAGCCAGGGCTTTGGCGTACCTGCTTCACGTGGCGAAGCAATAGAATATTTTTCTACTACAAAAGGCAATATTCCAAAAAGCAGTTTGTTGGATGATATCAATATTTCATGGAGTAGAATTGAAGGAGGTAATGCAATAGAGCAATCTGTTGATAGCATTTTGAAAAACTTTGATTTTTTGCATCCTGAAAATTCAGTAAAAGATTTAGTGGGCATATATCAAAAAATATTAGCTCTGTCAGAAAGTATTTGGAAAAATATAAAACTCAATGAAGTCAAAATGCTAATTGCTCAATGCAGCGGCCTATTTATAGAAGTAGTAACCAATAGTCAGTATGCAGTGCAAACAGATTCTATAAAAATAAATTTTAACTTAAATAATCGCTTAGGCGCAGATGCTGTTTTGGCAAAAATTAATTTAGATAGTTTTGATTCGACTTTGACTGTTTCACTTGGGAAAAATAAAAATATTGGTTTTTCAAAAATATTTTTTATTCCCAATACTAAATCACTGACACAGCCTTATTGGCTGACAGAGCCAAAATCTGAAGGATATTTCAATGTGTCTGATCAGCAAAAAATTGGGCAACCGAATGTAGATCCTGCTTATTTAGCCAATGTGCAAATTAAGTTTTATAACATCCCACTTGATTTTTCTATTCCTGTACAATATAAATTTACTGATCCGGTAAAAGGTGAATTGTATGAACCCGTAGTTGTTATTCCTACAGTATTATTATCACTTGATTCAAAATTGAAAATAACCAGAGGTAATAATAATTTTAAAGGAACAATTTATTTGACACCACAAAAAGACAGCAGCGCTGTTTACTTTGGAAAACTTTACAAAAAAGAAATGGGCAAATTTTCATATCAATATATTCCGAAGCAACTTTTATTAACCCAAAAATCTAAAAAGTATGAAGTAGGTTATACCATTAATGCAAATGAGGATAATCAATATTACATGGGAACACAAAGAGAAGATGTTGCGCTGATGATTACAGATTTAAAAACACCTTTTCTTTATTATCAAGAATTGCATACAATTAAATATGATCACATTCCATATATTAATTACCTCACCAATATTTCTGCGGTGAACCGTAAGCTTGACTTGAAAATAGTAGGAAAAAAAATTGGATATATTACTGGTGCGGGAGATAAAGTGCCACAAGCATTAGAGCTGATGGGCTATCAGGTTACAATACTTGATGAAAAGGAATTGGAAAAAAATAATCTTAGTCAATTTGATGCTATTATAACAGGTGTACGAACATATAACACACACGATTGGATGAATACTTATTATGACAAGCTGATGAAATACGTCAATGATGGCGGCAATTTGATTGTACAGTATAATACTAGCAATCAGATTGGCCCGGTGCGTGCTAAAATTGGTCCATATAATTTTGATATTACCAGAAATCGTGTAACTGATGAAAATGCAAAAGTTATTTTGCTGAAGCCTGCAAGCCCTGTATTTAATTTTCCGAATAAGATAACAGAAAAAGATTTTGATGGTTGGATTCAAGAACGCAGTATTTATCATGCCAGTGACCCAAGCGGTAAGTATGAAAAATTGTTAGGAATGTCAGACCCCGGCGAAAAATCAGATGATGGTAGTTTGATTGTAACAAAGTATGGCAAAGGCTGGTTTACTTATACAGGTCTAGTATTTTTCAGAGAACTGCCAGCTGGCGTGCCGGGTGCATACAGATTATTCGCTAACTTAATTGCTTTAAACCAAAAATAATAATTAACAATGTCAGCACAACAAAAACCTGATGCTCGGAGAGGAGAAATGGCATTTATCTTTGCTATTATTTTAGGCTTGGCGTTGGGTACAGCAATTAAAAAAATTCGAGTCGGAATTATTATTGGAATTGTGTTAGGTCTTTTCGTTGTATTTACAGGGTGGTTACGTTCATCTAAAAACAAATGAAATCTGACAATAACGATAAAGCACCATTATTTAAAAGCTGGAACTATTGGTATTTGCTGGTAGTGTTATTCCTTGCATTTTTGATTGTATTATTTTTTTTCTTTACCAAACATTTTGAATGAGCCAACTCGACTGGATAGTACTCATTGCCACTTTGCTTGGAATCATAACCTATGGTTTGTATAGAAGTCGTACTACTAAAACATTGGATGGATATTTTTTGTCCAATAGAAGTATGCACTGGGGTTTAATCCTGCTCAGTATCATGGGCACACAGGCAAGTGCCATTACTTTCCTAACTGCTCCCGGTCAGGCTTATGATGATGGGATGCGCTTTGTTCAATACTATTTCGGTTTGCCTATTGCAATGATTATTATCTGCATTTTTTTTGTACCGATCTTCAGCCGAATGAAAGTTTATACTGCGTATGAATATTTAGGAAGTAGGTTTGACAATAAAACAAGATCACTCACTTCATTTTTATTTTTATTGCAGCGGGGATTGTCCACCGGCATCAGTGTGTTTGCACCATCTATTATATTATCATCATTGCTCGGCTGGGATATTTACTGGACCAATATTTTTATGGGCGGCTTGCTTATTATTTATACCATCAGCGGCGGTGCAAAAGCTGTTGCTTATACTCAACAACTGCAATTAATTATTATTTTCTCAGGAATGTTCATCGCTGCATATATGTTGGTAAAATTATTGCCGACCGGTGTTGCATTTTTTGATGCTTTAAAATCCGGTGGTAATGCAGGAAAAATAAATGTAATTACATCTGGATTTGCCAATGGTAAATTCAACTGGGGCGATCAGTACAATATATTCAGTGGAATCATTGGAGGTTTCTTTTTGGCACTGTCTTATTTTGGTACGGATCAAAGTCAAGTGGGGCGTTACCTTACTGCAAAGAACCTGAAAGAAAGCAAGCTTGGTTTAATTATGAATGGGTTGGTGAAAGTGCCTATGCAATTTTTAATTCTACTTATCGGTGTGTTGGTATTTGCATTTTATCAATTCAAAGGTGCACCGATATTTTTTAATCAGTCATTAGCGGCGCGAGCACATCAAACGGTTTATGATGATGAATTATCAAAACTTGAAACAAAATATCAAGAACAATTTTCTGTAATACCCGGCTATCAGCAACAATTGACTGAGCTGAAAGGAAGTGCTAATACCATTGGAGTAGAGGCCTTAAAAGAAAAAATTAAAATTGCTAATGAGGAAGCAGCCAATACAAGGAAAGAATATAAAGCAGTTATCAAGAAAGCAATACCGGGAGAGGACACGAAGGATACGAATTATATTTTTCTTCGCTTCGTGGTGGACTATTTACCGGCAGGATTAGTAGGCTTATTAATTGCAATAATTTTTTTAGCATCGTGGGGAAGTATAGCAGCTGCTTTGAATTCGTTGGCATCCAGCACGATGATAGATTTTCATAAAAGATTTTCTAAGATAGAGGCAAATGAAGAATACGAATATCGGCTTTCCAAGTGGTACACATTTGGTTGGGGTGTGTTTAGTATTATTGTCGCCATGTTTGCTTACGATTTGGGCAACAGCTTGATAGAAGCTGTAAATGTATTAGGCTCGCTATTCTATGGAGTAATTCTCGGCGTATTTTTAGTCGCATTCTTATTTAAAAAAATAAAAAACGGTACTGTTGTTTTTTGGGCAGCCATACTTGCAGAAATATTAGTGCTTTCTGTATTTGTTTTTTCTAAAATGGGATTTTTTAATTTAGGCTTTTTATGGCTCAATCCCATTGGTGCATTGAGTGTGATGTTGTTTGCATTGTTGTTGAATTTGTGCTTGAAAAAGAAAAGCCCCACTATTATGTGAGGCTTTTCAAAAATTATTTTTTTTAAGGAGTTTATTTATTCAGCTCAGCCAGCAATTTTTCATTCAATTTTACATAGTCATCATTTTTTGCTTCTGCAGCCATTGCTTTAGATTTTTCTGCAGCTGCTTTGGCTTCTGCTTTCTTACCCAACTTTGCTAAGCAAGTAGCACGTTGATATTGAAGCCAGAAGGCTTTAGGTTGTTGTTCTACTGCTTTATCATACCATGCAAGTGATTGATTCAAATCTTTATTATTCTCCATATAATATAAAGCTGCAGCACCGTAAGGACGAGTGTCTTTATTCATCATCTGATCTATCTGTGACATAATCTTTGAATCAACATCAGTAGAAACAGGTAATAAAACATAGGTTTTATCCCAGCCGATTTGAATATCACAAGTTGTAGGTTTGATGTTTGCTACTTCAATGGTGAATGTTTCTATCGATTCATTAGTGCTCAATGCTTTTGACTGAACTCTAACAACATCTTCGTCTTGCTTGTAGTCAGCAGGGCTTGTTACATCTGTTTGTTTAGAAATGATAATAGTCCAGCTATTTTTATCAGGAATAGTTAATAAACCATATTTGCCGGCTTTTACTTTTGTTTCGCCAATTGTTACATCATCACCAAATGTAACAGTAGTAGCTGAATTTGCTCCGGTGCGCCATACTTTATTATATGGAACTAAGTCACCAAATATTTTTCTTCCTTTCATGCCAGGGCGTGAATACGATAACTCAATAGTTGAAAGACCAAAGTTTTGTTTTAATGTTTGCGTCGGGCTGGGCTGTGGTGTGTTGAGGCTTTGAGCTTCGGTGGTTGTAAGAAATGCTACTGCCATCATTGCAAGAAATAGTTTTTTCATATCTGAAGTTTTTGTGTTGCCAAAGATACGAAATTGAATGTAGCAGGGATTGAGGAAAAATGGTTTTTGACCCATAAAACTATTAAGAAACAGAAAGTGTTGCTCTAAATCTGTTGAACCCTTTTAATGCTTTTGAGAAGCTAATTGTTTTAAAAGTCTATCAGAACTTTAGTTCTGTTTCCTTTTATTGTTGTGTTTTTCCATTTTGGACCATCTTTGATGAGGCGTATAGCTTCTTTATCACATTTATTGCAAAGCGATTTTTCTATTTTAAAATTCATTGGCTCACCATATTTGTTTACTTCAAAAGAAACTTCAACAGTGCCTGATTTTCCACTCGTTTTGCTTCTGAATTCATCCGGCGATTCTAAGTTATTGGCAATATAGCTGTCATAGTTTGACCAACCATCAACAGGCTCAGACTCTTCTAATTTCATATTGGCATCACGCTTTCTATCTGCATTGATTTTTTTATTACTCAATACTATACCGGTAGTGCTTTTATCTTCTTGCAGTATAATATTATTTCCGGTAGTAATGTTATGCAAGCTCGCAGTAGTATTGTCAAAACCTAAAGATTTTATTTGAACGCTTAGCGTAGTGTCCGGATATGTAATGGTGAAATATCCTTTCGCATCGGTGTAAGTTCCTGCATTATTATCTGCAGGATTGGATATTTTGGCAAATGGAAGGCCAATCCCATTTTCATCGGTAATGCGTCCTTTAAAAACATTCGCTCTTGGAGCAGCACTTAATGTCCTTACTTTTTCCGATACATTTCCTGATGCAACAGCAGAAATTTCTTT
Source organism: Bacteroidota bacterium (assembly GCA_018268055.1). GTDB lineage: Bacteria > Bacteroidota > Bacteroidia > Chitinophagales > Chitinophagaceae > JJ008. The sequence continues at coordinate 60,195 of JAFDXF010000080.1, forward strand.
CGTTTCATTTATACGTGTATCATCTATTACATTATTGCCTTTTGCAATTTTTGCTTTGGCAACCTGATTGCTTTCATCTTTTGCAGTAGCGTTTACATTTGTAATGCTAATGCTATCTGCATTTATAGTATTTACTTTACCGATGATGGGTTCAGTGATGGGTTCAGCAGATGCTGAACGAGATGCGATTGTAGCAGGTTGAGTTGAGTAATTACTTTTTTTATCTGCTACTACTTTCTTTTCTTGATCAACAGTAGCTGCACCGGTTAAATTTTTTTGATTGTCATTTTTTTCATTCTTTGCAATGGCAATATCCGGGTTCAGTACTGTGTTATTATCAATTTGTGGTTGTGTTGTATTTGTATGAGAGGGATTTAATTGTGTATTGCTATTCTGGGCCACTTCCTGCTTGGGGTTATTGGCGGTGAAATAAAAATTTTGTGCTAAGAATCCTGCACCGCCTACGATTAAGATAAGAGCTGCTATTCTAAGCCATGAGAGTTTTTTACGGTTTTCTGAAATACCTACCACTTTGCCGCTTTCTGTTTTTTGAGCAAGCCTTTGTTTTAACTCATTAATATCTGTTGTTATATTAACACCCGGCAAAGCATAACCTTCTAAGGCATCTGCCAAGAACGAATCTTCCAGTGCAGCCTTCTCCAGTTCATTCATTTCTTTTGGAGACAATAAACCTTGATGATATTTTTCAATATCAACTGCCGAATAATTTTTTATTTTTTTGCCTTCGTTCATTTTATTTTTTCAAAAATAAAAACTCTTTTTATTGTTCTTATTCAATGTCTTTATTCTCCATACAATTTTTCAAATTTCTACGACCATTCTGAATAAAACTTCTGATTTGATTCCATTCAAAACCGGTTATCTCTACAATTTCATTATAGCATTTCCCATCTAAATAAAAGAGCCTGATGGCTTTCTGCTGATTGTCTGTTAATGTACCTAAGCAGTATTCCATTTTTGTCAAATTCTCTTCTTTTTCCAACACACCATTCAGATGCACTTCTTCTTCGTTTTGCATAAGCTCCGGCTTAAATTCTGTGGTTTTCAGGTTTTTAGGTGTTCGGAGCTGCATGAGGCAATAGTTTTTGGCCAAAATATGCAGCCATCCTTTGAAATTATCCACTTCATGCTTCTTTAACTTGACAACCAATTCTTCAAAAATCTGCATCACACCGTCTTTTGCTTTTTCGCTATCCTTAAAATATTTCAGACAAACGCCATAGACCAAATCCATATAGCGTTGGTACAATTCCCCCAGAACTTGCATGTCGCCATCGGCTTTGTATAGAGCTATAAGTTCCTTATCCTCAAGGTTTGAGTGTGATATGTTGCGTATAAATGCCAATGCGTAAAAGTAACTATTTCAGAATGATTTTTAGATTTAATAAACACCATTTTTGAATTAGCTAAAAATTATTTTATGCAATTTTTTCAAATGTTGCATCAGTCAAAAAAAACTTATTTATGAAGAAATTAATGTTATTGATAGTGCCGCTGATTTTAGTGTTATTGGCTTTTCATCCTGTTAAGTCAATTACAATCACCGGAAAAGTTATTGATGATTCAGGTAATCCTGTTGTTAGCGCTTCTGTTATTGTAAAAGGAACAACAATCGCAACTACAACAGATATAAACGGTGTTTTTAAATTAGTAATTGCCGATCAAAATACAACGCTGATTGTTTCGGCTGCTGGCTTTGATACAAAGGAAATAAAGTTGAACGGGAAGACCTCTGTAACTATTTTACTAATTGCACAAAAACAAAAAATGCAGGAGGTTGTTGTAACAGCGATGGGGTATGGTAGTTCTATACGATTGCGAGGCATAGCTTCCATTAGCAATTCTAATTATCCTATAGGCTATGCTATGCCATCAATGAAAGTTGGTTATTATAACAACAAAAGTAATGGAAATATAGGAGGTGATTTTGAACGCGAAGGCTATGATAATATCGTAGAGAATCAATTTTTAAGAGTCGCTGATAATCCACTTTCTACTTTTTCTATTGATGTAGATGCTGCTTCGTATAGTAATGTACGTCGCTTCTTGAATGGCGGACAATTGCCTCCTGCCGGTGCCGTACGCATTGAAGAAATGGTAAACTATTTCCATTATGAATACCCACAACCAACGAACGGTGATCCGTTTTCAATTTCTACAGAGATTGCTCAAAGCCCTTGGAACAAGAAAAATAAATTAGTGTTAATCGGTTTGCAAGGCAAAAAAATTCCAACGGAAAATCTTCCTCCATCTAATCTTGTTTTTTTGATTGATGTATCGGGCTCAATGTATTCTGAAGAGAAATTGCCTTTGGTAAAATCATCTATGAAAATGTTGGTAGATCAGTTGCGTGAACAGGATAAAATTTCTATGGTCGTATATGCAGGAGCCGCCGGTATAGTATTACCACCTACAAGCGGAAGTGAGAAAACAAAAATTAAAGATGCGATTAATCGCTTGGAAGCAGGTGGTTCCACTGCAGGTGGTGCCGGATTAAAACTTGCTTATCAAACAGCAGAAAAGAACTTTGTAAAAGAAGGAAACAATCGCATTATTCTTTGCACCGATGGCGATTTTAATGTAGGGGAAAGCAGTGACGATGCAATGGTGCGATTGATTGAAAAAGAACGGGAGAGTGGCGTGTTCCTGACTGTATTAGGTTTTGGTATGGGTAATTATCAAGATGCCAAAATGCAAAAGCTGGCGGATAAAGGGAATGGTAATCATGCATACATTGATGGAATAAGTGAAGCAAGAAAAGTTTTGGTGAATGAATTTGGCGGCACCTTGTTTACGATTGCCAAAGATGTAAAACTTCAAGTTGAATTTAATCCGGCAAAAGTGAAAGGTTATCGCTTGATTGGTTATGAAAATAGAATGTTGGCCAAAGAAGATTTTAATGATGATAAAAAAGATGCCGGTGAGTTAGGCAGCGGTCATACTGTTACAGCACTGTATGAGATTATTCCTGCAGGAGTAGAAAGTGATTTTTTGAAAAAAGTGGATGATTTAAAATATCAATCCAATAAGAATAATACTAAAAATTCAAATTCGAATGAAATGCTTACAGTGAAATTCAGATACAAAGCTCCTGATGGTGATGTAAGTAAACTGATTGAGCATCCTGTAGCTGATGCACCAAGTCTTTGGGCTGCTACTTCCAACAATTTCAAATTTGCTGCCTCTGTTGCAGAATTTGGTTTATTACTACGCAATTCTGAGTTTAAGGCTGATGCTTCTTATTCAAATGTTTTATCGCTTGCAAAAGATGGAATAGGGAAAGATGAAGAAGGATATCGTACAGAATTTATTAAATTAGTGAAGAGTGCAAATAAATTGGCAAAAAAAGCTAAGAATAACAAACCTGATATTGATGATGAAGAAGATGAAGATGGAGTAGGAATCATAACGCCAAGTAAAGTGAAGCGTTCAAATTAATTATTGTATTATATCCAAAAGTTAATGGGTAGTTCGTTTTGGTTGTAGCATAGAGCAAGGGTTGGTTTCTACCAGCCCTTTTTGTTTTTCTCACTTTTGAATTGAATCAAAAAGCAATAAATACTTCAACTTTCTAAATAAATATTTGTACATCATCCCGCTTTAAGATTTTTTTGATAGTGCAAAATTTATCATTTAAACCCCGGGTGAAACTGCTCCAATGTCTTTCTTAAAAATGCACGGTCAAGATGTGTGTAGATTTCTGTGGTAGTGATGCTTTCATGCCCCAGCATTTCTTGCACTGCACGAAGGTCGGCTCCACCTTCTACTAAGTGAGTGGCAAATGAATGTCGGAATGTATGCGGAGAAACAGTTTTTTTGATACCGGCTTTCAACGTCATTTCTTTAATAATATAAAATATCATTACACGAGAAAGTTTTGCGCCACGATTGTTTAAGAAGAGAATGTCTTCATTTCCTTTCTGCACCGCAATATGCACACGCACTTGGTCTTTGTAAATATTGATTTGTTTAATGGCAACACTGCCAATCGGTACTAATCTTTCTTTATCGCCTTTTCCGACTACTCTGATAAAACCAACATCAAGATATAGCTGAGAGATACGCAGATTTACTACCTCACTTACACGAAGGCCGCAACTGTACATGGTTTCTAAGATAGCTTTGTTACGTTCGCCTTCGGGTTTACTTAAATCAACCTGACTTATGATTTTTTCTATTTCATCAAAGCTGAGTACATCGGGCAATGTTCGTTTTAGTTTTGGGGCTTCAAGCAGAGTAGTAGGATTTACTGAACTGATATTTTCCAGCAAGCAATATTTATAAAATGATTTTATGCCTGATATAATTCTTGCTTGAGTTGCAGGAGCAATGCCAAGCACTGCAATCCATTTGATAAACTGCTGCAAATCTTTAAGCGTAAGCTCGCTCGGAGATTTCAAATTGTTTACGGATTGTAAATATTGTGTCAGCTGATTGATGTCTCTTAGATATGCTTCAACGGAATTATCCGATAAAGATTTTTCTAATTGCAACCATGCTTTAAATCCATTTTTATATGATTCCCACATTTAGATAAATGGTTGGGTAAGCTACTCAGTGAATTTATTTCAATTCAATTTTTTGCTCCAGATCAGTCCATTTGCCGCCTACTTTTACTTTTGCCCAAATTCTTGTTGGACTTACATTGATAGAATCTATTGTTTCATGTATGGCATCAAAATCCAATCCCGTATCCTCACCAAAAGTCATCATGGCATTTTTACCGGTAGCAAGATCTTCTACAAATAAATTTCCTCTGTCGGTATAAGCCACTAAATTATCGGGTATAACAAATTTGCGATCAAAATTATTTAATGCACCGCTTTTGCGTCCAATGTTTGCAGTCTTGTTAAACGGTAATTTTAACCAATAACCTCTACCTGATACACAATCATTGAAGATCAGATTGGCATAAGCAGTGTCTCTGATATAACAACGTACATAATCTTTATTCAAAACAATATCTCTGCCAACGATATCGGCTATACTTGTCATTCTGTTGATGCCCATTCCTTTGTAGCTCCATGAAATAGTATCTGCCTTACAGCTTGTACCGGAAATTACTAAATAAGGCTTTAATGTTGAGCTGCCATCAAAACGTAAAGAATCTTTAAAGCAACCGGTATCGCAAAATGTTTTTACAGGATTGGTTGTTTTTGACGAATTACAAGAACTTACTAATGCTCCGGCAAAGACAGTAAGAAGAACAAGTGTTGTACGCATCTATATTAGTTTTTCTAAACAAAAATAACCAATGGGCAGCAGAGTGCTAAAAATTCTTTTTGCTATTAAACCTAAGGTATTATCTTCGGCTTATGAGTAAGATACCTCCGGTGAACCTGCGTTCTTTCAAACAGAAAGCACGACATGCAAAAACAAAAATGAGACGATTCCTGACAAAGGTTGAAAATGATCCTCCACCACAATTAGATAAAAAATTAAGGGCAATGGAAACTGAAGTGTGGAAAGAAGTGGATTGCCTTTCTTGTGCTAATTGTTGCAAAACTATGACCCCGACTTACAATACAAAAGACATTAAACGTATTGCGGCACATCTAAAAATGACTGAAGATGCATTTAAGAAAAAATGGTTGAAGCAGGAGCGTGGTGGCGATCGGGATTGGCTGAATAAATCACAACCTTGCCAATTTTTGAATTTAAAAGACAACAAGTGTAGCATTTATGAAGTGCGGCCTGATGATTGTCGAAATTTTCCTCATCTCGGCAGAAAATTTAAAGATTTTGGATACATTCATAAGCAAAATGTAGAATATTGTCCTGCTACTTTTAATATGGTAGAGAAAATGATGAATGTGTTTGGTAAAGCCAAAGCTTAAATTCAAACTATAACAAACTATTCAATTATAACTTTCGTTTCATCATTCAACATTCATAATTCATCATTCCTTATAAGTACACATCCTGAATTAGAAAGTACTCAGGCTTTTTATCTTTGAACAGTGTTATAGCGAGTACATCGTATTGAATCCACTTGTAGCCCGGGTTTAAAAACAGGTACTCGTCAGCAGCACGTTGCAGGTTTTTAAATTTCTTTTTGGTTACGCTGTCTTCAGGTTGGCTTCCCGGATAATAATTTCTTGCTTTTACTTCTACAAAGTGTAAAAACTTATCTTTTGTAGCGATGATGTCGATTTCGTGATAGGAATAGCGCCAGTTCCTGTGCAGTAGTTTATAACCATTTTGCACAAGCCACTCCGCTGCCAAATCTTCGCCTTGTTTTCCTAATTCATTATGCTCTGCCATACGTATCTTTACTTCAAGATAAATAAAATTTTATGCCCGGAGTTTGCCGGTTAAAAGGTACGATAAAACATTATGATTGGGGAGGAAATGAATTTATTCCTGCTTTGTTGAAAATCGACAATGCGGATAATCTTCCCTTTGCGGAATATTGGTTAGGCGCACATGTGAATGACCATTGCACGATAGTGCTACCCGATGGCAGAATAGAGCTGTTGAAAGAATTTCTTGATTTCAATACAGAATTATTGGGCAGTACCGTAAAAAATAAATTTGGCCACTTACCATATTTACTTAAAGTTTTGGATGTACATAAAATGCTTTCTATTCAAGTGCATCCTTCCAAAGCAGCAGCAGAAAAAGAATTTGCAAGAGAAAATGAAACAGGCATTGCATTGGATGCAGATAATCGTTGCTATAAAGATGATAATCACAAACCCGAATTGATGGTGGCACTCAGCGACTTTTGGTTATTGCATGGATTCAAGCCTACAGAAGAATTGATAGATACATTGCAAAATGTATCGGAGCTACAATCATTATTACCTATTTTTAAAAAATTAGGTTATGAAGGTTTGTATCATTTTGTGATGACGATGCCGCAGGAAGAAGTGAATAGAATTTTAAAACCTTTATTGGATAATCTTCGAAACACTTATAAAGATGAATTGCCCAAGAAAAGTGAAGAAGATTATTGGGTATTGAAAGCAGCGAATCAATTCTCGTTTGCTACAAATATTGATCGAGGGATTTTTTCCATTTATTTTTTCAATCTGATTCATTTAAAAGTAGGAGAAGCAATATTTCAACCTGCCGGAGTGCCACACGCTTATTTAGAAGGGCAGAATGTGGAAATAATGGCCAGCTCTGATAATGTGTTGCGTGGCGGATTGACTACCAAACATATTAATGTAAACGAATTGTTGAAGCATGTAAAGTGTGAACCCACTTATGTAAAAATTATTTCAGCTGAAGGAACGGTGAATACTGAACAGTTTTTTCCGGCTGAAACAAAAGATTTTCAATTATCTCTTTTAGATATTTCGGCAAAAAATGAATTATTGATTAAGCCCACATCTGCCGAAATTCTCCTGCTAACAGAAGGGAAAGCAAAAATTTCGGACGGTACCAATGAAGTACTTTTGGTACCAGGCTCTCCGGCAGCAATTATATTCCCTGGCTATACTATTAAAATAGTAGCAGACGAAACATCAATGATTTTTAGGGCTTCTGTACCTGTGGATTGAACTTCTTAATAAATAGTTTTTTAAGGATTTATGTTTTGTTCATTTTATATGAAATATTTGAATGAAAACTAAAGACTGCCCACTATGATGAATGGAGAGGGCATAACCAAAAAATGCTCTGTCTCAAATGATTTTATTTTACTAATTATTTCATCCGAGAAATAGATATTCCAGTCTTTAACTAAAATCCCCCTTACAGTTTCTCTTTGTGGATTATTTGTGCTCATTTTTACACAAAACGGCCACAGAATAGTTTGCGGAAATTTATATGCAGGCTTCCATTCTTCCATAATTTTTGCAGCAATCTTTTGTGCTATATCGTATAAGTACCTGCCTTCTTTATGCCAGATCTGCACATCTTTTACTTTATTGTCTTGCAGGTTTATTTCAAAAAAAACAGTTTCACCATCAAGTCCGTATTGATTTTTTGTAAGTAATTCAGAATAATAAATTGAAAAATTATTTACAATTAAAGTATAAAGACGGTTTAAGTCGTACTTCTTCAGCAAAGAATCACTCTGACTGTACAGGCTTATTGTGCTTAAAAAAATAATAACTGTAAGTATGATTTTTTTCATTTTAAATAGCTTTAAAATTAGTAACAAGGTAATGACAGTTTTAATGAATCAAATCTTGAGTTTGGAAATAATCCGCAGGTTATTCAGGGTATATTTATGATACCCCCCTTAGAGCTTATATCTCTTGCGGCAAGATTGATAGAAGCTATTCTGCATTTTTTAGAATTTATGTTCATACTACTTGAATCAAAAGCATAAATATCAGTAACTGCCAACTATTATACCCGGTGCCTCAATTACTAAAAAGTGCTCTGTTTCAAATAATTTTATTTTACTGATTATTTCATCCGAGAAATAAATATTCTGGTCTTTAACTAAAATCCCCCTTACTGTTTCTCTCTGTGGATTTTTTGTGCTCATTTTTACACAAAATGGTAGTAGTATAGTTTGGGGGAATTTAAAAGTCGGTGCCCATTCTTCAATAATTTTTGGAGCAATCTTTTGCGCTATATTATATAAGTACCGGCCTTCTTTATGCCATATCTGTACATCTTTAACTTTATTGTCTTTCAGATTTATTTCAAAAAAAACGGTTTCGCCGTCCAAACCATAAAGTTCTACATGTGATAATGCACTGTAATACTTTGAAAAATTATCCAGAGCTAAATTGTAAAGACGACTTAAATCAGCTTTCATCAAAGAATCGCTTTGACTGTATAGACTCAAAGTGCTTAATATTATTATTAAAGAAAGAATAAATTTTTTCATAAAAAAATTAATAACAAGATAATGACAGTTTCAGCGAATCAAATCTAGAGTTTGGAAATAATCCGCAGGTTATTCCGGGTATATTTATGATACCCCCCTTAGAGCTTATATCTCTTGCGGCAAGATTGATAGAAGCTATTCTGCACTTTTCATTAGAAGGCAGCGCAAGCCATACATTAGTGGCAGATAACCCTCCCCATGCCAGCGCCCTGCTTACGGAGTCTTTCCATTGCTCATTCGGCGCTGCACCGCGGTAGTAGTGCCTGACTACATTGGTTACGCTGTCAAGATATTTAGATGCAATTTCATAATGTTGAAGGGTAGGATTTGTATAATTTTGGTTTTGAGTATAATAGTACAAGAAAAGGGAAAAATAAGTTGTTATCGTTGCAGGGTCAGTTATATAAATTTGAGTGAACATTTGATCAATAAAAGCGTGGATACCCTCATGAATTACTGTTGCTACATTATACTCATACGCCGCACTGTCTAATAACCATGGATTTAATCTTATGGTCGTTGAAAATTTATAAACTCGAGGATTGACTGCTGGATCGTAGCTGATTTGTGCAGGGTCAGTAAGCGCATCAGCAGAATCCTTTGTAAGACGAAAATCAATATCATAAGTAAGATGGATTCTGCTGCTTACACCAAACAGATTATAAAGAATTCTTTGAGTAAAACCGTTTGTATTGGGTAATGTGTCTTTAAGAAAATTGGCAAAGCAAGGATAGGTGGACTTTAAAGCATAGCTAATACCAATTGTGTCAAATATGTTTGGGCTGTAATTAATTTCATCGCCAATATATTCCGGCTCCCATCCGGGAGTACAATGATCAAATCCCTGCCCTTTGTTTAACCCCCCATTGCAATTGGGTGGCGTGCCACCCCCACCGCTGCCGCCCGTTCCGCTGGGATTTCCGGTGCCACTATTATTTCCACCATCTCCGCTACTTGGTATATATACCCAAACATCAGTACAAATTGTTTCTATCAATGGTATTTGGCCCGGAGGGCAGGCAGACAATACGAATGATTTACCATAATGACCGGGCACACAAACAATAAAACTGTTACACTCTGTAGTTAATAACCAGAAGGAACTTCTGTTTGCTCTGCTTGTACTATTCGTATCAAGCGTATAAAATACATCCGTAGTGGAAAAAGTTAACCCCATGTCATGAATATGGGTTGCAACCTGAGATGAAATTAAATTGGAATCAAGAATTTTAAATCTTGTTCTTGCAAATACGGATTTATCAAGTAAGGCAAAGATGTGAAATACATTTCGTGCAGTCCAATTAGTAGATGTGCTGTCAAAGCCAAAATTTTTATATTGCCAATCACACAGATAGCCAAATGTGGTATCTTCTGCAGTAGTTTTAATAATCATTGAAGCATTGACAAAATTCTCCTGATCTCTTACAAAAGGGATGTAATATAAATTAACACTATCAGTAGATGCGCCTTTGCCTTGTGCGGATGACTTTTTCACATTCATCATTTTATTCCACCTCGGATAGCCTATTTGTTTTACCGTTTGCTCCACAAAATGTTTTTGATTATTTACTCTTTGTAAATACGAAACTAAAGCCTTTTCGGTTGCATCGTTACTTCGTTGAGAGCTGAAAAATTTTTCTTCTATAAGATTATTCGTGGGGGGGGGGGGTAACAACTTTATCAACTTTGCGGCATGCAGCATATACAATGCCTGCAGCAATAGTTGTAGATAGTAAAAATTTTGGATTTAGTTTCATATCAAAAAATGTTAGTTAGGTTTGATATTTATTTTACTATTTCAAGGTAATAATACTTTTTTGAAAGACAAAATTTGCCTTCTAATTATTTTTGTCTTTTATACCTTCAATATTTCAAAGAATAAATTACCGTTATAGTAAGCCATTTTGTTTTAAATTTGCTGTTGAAATAAAAAACAGATATGAAAACGAACACTCGTCTTGTACTATTTACTTTAATTCTGGTAGCCATCCAGACAGTTTGTAAATATTTATTTGCTGATAAAATTGAATGGTCAGGCTTTTCGCCATTTATCGCTATTGCTCTATTCTCCGGCTTTATTGTTAAAGAGAAAAATATGTCTTTTCTGTTGCCTTTATTAGCCTTAGTCATCAGCGATGTGATTATTCAAATGCTTTATGTAAATGGCTTATTTACATTTGCGGGCTTCTATTCGGGAATGTGGAAGAATTATGTATTGCTTCTTGCTATTGTATCAATCGGTTGGATGCTGAAGGGTAGAAGCTATGGAAGCGTTCTGGTTGGCGCTGTTGCTGCTCCAGTTTTGTATTTCTTGATTTCCAACTTTTTGGTTTGGGCAGAAGGAACGATGTATCCAAAAACATTTTCCGGCCTGATGACTTGCTATGAATATGCATTGCCTTTCTTCAGAAATTCATTAATTGCAACATTGATATTTGTACCGATGATTATTGCTGCATACAATACTTTGACTAAAAGTAAAACAGCATTTCGTCTTGCTTAAAAATATTGCTGATTGAGTTTTAAACCCGTTGACTTTTGGTTGACGGGTTTTTTATTGCTCTTCAGGTTGATACCCTTCATCAACCAATAACGTATGAGCAGCACCATCGGCAGCATTTGTGGCTAATGCATCACATTGATTGTTGTAAAAGTTAGTAGCATGTCCTTTCACCCATTTGAATTTGATGTTATGTTTTTTTGAAAGCTCAAAATATTCTCTCCATAAATCAGGATTCTTTTTGTTGCCTTTGAAATTTGTTTTTATCCATTTGTTCAGCCAGCCTTCTGTTACTGCTTTTACCACATATTGACTATCGGAATAAATAGTGATGTTTTGATTTTCTTTTTTTAAAGCTTTTAAACCGGCTATTACGGCCATCAATTCCATTCTATTATTGGTGGTGTGTTTATATCCTTGTGCGAGTTCTTTTTTATGAGTACCACTCATTAAAATAGTGCCATAGCCACCCGGCCCCGGATTCCCTCTTGAAGAGCCATCTGTATAAATAATAATGTCGTGCGCCATTAAAATAATAAATTCTTATAATTTGTTTTTCAGCTATACCTGAAATACTCCCGTTTTGAGTTCTGCAATTTCCGGATTATGATTGGCGGCCTTTATTCCCTCGCTGATTACTTTTCTTGTATCTACAGGGTCTATGATTGCATCCACCCAAAGTCTTGCAGCAGCATAGTAAGGAGAAGCTTGCTTATCGTATTTCCCTTTTATTTCGCTTAATAGTTTTTGTTCTTCTTCGTTACTTAACTCTTTGCCTTTACTCTTCATTGCAGCTACTTGAATTTGCAATAGTGTTTTTGCAGCAGAGTCTCCACTCATCACAGCAATCTTAGCAGTAGGCCAGGCATATATAAATCTTGGATCATAGGCTTTGCCACACATAGCATAGTTACCTGCACCATAGCTATTACCCATTACAATCGTGATTTTTGGTACCACACTATTTGCAACAGCATTCACCATTTTAGCACCGTCTTTAATGATACCCGAATGTTCGCTGCGACTGCCAACCATAAAGCCTGTTACATCTTGCAAAAAGACAAGAGGTATTTTCTTTTGATTGCAATTCAAAATAAAACGGGCTGACTTGTCTGCACTGTCATTATAGATAACGCCGCCCATTTGCATTTCGCCTTTTTTGCTTTTTACAATCTTGCGTTGATTGGCAACAATGCCCACTGCCCATCCGTCAATGCGAGCATAACCGCACACTATTGTTTTGCCATAGTCTTCCTTGAATTGTTCAAACTCAGAGTCATCAACAATGCGTTCTATGATTTCAACAACATCATAAGGTTTTCCATCGCTTGGAAAAATACCATATAGTTCTTCCGATTTTTTCTTGGGTGCTTTGACAGCAATACGATCAAAGCCTGCTTTTGGTTTATCACCCATTAAACTCATTACTCGTTTAACATGCGTCAGACATTCTTCTTCTGTTTTGAATTTATAATCGGCTATGCCACTTATTTCAGTATGTGTAACAGCGCCGCCTAATGTTTCATTGTCTATATCTTCGCCAATCGCTGCTTTAACTAAGTAAGAGCCTGCAAGAAAAATAGAACCATTTCCTTCTACCATTAATGTTTCATCGCTCATGATGGGCAAGTATGCGCCACCTGCAACGCAAGGCCCTAATACTGCTGCAATTTGTGAGATACCCATTCCACTCATTCGTGCATTGTTTCGAAAGATGCGACCAAAATGTTCTTTGTCCGGAAAAATTTCATCTTGCATTGGAAGAAATACGCCTGCACTATCTACCAAATATATAATGGGTAAGTGATTCTCCATTGCTATTTCTTGCATCCGCAGATTCTTCTTTCCGGTAATAGGAAACCATGCACCTGCTTTCACAGTTTGATCATTTGCAACAATAATACATTGTCTTCCGCTTACATAGCCTATCCCTGAAACCGTTCCACCTGCAGGACAGCCTCCTTGCTCTGCATACATTTCATATCCGGCGAAAGCACCGAGTTCAATAAATGTTGAATCTTTATCAATTAAAAAACTAATACGTTCTCTTGGCGTCAGTTTGTTTTGACTCTTTTGTTTTTCTATCGCTTTCTTGCCTCCGCCTTCATATATTTTTTCTAATTTAAGTCGCATATCACTCAGGCTTAGCCGTAGATGGTCTTCGTTTTTATTAAATTCTAAATCCATAGCAAATCATTGTTTGGCAAAGATAGGGATGATGATTTATGCGTTCATTGTTGTAGGTAATGGAATATGGTTTACTATTGTTTATTATGGCTGATTGTTGATGAATAGAGTTTGGGTGTTCCGAATATTTAGAAAGTCGTTTGATATTCAACATTCAATCTTTCACATTGAATAAGTTGCCTTTTAAAATCATTTAATTTTCCAATTGAAAAAAATATATTATTTTGAGGAACATAAATTTAAAGAATGTTATTACGCTTTTTCAACTCATTAATTGATAGTGAAACAACCGCCTACCGCAGAGCAAAAAAATATTATGCGTTAAAAGTTACGGCAAAAAGTTCCATTAGGAATACTATACTTATTTTAATTGGAATTTTTTCAGCTGCTTTTGGACTGAAGGGTTTTTTAATGACGAATAGGTTTATTGACGGAGGCGTAACCGGTATTTCACTGTTAATATCAGCTTTGTCCGGTATTAAAATTTATTTACTCATTATCATTTTGAACATACCATTTATAGTTCTTGGCTATAGAACGATGGGCTTACAATTTGCTGTCAAAACAAGCCTTGCCATAGCAGGACTTGCATTGTGCTTGGTGGTTGTACCATTTCCCAATGTTACAGACGACAATATTCTTGTTGCTGTTTTTGGTGGATTTTTTCTTGGTGCTGGTATCGGTTTCGCTATTCGTGGTGGTGCTGTGATAGACGGTACGGAAGTTTTGGCCATTTATCTTAGTAGAAAAGCAGGTGCAACCGTTGGCGATATTATTATCATTATCAATGCACTGATATTTGGTGCGGCAGCTTATTTCTTATCAGTTGAAATAGCAATGTACTCAATGATTACTTATCTCGCTGCTTCCAAAACTTTAGATTTTATTATTGAAGGAATAGAAGAGTATGTAGGCGTTACCATCATCTCTGCACTAAATGAAGAGATAAGAGAAATGATTATTAATAAAATGGGTAGAGGTGTAACCATCTACGCCGGAAAGCTTGGCTATGGAAAGAAAGGAGAAACCAGAGATATCGATATTATTTACACAGTAATAACTCGCTTAGAATTAAATCGGTTGAATACCGAAATTGAAAAAATTACACCCGATGCTTTTATGGTAATGACACGTGTTAAAGATACAAAAGGAGGCATGATTAAACAAAGGCCATTAAAGCATTGATATTTTTAATAGGTAGTTCTAAATATTTTACAAGTCGATTTTTATTCAATGTAAAAATAAAAGACCTGTTGTTGAAACAGGTCTTTGTCGTAAAATATCTGAATAAGATTAATATCTGTAAAGTTCAGATTTGAAAGGGCCGTTTTTAGAAATGCCTAAATAATCAGCTTGCTCTGTTGTAAGCTCATCTAATACAACGCCTATTTTAGAAAGGTGTAAACGGGCTACTTTTTCATCCAGAATCTTTGGAAGTACATACACTTTGTTCTCATAGTTCTTATGATTAGTCCAAAGCTCTATTTGTGCCAAAGTTTGATTACTGAATGAATTACTCATTACAAATGAAGGGTGTCCGGTAGCGCAACCAAGGTTCACTAAGCGACCTTCTGCAAGAATGATGATATCTTTTCCATCTACATTGTAGATATCCACCTGTGGTTTAACAGTGTCTTTTGTATTGCCATAGTTTGTATTCAACCAAGCAATGTCAATTTCAATATCAAAGTGTCCAATGTTGCAAACAATCGTTTTATCCTTCATCAATTTGAAGTGTTCGCCACGTATTAAATCACGACAACCTGAAGCTGTAACTACAATGTCTGCTTCTTTTACGGCATCAATCATTTTCTTTACTTCAAAACCGTCCATAGCAGCTTGTAGTGCACAGATTGGGTCAATTTCGGTAACGATTACACGACAGCCTGCACCTGCTAATGATGCAGCAGAACCTTTACCTACGTCGCCATAGCCACCCACAACAGCTACTTTACCTGCAAGCATCACATCCGTAGCACGACGGATTGCATCCACCAATGATTCTTTACAACCATATTTGTTATCGAACTTAGACTTCGTAACAGAATCGTTTACATTGATAGCCGGCATAGGAAGTGTGCCTTTTGCCATTCTTTCATATAAGCGATGAACGCCTGTAGTAGTTTCTTCCGAAATACCTTTTACGTGTTGTACCAATTCCGGATATGTATCCAAGACCATATTCGTAAGATCTCCGCCATCATCCAATATCATATTCAAAGGACGATCTGCACCGCCAAAGAAAAGTGTTTGCTCTATGCACCAGTCAGCTTCTTCAATAGTCTGTCCTTTCCAAGCAAATACACCAATACCGGCAGCAGCGATTGCCGCAGCAGCATGATCTTGAGTAGAGAAGATATTGCAAGAACTCCATTTTACTTCTGCACCAAGCGCAACAAGTGTTTCTATCAATACAGCTGTTTGAATTGTCATGTGCAGACATCCTGCCACACGAGCTCCTTTGAGTGGTTGAGAAGGGCCGTATTCTTTACGAATACTCATCAAGCCGGGCATTTCTGCTTCAGCTAATCTTATTTCCTTGCGTCCCCATTCGGCAAGAGAAATATCTGCTACTTTGTAAGGCAGACTAAAATCAATTGATTTTGATACTGTTGACATTTTGTTGTTTTTATTTTTTCGGTGGCAAAGGTAATATTAATGACGCTAATAATAGTGAGGTATTTATATTTTAAAGCGTAGTGGAAAAATGAGGATTTATGCAGAAAAGTGGAAGGTGGTTTGATATGGTACTCAATGTTTGGAAAGAGGTTTAGAGTTAGTGTATTGAAGTTTAGGGGTTTAGACGTTTAGGAGTTTAGAGGTTTAGAAGTTTAGGGAGTTTAGAGTTCTCAATTCACCATTAATCATTATCCATTAACAATTCAATAGTATTTAACCTTCAGCGACCTTAAACTTTCAATTTTTTTTCCATTATATAATCATTCATAAAATAGCCATTGCCGATGTCAAAATTGGCTTCTTTAAATACTTTAAAACCCAATCGTTCATAAAAATCTTTGGCTTTATTAAATCTGTTTACCTGAAGTTGTAATGCAACACCATTTTTTTTCGTAATATCTTGAATAATATAATCCAATAAAAAGCGGCCTGCATTTTTGCCTTGTGTTTCCGGTAGTATATAAATTTTATGCAGTTTATAATTTCCATTACCTGTGTGTTGATATGATGCGTATCCAACAGGCTTAACATCATCTGAAATTATCAGGAAATTGCACCCTTCTTTTATTTGTTGTTTTAATGATGTTTCGCTGTACATCATTTCCAACATATAATCAATCTGTTCTTTTGAAATGATTTTTGAATAGGTCTGGGGCCACACTTTAAAGCATAGTGTTCTTATCAGTTCTATATCTTCCACAGTGGCATTACGAATTTTGAACATCATTGTCTTGTTTGTGCTGAAACATTTCTTTAGATAATTGAGTTTGTTGTTTTATCAGTTTTCGACTGAGGATGAGTGCAACAACAAAAGATACTAACGCTCCTGCTAATAAAAGTATATCTCCTTCATTCTGTGTTACCATTTTTAATTCGTTCAAGAAAAGAAAATAATCATACGTGCCGTGAAAAAGGATTGCTGATAATAATCCCAATATCATATACCATAAACTCTTTTTGGAATTGAATTTTGCCTTACCAACAAAATATCCCATCAATACTCCAAAGGTGCCATGTGCCGGAACACTTAAAAACATACGCTGCAAAGCCACGGAATAGCCTTGACCGAGTTCTGCATATTTTAAAACATATAATATATTTTCCAATGTGGCAAAGCCCATACTTACCATTACACTATATACAATGCCATCCAAAGGTTCATCAAAGCTTTTTCTATTGTAAGAATAAAATCGTAAGCCAAGAAATTTTGAAAACTCTTCACTAAAGCCAATAATTGCATAACAAAAAATCGCTAAACCGGTTTTTGTTCCATCATTGACGAATTCAAATGTTTCTTCAAAAATGGCAGCAGGAAATATGGCAATACATCCGAGTAAAAAACTTAAAATAAGATTGATACTTGGCTCTCGATTATATTTATCTCTGTAAAAAATATATAGGCATATAGCTAATCCCGGAGCAATAGCAATAGCGATATAATCCATATCAATTGATTGAAGTGGTAAGATAATGACAACTGCATAAAAGGCAATAGGTGTTACCTAATTATTTTTATTGCCAAAAATCTTTTTCAGTAGCCCTTGTTTCTTTTTTGGTTCTTCAGCAGGAGCGCCAATTGGTTTGGCTTTTTCATCCTCGTTCTTAATTGGCGTTTTGATAATACTGTCTTTTTTTATAGGCTTATTTGCTGGTTTATCATTGCCATCATTATCTACAGGTTTTGATTCTGGCCCTAATGTATCGTGATTGTTATAATCTGTGTAATCATCAACTGTGCCTGTACCTTGATCTTTTCCTTGACCGGCAGGATCGGGGTCTTTGTCATCCACTATTATATCTGCACTGTTAATTTCATTTTCCATCTCGGCAGGCTTCACAAATTTTGCATCTTTTTCAATGCCTAATCTTTTATCGGCAAGTACTTTTCTGAAAAAATATTCAGGAATAGGTCGGGCAATGGTATTACCATCACTTTGATTGCGCATAAATGTATATTCAAATCCCACCCATGCACCGGCCAATAGTTGTGGCGTATAACCAATAAACCAAGCATCTGCATTATCATCGGTTGTTCCGGTTTTTCCGCCCATTTCTGCAGCGCCTACTCTTGTTCTCATTCCTCGTGCGGTACCTTTGTCCACCGTGCCTTGCATCATACGTGCCATGGTGTAGGCGGTTGCTTCACTGATCGCTTCTTTCCGATTTACACTAAAATCAAATCTTTTGAGAATATTACCATTCCTATCTTCTATGCGATTGATGCAATATGGTTTTGTAGAGAAACCACCTCCTGCAAAAATGGTATAGCCCCAAAGCATTTCGTATAGAGAAAGTTCGCAGGTGCCTAATGCAATAGAAGGAAATGGTTTTACAGGAGTGGGTATATTGATTCTTTTTAAGAAATCAGAAAACTGTTGTGGACCTACTTGTTTCATTATATATGCAGTAGCACAGTTCTTTGAATAAGCAAGGGCGTTCGCCATAGTCATCGTCCCGCCACCACATTTTTTTCCGGAAGGAACCCAGCCGCTTCCGGGGAAGAATTGTGCTACATTTTCACACTCTGTTTCAGGTGTGAATCCTCGCTCTTCCATTGCCTGAGTGTAGAGTAGTGGTTTAATCGTAGAGCCTACTTGTCTTTTAGTTCTCAGGTTTACGTGGTCGTTTTTATAAGTTTTAAAATTAATGCCACCTACCCAGGCCCTTACTTCACCGGTAACAGGGTCCATTGCCAAAAAAGCGGCTTGCTCCATTTGCAAATGATATTTGATGGAATCGCGAGGAGTCATTATTGTATCTTTTTCTCTTTTACTATTCCATGAAAAAACTTTCATCGGCGTTTTTACATCAAAACTTGCTTTAATTTCTTTATCAGAAAGACCATCATCTTCCAGATTTTTCCAACGGTCAGATTCTTTTATAGCTTTTTCTATTTTGTCTTCACGGTCTTTCCAGATTGTTCCATTTTTCATATCATAACGGGCATTGATGCCTTTTTGCAATAGCATCATTTGCTGCGCCATTCCTTCTTCTGCATATTCTTGCATTATAGGATTGATAGTGGTATATATTTTTAAGCCGTCATCATAAATATCGTAACTGTCGCCATTTGGTTTTTTTATATCCTTGAGTGCATCTTTTATTTCACCTTTTAATATTTCTCTGAAGTAAGGTGCATATCCGGTGTTTTCGTCCATCTTTTTATACATACTCATATCATTGGGAATGATTTTGAGTTTTGCTTCTTCAGCATTTGTAATCATGCCAGCTACTGTCATTTGATGGAGTACTACATTTCTTCTTTCAAAAGCTTCAGTGGGATGTTTAACCGGGTTATATATGGTATTGCCCTTCAACATTCCTACAAGCATTGCTGCTTCATTGATGCTTAATCTATCGGGTTCTTTTTGATAAAATGTTCTTGACGCATTACGAATACCATAAATATTATTTCCAAAAGGAACAACATTGAGGTAAAGTGTAATGATTTCTTCTTTGGTAAAATTCCTTTCTAATTTAACAGCAATAATCCATTCTTTTAATTTTTCAACAACTCTCCATGCTTTGTTTTTACTGCCTTGGTCTAAAAGTGCTTTGGCCAATTGTTGTGTAATGGTACTTCCACCTCCTTGCGATCCTAAGGAGAAAACAGCTCTTAGTGTTGATTTAAAATCTATACCACTGTGATTGTTAAAGCGTACATCTTCTGTAGCGATCAATGCATTCAGTACGTGTTTTGAAATGTCTTTGTACTTTACGTTGCTTCGGTTTCCTCGGTCACGATAGTATTTGCCCATCAATGTTCCGTCTTGTGCATATACTTCAGATCCTTGAAGTATAGACGGGTTTTCCAAATCGGATAGCGAAGGCATTTTACCAAATGCGCCAAAGTTTGCCAAAAGCACCATTGTCGTTACTGCAAGAAAGCCGGCAATAAATATTACCCAAAAAATACGAACAGATTTTTTCATGAACAGATAATTGTTTTTCTGCTTTTTTGTTTTACTTGAAGAGCCGGTTATCCAAAATTAATGATAGCATAACCTTAAATCTAATAAAAGTCGAAAATAAGAAAATACTAATCAGCGTAAAATAGGAGGCTGCTTAAATTTTTTATAAAAATGTCAATTGTTAAAACTTACCGGGAAAATGCTGATTTAAGAACGTTTTATATGTTTCCACTTCTTTTGATGACTTTAGTATTTCCAGATTTGAATCAGATATTATCAGATAAGTGTATTTGTCAGGTTTTAACCAAGGTACAATCTCGGATGAAGTTCGGGGTTTTGTGCGTTGTACATAGTCTAATGCTTCTGCAGCATCTTTAAAAGGCTTTATAAGCAACATACGATTGTCCGTGTTCAATTCACTAAGTGAAGCAGACATTGTTTTATTATAATAGGTTTCTTTATTAAATCGGTCAAAAGCGCCTTTAGACTCGTTAGCATACATCAAATCTACTTTATTCAATATCAATAATACGGCATGTGGCTCTGCTGCATTGAATTTATAATTAGAAGCAATCGGTGCAGCCTTTTGATTTAATGAATCTTGTGGTTTATTTACTTGACCCGGAATATTAGTAGGATTTAATTTTTTGATTGAATCTTGATTTGATGCCGGATTATTCGGTACCCAATAAACGTTCGGGTTGCTAACCGGTTCTGTGTCTTCATTTCTTTTCACAACCAACTTGCTTAACTCATCTTCAATTTGCGCTCTTTTCTCAAGCACGTTCAATAAATTGGTGGCTTTTGCAGCCATCGGCGTGTTTTGAAATCCACTTACAATATTGCCCAACACTATTTTGGCAGTTGAATCTTGTCTTTGTTTTATATAATAAACTGCTTCGATGTATAATAGCTGTGGTGTCCAATAGTTTTTGCCATACAAGCTGTCAGCAGCTTTTTTATCAGCAATAGCTTGGGTAAAGTTTCCTGCCAAAAACAGATCGTATATTTTTTCGTAGGTCTTTGTTGCTTCGCTATTGTTGCCCGTTCCTTTTGGGTCTTTTCCCGTATTGATTATCGTGGTAAAATTGCTGTTTGAATAACTATCGGACATTAATTTTTTAATCGCAGCTGCTTTGGCCGTTGCTCCGTTTTTATTATAGCAATAATATAGGTTGAACAATACTTCATCCATAGCGCCGTAATTTGGAAACCGTGTTCTTAAGCCTTCCAATGTTTGAGTGCCCGATTCACAATCTTCCAATTCCTGCACATATATTTTACCTGCGGCAAATGTGGCTTTACTGATTGAGTCATTTGCTTTTGTTATTTGTGCTTCATTTAATGGAAGATTAGCATATAAGCCATCGTAAGAGATTTCAGCAGCATCTCCTGTAGCCCCTTGTTTATTTGCATCTCCTTGTTGTGTTGTAGGATTGTTGTTATTGTTATTATTATTTGCAGTTGCAGCGCCCATCGCAGCACTACGGCGCCAATTGTCCACATTGGGCCTGTTGCCCCATTTGTTTTTAAAATCTGCCAGCCCTCTTGCTTTTGAATCTTTGTTATAAAAATACCATTCCCCTTTTGTATTGCCTGAGCCAAATAATGAAGAAGGCGGTGGCGTATTAGCGAATGGGGAAGTGGGGGAGCTTGCATCATCGCCTTTCAAGCCTTGTTTTTTTCTAAGCTCTTTTACTAATTTTTTTACAAAATCTTTTCGCTCATTTTCGGGCAATGATGCTATACGAAGTAAACTATCTTGTCGTTCAATTACTTCTAAGTTTAATGCCAAATCATTCAGAATGTTTTTTCTACTTTTCAGTTCATCAGGATTTTTTAAAGAAGGATCGCTGAAGTTGAGACTATCATAAAATGAAGAGGCCTTGCGATAAAGTTTTTTAGAATATGAAACCTCCGCTAATTTCAAAAATGCTTTATTTCTTTGCGATGGATCGTTGCTTGTGTATTGAGTACTTTTCAATAATAAAGGTACTGCACCATCAATGTCATTGGCTTCCAAGCGCATTTGCCCTGCCATAAAGTAGATAATATCTCTATACTCCTGATAGCGATCTTGTCGGGCCATTTTCATTAACTCCGAAATATTTTTGTCTATGGTTTTCTCTGTGCCGTCTTTATTTACTTTCACCATATTCAGCCTCGCATAAATATCCATAATTGGATCAGTGGTATGCTTGGATACTTTAGAAAAATATTTTTCCGATTCTTTATAATTCTTACTCAATTCAAATAGCTGCGCTGCCAAATATTCCCACCTGGCTTTTTCCTGAAGATTTGTAGCATTGCTCAATGCTTTTACTAAATGAACAGCAGCACTATCCCACATTTCTTGTTTGTAAAACCAATAGGCCTGTACTTCATTCAAATCATCATGTAATCTTTTGGGAAAGTTCGGGTCGTTCTTTAATGTTACGATAAGGCTTGCAGCATCTGCAAGTTCGCCCTGTGCCAGAGAATTTCTAATCTGCCAGATAAAAGCATCGTTTCGGCTGGGCGGTAATGAAAATATTTTTTTAAGAATATTTCTTTTTTCTTTGGTAGCTATGCTATATGCTGCATTTCCATCTCGGCTACTGCCAATCGTTTTCAGCGTGCCATCTTTTTCTTTGGGCGAAAAAGCATAGTTGATAAATTGAAACATCAGATAGGCTGAATCAAATTTCTTTTGCAAATAATATGATGCGCCCCAAATCAAATACATATTGTCCACCCAGTCATTTCGCAAATCATGCAGCGCTACTGCGGTAGAAGATTTATAAGTAAGCGAATCTAATTGAATGGAGTCTTGTGCCGTAGCATCGAGTGTAAAATTGTAAAATGGTAATAGTTGCGAATAATCGTCTTTATGTGCTAGCTTGGCTCTGCCCAAAATCTCATTCAACTTGTTATTGGCATTAAAATAGTAATTGTAATGCGTGGTAGTGTTTTGAATAAAATGGCGTGGAAGGGTAAACTTTTTATCTTCCGATTTTTCTGAACGAAGTTGCTGGTCTTCGTATTCTTTCGGTTTGGGCAAATTGAAACTGAAACCCAACTGGGCATTACTCGACTGAACGATTTGTGTGAAAAGTAGAATAAGTAAGGTAGTTAAGGTGTTTTTGTTAAGTCTCATTTTCAGTGGTAGTCTAAGGCTTATTAACTGAATTTCAGGTATTTTAGTATAAAGATAGGTCATTTTTTTGGGTTGATATTTATAAATGTTTGCTTGTCAGACCATCATCAATTCGTACCTTTAAAACTTAATCTAATTTGATGTTGAAACCCGGCTCAGATTCTACATTTAAGCGACTACACAATCGATATCGGTTAGTGGTGATGAATGATGATACTTATGAAGAAGTGGTCACTTTCAAGTTGTCCAGAATGAGCGTTTACATTATGTTGAGTACCATTTTTGTTGTATTGGTGGGGTTAACGGTTGCTTTAATTGTCTTCACGCCATTAAAATATTACATACCCGGAGCTAAGTCAGATTATAAATCTGTGCAAGAATATAGAGAATTGAAATATCAGGTAGATGCAGTAAATGAAGAAACGAGAAAATGGAATCAATATTTAGATGCACTGAAAGCCGGCCCATTGAATGCTTCTACTACCGTTAAATTAGATACGGCAATTATAAGTGTACCTAAACCGGTAGAATCGGACGATTAAAACAATCACTATGTTTAATAATAACAACAAATCGGACAGACATTTTTCAAGTGGTAGTGGCTCCGGAGCTACAATTATCAGTACGGGAACTACCGTGAAAGGTGATATCAGCAGTGATGGTGATTTCAGAATTGATGGCACTATCGAAGGGAATATCACGAGTAATGCCAAAATTGTTATTGGCCATTCAGGTATTGTGCAAGGCGATCTTTTGGGCCAACAAGCGGATATTGTAGGAAAAGTAAATGGCAATATTAGAGTGAAAGACTTGTTGCAACTTCGTGGTGATGCAGTGGTAAACGGAAATATTTATGCAGGGAAATTGCAGGTAGAGCCATCGGCCACATTTAACGGCCAATGCTTTATGGGTGCAAATGTTGTTGAAATGAATAATAATGAATCGCAAACGGCCTTACAATAATGGTTACTTATGGAGGTATGCCGGCTTGGCTTCACAATTATTGGTGGCAATAGGCTTGGCAGTCTTCATTGGATTTGAAGGTGACAAAAAATTAAACTCATCACCTTTATTGGTCAGTATATTACCTTTGATAGTGCTAATAATTATTTTTTATAAACTAATAAAAGACACAGAAAACCCCAAAAAAAATGCGAAGAAGTAAACCATGGTATATTTTAATTTTTCTATTTGCATTGATCAATATAGTTACAATTGCATTGGAAAATTGGCTTACTGAAAATGGAATCGACACAGATGTTTTGATTTTGGGTAATATGATTCTTTTTGTCGCTACATTATTGTCCTACTTGGTATATAAACGCTCTTTAAAAAATCAGACATCTTATGGCGCAATAAATGGAATGTATGGAAGTTTTGCTGTAAAGTTTTTTATTTGCTTAATTGCTGTGGCCGTTTATTTAATTGCTTTTCAAGGCAAGCCGAATAAGCCTGCATTATTTATTTGTATGGGTTTGTATATGGTTTATTCAATTGTAGAAGTTGCAACGCTACAAAGATTGCTCAAGAGAAAAAAGAATGCCTAAAAAAGAAGTTCCACTAAATCATTTGCAGCAATATTTGCCAAACGGCACCGTAGATGCAGTATCAGACTATTTGCAACATTATAAAGTGCATCTTACCATAGCAAGGCAGCGGCAAAGTATCCTGGGCGATTATCGACACCGTACTTTAAATCATACACATCGTATCAGCGTCAACGGGAATTTAAATCCTTATGCATTTCTAATTACTTTGCTACACGAATTAGCTCATTTGCTTACGTATGAACAATATGGTAATAATGTAAACGCACATGGAAGAGAATGGAAAAAAATATTTGGCCAGTTGCTGAAACAATTTATAGAACATAAAGTATTTCCTGAAGAGATAGTGGCTGAATTAAAATCAATCGTACACAATCCCGCAGCAAGTAGTTGTGCGGAAGATGGATTATTGAGAGTGTTAAGAAAATACAATACTTCTGGAGATGATTATTGTTTAATTGAAGAACTGCAACAAGGTGCAAAATTTAAAATTATAGATGGACGAATATTTCAAAAGGGCGAGAGGCTGAGGAAAAGATATAAGTGTCAGGAGTTGGCCACCGGAAAATTATATTTGTTCAGCCCTGTTTATGAAGTAGCACTTATCTAATTGCTCAAATTTTTCAACATCCATAATGCACAACCTGTATGCCCACTATTGCCCATTGGTGCATTTAAATATTCAAAACCGTATTTAGCATAAATACCTAAAGCTTGTTTCAGTTCAGGCATAGTTTCTAAATAAATTTTTGTAAAGCCAAATACTTGTGCTTTTGCCATACAATTTTCAATGAGTATTTTGCCAATGCCGGAGCCTCTTCCTTCAGGTAATAAATACATTTTTACGAGTTCACAAGTGTCATCCGGAAGCCCGTCAGTAGGATAAATGCCACCGCCTCCGATAATTTCATCATTCAGTTCAGCTACAAAATAATAGGAGCGTGGAGTTTTGAAAACGTCTGATAAATTATCTGTTGACGCATCATAATAAACAGTGCCCGGGTGATTTGCTTTAAACTCAACTAATGTACTTTTTATGATTTTAGAAAGGGTTGTATTATCGTCTGGTCTAATTGCCCGGATATTTATATTCATTGCACAAAAATAAATTATTGGACTGCTATTGAATCAAAATTTGGATAATCATATTACCTTTAATACAAAATTTGTAAAATGAAACATATCATCAAAACCGGAATATTTGCTGTTTGTATGGCTTATACATTTGCAGCCTGTGCACAATCGGATAAAGCACAACGACCAAGCCCATTAGCTACTGTTGAGCAAAAAGTGGGTGATGCAAATATCAAAATAACTTATAGTCAACCTTCGGTAAAGGGTAGAACAATCGGCAAGGATTTAGAACCTATGGATGGCAAAGTATGGCGCACAGGAGCAAATGAAGCTACAGTATTCGAAACCGATAAAGATATTAAAGTAGAAGGCATCACACTTAAAGCCGGTAAGTATGGATTTTTTACTTTGGTAAATGGCGATGAATGGACAATTATCTTCAACTCAAAATGGGATCAGTGGGGTGCAATGAGCTATAAAGAAGCAGAAGATATTTTACGTGTAAAAGTAAAAGCTTCTCATAGTAAATCATTTTCTGAAAAGTTTACCATTACAATAGATCCGAATGGTACAGTTACTTTATTATGGGGCGATAGGAGTGTGGCATTCCGTGTCAAATAACTTTCTATCGTTATCAACTAATCCTTAGCGATTTTTTTATAACTCGCAACAATACCACGTATAAGCGATGAACTGAAACCTTGATGTTCCATTTCATTCAGCCCTGCAATGGTGCATCCCTTTGGTGTGGTTACTTTGTCAATCTCTTGTTCAGGATGACTGCCTTTTTGCAATAATAGTTCGGCGGCACCTTTTGCAGTTTGCGCAGCGATAAGCGATGCAGTTGCAGCATCAAAGCCTATTTCTATACCACCCTGTATGCTGGCACGTATGTAGCGCAATGCATACGCTGTGCCACAAGCACCAAGTATAGTTGAAGCGTCCATTAATTTCTCATCAATGGTCACTACTTTACCAAGTTGGCTGAATAAGTTGTTTACATATTCTACTTGTTCGGATTTTGCCTGTTGATGACTAATGCATGTCATACTCTCTTGAATGGCAATAGCAGTATTGGGCATCGCACGAAATACAGGATTCTTTTTGCCAATAACAGATTGAATTTCTTCAATAGAAATACCGGTAACTACTGAAATAAAAACTTTATGCTGACTGATTTCTTTTTTAATATGATGCAACAATTCCATCGTCTGAAAAGGTTTTATGGCAAGAATGATAATATCATTATTCTTGACAGCACTAAGATTATCAGAGGTAATGTTGATCCCTTTTTGTTTTAAAGTGTTTAAAGTGGCAGTATTTCTTTTCGTCACAGTAAGTTCCGCAGCCTTACAAAATTTACTTTTTAATAACCCTTCTGCAATGGCTGTGCCTAAGTTTCCGCCACCGATTATTGCAATTTTATTTCCCATATTCAATTAAAAAAACTTGTTATTAGATAAATAATTGGTTACATAATCTTGAACACCTTCTTCCACAGAAGAAAAATTTTCATGATAACCTGCTTGATAAAGTTTATGCATATCAGCCTCGGTGAAATATTGATATTTATCACGTATGTCCAAAGGCATATCAACGTATTCAATCGTTGCAGGCAAGTTTCTGCTTTTGAATACTGCTGTCAATAAATCATTAAAACTTCTTGCTTTGCCGGTGCCTAAGTTGTACAAACCTGAATGTAGTGCAGTAGTTTTATTCTTTGATTCATCAGTTTTTTCCTGCATCATCCAAAAAATAACTTTAGCAATATCCGCTACATAAATAAAATCACGAAGTTGTTCTCCGTCTTTGAAATCAGGACGATGCGATTTAAACAATTTTACTTTTCCTGTTTTGTTTATTTGATGGAAGCCGTGAAATACCATACTGGCCATTCTGGCTTTATGATATTCATTCGGGCCATATACGTTGAAAAATTTCAAGCCTGCCCAAAATGGTGGTGTTTGAACTTGTTGCAAAGCCCATTTATCAAACTCATTTTTGGAAATGCCGTAAGGATTAAGCGGATGTAGATGATATGCTAACTCATGGTCATCTTTGTACCCTAACTCGCCTGCGCCATAAGTGGCAGCCGATGATGCATAGATAAGCGGAATATTGAAGTGAGTAGAGTTGCCATTATTACAACAGTAACTCCATAATTTTTTTGAATATTCAACGTTTAATTCTTCGTGAATGTGGTAATCAAACTCAGTAGTATCTGTGCGAGCGCCGAGGTGAATAACGAAATCAATTTTTATTTCTGTTCTTTTTAGCCAATCAAAGAGTTCAGCTCTTTCAACTTTTAGTAGGTATTCTTTGTGTTCAAAATTTGGCCATTTGTCTTCACGAGAAAAATCATCTACAATGATTATATTCTTAAACCCTTTCTGATTGAGATAACCTAAGAAATAACTACCGATAAAACCTGCAGTGCCGGTCAGTAATATTGTATTGCTGGTATTCATTAAAGTGAACTAAGTGCCGAATCGGCTTCTTCTTTGGATAAATAATTTTCTATTGCTGTATCATACTCTTCTTTCCATTCTTGTATAGAGCCCCAGAATGTTCCGTCTATCATCACTTCATCGGATGTTACTACACCAATTTTTTCAAATGGAATGTCTGCAAGTAATTGTTCAAACTCTTTGATCTGATTAATATTTACAGATACAACAATACGGCTTTGGCCTTCGCCAAAAAGAAACGAATCGGGCCGAATAGTTTTGGATAAAGAAATAGAAAATCCAAGAGATGAATTAAAGCCACTTTCGCATAGCGTAACAAAGAGGCCACCCTCACTTACATCGTGTGCCGATTTGATAATTTTATTGTTGATTAAATCTAAAACTTTTTGTTGCAATTGATATTCTGCTTCTATTTCAAAATAGGGAGCAGGAGCGTGTACCACCTTAAGAATCTTGCTCAAATATTGTGATGATGCAATGTCATTAGTAATTGTTCCTAACACATAAATAATATCGCCTTCTTCTTTAAAATCAAGCGTCATCTTATCATTAATGTTTTCTAATAGGCCAACCATTCCTATCGTGGGCGTTGGGAAAACAGGTCCGTCCGGATTTTGATTGTAAAAACTAACATTGCCTCCGGTAACAGGGGTGTCAAATTTTCTGCATGCTTCTCCCATTCCTTTAATCACTTGTACAAATTGAAAATATACTTCAGGGTCATAAGGATTGCCAAAGTTGAGGCAGTTGGTCACGCCCAAAGGTTGTGCACCACTGCAAACAATATTTCTCGCAGCTTCTGCTACCGCAATCATTGCGCCTTTGTAAGGATCGGCATATACATAACGACTGTTGCAATCTGTTGTAACTGCAATACCCTTCGTTGTCCCTTTTACTAAAACAACCGGAGCATCGGAAGGGGCGTTGGTGTTAGTATTGCCTGTGCCTACCATGCTGTCATATTGTTTGTAAATCCAACGCTTTGATGCAATGGATGGAAGTTGAATAAGTTGCTTTGCAATACTTTTCAAATCATCTGGAACTTTAATTTTATCTACCTCAAACTTTTTTATTTCAGTAAAATATTTTGGTTCGGTGTATGCCCGTTCATATTGAGGTGCGCCGCCGCCCAATACTAATTCTTCTGCAGGGATAGCGGCTTCCAATTCCCCTTGCATATAAAAACTAAGAATACCATCATCGGTCACTTCACCTATTACTGCACAAGGTAAATCCCATTTTTCAAAAACTTTTTTTACAATATCTTCTTTCCCTTTTTCGGCAACGAGCAACATTCTTTCCTGGCTTTCACTCAATAGAAGTTCCCATGTTTTCATACCCGGTTGTCCATCAGCAAGATTTTTATGTCTTGTTGGAACTTTATCCAAATCTATTTTCATTCCTACGCCACCTTTGGCACTCATTTCGGCAGTGGAACAAATAATTCCTGCGGCGCCCATGTCTTGCATGCCCACTACCGCTTTGGTTTGAATTACTTCAAGACAAGCCTCTAATAATTTTTTTTCTTGAAATGGATCGCCCACTTGAACAGCTGGTAAATCTTGTGCACTATCATCTGTGATATCTGCCGATGCAAAGGATGCACCACCAATTCCATCTTTGCCGGTAGCACTACCTACAAACATTACCGGGTTACCTTTTCCCAATGCAGTGGCAGAAACTGTTTCACCAATTTTTACAATGCCCACACTCATTGCATTGACCAATGGATTTGTGTGATAACATTCATCAAAATAGATTTCACCACCAACAGTAGGTACACCGAAGCAATTGCCATAGTGGCCAATGCCGTGTACAACTCCTGCCAGTAAATGTTGTGTTTTATCTTCACTTAAATTTCCAAAGCGTAAAGAGTTTAAAGCAGCAATAGGTCTTGCACCCATCGTAAATATATCTCTATGAATACCGCCTACACCGGTTGCTGCACCTTGAAAAGGTTCTATAGCAGATGGGTGGTTGTGTGATTCAATTTTAAATACAATACCTAATCCGTCGCCGATATCCATAAGCCCTGCATTTTCTTCTCCGGCTTTTACGAGCATTCTGCCACCTTCTCTCGGGAGTGTTTTTAACCACTTGATGGAGTTTTTATAACTACAATGTTCACTCCACATACCACTAAAAGCGCAGAGCTCATTGAAATTGGGTGTTCGTCCAAGTTTTTGCTTGATTAATTCAAACTCTTCTTCTGTTAGTCTTAATTGTTGTGCAGTTTTAGCGGTAATTTCCATTGTTGAGATAAATTGAATTGCAAATTTACATTATGTGGCCTTGTATGAGGCACAACTTGTCAACTTTATGCTGACAATGCTGGTAATAAGTTTTATTTTGCGGCATAAAACCTTTGCCGTTTGGAGTACCTTTTGTTTGTTTTATATTTAGTGTTATTTGCCTGGTTAGTAACCAAGGTTAAGTTTTATACATCATCTGGATTAACGAAACCTCAATTGATTATACTGTTTCTCCTTAAAATAATTGCCGGAATTTTTTATGGTTGGATAGGTATCTATTATGGAGGCCTTGCGCAAATGTGGGATACATGGGGTTATCATGCAAATGGAATCATTGAATACAAATTGCTGTTCAATCATCCACATGAGTATTTTACTAATTTATTTCAAGATCCTTATGGAGACGGCGTTACAAAATTCTTAGGTACTACCGATTCTTACTGGAACGATTTGAAAGGTAATGCGTTTATTAAAATTCTTTCTGTATTCGACCTTTTAAGTCTTGGGAACTATTATGTCAATGTAATATTCTACTCTTTTATTACCATGCTTGGTCCTTTGTGTATTTTTCGAGTAATGAATGATGTATTTCCAAATAGAAAATCTGTAATATTAGTAGCTACAATATTGTTGCCTTCTTTTTTATATTGGACAAGTGGCATCCATAAAGAAGGATTGATTTTTACCGGCCTCGGTCTTATAATCTATAGTATTTACTTTGGTACTAAAGAGAAAAAATTTGGTTTGAAGAGAATTATCGCAATATTGATAGGCCTGCTTTTAATATTAGTGCTTCGCAATTTCATCATCATTATTTTATTACCTGCATTATTGACTTGGCTTATTTCTTTGAGGTGGCCGCATAGAAGTTTAGCAGTATTTGTAGGTTTATACTCTTTATTTATTGTACTGTTTTTTCTTGCCCGTTATATCAATTCATCATTTGATTTTCCACAGGCAGTAGTGACCAAGCAACAAGAATTTTTGAAAATCACAGGAGGGAGGACAACAGTGCCTATCTCAGAATTGGAACCGACTGCCATTAGTTTTTTAAAAAATATGCCTCAAGCTTTTTCGCTTTCTATCCTCAGGCCATATCCCAGTGATGTAAAACATATATTATCACTAGCAGCTTCAATTGAAATAATTTTTCTACTGGTTCTTTTCTTGCTTTTGATTGTTTTTCATAAAAATGGGATACAATCAAGGCCATTATTGTATTTCTGTTTATTCTTTTCTTTTACTTTATTGTTAGCGATTGGGTTTAGCGTAAATAATCTGGGTGCTATTTCAAGATATAGGAGTGTTGTTTTGCCGCTTTTAGTAATCCCAATGGTTGCTTTAATTGATTGGAATAGGATAAGAAAGGTTTTTCATTTTGATATTAATAATAAATATAATATATGATATTTTGATTTAAACATTCAGTTTACTTCTCTATTTTAATTTTAAATCAAGAAATATTGGATTAATAACCAATAATTCACAAAATATATTCTAATTTATTTGATTTTTTAAAGTCATATTCTTTTTTTTGTAAAAAAAATTATATGTCTTTAAGATTTAATGCAATTGAAAAACTTTCTAATATTGAAGAGGGCAAACAAGTTGATAGCCCCGGAAAAATAACCTCCATTTTTGGCAGCAATGTTTTTACCTTAAAAACAGCAAGGGCATTTTTAAGTGATGAAGCATATAAAAGCCTTGTAGGTTCTATTAATTCAAGTCAGAAGATAGACCGATCTATGGCCAATCAAATAGCAAATGGAATACGAGCCTGGGCAGAAACAAAAGGTGTAACACACTTTTCACATTGGTTTCAGCCGCTTACCGGCACTACTGCCGAAAAACATGATTCGTTTTTTACTTTAAAAAGTGATGGCGCAGCGCTTGAGCAATTTGATGGAGATGCGTTGATTCAGCAGGAGTCTGATGCTTCTTCATTTCCGAGTGGAGGATTGAGAGCAACATTTGAAGCACGTGGCTATACCGCTTGGGACCCATCTTCACCGGCTTTTATCATGGAGATCGGTGATGGAAAAACTTTGTGCATTCCAACTATTTTTATTTCCTACACCGGCGAGTCCTTGGATTACAAAGCACCTTTATTGAAATCAATTGAAGCGCTGAATAAGTCGGCAGTAGATGTTTGTAATTATTTTGATAAAAATATTTCAAGAGTAGCTCCTACACTCGGGTGGGAGCAGGAGTATTTTATTATAGATGAAAGCCTTTTCAACGCACGCCCTGATTTGGTGATGTGCGGTAGAACAATCTTTGGGCATAATTCGGCACGAAACCAACAATTAGAAGATCATTATTTTGGTTCAATACCAGATCGTGTGTATGCCTATATGCGTGATTTTGAAAATGAAGCTTATAAGTTGGGCATACCACTTCATACAAGACATAATGAAGTGGCACCCGGGCAGTACGAATGTGCGCCTATTTTTGAAGAGGTGAGTGTGGCAGTAGATCATAATTCACTTTTGATGGATGTGATGGATAGGGTAGCAAGAAGACATGGCTTGCGGGTATTGCTACACGAAAAACCTTTTGCAGGTATAAATGGTAGCGGAAAACATAATAACTGGAGCTTGGCAACTGATACAGGTGTTAATCTACTTGCTCCCGGCAAAACACCAAAGACCAATCTGATGTTTCTTACTTTTTTTGTAAACGCTATAAAAGCAGTACATGATTATGCAGAAGTTTTAAGAGCGTCAGTATCATCTGCACAAAACGATCATCGCTTAGGCGCCAATGAAGCACCCCCGGCCATCATCTCTATTTTTATTGGTGATTATTTACGCAAAGTATTGAATGACGTAAAAGAAAGAGTATCGGATAAAATGGATGAAACCGATGAAAGTCTTTTGAAAATGGATATTCATAAAAGCATCCCTGAGTTGCTGATGGATAATACCGATAGAAATAGAACATCTCCATTCGCTTTTACCGGAAATAAATTTGAATTTAGAGCTGTGGGTTCTTCTGCAAATTGCGCCAACCCAATGACTGTGTTGAACACTATAATGGCCGAAACTTTAAAGCAATTTAAAAAAGATGTAGATGCATTAATTGAGAAAGGAGATAAAAAAGAATTGGCATTGATGCAGACGATTCGTCGCTATATTATAGAAAGCGAAAAAATCTTTTTTGAAGGAGATGGGTATAGCGAAGCATGGGAAAAAGAAGCCGAGAAGCGAGGCTTGCCCAATATAAAAACAACGCCACTTGCATTGGATGCTATGGTTTCCAAGAAGGCTGTGAAACTTTTTGAAGAGAATAAAATTTATACACATGCCGAAATGGAAGCAAGACACGAAATTGAATTGGAAAAATATATTAAAAAAGTGCAAATAGAAAGTCGCTTAATGGGAGAATTGGCAGCCAGTCATATTTTACCACCTGCTGTTAGATATCAAAATACACTTGCTCAAAATATTAAAGGGTTAAAAGAAGCTGGCATTCCCGAATCAGGATATGCAAGCCAGCAAAAAGCCTTGCTGAAAATATCTGAACATATCAATAACCTAAGTGAATTAGTTGGTAAGATGATTGAGGCAAGAAAGGTGATTAATAAAATGGAAGACACTCGTACAAAAGCGATTGCTTATCAAAGTCAGTTAAAAGATATTTATTTTGATGCCATAAGACGTGCAGCAGATAAATTAGAATTACTGATAG
Source organism: Bacteroidota bacterium (assembly GCA_018268055.1). Lineage (GTDB taxonomy): Bacteria > Bacteroidota > Bacteroidia > Chitinophagales > Chitinophagaceae > JJ008. Next base: position 94,454 of record JAFDXF010000080.1, read on the forward strand.
ATGATAAAGATTGGTATTTGCCAAAATACAGGGAAATGTTATTCCTCCGATAATATTGCTTTTGAAATATAATCTTAGATAGTCTGTTTATATCAATTACTTAATCTCTCCAAAGCCTCACCGGGCACCGGAGAGATTTTTTTTGCCTGATAATCAAAGCAAACCATTCCTGTTTTAGCAAGTGCAACAATTATTTTTTTGCCATCTTTTTGTTTTTCTAATTTGTACAACAAGTCAAAACTTACTCTTGAAAATTCTCCTACCGTAACTGAAGCGATGACGGTATCGCCATAAAACAATTCACTTTTAAATTCAATCGCCGCATCACTCATAATAAGTGCACTACCGGCAAAATTTAATTCTGTATAACCGAAGCTTTGGAGATACTGCATTCTTGCTTCATGAATGATTGAGAGAATAGTATCATTACCCACATGATTGCCATAATTGATGTCAGATATTCTAATAGGTATCGTACAATGAAACGTAAAATTTTGAGGTACTTCAATTTTTATACGAGCCATAAACTGTATTTTTTGTTTTGTAAATATAGCCGACAGCCAATAAAATTGTTGTGATAGGAGGTTTTAATCTTTGTCTAAAGCGTCAATCATGTCCATGATACCCATAAAGTTAGCCGGACGCATAGCAGATGCAGCAGCGGCTTGTTTTCTCCACTTATCTACCTGGAGAATACAATTTTTATCAACAGATTCCCCGGAAATACAGCAGGAGATATCTTCAAATTTTTTGGACATACGCACAGGGCTACAGTCCGGAGACATAACAGTTATGTATCTGTTTATATTCTGTGCGCTTTCTATAGCATCAGGGTAGTTGCTTGCATCTACCGAAGATGTAAAATGATAGGCAGAAGCAATTTCTTTTAAACGATTGAGTGAAGGTGTTTCTAATTTGGCATAAGTATGCTTACTGGCTTCCAGAGCTTCTTCATTCCTTTTTTCTTCTGCTACAGAAACAGTGTTCTCTTCATTTGTATTGCTGGCAGTTTCATTTTTGTTTTCGGTGGCGGGAGAAGTTGCGGCAATTGTATTGGGTGCAACTGATGTATCGGCTTTTAATGTTGCTAGATTATCCTTATTGCCTTTATCATTATTCATCATTCTGATTCCGGCAAATACTAAAGTCCCTGCCACCACTGCTGCAGCAGCATATTTTAATATCGAAGTTAAAGTGCGAGTTCTCGCTGGTATAGCTTTGTCACCTACTTCGAGTGCATATTTTATATTATCCCAAACTTGAGGGGGTGCAGCTACTTCTGCATTTTTTAGTTTTTCAACATAAGGCGATGAGGATGCTGCTGAAGCATTTAATGAAGCTGCAATAGATGCCCATGCATTTTGAGGTGGTGCAACTTCAATATTTTTTAGGGTATTGGGAAATGAATCAGAGAGACAAGAATCATCCAGCTCAGAAGCAATGCTTGCCCAAACTTCTTTGGGAGGTACTGCCTCGTAGTTTGTTAATTTATCTTGGACGATATTGCTCATTATTTTGTTTTTGAACCTGCGTATTTATCAATATGTTTTTTAACCAAATCCTGCAAAATCACTTTAGCTCTTGATAATTGTGATTTGCTGGTGCCTTCACTGATGCCAAGGATATCACCAATTTCTTTATGACTGTAACCTTCTACAACGTACATATTAAAAACGGTACGGTATCCGGGAGATAGTTCCTGAACCAGTGCCATGATATCAGAAGCGGCAAGATTGTCCAATACAGAAAGATATTTTCCTTCTATCGTGTTTTCTTCTTTTTCTGTTACCGGCATCAGGTATCTTTTACGACGAAATTGCTCAATAGCGGTATTTACAAAAATTCGTCTTACCCAACCTTCAAAAGAGCCTTCATTCCGAAAACTATCTAATTTTTTAAAGACCTTGATGAAGCCTTCTTGAAGTATGTCTTGCGCTTCTTCTGCATTGCCTGCGTAGCGAAGGCATACTGCATACATTTTGGGTGAAAAACGATTATACAGTTCTTGCTGTATTCGTCTGTCGCCTTCAAGGCATCCTCTTATTAAGTCGAGTTCTGTAATATTTTGGTTGCTTTTGGGTGTCAAAACCGGTGATTTATTTTATTTTTTTAAAAATGATACTAATTGTTCTGTTGCTTTTGTTCTATGACTTAAATGTGACTTTTCTTCCATAGTCATTTCAGCAAATGTACGATTGTAATCGTCTGGAATAAAGACTGAATCATAGCCAAAGCCATTTGTTCCTCTTCTTTCTTCAATTATTCTACCCATGCAGATACCTTCAAAGAAAGTTTCATTGCCATTAATAATTAAAGAAATGATTGTTCTGAATCGAGCCGAACGATCTGTTTTATCTTTCAGCTTATTTAATAGTTTATCAATATTATCTTCAAATGATCTGTTCTCGCCGGCATAGCGAGCACTTTTTACACCGGGCTCATTATTTATCGAGAATACTTCCAAGCCTGTATCTTCTGAAAAGCAATTTTCTTTTGTCATCTTATGAATCGTCCAGGATTTTATAGAAGCATTTTCTTCTAATGTATCAAACGGTTCGGGTATATCTATATTAATGCCCGCTTCTTTTAATGTAATAATTTCAAACCCTTCGCCAACAAAGGCTCTAATTTCTTCAACTTTATGTTGATTATTGGTTGCAAAAACGAGTTTCACTATTTTATGAATTAGAGGTTAAATAATTTTTTAAGCGAAGTCCAAAAACTTGCTTTTAGCTTTTGATCATTTTCTAACTCGGCTAATGCTGGCGCACTTAGATATGAAACATTTGAAAAAGCTTGTATTTGAAAGTGTGGAAAGCTGATGGGCAATCCGATAGAGGTAGGCTCTATACTCATCAAAATAATTTTTTCGGACTGAAACTTTTCAATAAAATCTTTATAGGTAGCTTCGGGATAATTGTTTTGATTTATCAATGCTATATCATCCAAGCTTAATCTACAAGCGGTTAATATATTTCCTAAAAAACTTAAATCCTTATCTGGCAAGTGTGTAAATTCTTTGTTTTGCACCGCAATGAGAATGTTCTTTTTGTTATTGCCCAAATATTTCAGTGTATTGTTCGTGTTAAGGTCAGTTTTATTATCTTTTTTCGCTTCATCCTTTTCTACCTCATTAATCAGTGTTGAGGGGTACAAATTGGCCACTAATACATTATTTAGTTCTATTTTATTAATACTCATTTGCGTTTATATAATTATTAATAACAGTTGTTAGTTTTTTTCGTTTCTTTGAGCGTTCAAAATTAAGATTATGACAGCAGCTATGGACATTACAATCAGAAAAGCCGAAACAAGTAAATTAAATGATCTCAATTTAGAGAATTTACCATTTGGAAAATATTTTTCGGACCACATGTTGGAAGCAGATTATGAGAATGGGGAATGGAAAAATGTGGAAATAAAGCCATATCAACCATTGTTGCTCAATCCATCATTGTCTGCATTGCATTATGGCCAGGCAATATTCGAAGGTATTAAAGCATATAAGGATCAAAACGGTAATGCGTTTATTTTTCGTCCACAGGATAATTTCAGACGTTTTAATATTTCTGCGGAAAGAATGCAGATGCCTTCGGTGCCGGAAGAGATTTTTATGGAGGGCATGCGTAAACTCGTAGAGTTGGATAAAAATTGGATACCATCTAAGCATGACCACTCATTATATATACGCCCATTTATGTTTTCTTCGGATGATTTAATCGGCGTTCGCCCTTCGGATACATATAAGTTCATGATTATTCTAAGCCCGACCGGCCCTTATTATAGTGCGCCTATGCGTATTTATGTAGAAGAAAAATATGTACGTGCAGCGCCCGGTGGAGTGGGTTATGCAAAAGCCGCCGGAAACTATGGTTCAGCAATGTATGCAACTGCACAAGCGAAAAAATTAGGATTTGATCAGGTGCTGTGGATGGATGCCATTCATCATAAAAATGTGCAGGAGTGTGGTACAATGAATGTGTTTTTCATCATTGGCAATAAAGCCATCACTCCGGGACTTGAAGAAGGTACAATTTTAGATGGTGTTACTCGTCAAAGCACAATCACACTACTTCAAGAAATGGGCTTTACAGTTGAAGAGAGATCTTTAAGTATTGATGAAATAATAGAAGCTTATAAATCCAACCAATTGAAAGAAGTATTTGGTACCGGTACAGCAGCTACTATTTCTTTAATCAAAGAATTACGTTACAAAGATTTTGATATGAAGTTTGATGTAGAGAAGTGGGAAGCCGCTCCAAAACTGAAAAACTGGCTTACAGATATAAGAGAAGGTAAGCGTGAGGATAAATATCACTGGATGCAGAAGGTGTAACTATCTGAAATTCAATAAAATATAAAATTATTATCAAATTTTCCACTTTTGGGGTAAATTTTTGGAAATTCAGAGTGTCATTTTTGGAAGTTAATTCACTCGTCTTTACCTTTGCCGTCCCAAAAATCGGGATAAATTAAAAGGTCAAAATGCCTACTATTCAACAATTAGTAAGAAAAGGAAGAGAAATCATCAAAGCAAAGAGCAAGTCAAGAGCTTTGGATGAGTGTCCTCAGCGTCGTGGTGTGTGCACGAGAGTTTATACAACTACGCCAAAGAAACCAAACTCAGCACTTCGTAAAGTAGCTAAAGTTCGTTTGACAAATAAAGTAGAAGTGATTGCTTATATCCCTGGTGAAGGGCATAACCTTCAAGAACACTCTATCGTTTTAATACGTGGTGGAAGGGTGAAGGATCTTCCGGGTGTACGTTATCACATTGTTCGCGGTTCATTAGATACTGCCGGTGTGAAAGACAGAAAGAAGAGCCGTTCTAAATATGGTACTAAGAAAGAGAAAGCAAAAAAATAATTAAGGTTTAAAGTAATATACAACTATGCGTAAAGCACAAGCAAAAAAATTGCCCCTGGCACCGGATCCAAAGTTTAATGATAAATTAGTGACCCGCTTTGTAAATAATTTAATGTGGGAAGGAAAAAAGAGTGGAGCCTTCACTATTTTTTATAACGCTTTGGATAAAGTAGCGAAGCAAACAAGTGAAGATGGTTATGAAGTATGGAAAAGAGCCTTAGCTAATGTTACACCTGCTGTAGAAGTACGCAGCCGTAGAATTGGTGGTGCTACTTTCCAGATTCCTTCAGAGGTTCGTACAGATCGCAAAATTTCTTTGAGCATTAAGTGGTTGGTACGCTATAGCCGTGAAAGAAACGGTCGCAGCATGGCTGATAAATTAGCGAATGAAATCGTAGCAGCAAGCAAAGGCGAAGGTGCAGCTTTCAAAAAGAAAGAAGATACACACCGTATGGCTGAAGCAAACAAAGCTTTTGCTCACTTTAAAGTGTAACAATATAAAAATATTATTGATAAAGCCATTCGTTGATCGGATGGCTTTTTTTATGTTGCTTGTTTATAAACCAAGCACTTCTTTCATTGTATAAAACCCTTTTTTGTTCTGGATGAATTCTGCTGCTAACACCGCACCTGCAGCAAACCCTTTTCTGTTATGGGCTGTGTGAATGATTTCAATATTATCTATGGCAGAAGAGTATTTCACATGATGTGTGCCGGGCGTAGTGTCCACACGCTGACTGATGATTTCTAAATCTTCCGGATTATCACTCAAGTCATTTACCCATTGTTTTTTATGTGGGATATGTTCCATTATCTGCTCGGCAAGTGTAATAGCAGTACCACTCGGTGCATCTTTTTTTTGCGTGTGATGTACTTCTTCAAGAATGACTTCATATTCTTTTCGCTGGGCCATCAAGTCGGCTAATTTTTTATTTACTTCAAAGAATATATTGACGCCAACACTGAAATTGCTGGAGTAAACAAATGCTCCATTTTTTACATTGCAAAGCTCCTTAGCCGTTTCTAATTTTTCCGTCCATCCGGTAGAGCCACTTACTACGGGTATATTCCAGCCGATAAGTTTCGTTATATTCTCTAAGGCACTATGTGGTGTAGTAAACTCTATGGCAACATCTACTCCTGCTAATTTTTCTTTGGTGAATGAATCAGCATTCTGAGTGCCAATAGTCAATATGATTTGATGTCCTTTTTTTACGGCTATTTCTTCAATGGCTTTTCCCATTTTGCCATAACCGATCAATGCAATGTTCATTGGATAAAATATTTAATGGATACTAAAATATAAAAATTTATTTCCCGATTTTCATTACCAAACTTACTCCGGTGGTTTGTGCCAACTCACTATACCCTGACTTTAATTTCAAACCAAGATTTGGACTTACATCAAATGATTTTAAATGTGCATCTACGGCAGCATCTACTACATTCAATCCCCAGAAAAGCAGAAAGAATACAACAGAATAATCCAGATCACGCCGAAATTGATTCCGATAAGAACGAAGTGATTCCTCATCAACCGGCTTTAAGATGTTTTTTATCTGACTGTATAATGCTGAGTCCGTGCGATTCACTCGCATATTATATTTCACTTTGTAAGCAAATCTTGTGTCATTGTAATATTTCAGATTGTAAAAAAAGATTCCCGCTGTTGTACCCAATGCGCCATATACGATGGGTAGTTTCCAATATTTTTTATTGTATATCTGACCAAGACCGGGAAGAATTGCAGAACGAATAGCGGCAACCTTAGGACTATGCGCTTGATTGGCAGAGTCGTATCTGTTTTTGTAAATCGGTTTAGATATGACTGAAATAGTATCTGCTTTTACTTCTTTATTTTTTTTCGTTTTTTGTGCAAAAGAGATTTGACTTGAGATGCTCAATAAAAATAAAAGCAACAAGTAATTTCTTCTCAAGTCAATTTGTTTTTGAAACATTTTTCTATTACTCAATTTGTATTTGAAGTTAAATATCCGCATTCATTTGCCGTAGAATATTATTGAATTCTTCAGTAGAATAATATTCAATAGTAATCTGGCCATTTCCGTTTCTTCCGTGTTTGAGTTTTACACGAGTACTGAAATGAGATGCTAATTTATCTTCTATCCGTTGAAATACGGGCGACAAATGACTTTTTGCAGGTTTTTTAACAGAGCCGGTTTCACGATATAAATTTCTAACAAGCGCTTCTGTTTGTCTTACCGATAAACTTTTTTCTTTTATCTCTTTAAAAATGTAAAGTTGTTTATCTACTGTATCTACATTTATCAATGCTCTTGCGTGTCCCATACTTATTTCACCATTTCTTACGGCGAGTTGTATGTCGGGTGGAAGTTTCAGTAAGCGGATAAAATTGGCTACTGTACTTCTGTCTTTTCCCATTCGCTCTGCTACCTGCTCCTGTGTGTAATCCAATTCATCCATCATCCGTTTGTAGCTAAGCGATATTTCCATTGCATTCAGGTCTTCTCTTTGCAAATTCTCTAAAAGGGCAAGCTCAAGAAGTTCAGCATCATTTGTTTGACGAATATAGGCAGGTATATCTTTGAGCCCTGCAATTTTAGATGCTCTCAATCTTCGCTCGCCGGAAATGAGTCGGTATTTCCCTGAAGAAAGTTTTGATACAGTTATCGGCTGAATAATATCATGCAGCTTTATGGACTGTGCTAATTCTTGTAGTGCTTGCTCATTAAAGTCACGACGTGGTTGTTTCGGATTCGTTTCTATTTCATCAATAGCTATTCGATTTACACCGGTAGCATTTTCTACTACAGATGATTTTAATTGACCACTTGATGTTTTTAAATCAGAGTCGATATTTTGCAACAAAGAGCGAATACCTTTTCCTAATAAATCTTTATTTTGTTTTGGTGTACTCATATCGTGAATAGTCTTAAAGTTCCAGAATTTTTTCTTCGTTTTTCATTTTTGTCATATCATTTTTCTGGAGTATTTCTTTTGCAAGGTTAAGATAATTGATAGAACCTTTACTATTTGCATCATATAATACTACCGGCTTTCCTACACTGGGCGCTTCGGCCAATCTTGAATTTCTGTGAATGATTGTATTAAATACCATATCATCAAAGTGGCGTCTTACTTCACTTACTACTTGATTGCAAAGGCGTAAACGGCCATCATACATAGTCATCAATATACCTTCTATTTGTAGTGTTGTATTTAATCTGCTTTGAACAATTTTAATGGTATTGAGCAATTTGCCCAATCCTTCCAATGCAAAAAATTCACATTGCACCGGTATGGCTACCGAATCGGCAGCGGTGAGTGCATTGACTGTAATAAGCCCTAGTGATGGTGAGCAATCGATGACAATGAAGTCATATTCATCACTCACTCCTTCAAGAATGGTTTTCAAAACCATTTCCCTGTTAGGATAATTGATCATTTCAATTTCTGCGCCGACCAAGTCGATGTGCGATGGGATAAGATCCAGATTAGGTATTTCTGTTTTCAGAATTACTTCTTTGGCATTGGCACCGTTTACCATACAGTCGTACAGACTCTTTGTAATATTATGCAAGTCAAAACCGACACCGGTTGTGCTGTTTGCTTGTGGGTCACCATCCACCAAAAGCGTTTTATATTCCAGAACAGCAAAACTTGCTGCCAGATTTATTGCAGTAGTTGTTTTTCCTACACCGCCTTTTTGGTTTGCTACACCTATTATTCTTGCCATTTGCCGATTTACTTTGGAGTATAAAATTGATATTGGTAAAATTGCAATTCCGAATGTTGAAAACAAAATTAAGTTTTGCCCAATCTATAATTGCTTGCGGCAAAATTAAGCTTTCGGCAATTGAAATCAAGCAGATATAAGCTGCTTATATTTGAAGTTTATTTATGAGAAATTCAAGCTTTTGGCTGTTTTTATTGGGTTTTATGGTACTGCTGGATATTTATTTTTTTCAGGTGTTAAAATCCATGACTGATTCCTTTTCGGGCCGTACAAAAATTATAGTGTATGTCATATACTGGACAATTTCCGTATTGGCTTTATTGTTTCTGATTTTATTACCTCTTTTAAAAATGGAGCAGCAATTTCAGTTTTTGAAATCCATTTTATTCTCGGTTATTGCAGGAATATTTTTTGCTAAGTTAATCGCAGCTTTGTTTTTTCTTTTTGATGATTTAAGACGTGGAATACAATGGATTATTGAAAAATTGTTTTCGCACAGAAATACTACTTCTTCGCCATCGCCTGAAGGTATTACACGTTCTGCTTTCTTGAGCTGGGCAGGTATGATAGCCGGTGGCGGGTTATTCGGCTCTTTGGTTTATGGATTTGGCAATAAATACAAGTATCATATAATAAGGCAATCTTTGACTTTTCAAAATCTCCCTTCAGGTTTTAAAGGGCTAAAAATTGTACAGATATCCGATATACACTCCGGTAGCTTTAATAATAAAAAGGCTGTAATGCATGGAATTGAAATGATTATGAATCAGCAACCGGATTTAATTCTTTTTACAGGAGATTTAGTTAATAATCTTGCATCGGAGATGGATGATTACATGGATATTTTTAGCTTGCTGAAAGCACCATTGGGTGTGTATTCCATTTTAGGAAATCATGATTATGGCGATTATGTTCATTGGGAAAGCCCCGATGCAAAGATTGCTAATCTGGAAAAACTGAAACAAATACAACAGCAACTTGGATGGAAACTGTTATTGAATGAACATGTGGAGTTAGAAAAAAATGGAGACAAGATTACATTGCTTGGTGTAGAGAACTGGAGTGCCAAAGCAAGATTTCCAAAACACGGTGATTTAAAGAAAGCATATACTGGGTGCGACTCAAATAGTTTTAAAATTTTAATGAGTCACGATCCCTCGCATTGGCATGCTGAAGTATTGAATGATTATACAGATATTTCATTAGTGCTATCAGGGCATACTCATGGAATGCAATTCGGTGTTGAAATTCCGGGATTCAAATGGAGTCCTATACAGTATATGTATAAAGAATGGGCAGGGCTTTATGAACAAGGAAATCAAAAACTGTATGTAAACAGAGGCTTTGGTTTTCTTGGCTATCCGGGACGAGTAGGTATTCTTCCGGAAATAACAGTGATTGAATTGGTGTAAAAAATTTTATTGTTTTATCGCTCAAAAAATTACTCATTTTTCTTTTTCACATAATGTTATGATGAAGTGTATTCATTAAAATACTTTTTATTTCAATTGTTCGTTAATACAAATTAACAAGTACCTCAGTTTTCTGGCTTTGTATTTGTCATTTTTACCAAGTCAACTTTATTATTTATTTAAAAAAATATTTATGAGAACGAAAATTCTTTTACTATGTACTACATTTATCATAAGTCAGGCAATGATGGCTCAATTTCATATTGGAGCAAAAGCCGGAGCTAACATTACCAAAATAGATGGTAAATCTTTTAATGATCAGTTTAAATATGGTTACCATATCGGGGGCTTTGCCGAAATTGGTCTTGGTAAGAAAATCGGAATTCAGCCCGAAGTTCTTTTTAATCAATATAGCACTACTGTAGATAGCAATTTCAATCATATTTATCAACATGCATTTAATGGGAGTGATGTGAAGTTGAATTATTTATCTATTCCAATTTTATTAAACTATAAATTAATCGGCAACATCTTATCCTTGCAGGCAGGCCCACAGTTTGGTGTTTTAATCAATAAAGACAAAACTGCTTTAGAAAATGGCTCCAATGCATTTAAGAATGGTGATTTCTCTATGTTGGGTGGCGTACAAGTGAAGCTAAGTTCTCTTCGCTTGAGTGGCCGATATGTAGTTGGCTTAAATAATCTGAATGATATCAATAACCAAAGCAAGTGGAAAAATCAAGGATTCCAGGTTTCATTGGGAATAGCATTGTAGATAGATAAAAACTATTATAGCAAGGCTGCAAGACTTTTCTGGCAGCCTTTTTTGTGTTGATAACACTCTAATCACTCATTTTGACAGTATTTTTTCATAGGCATAAAACTTGACAATACTGGCATACTGTTATACTTTTACCGCTTCTTGATGATTGGAAAAATGTAAGTGACAGATTGTCTAAAGAATATTGAATTATGAATTTGAATGATATAATACTACGACCTGAAGATGAAACGGATTTTATGCCCATCATACCTCTTAATGAAAATGAAGAGCAAGATCCGAATAGTGTAGAGATTCCTGCAGAAATAGCTTTACTTCCTTTAAGAAATACAGTTCTTTTTCCCGGTGTGGTTTTGCCCATCACTGTTGGGCGAGATAAAAGTATCAAAGCGGTAAACGATGCTTATCGCGGCGATAAACTAATTGGGGTGGTTGCTCAAAAAGACAGTAATGTAGAAGACCCGTTGGTGCGTGATTTGGAGAATGTAGGCACCGTTGCCAAAATTGTAAAGTTGATCAAAATGCCCGATGGCGGCACTACCATTATTATACAAGGCAAAAGTCGTTTCTCCATTGAGGCAATCGTAGAAGAAGACCCATATTTTCGGGCTCGCATCAAAAAATTGGATGAAGAAGAATCGCCAACAGACGAAGATTTTAATGCTTATGTAGCAAATATCAAAGACCTGGCAGCAGATATTGTGCAGCTTTCTCCCAATATTCCTTCGGAGGCTTCAATAATTTTACGCAACATTGAAAATCCATCTTTCTTAATACACTTCGTTTCCAGCAATCTGAATACAGATATAAAAGATAAACAGAAACTTCTTGAACTGAATAAAATCAGAGATCGTGCAGATATGCTGATGAAACTGTTGCAAAAGGAACTTCAGTTTGCAGAGCTGAGAAATAAAGTAACCACTAAAACAAGAACAGAGATTGACAAGCAGCAGCGAGAATATTTCTTGCAGCAGCAAATGAAAAGCATCAAGGAAGAGTTGGGCGGTGATAGCAATCAGCAAGAGCTGAAAGAAATGCAAAAGAAAGCCGATGCTAAAAAATGGCCTGATGCAGCAAAAGAAATGTTTAAGAAGGGAATTGAAAAATTGGAACGTATGCATCCCAGCACTCCTGATTATTCAGTGGCGTACAATCATCTTGATTTAATGCTGGAGTTGCCCTGGGAAGAATATACTGAAGACCATTATGATTTAAAAAGTGCAGAAAAGATTTTGGATACAGATCATTATGGCATGCATAAAATTAAAGAAAGGATTTTAGAATATATCGCAGTGTTGAAATTGAAAGGCGATATGAAAAGCCCAATCCTTTGCTTTGTTGGTCCTCCGGGTATTGGTAAAACATCATTGGGGCGAAGCATTGCCAATGCAATCGGCAGAAAATATGTGCGACTAAGCTTAGGCGGATTACATGATGAGAGTGAAATAAGAGGTCATCGTAAAACATATATTGGCGCAATGCCGGGCAGAATATTACAATCCGTTCGCAAAGTCAAATCATCCAATCCTGTGATGATACTGGATGAAATAGATAAAGTAGGAAATGATTTCAGAGGAGATCCTTCTTCTGCATTATTAGAAGTATTGGATCCGGAGCAGAACAATAATTTCTATGACAACTATTTGGAGCTGGAGTATGATTTGAGTAAAGTCTTATTTATTGCTACGGCAAACAATATTCAAAACATTCAACCCGCATTGCGTGACAGACTTGAGATTATTGAACTGAGTGGATATGCTGTGGAAGAAAAAGTTGAAATTGCGAAACGACATTTATTGCCGAAGCAAAAAGAACTACATGGATTAAAAAGCTCAGCTTTTAAGATAAGTGATAAAGTAGTAGAAAAAATAATTCAGGATTATACTCGAGAAAGTGGGGTACGAGAGTTGGACAGGCAACTTGCTTCTGTGATGCGATATCAAGCAAGGCAATTGGCAACAAAAGATAAATTAAAACCAACTGTAAGCAGTGAGGATATTGAAAAAATATTGGGCAAGCCAAGATACAGCAATGATATTTATAAAACTGCGAATATGGCCGGTGTGGCAGTTGGTCTTGCCTGGACGTATGTAGGAGGAGATATTTTATTTATTGAGGTAAGCTTGAGTGACGGAAAAGGAGATTTAAAACTAACAGGAAATCTCGGTAATGTGATGAAAGAAAGTGCCAGTACTGCTTTGACTTACTTGCAATCCAATGCAAAAAAGTATGATATAGATGCTACATTGTTTGAAAAGAAAAACATTCACATACACGTACCTGAAGGCGCAGTGCCAAAAGATGGCCCCAGTGCAGGCGTGACGATGATGACAGCAATTGCATCAGCACTTACGGGTAAGCGAGTAAAACCTTTTTTAGCAATGACCGGTGAAATAACTTTACGTGGTCAGGTATTACCGGTGGGTGGTATTAAAGAAAAAGTATTGGCTGCAAAAAGAGCCGGGTTGAAAGAGATATTGATGTGTTGGCAAAATGAAAAAGATGTGCAGGAAATAGATTCTGATTTTATTAAGGGCATTAAATTTCATTATGTGAAAACAATGAATCAGGTTTTAGAAATAGCACTGGTAGGATAGGAGTGGGTTTGATATTATGCTATTTTCGCAAAACGTGAAAATCTTACTCTTTATATTTTCATCTTGCGTTTTTTCCGGTGTTGCTGCACAGACATTGGGTGGAAATGCTGTATTTAATTTTTTAAAACTTTCTAATACACCACAGTTAACGGGTTTGGGGGGCATCAATGTATCGCAACCTTCGGATGATGTCGGGTTGGCGTATAACAATCCTTCCTTATTAAAACCTGAAATGAACCAACAGCTTAATTTGGTATTCAATAATTTTTACTCGGGTATCAATATCTTTCATTTAAGTGGTGCTTATTATCCTGATAAATCTACAATAGGTTTTGCAGGTGGTATTACTTATTTCAATTATGGTACTGTCACCGAAACAGATGCTGCAGGAAATGTGTTGGGAAAGTTCAAACCGTTTGATTGGGTAGCACAGGTTTCAGCATCAAAGCCATATTTAGAGAAATGGAATTTTGGCGCTACGCTAAAATTTATAAATTCTAATTACGGGCAATACAAATCCAATGGCGTTGCTACCGATGTTGGTGTTTTCTATAATGATACTGCAAAACATTTTTCTGCTTCTTTGCTAGTCAAAAATATGGGCGTTCAAATTAAAAAATATGAAGGGACAAATGGTGAAGAATTGCCTTTTGATATTCAGGTGGGTATAACCAAGCGACTGAGTAGTGCTCCTTTTAGTTTTTCACTTACTGCTCAAAGAATTCATCGCTTCAACATTCGGTATGATGATATCAATTTCAATAATCAGAATGGATATGCCAATGCAAATACCAATAATTTTTCAGTGGGCAAGTTGATGGACCATTTTGTGTTGGCTACTTCTGTTTTTATAACGGACAGGATTGATGCGCAAGTCGGGTACAATTTTCTAAGACGAAGGGAATTAAATGTAGGAAATTCCGGAAATGGTTTAAATGGATTTTCTTTGGGCGCCGGTGTGAAGCTTGGTCGGCTACAAATTCGGTATGCACGTGCTTGGTATCAAAGTAATACAGCCATCAACCAATTCGGGTTGACAATAAAAAAATAGGTTGCCTATGTTGAGGCAACCTACTTTTTAACGTAGAAAAAAAATCTTACCAATTATTGTTACTGTAAGAAGGCCTTTGTTGTCTTGGCTCCCCCGACTTATCCACTCCTTATTTATAAAAAAACGACTGTAATTCAATCATATAGTTTAGCGGAAAACGAATTTTGTTGAGCTAATTGGCTAAAGTGTATAAAATTAGCAACTTAAATATTCAGCAAATTCTACTTCTGTTTGCTTGATGATGTAAAGTTGATGACAAATACTCTGACGGGAAAAAAGCAGGAAGAATAAACACATCCACTTTTGACCACTTGAGAGTAACAAGCAAAAAAAATCCACAAATGTCCATTACACCAAAACATCTTCAATAAAAATTTGGAAATCTGTTTTTAAAATTTATATATTTACTAAAACATTCAAAATTTATTTTTTTGAATGTAAACTTAAACCGCCAAACTGCTATGCTGAAAACCGGCATACAATCTATCTTAACAAAAGTCATCAATAATACTACCGCCTTCGACTACTTTCTAAAAG
>JAFDXF010000081.1 GCA_018268055.1 Bacteroidota bacterium
CATGACCTTAGTACGAGAGGACCGGGTCGTACGTACCGCTGGTGTATCTGTTGTGCCGCCAGGTGCAATGCAGAGTAGCTATGTACGGACAGGATAAACGCTGAAAGCATCTAAGCGTGAAACCTACCTCAAGATGAGTTTACTTTTAAAGGCCGTCAAAGACTATGACGTTGATAGGCTATAGGTGTAAAGCTGGTAACAGCAAAGCCGAGTAGTACTAATTGCCTGTACGCTTTAATTTTTTTTCTGTTTTCTAAAAACAGACATGATTATTCAGATTCCTTCTAACATTCCCAATATGATCTTATTTGAGAGATAAGTAATAATTCTTTTTTTTAAAAACTCATCTGTTTGAGTATTTTAAAAAATAGTCTTATTAAATAACTTATCAATCATTACATTCTTATGGTGGTTTTTCCAAGGGTGTTCACCTCTTCCCATACCGAACAGAGAAGTTAAGCCCCTTATGGCCGATGGTACTGCACCAAAATGCGGGAGAGTAGGTAGCTGCCATATTTATTAAAAAAGCCTTACAGAAATGTAAGGCTTTTTTGTTTTTATATCTGCCATCAATTTACTATGCGTTTGTCAAGAAAGGAATTAACCATTATTGTTTTATTGGCTTCAATAAACTTTACTCATATTCTTGACTTTATGATTATGATGCCTTTGGGTAATTACCTAATGCCAGCTTTTAATATTTCTCCTAAACAATTCAGTATTCTATTAGCATCTTACCCCATTAGCTCATTTGTAGCCGGACTTATTATGTTCTTTTTAGCAGATAAATTTGAACGAAAAAAATTATTATTATTCACTTACACCGGATTCATTATCGGCACTGCAGCTTGTGGTTTTGCAAATTCTTACTATTTACTTCTTATTGCTCGTATTGTTGCAGGATTATTTGGAGGAATTATTGGTGGTCAGGTTCTTGCAATGATTGGTGATTTATTTCCTTATGAAAGACGTGGTACTGCTATGGGTGCTGTGATGAGTGCTTTTGCTATAGCATCTTCTGTGGGGGTTACAATTTCTTTATACCTTGTTGAATTGTTTCACGACAACTGGCATACTCCTTTTTTATTGGTTGCCCTTTTAGGTCTTATCATTTTATACTTAGCTTCTCAAAATTTACCAGTACTCAATAGTCATTTGAAAAGTTCAATTGTTTTGAATAAGAAATTTAGCTTTCAGAAGTTATATACTGTATTAGCGCATAAGGAGTCCGGCAAAACTTTGTTGTTTTCTTCTATTATGATGATGGGACATTTTTTAATTATTCCATTTATCACTTCGTACATGGAGTTTAATATGGGCTATTCCAAGAGTGTGATACCTGTTGTTTATCTTGTTGGTGGACTTGCATCTTTATTGGCAGCTTTATTTTTGGGAAGGTTATCTGATAAAGTTGGTAAATTAAAGGTGTTTACATATTGTGTTATTTTATCTTTCGGTTTTGTAATCATATTAACGAACCTTCCTGTACTCCCATTTTTTATTGTATTAATTTTCTTTGCAATTTGGTTTGCTTTAGCCACTGGTAGAGCTGTAACCTCTCAAACGATGGTAACCGGAATTACTTCTGATGATAATCGAGGTGGCTTTATGAGTTTGAATAGCAGTGTGCAACAATTAGGCACCGGACTTGCATCACTTACGGCAGGTTTTATTGTTACCGAAAATAAATCAGCCGGTAAACTATTGCACTACGAATGGGTCGGATATTTATCCGTATTGGTTTTGTTTTTAGGTTTATTATTGGGTAGATTTTTGTTTAAACATATAGATAAGAAAAGCTCACACTATAAGACTCTATAAACAGGATAACGTAAATAGTCCGGCTCCATCCAAGGTGAGTTTTCAAATACAAAATTTAATTGAGTTCTTCCACTTTTTGCAAAAGCTGTATCTGCTGCTACACGTTGTTGCAATTTTGTTTTAAGTGCTGGATTTTCTTTTAGATAATCAGCAGCAACGTCTTCAAAAGCATAAGCGCTATAGCCTTCTTTTTGTCCGAGTATGGCGTCAAAAAAATTCCAAGTGAAATAAGAGTCTTCCGCTTGAGGTTCTAATGTTTCTATTAAAAAACGATTGGCTTCTTGATTGAGTGGAATAAACCAATCACCTTTTTTAAATTTAAAGGATTGTTGTGTCGTATTGAGTTTTACTTCATAATTCAAATGGTGCATCTCATACTGACGAGGCATTGTTTTATAATCTTCTATTTTGTACACTTCTACATTGATGGAGGTATCTTTTTGCAATTGTGTCATTTGCACTTTATTCAACTTCAAAAGTTCTATTACTTTCCACCACCCTTGAGGGATAATGTAGGCTTTGGGTTTTGCTATTGAATTTTTAACAGCATAGTAGTTATAAATTTTTACTTTTTTCTCAAAAGGTTTATTGCGATCATAAAATAAACGTGGGAATCCGGACACTTCACTTGGTTTTTTTTCGGCTTCAAATCCTTTGTAAGTAACTTCTTTGAATTGTGATTTATCCAATGACCAACTAATCGGAAAGTTGGTCATCGTTTTTACAGATTGCTTCGTTTGATCTCTAAGTTTTTTTATTTGCTCACTATTTTTTGTAGTGAATTCAATAAACGATTGCATTAAAGAAAAAGTAGCAAGCACTCTTTGAAAATAAGGTTTCAACATGTGCGTTTCAGGAACAAAAGAAAATGTATTCCATAAAACCGCATAACCGCTACTGTAGCGAGGACTGTCCCAATATTCTGGCCAGCCATTTTCAGGAGTATCACCAAATGAATTTACATAAGGCACCATCGCATATCCTTTATTACTCATTGAAGTATAAAGTGCCGGCTCAAACTCTTTTTCTAAGTAATCGCCCATAACACCGCCCAGTTTATTGTGCTGAGTGGTGAGCAATGTCATTATGTGTTGATAGTCTGCTCCATTGCTTACGTGGTTATCCAAAAATACATCAGGGTCTAGTAAATGATAAATCTCAGTGAATGCCCTTGCGTCTTTTGAATCGCACTTGATAAAATCACGATTCAAATCCAGATTTTGTGAGTTACCTCGAAAGCCTCTTTCTTCCGGCCCATCCTGATCTACACGATAATATGGGCTACGATTTAGGCATCCGCCAATATTATAAATCGGGATTAAAGCAAGTACAACATTTGAAGGTAATTTGTATTGATTGGTAACAATATCTCTTGCTAAAAGCATACTTGCATCCACTCCATCCGGCTCGCCGGGGTGTATGCCATTGTTTACCAAAATAATTCGTTTATTCTTTTTCTTTAAAGAAGCAATATTAAAATCTTTATCACTTGATATCAATACGAGATGAAGTGGATATCCTGCATCGGTCATACCCATTGTTTGCAATTGAACAATAGGTGATCGGGCATCTAATTTTTTCCACCAATCAATGATCTCAAAATAATTGGGTGATTCTTTTCCACCCGATTGTTCAAACCGAGTAGTGATTTTTTGAGCCTGCCCAATTAAAGAGGATGAAATAACTAGAAGAGAAAATAGAATGCGCTTCATAAATTTAATGTTTGGATGTAATGAATAAGCCACAAATTAAAAAAGGCATCTCGTATTGAGATGCCTTTCAAATAATTTATTGTAAATAATTACTTTGCTGCTGCATTAGCTTTTTTAGCCAACTTGCTTTTCAGGTTTGCAGCTTTCTTTTTATGAATTACTCCACGCTTAGCTAATTTGTCAATCATTGAGGCTACATCAGGGAATTTTTTACCCATTTCATCGCCTTTCTGTGTTTTTAAATCACGGATTGCATTACGAGTTGTTTTACCGTAATATTTATTTCTTTCGGCACGTTTTGCTGCCTGACGGGCATCTTTTTTAGTCGCTTTGTGATTAGCCATTTTCTATACTTTTTGTAAGGAGTGCAAAGGTAGGGTAAATCAATTAATATTTTCTAAATTTAATATTGAATTTTTGAATAATAGCTTAAAAATTCAAGAAACGGTGATGGGCTAAGAAAATGACTGTTTTTTACTAAGCAAAGTGTTCAAAATTCATTTTTTGTAGGATTTTCCTCTTCTACTGCTTACTGAATGACCATATTGGCAATATACGCATGGTGTTCACCGATGAGCAAAAGACTGACGCCTACCCTCCTACAAATTTGGAATCTGCACAAGTAGCAATAGAAACTGCGCTATATGCCAACATCAATAAAACAGATTCAACCAACAAGTGCTACTGGTTAATTAATATGGTTTAAAGTTATTCAAAAATGCTTTGCAGGTGTTGCACTTGTAACTTGAACTAAGTATTCTTTTTACAAGAATTTTAATTACCCTTTTTGAACGATATTTGCCGAAATTCTGCTAAATATTGCAGTGTAGCTACTAATTTTTTTCAACTATACGAGATGAAAGATTTTTCCTTTATTACTAATTCCTCACCGGCTTATATTGAAAGCCTTTACAGAGAATTTGTGAGCAATCCCGAATCAGTCGACCTTGATTTGCGTAAATTTTTTGAAGGGTTTGATTTTGCTGTCGCCAATGGTACTGCAGGAGCGAAAACGGTTGTTTCAGAAAATGCTTCTGCACAAACTGAGTCCGGCGTGGATTGGATGAATGAGATTAAAGTATATCGCTTGATACTTGGCTATAGAAACAAAGGACATCTGATTGCAAAAACCAATCCTATCCGTGAGCGGAAAGACAGAGGCGCCAACATAGATCTTTCGTTTTTTGGACTTAGTGATGCCGATCTTGATAAAGAATTTGCAGCCGGCAATTTTGTTGGGTTGGGAAAAACATCTCTGCGCAATATTCTTACACATCTTGAAAAATGCTATGCACATCATTTAGGCATAGAATTTAAATACATCAGCGATCAGAATAAAGTGGATTGGATTTCGAAAGCCGTAGAACAGCAAATGCTGCATGATTTATCGCTGGAAAAGAAGAAAAGAATTTTAGAGAAATTGAATCAGGGAGTAATGTTTGAAAAATTTTTGCATACAAAATATATCGGGCAAAAACGTTTCTCTCTGGAAGGCGGTGAAACCACAATTGCTGCATTGGATGCTATTATAAGCACAGCAGCAGATTATGATGCAAAAGAAGTGGTAATAGGTATGGCACACAGAGGAAGGCTGAATGTGCTGGCGAATATAATGGGCAAAACTTATGAGCAAATTTTCAGTGAATTTGAAGGCACTGCAAAGACCGATCAAACAATGGGCAGCGGCGATGTAAAATACCACATGGGTTATGGTAGTGATACAAAGACGATATCCGGCAAAGACATTCACTTGAAACTGATGCCCAATCCATCTCACTTGGAAGCAGTAGATCCTGTGGTAGAAGGATTTTCTCGTGCGAAGGCAGACATTATGTATGATAGTGCCTACGATAAAATTGTTCCTATATTAATTCATGGTGATGCTTCATTGGCAGGGCAAGGTGTTGTGTATGAGGTGTTGCAGATGAGTTACTTGGATGGATATTACACCGGTGGCACCATTCATTTTGTAATCAACAATCAAATTGGATTTACAACAGACTTTGAAGATGCACGCAGTTCAGACTATTGTACTTCATTGGCAGCTGCGATACAAGCACCGGTATTTCATGTAAATGGTGATGATCCTGAAGCGGTAATTAAGTGTGTGGAAATTGCAACAAAATATCGCCAGGAGTTTAACAGCGATGTGTTCATAGATATGGTATGCTATCGCAGACATGGGCATAATGAAGGTGATGATCCAAAGTTCACGCAACCACATTTATATGCACTGATAGATAAGCATCCAAACCCCAGAGAAGTATATGTAAAATATTTGCTCGAGAACGGCGAAGAAGATGCGCAAGTGCTTGCTAAGGAAATGGAGAAAAAATTCTGGGATGATTTGCAAGAGCGATTAGATGAAATAAAACAGAATCCTTTGCCTTATCAATATCAACCTCCTGAAATAGAGTGGAAAAAATTGAGAAGAGCTACTGCTGCTGATTTCGATGTTTCTCCTGATACCGCTATTTCGGAAGAAACCTTTCGCACTGTTTTTGATGCTATGATGAAATGGCCTGAAGGTTTCAAGCCTTTAAAGAAAATTGAAAAAATATTACAAGACAAAATAAAACTATTTCAAACTGAAAATAAAGTGGATTGGGCTACAGGAGAATTGTTGGCTTATGGCACTTTATTATTGGATGGGAAAGATGTGCGTATGAGTGGGCAAGATGTGCGCAGAGGAACATTCAGTCATCGTCATGCTGCAATCCGAGACGAGAATACCGATGAATCATATAACAGATTAAGTAGAATACCAGGTGCAAAAGGCGTATTCAGAATTTATAACTCTTTATTGAGCGAATATGCAGTACTTGGTTTTGAATATGGTTATGCCTTGGCAAACCCTAACGCATTGGTTATTTGGGAAGCACAGTTTGGTGATTTCGGTAATGGTGGTCAAATTATGATAGATCAGTTTATTGCAGCCGGCGAACAAAAATGGAATAGGATGAATGGTGTTACATTGCTTTTGCCACACGGATATGAGGGCCAAGGTCCTGAACACAGCAGTGCAAGATTAGAACGCTTTTTACAATTGAGTGCTGAACTAAATTTAGTTATTACTAATATTACTACGGCTGCAAATTTCTTTCATGCATTGAGAAGACAATTGACATGGCCTTTCAGAAAACCATTGGTTAACTTTTCACCAAAAGCAAATCTTCGTCATCATGGAAGCTATTCAAGAATTGAAGCATTTACTACCGGCGGATTTCAAGAAGTGATTGATGATGATCGTGCAGATGCGGATAAGGTGAAGAAAGTATTACTCTGTAGTGGTAAAATTTACTTTGACTTAGCAGAACGTCAACAAAAAGAAAACAGATCGGATGTAGCGATTATTCGTTTGGAACAAATTTATCCGCTGCCCTATAAACAATTAGAATCATTTCATAAAAAATATAGTAAGGCTACATGGTTCTGGGTGCAAGAAGAGCCACTCAATATGGGTGCAGCAGCATTTTTGAGAATGAATTTATTGAGTATAAACTTTGGCATTATTAGTCGTCAGGCATCGGCATCTACGGCTACAGGTTATAACAAAGTACATATTCAAGAACAATTGGAATTGATTGACACCGCGTTTAGTATTTAAAATAAAATTGGTTTTATACCTAATAAATAGTTGTATTAGCTTTTTTCCGAATTTTGAAACAATTAAGAACAAAAAATTATGATAGATATAAAAGTACCAGCAGTCGGAGAGTCTATTAGCGAAGTAACGCTACTCAAGTGGTTGAAGAACGATGGTGCGTATGTAGAAAGAGATGAAGTGATTGCTGAACTTGAAAGTGAGAAAGCTACTTTTGAAGTAAATGCCGAAAAAGCAGGTGTTATAAAATTAGCTCCAATCAATGAAGGTGATACCATAAAAATTGGGGACTTACTGGCAAGTATTGATGAAAATGCAGCAAAGCCTGCATCAGCTAATGTTGAAACCAAAACTCCTGAAAAGCAAGAGGCTAAAAAAGAATCTAAAGTTCAGTTTGAAGATAAGCCTGTAACTAATACGGCTACAGAAGTAAAAGCAACTCCTGTAGCATCTGCTATTATTGCTGATAAGAAAGTGGATGTAACAACGGTAACTCCAACAGGCCCTGCAGGAAAGATATTGAAAGAAGATGTGTTGGAAGCATTAGCACATCCCGGCAAGAAAGCATTTGTAGGTGCTGAATTGTTTAGCAGAAATGTTCGTATTGAAAAAATGAGCAATCTGCGTAAAACAATTTCTCGCCGATTGGTAGAATCAAAAAACACCACTGCCATGCTTACCACTTTCAATGAAGTGGATATGAGCAGCATTATGGAAGTGCGTAATAAATACAAGGATAAGTTTAAAGAAATACATGGAGTGGGTTTAGGCTTTATGAGCTTTTTCGCAAAAGCATGCTCCATTGCACTTGCCGAATGGCCTTCTGTAAATGCATATATAGATGGCGACCAATTGTTGTATCATGATTATGCCGATATTAGTATTGCAGTGAGTACACCTCGTGGATTGACAGTACCTGTAATGCGTAATGTGGAAAGTTTGAGTATGGCTGATATTGAGAAGAAAGTAGTAGAACTTGCCGGCAAAGCAAGAGACAGTAAACTAACTGCTGAAGAATTAACCGGCGGCACATTTACAATAACTAATGGCGGCGTATTTGGCTCTCTGATGAGTACACCGATTATCAATATTCCGCAAAGTGCGATATTGGGAATGCATAAAATACAAGAACGACCCATGGCCTTTAATGGTCAAGTAGTGATAAAGCCAATGATGTATTTGGCGTTGAGCTATGATCATAGAATTATAGACGGAAGAGAATCAGTAAGTTTTTTGGTAAGAGTGAAAGAGTTATTAGAAAATCCTTCTTTATTGCTTTTTGGAAAAGATCCTGTAAAAACATTATTAGAACTTTAGTCTTACTTATTATGAGTCGTGTAATTGTTGTTTTATTAAGTGTAGTGTTGATTGGTGTTTTATCATGCCAAAAAGAAATTGACTGGGGCTGGGGAAATAGTTTAACCACTGCTAAAACATTATATAGGATAAAATCTAAAACAGGTGCCACTGATACGACTCAGGTCGATTTTTCTTTTGATGGTGCAAAGAAACTTATTGTAGAAAAAACAACAGGAATTTCAAATGGCCAAGATATAAGTGGCTTACTAACTATTGTCAGAGATTCTACCGGAGTAATTACTAAATCAATCCGGACAGCTAGTGCATTAATTCTGGCAGGTGTGGATAGTATTGTAACTTCTTATTTTTATGACAGAGCTGCATCAAAGTATAAATATGCAGTATTTGCATTGAAAGTAGGTTCTATTGCGGCAAGAGATAGCGCTATCTTTACTTATGATTCTCTTGGTAATATTGCTAAGGATGAACATTATTTAAAATTGACCGGAAGTCCTATTCCATTACCACCGACAAAGGCAGCACAAAATACATATACTTATTCTTCTGATGGAAAGAATTTATTGAAAATGATTAGTGAAACGGTAACTGCACCGGGCGGTCCATTATCGCTTGCCTCTACTCAATTATTTACTTACGATACAAAGAATAGCCCGCTGATAATGATTCAAGAGGCAATTATATTGGGAAAGACCTCTTATTTCAGTTTGAATAATCAAGTTAAAACTGAAATGACGAATGCTGTAACACCGGCTCGCAGTTTCAATATGGATTATACATTTAAGTATAATTCATTCAATCTGCCCGATTCAAGTACAGGGATAAGAACGCCGGGTGGAGACACTACAGCATCTAAATATTATTACCAATAAGAAATAATTCTTTTGCCAAAGCAAACTGTGCTGCTTACTTTGCAATGTGAGCCGTTATTATTCATATCTAAATACTGCTACTGCAATACTTGAATCATATCAGGGATCAGAGCCATTCGCTCATTTTTTAAAAAAATATTTTTCACTACATAAAAAATATGGTTCAAAAGATAGAAAAGCTATTGCCGATTTATGTTTTGCTTTTTTCAGAATGGGTAAAGCTGCAAGAGATTTGGAACTTTCGCCGAGAATATTGATTGGTAAATTTCTATGTACCGATTCAACTGATCCTTTAATTGATGTTTTGAAACCTGAGTGGAAAGAATCAATCGGCTTGTCATTTGAAGAGAAACTCAATATTGTTGGTGTTTTGAGTAAGGCTATTTTCCCTTGGAAAAATGAATTGAGTGAAGAAATTGAATATGAAAGTTTTTGTAATTCATTTTTCATTCAACCGGAATTGTTTTTGCGATTAAGGCCGGGGCATAAAAAATCTATCAAACAAAAATTTATTGATAGCGGCTTTGCTTTCAAAGAAATTGGCACCGACTGTTTTTCATTGCCCAATGCTACAAAAGTTGAAGATAAAATTCAATTAAATAAAGAAGCGGTCATTCAGGATTTTAGTTCGCAAAGAGTAG
The DNA here is from genome assembly GCA_018268055.1 of Bacteroidota bacterium. Lineage (GTDB taxonomy): Bacteria > Bacteroidota > Bacteroidia > Chitinophagales > Chitinophagaceae > JJ008. The sequence continues at coordinate 9,968 of JAFDXF010000081.1, forward strand.
GGTCATTTTTGAATTTGCTAAAAGAAGAAAATATAAAAAGCGTTTGGGATTGTTGTGCAGCGAGTGGTGGAAAATCTATTTTAGCAAAAGATATATTGGGAAATATTGAATTAACGGTCAGCGATATTCGAGAAAGTATTTTGCATAATTTAAAAAAACGATTTCAAGAAGCAGGTATCACTCAATTCAATAATTTCATTGCAGATTTATCAACTGATAAATTGAGTTATCAAAAAAAATATGATTTAATTATTGCAGATGTGCCTTGTACCGGTAGCGGCACCTGGGCTCGTACACCGGAGCAATTATATTATTTTGATGAAAATAAGATTGCTCAGTATGCCATTTTACAAAGAAAGATTTTGAAAAATATCCTTGAATGTATCAAGCCAAATGGTTATTTGCTTTACATTACTTGTTCGGTGTTCAAAAAAGAAAATGAAGAAAATGTTGACTTTATAAAAATAAATCGTAACGTAGAATTAGTGAAACAAGAAGTAATTAAAGGCTATGATCAAAAAGCCGATACAATGTTCGCTGCTTTGTTTCGTTGTGTTTTATAATGTCATCAATTCAACAGTGCCAATAGGCTGCGTGTTGTTCATCACTTTGATATAGTATTGTCCTTTTGAAAATCTACTCACATCTATATCAATAGTTTTTTTGCCGGCAATTTTTGATGATTGCATTTTCAATATCAAACTGCCTTTGCTATCATATATCAATATGGGCATATTGTTTACTGCATAAGGAGTTTCTATTATCAGTGTAGCTGTATTGCCTGAAACAGGATTGGGTTGTACAGAAATTTTTTCTTGCAGCTGAGTTCCGCCTCCGGTGCCGGTGGCAAAACAACCGGACGCAATACTAACATTCGCCGTATCAACATATACAGCAGTAAAACTTGCTGCATTCGTATCAATCACCTGACGAATACGGTATGAAACTACACCGGCAATAGGGCTAAGGATTGCATTATTGAAGCTGTAAGAATGTGTGGTCAATTGTGCACCTGAAGATGCAGGCACATCTGCGATTTTGGAATAGTTGGCATCAGCCGGTAATTTTCTTTCTATTTCATAAAGCATATTACTTACATCTTTACTCGTCCAACTGATTGTTGCATTACATGAATTAACGGTTGCAGAAGAGGTAGCATAATCAATCAATAGATTTGCAAATGCAGTTTTCATATTGGGTATCCCATAGCCAATGCGATCATCTGGCGTGGTGAACTTGCTTGATGCTCGTAAAAGTGCAGTTCGGATTTTCATGTTGTTGAACTCGGGAAAGGCCTGCCATAAAATAGTTCCCAATCCGGCCATATTAGGACAAGCAAAAGAAGTTCCATTTCCTGAAACTACTGTGTTACCTGTCGATTGAATTACAGAGCCAACGCCAACAGATGCTACTTCAGGTTTTACTCTGCCATCAGCAGAAGGGCCATAACTGGAGAAGCCTCCTACTGCTCCTAATACATTAACAGCGCCTACTGCTAAAATGCTATCTGCATCGGCCGGCGTGATGAGATAATGCCAAGCATTTGTGCCTTCGTTTCCGTTGGCTAAAAAAACGAGCATTCCTTTTTTTGTAGCATTGCTTGCGCCTATTACGGCAATCGTTGAATGACCGTTCATTTGAGCATAGGTGTAATTAAATGAAGGATCGTCAAAATCATAGTAACCCAAAGAAGAAGAAATAACATCTGCACCTGAGCTGTCTGCTCTTTCTGCACCGCAAACCCAATTAAACTCTTCTATCGGGTATTCGCTTGTATTGTCCTCTGTTTGATAAAGCCAAAAACTTGCTTTGGGTGCTTTGCCAATAAATTGCCCTGGAATGTTTGCACAAATTGTCGATAAGCAGCTCATACCATGACTGCCATCGTCAGCCACATTGGCTTCATTTGCTACAAAATCCCAAGTACCGAGTACACGATTTTCGGCATTCACACTATCAAATGCTTTTAGGGTTAAATAATTATTGAATCCATTATCTAACATGGCTATTTGCATACCCTGACCTCTTAGTCCAATGTTGTGTAAAAATTCACCATTGTGCAAATGAATTTCATTATACGAGGCTGCGCCATAATTATAATAATCGGCAGCTATTCTATTTGCAGATGGTGGAACTATTGCATCTAAATCTTCTTTTTCAAATTTATTGGCTTGTATTCCGGGATCAACATTCCTTGCAGCAATAGTATTTACATTTCTTACAAATGATAAATTATTGATTGTTGTTAATGCTGAAGGGTCAGTAGTTTTGATTGTAACTGCATTTTGCCATCTTGAAATATTTAGCAGTGTGACGTTGGCAATATTTTTAATTTGATTGATGTAGGAGGGATTTACCGGTAAATCAGTGCTGTCAATAGCAATGCCATATTTTGTTCTGCGATCAATCGCTCTTTGTGATAAATAGGAGAGTGGATTTGAAAAAGAATAAGGGCTGCTGTTTTTATCTTTAAATCTTACAATGTAGCGAGTAAGTTGTGCGTCAATTTCATTTGAAATTAAAATGGAGAATAATACGAAGGCTAAAATTTTTTTCATGTATTAATTGTGCGACTAAGTTTAAATTATTAATTATGATCTATCATCCACAAAGTAATTCCAAATCCTGTTTTATAAGGTCCGCCTGCACCTCCTGTATTAGGCTGATACTCCCACAATTCATATTGTCTGAAAACTAATCCGATTCCTTTTGAATATCTTTCTACTGATCTTGAGCGTGAAGCATAAGCAGTAGGTACAGTAATGGGTACATTAAATGACTCATCTATCTGTTCTACATTTAGCACATCTGTATAATTTTTTCCCTGATAAGAAAAAGTAGAAAGCGGGCCATCGTAATGATAATCCCAATCGGGCATATTATCATCATTGCTAAAGTTATAGAGTTGGCAATATGGGCCGGTAGCAGTAGGGCAATTACTGGTAGGTAAATATTTATTTCCTTTCCAAGTGTAACCATCCGTTATAGGAAGATGTAATTTGATAAAGCGCAGATTGTCTTCTGAAACTTCTACTTGATTATTGAGTAGTGTAACAGAATATGTAAGTCCGGCGGGTTGCCAACTTTGCGTTCCGGCAGAATCTCTGATGTATCTGAATATTCTGAATGCAGGCCTGCCTTGATTGTCTGTAATCTGTGCATCCACCACATCTTTAATTTGATATCTATGCACTTCTGTATTTCTTCCAAAATTGGTGAAGACTAAAGAGTCTAAACGATAAGTAATGTATTTACCGGGCGTCATTTTGTAATAGTCGGTTAGCGCATCGGTAGTTAATGTTTCTTTTTCATTGCAAGATGAAAAGAATAATGAAGAAATAATGGCGAGAGATAAGCTAAACTTCGTCAGTTGTTTCATAAACGGTTTTTCGGTTTTTGTAAATAAGTTTTTTATTTTTTAAACACGGTTACGGATTGTTGGATGCCTAAAGCTACAAACAAAAATCGGGGAATGAAAATTCTCCGTAAAAAACGTTTTTTAAGCATTAAATATTGTAAAAATTTAAACCAAACTGCCTCTTTGTATGATACCACCGCCCAATACATCATCGTCTTCGTAAAAAACCGCACTTTGGCCGGGTGCTATTCCTTTAGCTTTTTCATAAAATCGGACTTTTACTGTTCCGTTTTCAGGGTAAATATTGGATAGTGTACCTTGATCTTTATACCTGATTTTGGTAACGGCTTCCATTCCGGGAGTTAGCGTTTCGTATTTAATTAAATTTATTTTGCTGACGATCATTTCATTTTGCTCCAAATCGTTTTCATCGCCCAATGTAACGGTATTGTCATCAGGATTTATTTTTGTTACAAAAACAGGTTTGCCTAATGCAATATCTAATCCTTTTCTTTGGCCGATTGTGTAGAATGGATAGCCTTTGTGTTGGCCTAAAATATTCCCATCTTTATCAATAAAATTTCCTCCGGCTACTCTTTCTTCCAATCCATCCACTTTTCTTTTTAAGAATCCACGATAGTCATTATCCGGCACGAAGCATATTTCATAACTCTCGTGTTTTTTTGCCAATTCAGGATATCCGTAGTCATGCGCCATTTGACGAATTTCTGTTTTGCGATAAGGGCCAAGCGGTAAAATTGTTCTGCTCAATAAATCTTGTTGTAATCCCCAAAGTACATAACTCTGATCTTTGGTATGATCTACTGCTTTGCTTACTACATAGCGGTCGTTCTCATGTTGTCTGATTTTGGCATAATGCCCGGTGGCAATAAAATCGCAGTTGAGAGCATCTGCTCTTTTTAAAAGTGCTCGCCATTTGATATGCGTATTGCAAAGAACACAGGGATTGGGTGTGCGGCCTGCGAGATATTCTTCCACAAAATTTTCTACTACAAAACCATCAAACTCATCACGAATATCTAAAATGAAATGTGGAAACCCATGATCTACCGCAGCCTGACGAGCATCATTAAAAGAATCCAGATTGCAACATCCTGTTTCTTTGCGACTGCCTCCACTTGAAGCATAGTCCCAAGTTTTCATAGTGATGCCCACTACTTCATACCCTTGATCGTGTAGCATTAAAGCGGTAACGGTACTGTCAATACCACCACTCATCGCCACCAGCACTTTACCTTTTTTGCTCATTCTAATATTCTAATTTGATAAAAATTAAACGGCGAATTTACAACTTTAAAATGGTTGTAGTTTTCGCAATTGGGAAAGGGTAGGGGTGGGTTGAGATGAAGGCTAATATTTAGGTTAAGGTTGAATTTGGTTTAAAGGTTGTTTAAAGTGGCTTAATAATAGTTTAATTGTTGTTTCATTTAAGCTGTGCACACTTATGCGAAAGCGAGTTTCGTGCTGATTCTTGTTTTTCGTATGTGTGGAAGTTTTTTGCAGCAAAAGATATTTTACTACTTGATGTAATATAAAAGCCTTATTACATATTCTGTCTTTGAAATGTACTAAGAAGGAGAAATCTACAACATAAGTTTGCTTACAAAATTCATGAAATATTGAGCGTCAAAATGATTTAGATTTTTTAGGAAACTGTTGTATGAAAAACCTATTGCGGCTCTCTTAGGTCACAGTTCCTATAGCAATTGTTGTTTTTGTATATCGTTGTTTTATACAGTTTTTCTAACTTAAACGCATTTAAATCCCAAAATTTATTTGCACTAAATGGATTTATATGTATAAACTGCCTGACATGTAATTCAATCCAAACTTTATTTGGATATTTTATGCATAACGATCTTGCTGTATTTCTTAAATCAAGAATCTTCATTTCGGTGTAGCCGGAAGGAAGATGTGCAATAATTGAATCTAAAGGTAATCCTATGTATGAATTTTCATTTATAGCCAATAAATGATTGACTATACTATCAGCAGTTTGTGCTTTAGAGATTTTTACAAAAGAAAGGAAAAAGACAAATAAAAAAGGGATTATTTTTTTCATAAAAATTGATTTAAGGGTTTAGGAGTGTCCATGTTTGAAAATTAGGAGAGTCGTTACTAACATAAAGTGATACTCCGTTGACTGTGCTATTCCCTATAGCGTTTTTTATGCAGTTAATTTGATATTCTTGAGTATTTATAGAGTAAGCACTCGTATAATTAGTATAGAGTTGCTCATAATTAGTGTTGTTAAAAAAAGTTGTAGCTTTAGTAACGTTCGATATGACTAAAGCATATCTTTTGTCACGACAGTCGACAAACGAAATAAAACCTTGCGATAAACACCGTACATTTCGAAGTACATTAATATCGTCTGGCGAGAAACAGCCTCTTTCTCTTGTGTCTGAGTTCAGACTAACATGTGAATGCCAAATAAACAGTAATGGCACTCTCCCTATCATTACTTTAGGTATAACAAATAGACTATCATTATTGGTTCTTATTTCGATTGGAATTATCTGTCCATTTTGTAACGTTCCTGTAAATGAATATTCAATATTGTAAGGTTTACTAAGGTTGTCATATATGTATATAGCAGTATCTCTTATCGCTCTTGAATATTTTGCTAATAAAGAATCAATTGGTTCAGGAGGTAGGGGATTACCACCTTCGTCTTCTAAAGGCTCCCACCCCGGCTCACAAGGCGGGTATTGTGCACTTCTGTGATGTCCGGGTGTGCAATTGGGTGGAGTGCCACCGCCGCCGCTTCCACTGCCGCCATTGCCTCCAGCGCCGCTTCCTTCTCCTTCATAACCACCACCTGAACCATCATCGCCACCTTGCTGTACATCATAAAGGCAATAAGTTGAAATATTATGACC
>JAFDXF010000082.1 GCA_018268055.1 Bacteroidota bacterium
AAATACTTTGTACCATACAAACAGCACAAACGTCGGCCAACGATAAAGTAAACCGACAAGCCCGCCAATATCTTTTAACTACGGGCTTTTTTTAGGTGGGCTTGTCGGATACTTTTATAAGAGTTAGCAGTAAGCCTAAAACGACACAACATTAGATGGAAAATTATAAAACAGTAAGCACTTCTCTTTACTCTGCAAGACTTGCAAAACCTGTTGTAATTGAAGAAAACACAACTACAAGAAAGGTGCTTTTTGTTGACCTAAACGACAAGAAAAAAGAAGTTGGGGAAACAGTTGGAATTACAATAGTTCACCAACGTAAAAAGAAAAATGACGAATGGGAAGACATTGAAAGTATTAACCTTAATTCACTTAAAGGTGGCGAAGGTGTTAAGTTAAACCTTGACAGCAAAAACACTAGAAAAATTTATGACGAACTCTCAAAGCTTTATGCATTAGTAGACAAAGAAGGAGTAAAATATGGGGTTCAGGAGTTTTCAATTGCAAAAGCTGACGAAATAATAAAAATCCCAAAGGACAGAAAAACATTTATTGAAAGACTTTTATCTGAGAATTATGGTGAAGAAGTTTGGAATGAATTAATATCTTCTAATCCTGACTTAGCTACAAGATTGTCCTTGGCTAGGATTCAAACTAATAGAAGCAATGCACTAAATACATTTAAAGAGAATTTAGAAGCAAACAATGATGACGAATTGTTTTGGCAAAATTTCTTTGCTAATAACGATTGGATTTTTGGATATGGCTTAAACTATCAATTTCTACACTTACTGAAAGAGCAACCAGACTACGGTGGACGAACATATGAAGGAAAAGGAAGCCAAAAGGGAGACTTTTTAATGCAAACTGTCGCAGATTCTCACTTTACTGTTCTAGTTGAAATTAAGACACCTGCAACCAAACTTTTAAGCTATACAAAGACAGAACCTAGACAGGTGAAAAATCCGAGAAATGATGTTTGGCTCCTAAGTTCAGACTTATTGGGAGCAATTTCTCAGATTCAGGTAAATTGCAGGACATGGAGCTTAGACTCTCAAAAAGGTGAAAATATTAGACTTTTAGAAAAGCAAAACATTTATACAGTTGAGCCTAAAGGAATTTTGATAATTGGTAACACAAAGGAGTTGGTAAGAGACGAAAGTATTGTGAGTTGCTTTGAGAGTTATAGACGAAACACCAACAACCCAGAAATAGTAACTTTTGACGAATTATACAAAAGAGCAGAGTTTATTGTAAATAACAAAATTCAAGCGACACCTAAGAAAAAAATTGAAACTGACGAAGATGATGACTTCCCATTTTGAAGGAAGGCCTACTGCTAACACGGGTTTTGCGTCAGGCGGGGTGACGTGCAAACTTGGAGCTTTGTGCTTCTATTCAAGTTTTGTGCTGGTTGACAGTTTTGTGCTCCGAAAACCCGCCCGAACGCAAAGCCCGAAAACGTAAGCGGTCATGCCAGCGGACACATTACGCCTATCATTCTAAACTTGCCAAACACACATAAATTTCGTAAATTCGTAAGGTGAAAAAACGAAAAGAAATAGGACTTGAATTTGAGGTTGACAAGCTAACCAATTCTATTGAAAACGCAGTTTCCGGTGAGGTTTTTGATACATTAATTGAACAGATTAAAGAAACGAAACAGATAAAGAAAATTGAGTGGGTTTTTAACTGGCAAACTGAAACAAAAGACAGTAAAAAATCTGTTTTTAAGTTGACAACAATAAATAATCCTGACATAATACATGGACTTATTAGTTTAACTGACAAAGGAGACCATATTTTTATGGATTTGATAGAAAGCGCCAAATTCAACAAAGGAAAGAAAAAACTATATCTGGGAGTTGCTGGTAATCTTGTTGCCTTTGCTTGTAAAACATCTTTTGAGAAAGGTTATGCTGGAGTTGTATCATTCGTCGCCAAGACACAGCTAATTGACCATTACTCAAGGACATTAGGAGCAAAACTATTTGGTAGCAGCAGAATGTTTATTGACACTAAAGAAGCGTATATTCTGACAACAAAATATTTTAAAGACTTTAAGCTATGATAGATTTCAAAAAAATGGATGACAAAGACTTTGTTTTTATCAGCAAACCTTTGAACAAAAAAGACGATAAAGCATTCAGCGACTTTTTAAAAAATCGCAAGTCAAAACCTTTACGGACAAAGGCTAACAAAAAAAGAAAAAAACTTCAACCACAATAGGCAAGAACCGCATACATCGGTTTGCAGCAAGTGGGGCTGACGGAAAACAATCAGCTTTTGTAACATTATTGTGTGGTAGTTCCGGCGGAAAGAACTCTATTGAGCGATAGAATAAACAATGAACTTTTTATTATAAATTTGGCAATGGCTCGGGCGGAAAGGAATTCTATTTCCCCACCTGCTGCAAGCCGTAAACCGTTGAACCAACATTGCTTTCAGCAATGAGTTAAAGCGAGTTTCGTTAGATTTGGGGTTACAAAATTTTTAGTTATGGAAAAAAAACGCTAACACCCTTTGCAGTGAATGCCCTGCAACGA
>JAFDXF010000083.1 GCA_018268055.1 Bacteroidota bacterium
AGGTCTGTCTTAACAGGCACGTTTCTTAAATCGGTATTGGCATCGCAGCCGTTCTCTGCTATGCGTGAAGCCAGCGCTTCTGCCTCATTGGGATAAACACCTCTGATGGTTTTAAAAGTATAATCCTGCGGAAACACAAAGTTACTTGCTGTGATGGTAGCCTCGCTGGGGTTATATATTTCTTTTTCTGTTGGGTTGATGATGTTTAAATCGGTGTTTTGGTTTATAAAGTAACTGTGGCGGATGCCGGGTAAAATGGTAATATTGCTACTACCTGCTAGTTCTGTACCTGCAATTACAGCCCCTTGGCTATTTCTGAGGAAACAACTAGGTAAAGCAAATGGGTTAGACCAAACTAAGTGACTATTTGTTGCAATATCATTATACATTTGTTGGTATCTGACTGTAGTATTCGGATAGTTAATATTATAGTAATTAACCAAATCCTTTGGATTATATAGATCAAGATTAATATCCGGCACATTTGAAACAGAAGGACAACTGTTTGGTGCAACTGTAATCTCATTAAAAGGAAAATAATCTAATGTACCATTACTCAAGATTAAGTCGTTCCAAGAATTGGTGTATTGATTATCTGAATATAGAACTTCTGGAATAAAAATCACATCCCATGCGTCTAAATTTCCCATATCCTGATTACAAGGTATAAACGGATAATACCTCATTCTGCCTCGTGAAAGATCTGTGTAAAAGGAAAATTTGTTGATAACAGGAAATGTTAAATCCGGTCCGCAGTGAAGTTGTAATGTTGTTTTTATTACACTTTGTGGTATAATATTTCTCTCATTTGGAAAACCGTACAATACTCTAAACGCTCCACTTGACAAAGTATGAGCAGGGCGGTTGCTAGCAGTTAAATATCCTGACGAAAATTTTGAATCAACGAAATTTGCAGGTGTTTTTATAAAAAGTTTATCTGTATTTGTTTGGCTAATAAGCTGTGCAAATTGAAAATAGTTATCAGAAGGCAAATAAGTAAAATGATTTTGATCTTCAACAGGTAAATACATATTTCTTACTTGAGTGCTGCAAGGCGTTTGTTCTGTGCAGTCTCCTGAGCCTACATAAGCACATTCATTATGAAATGGAAACGACACCACCTCATAAAAGTAACTCATAGAAAAAATGTATGGCACTGCAGTGTTAACATTTGAACCTAGTGCAACAACAGGGTCAATAAAAAGTTGATACCACGGAAGTCTGCCAAAATAAATTTCAAATTCTCCTCTGTAGTAACCATTGCCTTGTGGAATTGAATAGATAAAATTATTTTGATAACTTGAGGTTGGATTAATGAAATTATACTTGCTTTGATCTATCAATGAATTGTTATATGCATTGAGTACATTTTGTCCAACAGAATTTGTTGTTGCTAAACATAACATGATAATTATCTTTCTCATTGTTTAATGAATTTATAAGTTTTAAATACATTTTTATTAATATAAATGTTAACAAAATAAATTGAAGGTTTTAAGTAAGTAATATCAATAATATTAGATGACATAACTCTATTTACAATACGTCCTGTTAAATCAAAAATTTGTATAGAATAAACTGTTTTACCACTAACTAAATAAATATAATTATTTGTTATAGTTGGGGTTAATTCATTTTCCTCAGGTTGTGGATTAATTGATGTTGTGGTTTGACAAATGATACTATCTGTTAAAGAAGTAGTATTATTTAAACTAACACTTAATATAGTATCTGAAATGGACAAATTATTCAGTAAAACATCAGCATAAATATCTGTGTTTAAAAATGAAACGTCTTGATTAGTAAGATTGATATTATAAATATACCTACAACCTATATTTGATGTGCTATCTGAAAGAACAATAATTGCATAGTCAAAGCCTTGAGTGACACCAACGATGAGTAACTGATTGTTATCAAATATGCTATTAGAGTAAAGGATACTGACGTTGGGCGAGGTCATCAGCCATATTCGTGAAATAAAGTTGAAATTATTATCAGTTTGTATAAAGCAATTGTGGTTCATAAGTTGCAATATATCGCCATCTGGTCTAATGGTGATTTTATCAACTAAAGCATCTTGCCCGGATACGTTGGCAAATCGTTTACATGCAACTTCATTGCCTTGAGGATCTAGTTTTTGAAGTACATTATCAAAGTCTAAAATACTCCAATACGTTGACTGAAAACTGCTGATTATATTTCCCTGATGGTCAACTTTAACATCTCCACTATATAAATAAGGAATAGTGCCAGGAGATGGACCAAAAGTGCCGGTTCGCTTTGCCCAAATTACATTGCCCGTTGAATCAATGCGTACTATAAATGTATTCAAATCAGGCACTGTAGGTGTAGAGAACGTAATATAAGCCTGTGCCTGTACCACTAATCCATTACCCGGATACTCAGCTATTTTAATTTTATCATTTCCATCTAAATACTGTATTTGATTTTTCCACTTAATATTTAACTCTGTGTCCATAGCAATTAAAAATATCTTTCTGTGAGTTATTGAATCATCAAATCGTTGCGTGCCATATACCACTACATCACCATTACATAGTTGTGCTTGGCTGTATTCAAAATTGGGTATAGACAGACAACGAAAAGAAGCAATATTTAATGCAGAGTCTGTTTTTGCCAACCAGCAATAATTTTTATCGTTATATTTATAATTACCATTAATGATAAGCGAATCGTTGGAAAGCGCAATCGTACTATTAATTGTCAGCTCTCCCGATGTTGTTACAAACTCTTTAATCCATAGTGTATTCAAAGAAGTATCTGTTTTTAAAATAAAAGATGAATATATAGTATTGATAAGGTTAAAACCAATACAGTAATATTTTTCTTCAGCCCGTTCAATTTCTACAAATTTTGATAGACCATTTTGCCCACTTAATTTGAATATCTTCTGCACTATCTGCTGCCCATTGGCGCAGTAGTGCATCAAACAGACTATTAAAACTAAAAAATAACGGCTCATGGTCGTTTGGTTTTGAGTTTTTTATTCTCCTGTTCTAATTTGCTGATGCGTTTTTCCAATGCAATTATATGAAGGTACATTTCTTCAATGGTTTGTTGTTGTAATAC
>JAFDXF010000084.1 GCA_018268055.1 Bacteroidota bacterium
AAGAGTATCAGGTACTCCTGATTGGGCTTTTGTATTTTTTGTGAAACTTATTGTAGTAAAAAATAGTATAGTTAATATTTTCTTCACTCTCGTATTTGTATATCTGCAATTATAGCATTAGCATAAAAATTTGCGGCATCTGTATTCCATTTGCCTCTATTATTATTTGTACTCCTAATGATGTCTGATTGATTTATATTTAATGGCATTTGCCAATATATTTCTAATAATGGATAAGTTAAATATATCTCATCAGCAGTTTGAGGAATATACCAGCCAAAAGAAGTAGAAGTTTCTTTGGTTTTATCATAATGGTGGCCGGCAAAAGGGAAAAAATACTTTATTTGAATTTGCAAATCATTTTTAAGTACTGAAAATGGCTGGCCAATGTATTGAGCTTTGTTGGCTAATATAGTTTGTAGATACGCAAGAGTATCAGGTACTCCTGATTGGGCATTAGTATTTTTTGTAGACCATATTAAAACAAGCAATGTAATTATTAATGTTTTTTTCATTTTTTAAATTTTAATGTAAAAAATTAAAGACAATCTTGAGCATAAATTATTTTTCTTGGCCTGCGTGGATTTATTATTGTATTTACAACAATGGGTTTAAAGTTACCAATTGCATCTTTTTTACTCAAAATTACGCCAGTATCAAATTGTTTAAGAACAGCAGACAATGCCATTTCGTAGGCATAGTTCCTTTTAGTAGAATCTCCATTTTCAAAATAATCATACGCTTTTTTAAAAGCTTTACCAATTATCGAATTTTTGTCCCAGTCTGCACCATTAAGAAATTGATTTTTCGTATTGTAAAATGCAGCAGCTTTGACAGGGTCGGTAATAGTAATGGCATATTTATCTCCATTGTAAGCAGCTACGAAATTACCCTTAAAGTAAGGTGCAGGCTCTGTTGCGGCAGTTTCTATCAAAGTATATATGTCATTTGCAGATTGTGCAGCATAACCGATCTTTGGATGGGTATGTAAGGTTGCAGCTAATTTTCTTAAATTGCTTGTAGTAAAGCTTATATAAATTGAAGAGTCATTGCCCGTTTGAACAGTTCCACAAGAATCCACAAAAGTAGTATCGTGAACATTGTTAGGATTTATATTAAATTTTACATAAATAGGGAATCCTTTCTCTTTAGTCTCAGTGGCTAAATTCGGGATGCTATTTACAACAGAGTCTGCATTGCTTTTCATATAGAGAGTATCCATTTTACGTGCAGTTCCTTTTGCAACATCACACGGGTTTGTATTGGGCGGTGTATTTCCACCACCATCTTCCTCCGGTATCCACCCCGGCTCACAAGGCGGATATTGTGCACTTCTGTGGTGTCCGGGTGTGCAATTGGGTGGAGTGCCACCGCCGCTTCCACTGCCGCCATTGCCTCCTGCACCGCTTCCTTCTCCCTCATAACCACCACCATCTCCTCCGGTGTTTCCATCATCGTACCAGCCATCGTAGCATACCTGGAAACCATAACAATATAATGGAGAGTTTGCAGGAGCATTACAATGCAAAAAGTCGCACCCATTCCTACAATCTAAACTTGTTGGTGCTCCGCAGTGATATAAATTTTCACAGTAATTAAAGTATTGCATTTCACTACTTCTCCCTACATATTTTCCTGCTGTAATTTCTATTCTAATTCTTCTGTTTGCACTAGTTACATTAGTTATAGCAGGAAATAAATTGCTATCTAAAAGAGTAAACTGAGTATGGCCTAAAGTAAGATGATCCAATATCATAAAATATACTGCATGTCTTTCCGCAGTACTATCCACATTGGGTGAGCCGTGTGTTTTATTTTGATACTGCCAATCGCAGCTATAACCAAACGTTGTATCAGCACCGGTGATTTTTAAATTCAATGAAGCATTTACATAGTTTTCATTTTCTCTTACAAAAGGTATATTGTAAATGTATGTAGAATCAGCAGAGCTATTTCGCCCTGCTTTGGTATTGTCCTTCTTTTTTGAAGCCAACATTTTATCCCATCTCGGATAACCTATTTGCTTTACCGTTTGTTCCACAAAATGCTTTTGATTATTCACTCTTTGTAAATACGAAACTAAAGCCTTTTCGGTTGCATCATTGCTTCGGTGGGAAGTGAAAAACTTTTCTTCAACTACTGAATTATTCGTGTGTGGGGGGGGGTAACTACACTATCAACTTTACGGCAAGCGGTATAAAAAATGCCTGCAGCAATAGTTATAGTGAGTAGTATTTTGGTATTAACCTTCATTATCTGCAAGTTTGGTTGGTGGTGTAATTTATTTTGGTATAGCCAAGGTAGAAGCTTTTTTTTGGAAATGCAAAAAAGTTTTGTTTTTTCAAATCATAATCGTGTTTCAAGCCATTTAATTAGAAATTGATTTGTAGTGAATACTTTGCGCAAAAAAAATAAATGATCCGCTTCTATTCATCATCAAAGGCTTCATTCCTTATGTGATTTTATTAAACAATCAACAACAACTCTCAACCATATTCAACTTATTCAACAAGTATGTTTACTTATCCGGCACAAACTCTAATGAAACAGAGTTCATACAGTACCGTTTATGAGTAGGCGCAGGGCCGTCATCAAAAATATGTCCGAGGTGAGAATTGCATCGGGCACATTCCACTTCTATGCGCTCCATGCCATAAGAGAAATCATTTTTATAAATAACAGCACTCGGTCTTTCTGCTTCAAAGAAACTCGGCCATCCACAAGTGCTGGCAAATTTTGAAGTGGAGCGAAAAAGTTTATTACCACATACAGCGCAGTAGTAAGTACCTTTTTCATCCTTGTCCCAATACTTTCCTGTAAAAGCACGTTCTGTATTTTGCTCTCTTGCTACGGCATACAAATCGGCTGGTAATATTTTTTTCCATTCTTCATTACTTACATTCAGATGCGTTGTATCTGTGCGTGAGTAGTACGGGTTATTATTCATCGGTTGATTCGTTTTTAATTTTTCAGCAAATACTTTTTTGAACTTTTCTAATTTGGGTTGGATAACAAATTTACAATAAGGTTCATCCATATTATTATCATAATAATTCTGATGGTAATCTTCTGCTTTATAAAAAACAGTAAATGGGCTGACTGCTGTTACCACTTTTTTATCATAGGCTTTTTCTTCGTTCAATTTGTCAATATAATAGCGTGCTGTTTTTTCCTGATTTTGATTATGATAAAATATTGCAGAGCGATATTGAGTGCCTACATCATTTCCTTGTCTGTTCAACTGTGTAGGGTCATGTGCTACAAAAAATGCTGCAAGCAGTTCATCAAAAGATATTTTTGAAGTATTATAAACAATGTTGCACGCTTCTGCGTGGCCTGTGGTTCCGGTACATACTTGTTTATATGTCGGATTGGCCACTGTGCCACCGGTGTAGCCGGAAATGACATCTACTACTCCATTCAATTGATTAAACTGTTCTTCCACACACCAAAAGCAACCTGCAGCAAAAGTTGCTGTATCCAAATTTTTCTGATTTTCTACATTCAAGTTTTTGACCTCTGTTTGATTAAAAGCAAAGGATTGCTTTGTACTATTAGCAGATTGGCTGCAAGCAGAAAAGGAGCCAAATATCCATAAAGTGAAAATTGTTTTCATCGTGCGCCACATTATCATTCTATAAAATATTAAAGTTGTAAAATCTCTTACAAGGTAAAATAATTTGAAGAGATACTGTTTTCCATAAAAGGAAATTAACAATTATATTAAACGAACCATTCCATAAATCCATATAGAATCTGTAATAATATAAAATTAACGCAGTATGAAATACTTTGACTTAATGTGCAATCTCTTTTTTATGATAAAATAAAAAGTAAAGAAGCAAAAACAACATTAACAATCCCGAGCCTATTATTGCTGCTTGCACATCTTTAATCACTACTGCAACTGCGATTAAAAAATAACTGATTACAAAAAATGCAGCTAATGCCGGTGTTATTTTATTCCATAATCCCTTAGCATGTTGCGCTCCTTTTTTTCTTTTTCTCAATACAAATAATGCAGCGGCAGAAGTGCTCATACCGATAGAATCTAAAAACATGGTGAAGTTGAGAATATTGTCAACGCCTTTTCCAAAAAATGTAATGATGATCGTTAATGCAGACATAATAGCCAGTCCGGGTATAAGGGCTTCCGTTTTCGGATGTCGATAAGAAAATAATTTGGGTAGCACTTTATCTTTACTCATTGCATACATTACTCGTGGGTTGCTCATCAAAGTAATATTTACATAAGCTAGTACCGACAAAAACATCAATGCATCAAATATTTTGCCGCCATTTTTCCCAAACCATACTTCGCACAGTAATGCGCCAATCGCAGTGGCGTTTTTCATTTTTTCAAAACCAATTACTTGTGTATATGCAATATTGATTAACAGATAAAGCAGTATGACTACGATAATGCCAATGATAATTCCCTTGGGTATGATGCCGGGGCGTTTTACTTCACCACCAAAATTGATAGTTTGTTGATAGCCTCCATAAGCAAAGCAGGTAGGAATAAGCGAAATGAGGAATAATGTAACAGGGCTGTTATTTTCAAGTGAAAATATTTTTGCACTTTTATCATAGCCATGCGTTTCAATGGTTAATCCTTTAAAAATGGATGCAATTAAAATAATCATAGCAGCAACTTTGATCACAATTAAAACATTTTGTGTATTGCTGCTTGTGCGTAATCCAAAAAGATTCACGCCAAAAAAAAGTATCACTGCTACTATTGCCACACCTACATTAAAAAATGTATCGGCAGGATGGCCATAAATTAAATCGCTTACATAGTCGGAGCCGATGAGCGCTACTACTGCAAGCGAAGCAGCATTGCTAATCAAAATAATTGCATTTACTGAAAAACCGACCGAAGGATGATAGCACTCAGCAAATACTTTGTAGTACCCACCCGTGGCCGGAAGTCGCAGACCTATTTCGGCATAAGTAAGAGCCCCACACAATGCAATAAACCCACCTATCAACCAAACCAAAAAGAAATTACTCTCCGTTCCTGATGAAGCAGCAACGATCGCCGGGTTTTTAAAAATACCCATGCCAATTACCAAGCTCACCACAATCAAAGTAATGTCTGTTGCACTCAGCAGGTTTTTTGATTTCATAGAGCGAAAGATACAACTAATGTAAAACTGAAAAATATTTTAATTGGCAGATTCAACTTACAAATACAACAATTATCAAAATTACATTTTACCAAAAAACAACAGCAATAAAATATGTGACATGTACTTCTTAATACTAATATGGAGAACAGTCGCCTATAATGCAGTGATTCTGATCCTTCCAAATCTGTATTTTAAAAATATTTTCTTTTCTAAATAAAGTTGCATCCCATATCGAATTAGGGCTATATCTATTCATGTGGGTGAACTCATTAACCCATAAAGCAATGCTGGGACCATTCTTATCAGGGGTGAAACTTATAAACAAATGGCCCGCATTAAACATCATACCACGATTTGATATTCCTACAGGATATACTTTTATATTATAAAAGTTTGAAGGAATATAACTTAATAGTGTATCTATCGGTTTACCAATAAATAAGTCTATTGGCATTTGTTGCAAATAGGGTATCAATTGTAATGTTGGAAGGGTGTCTGTTTTATACTTATAAAAAGAGTTTGACGCTTTAACCGAGTTGAAAAAAATTAATACTGATAAAGTAAAGATTATAGATATTTTCTTTTTCATAATTAGATTTAATTTATTTTAATAAATGTTGTCCCATTTGCAGATGATGCCTCATAAAGTCCAATGCCACAATTATTAGAATTTCCCAATATTTCTAATAGTTTATCTTTAGTCATTGTAACAAAAGGATTACCTACTTGATAGTAGCGTGGATCATTTGTACAAGCATCTAAATATCTTTCCATTATTTTTAAAGGGCCATTACCAGCAATATGAGAAAATAATTGCATTTTATTTACATCTTCTACAACTAAGGCATAACGGGCATTGTAAGTATCAACCAATCGGATATAATTTTTTGTCATTTTATAAATGCATCCAACATCTTCACCAGACGGCCAAGAACCAATTGTTCCATCAGCATATTTATGATGATAATGCCAATCTCCTAATAAAATTCTCCTTCCCCAAACATAAAAATTTGGGACAATTTCATTATCGTTCGTGCCAACTTTGAAATTTAGTGTATCAAGATGGTTATTATTATTTACAATGCAAAAAAATCTCTCAACATGTTCAACTTCTGATAATTGACTTAACGAATCTCTGAATCTATTAACAAATTGAGCATATCTTTTTAGAAGTGAATCTATTGGTTCGGCAGATGGATACCCACTGCTATACTCTTCTTCCGGTTCCCACCCCGGCTCACAAGGTGGATATTTAGTTGTTTTGTTATAGCTCGTTCCAGGATCGCAGTTAGGTGGTGTGCCACCGCCATTTCCACCGCCGCCATTACCTCCAGCACCACTTCCTTCTCCTTCATAACCGCCACCTGTACCTCCACTGCCCCCATCATCATCCCACCAACCATCACATATTTCCCGTAATAGATAACATTGATTTGTAGTACAATATAAATAATCGCAATGAGAACCACAATAACTTGGAGTATTGCATATATAAAAATCAAAACAAAGGTTATGATTTTGATTATTAGACCTTCCTGCAATGGTGGAATTAATCTTTAATAGGTTTATTTCTTTTATACCTCCGGTATTAAAACTTATTGAATCAAATAGTATTGTGTCATTAATTTTAAATCGTGAATGTCCTAAAACCATATTATCAAGTATCATGAAGAAAAGAGCATGATATTCCGCTGTAGTATCCACATTGGGTGAGCCGTGTGTTTTATTCTGATACTGCCAATCGCAACTGTATCCAAACGTTGTATCTGCTCCTGTAATCTTAATATTCAATGATGCGTTTACATAGTTTTCATTTTCTCTTACAAAAGGAATATTATAAATGTATGTAGAATCATCTGAGCTATTTCGTCCTGCTTTGGTATTATCCTTCTTTTTTGAAGCCAGCATTTTATCCCACCTCGGATAGCCTATTTGCTTTACTGTTTGTTCCACAAAATGTTTTTGATTGTTCACTCTTTGTAAATACGAGATAAGCGCCTTTTCAGTTGCATCGTTATTTCGGTGGGAAGTGAAAAACTTTTCTTCAACTACTGAATTGTTCGAGGGGGGGGACTCCTCTATCAACTTTACGGCAAGCGGCATATACAATGCCTGCAGCAATAGTTGCAGCAAGTAATATTTTAGTTTTTACCATAATTATCTGCGGCTTTGATTGGTGGTGTAATTTATTTTGGTAGAAACAAGGTAATGGTTTTTTATTAAAACAAAAAATACTGTTTCTATCATTATGCATTTTATTTTTAACTCATTCCTTACTAAATTTGCAGCGATTTGGTTTCCACAACTGTTGCATTTTGCAGCAGTAGGAATTAAAAGGGAAGTTCGGTTTTATTCCGGCGCTATCCCCGTAGCTGTAAACCTCTAACAAATTCTGATGTATCTACGCCACTGTTTTTTTAATAAACGGGAAGGCTTATCAGAATGAGGCGAGCCAGAAGACCTGCCACATCTGTTTTAAACATTTTTCAGCTTTCGGGTGAAAGGCTTGGAGAATTTAAGAATGTAGGGCATTCTTTTATTTTCTATCTTTTATTTTTCCGGAGGCAGTCACACAAAAACTCATTTTTAAAAAATGAAAAAAATTTTTTTTGTGCCGGCTGCTGTTATTTTCAGCACGCAACTATGGGCACAGTCCGCAAACACCGACACTACAAAAAATCTCATTTCAGCATTAGATCCGGTAGTGGTTACCGCAACTAAGTTTCCCTTAAAAACTTCTCAAACAGGAAAAGTTATTTTGGTGATTAACAAAGAAGCACTGCAAAGAAATGGTGGCAAAGATTTATCGCAGATTCTTTCTGAACAAGCCGGGATAACCATTGCCGGAGCAGGAAGTAATCCGGGAAAAGAAAAAATTGTGTACCTGCGCGGCGCAGCAGCCGACAAAACACTCATCTGTATTGATGGTGTTCCTATCTATGATCCAAGCGGTATTGGCGGCAATTTTGATTTAAGAAATATCTCGGTAGATAATATTGAACGTATTGAAATATTAAAAGGCGCTCAGTCAACATTGTATGGCAGTGATGCAGTAGCCGGAGTTATCAACATCATTACTCGATCCAATAGCGCAAAAAAAATGGAGGGAAATTCTGAACTTTCTTACGGCAGTTGGCAAACCTTTTCGGCTAATGCCGGTATAAAAGGTAAAGTAGATAAAATAGCCTATACCGCTTTATATTCTTTTCATACTACAAATGGTATAAATGAAGCAGTGAATAACAATCCTGCATACACGCCGGATAAAGATGGCCTCACGCAAAATAATCTATTCCTGAACCTCGCCTTCAAACCAATTGAAAAATTCAGCGTGCAACCTTTCTTACGTTATAGTTCCATCAAAGGAGCAATTGATCAAGGCGCATTTACCGATGAGCTGGATTACACTTACACACAAAAAAGTTGGCAAAGCGGAATAAATAGTCAATACACATTGAAGAAATCAAAAATATATTTCAATTACAACTACAATAACATAGATCGTATCTACATTGACGATTCTATAAAAAGTAGAAACGGATTTGATATCTATGCCAAAGGAACATATAAAGGTAACGAGCATTTTGTGGAAGCATACACTATTTCAGATCTTAGTAAAATCTTAAAGCTAACTGCAGGTTTGGATTTTCGCAGTACACAATCCGATCAAGAATATCTTTCTATCAGTGCTTATGGCCCATACAGCAGCAAGTATAGTAATGATAGCCTTCGACAAAATCAGGCAAGTGTGTATGCCGCATTAAACGTAGAAACAATAAATGGATTTTCATTTGAAGCAGGAGGTCGTATCAATTTTCATTCGGCTTATGGCAATAAAGCAGTGTTTAGTTTGAACCCATCCTATTTAATCAACAAAAAAGTAAAAATATTTTTTAACCTCGCATCTGCATACAGAACGCCTTCTTTGTATCAACTCTATTCTGAATATGGAAATAAAAAATTAAAACCTGAAGCAGGAATAACTTCAGAAGCCGGTGTACAATATTTTCCCGATACGAAATGGATGGCCAGAGCTACTTATTTCAACAGAGACATCAACAATGTAATTTTCTTCTTCACCAATCCGGTTACTTATGCTTCGCAATACATCAATCAAGACAAACAGAAAGATCATGGTTTAGAATTAGAACTCAACTTTATTCCATCTTCCAAACTTTCTATAAAAGGGTTCTATACTTATGTTGCCGGAAAGATTACCACTAAGAAAGGCAGCACAGATACCACTTATAATAATTTATTAAGAAGGCCTAAAAACAGTTACGGGTTAAACTTAGGTTGGCAAGCAAACAATAAATTATATTTCAATACTCATCTTTCTGTTGCCGGCGAACGTAAAGACAGTTATTATGACAATACAACTTTTTCGGTTGTCAACACAACGCTTAAAAGTTATGCGCTATTGGATTTATATGTAGAATATAGTGTGTATAAAAACAAATTAAAAATATTTAGCGGCATTCGCAATGCACTAAACACTCAATACACCGAAATCAGCGGATTCAATACTCAGCCATTTAATGCAACATTTGGTTTGCGCTATAAATTCTAAAAATGAATACCAAACTACATGAAACAAAAACCTGCTCCCGTTGTGGAGCAGGTTTTGAATGTAAGCCCGGCAATATTACACAATGCCAATGTTTTAACTTGCCGCTTTCAGATGAGCAAAAGGCCTATATCGAAATGCGGTATAACGATTGCCTTTGCCGTAATTGTCTTATTCACCTTTCATCAGAGTTGAATTTTTTTATAGAGAAGTATATTTACAAATAATTGTTAATCCCGCATTAAATTTTTCATTTTTACCTGCTATTCATAATATTCAATAGGCATTATTTTTTCACTTAGTAGTGTATAAGTACTTTTGCAAAAACCAACAAGTATGTCTTTTGAATTGAAGGAGTTTTTGACACTCACCTTTACCCTGTTTGCCGTAATCGATGTAGTAGGTTCTGTACCGATGCTTATCTCTATAAAACAAAAAATGGGCGGCATCAATGCTTGGAAAGTTACTTTAATTTCAGGCGGTTTGATGATTTTATTCTTTTTTATCGGTAAGCCGTTTCTAAATATACTTGGCGTGGACATAAAATCATTTGCGGTAGCAGGTTCTATTGTGATTTTCATTTTAGGTTTGGAAATGGTATTGGGAATAGAGTTTTTTAAGTCGGACAAAGGTGCTCCGTCTGGCACAGTAGTTCCAATAGCATTTCCATTGATAGCAGGTAGTGGTACACTCACCACCATTATGTCATTAAAAGCCACTTTTGAAAAGGCGGATAAAAATGAATTGATGATATTGTTGGCCATCTTAGCCAATCTGATATTTATCTACCTTGTACTTCGCTCTTTAAATGTTATTGAAAGAGCATTAGGCCAAAACGGGCTATTAGCAGTAAGAAAGTTTTTTGGCGTAATATTGCTCGCAATAGCAGTTAAGATCTTTGCAACGAATGCAAGTGGAATGTTGCGGTGATTTTTAGTATCGTAGTACAATGCTCGAATTAATTCGTTCGGGTAAAGATAGTATAAGAGTTCCCGAAGTTTATCCGAATCATTTATGAGGCGGACTACAGATTCAGGTTCAAACAATTGTGTTAACTCTTTTTAGTTCTTTTACATAAACAATTTTAATATTAAAAAAGAAAAGTTCTTTTTGGCCT
>JAFDXF010000085.1 GCA_018268055.1 Bacteroidota bacterium
ATTAAACGACCGGTTGAAGACCGAACTTCCACTACATAAATTCCGTTGGCTACTCTGCCACCCAAATCTACACTCATATCGCTATATGGCAACGTTGTAGTAAACGGCTTGTTATACACTAATGCACCATTGTACGCATATATCTTAATCGTTGCTGTTTCATTAGCCATATTATAGAATCGTATATGGAATTGACCGTTATTCGGGTTTGGATAAATGTACAACAAGTCGCTACTCATAGCAGATACGATTAAATCAGCCGATGTGTTGGTACATCCATTCGGATCGGTGTATCTTACTTTATATGTACCTGCATCACTCACCGTCAAACCGCTTAACGACTGGCTCGTAGCCCCGCTGATGGCTACTCCATCCTTGAACCACTGATATGCTCCACCTGTCGGACTTACCACTGCAGTAAGTGTTACATTCTGCGTAGGCAACAATACAGGCGGATGTGATGTGGCGATGCTTACTATTGGTAATGAGTTCACATACAATGTTGCTAAGTTGCTGGTAGTTGTAGTACAAACTCCTATTACCTGCACACGATAGCTATTGGTGTTCATTGCTAAGGCTGCATTAGTCACTGTATAAGTTGCCGCATTAGCTCCGGTAATATTTACCCATGCTGTACCATTCCAGCTTTGCCATTGATAGCTTACTGCATTTGTTGCAGTGACACTAAATGTAGCATTGCTTCCGATACAGGTATTCTTGTTTTGAGGTTGTGCAGTAACAACAGGCACAGCTCCATCAGTTACTGTTACGGTGAATGAGCAATTTGCAGTATTACCTGCTGCATCTTTCACTGTATAACTCACGGTTGTTACTCCTGTATTGAAAGTTTTAGTACCTAAGTTGTTTACGCCGCTTACAGGAGAGCTTCCGGTTGTAGCGCCACTCATTGTCCATGTAAGTAATGTTACCCCACAATTATCTGCTGTTACCGGATTGGCCGGTGCAAATGTTGCAGTACAAACTCCTGCATCTGTATTTCTTACAATATTCGCAGGACAAGTTATGGTAGGTGCTTGATTGTCTAACACTGTAACCGTAAATGTGCAAGTAGCTACACCACAAGTGTTGGTAGCAGTAACAGTAACCGTTGTTGTTCCTACAGGGAAGTTTGTTCCACTTGCCTGAGAATAAGTAATTGTTGGAACAGGCGAGCCGGTTGCTGTTGCGGGAGGATAATTAACCACTGCTCCGCAAGTTCCCGCAGCGCTGTTTACAGTAATATTTGAAGGACAAGTAACAGTTGGCGCTCCATTAACCGTAAGAAGAGCAGCATTAGAATTGGTTGTGCCACAAGTATTGCTCAATACACAACGGTAATAATTGCCATTCAATGCTAATGGTGCGCTTGTAATAGTAAGTGTATTAGTATTTACACCGGAATAAGGTGCAGCATTAGATAAGTTTGTCCATGGCCCACCGGCACCGGTTGTACTTACTTGCCACTGATAAGTAGGTGTAGAACCTGCACCTTCAACAACAGTGAAGGTAGCATTCGTGCTTGAGCATATTGAAGCGTTTACAGGTTGTGTGTTAATCACCACACCTGCGGTGAAGTTAACCGTTACCTGACTACTTACTGAGCAGCCCAACGCATCTGTTGAAGTAAGTGTATAAGTCTGAGGCCCGTTTGGTATTGCTGTTACACCGAAACTTGCATTGCTATTATTTGGCCCGCTTGGTGCGTTTTGTACAATAGTACCTGGCCCTGTTAATGTATGTGTATAGTTTCCACCGAGTAATAATGCCCATTCTTGAAGTGTACCTATATCAGCTGCAGCATTATCAGAAATGTTCAATATCCAATCTCCGGAAGTAGAACAAGGGAAGGTAAGCCCTGCCCAGTTATGAGCTGCGCCATTTGCATCAGATGGTTTATAAGAACCCTGAGTTATATCAACATTCGTTCCTGCATCTGTTTCAGGAAGTACAGTAGCTGCATTCAAATCAAATAAATAAGTGCCGTTAAAATTCATTGAATTACCAGCCGATGTAGCAGGATAACCTATTCTGTCAAAGGCATAAGTAACACCGCAAGGACTTGTCAATTTTACGATTAAGTCACCGGCCCATGAGTGTGTTAGATTCAACCTCAACTTAAGATTAGCTGCCTGCTGTACAGTCAGAGAAGGAAGTTTAATGGTAGTGTTATAGCCGGCAGCATTATTATCCGGAATTGCTACATTGATTAAACCTGAGGCCCCAATTAATCCGTTTAGGTTTGTAGTGCCACCATTTACAGTTCCTGTAATGGTTGTAGCACCGGGAGCACAACCAGAGTTTGGAGATGCAGTTACGGAAGAATGTGTCAATACAGGACTCACATATATTGAACCGGCATTGGAAACAGCCGGCGAGCCACAATCACCAGTTACAGAACATCTGTATAAGTTATTATTCAATGCTGTTGTAGGGTTGGTAATTGTATAAGTAGCTGTGTTAGCTCCTGTAATGTCGTTCCAAGTTGCGCCATTATCTGTGCTTAATTGCCACTGATAAACTAAATTAGTTCCTGTAGCAGCTACTGAGAACACTGCATTGCCAGCCACAGAACAACGAACAACTGAAGCAGGATGAGTAGTAATAGCCGGATTTACGCAAGGTCCTCCTGCAGTTATTGGCGTCAATGTATCTCTATATGCTGTTCTCGCATTTGTAGCATCATATAATCCTGCTTTGGTATAAACGAATGGCCCGCTTTCTAATAAAATATCATCTACATACCAACCTGTTGCCCCTACAGAAGTGTCGGATCCTAATCTGAATCTTATTTTTACAGTTTGTCCTTTGAAGGCAGAAAGATTTATTGTAGTTTTTACAAATGAAGCTCCTACGTTTCCCGTAAATGCTCTTCTGCCAGCTAGTGGGTTACTGAAAGAGCTTGAAATAGTTCCATTATATGTAGCACCACTCATGTACTGTCCTAAATCAGACCATGTAGTGCCACCATCAGTACTTATTTCTACAACACAACCATCATAGCCGGATTCAGTTATGTATCTATGCCAGAAACTTAGGGAGTGAAATGCGGATGTGGCATTAGATAAAGTAAAGGAAGATGTAGTCGTTAATATCTGATCAGAAACCTGAGCAGCATTCGGTGTAAAGAATGAATTTGGTGCACTATGCGAAGCTACAGTTGAAACAGACCAAACATTGGCAGTGGTAGATATTGCAGTCCAATTTGGTGCAATGGTCGTAACCGGATCATTGATATGTTGCACAGGAGCGAAGTATGTTCCTGCATTAACAGATACTGTAACATTAAAGTTTTGAGAACTGTTTATAGGCAGGTTTATCGGGCTAAATGTAACTACTCTATCGGCCGGGTTATACACACCACCACTTACCCAGGTTACCGATGTTGGCAAAGTATCACGTAAAACATAGTTACTCATAGCAGAACACTCACCGGATACCACTGCATTAGTATAAGTAATTGTAGATGATTCGGGGGCAGTTGCTACACTTGGGTTAAGACTGAAAGAACCTGAATCCACTGAAAAATCTGCTGTCCCATCTGAAATACTGTTTGAAGAACCTTGTGAAGCATTTCTTCCTAAACCTCTTTTTGCAAATGCTTTCCAGATGGCGCATTTATAACGGCCATTAAAGAATAACTGATCGGCTTGCAATATAGCATTTCTGGCATCTACAAAACCCGGAGAGCAAGGTTGTAAGCGCATTCCTTCCATTACGAGCTTCATTGCTGCCGCATTTCCTTTCCAAGACAACACCGGCCCTGAAGGATTCATAAAATTAGTTTCTATCGCATTATCCTGTTTGATTATTTCCCAAGTCATTTCCCATATCATTCCACACCATACGGTACCTACGCCATGTGGCACAACCTGTGACGGAAGATTGGCATACGTCAATGAGAAGATGGACATATCTGTAGAATAAGGTTGTGCTCTAATACCCGTTCCGGTAATAGGCTGACCTAATACATAAGTACCAATTCCTCTCTTTAGAGGCCCATCGTTCACAGTTGCTGTTGCCCAGTTAGTTCCCATCATCAGTGACATATAATCGCTCCAACCTTCACCTCCTTGCTCTTGATTTCCTAAACAAGAAGTATTGCCCGGACCACCTGTAAAGCGGTTACTTATTCCGTGACCATATTCATGCATGATTACACCATTGTCCATATCCCCATCTCTATTAGGGTTGGTCATATTCCATAAATACATCTGCATTCTTGGTTTTGAACCATCAACCGGTGTGGCAAAGTTTGCATTATTCGTACCGCCACCATCTTGTGCTTCTGCCTGAACATAATCATTGCCCAAACCGCCTCTACCCTGATTGTCATTTTGAAAATTACCGGCCACTTCATCAAAACCATATTGGTAAGCCATATCATGAATCAGATTATTGGCATAAAACAAATTCACGATTGCAGCTTGTTGATTATCGCTTGTAGGGTCTGTTGGGCTTTTGGTAAAATCGTAAGTGTATTCAAAAGTAAGGTTGGGCAAAGCTGTTGTAGATACTCCGGCAGGGTTGGATGCAGGATTATTATTATTAGATCTATCTGCATAAGCCCAAACATTATTACCTCTGGTAATGGAATAATCAGTTGGGTCACTATTCCATTTCAAAGAGGTTGCATTACCCGGAGCCATTGTCCATGGATCTACGTGTACAGAAGGCGTTCCTCCGGGGTGTTGTGGACTTTCTGCAGGATACTTTACTACTTTATAAGAAGCAGTATTCACCACAAAAGGTTTGAACTCCCATTTTTTTGTTGTTTCATTTTTACGAATTACATAGTTCTGATTATTTACAACAGATTGTTTGTTGTGATTCTCGGCTAAATGTTGCTCAATAGAATGTTCATTTTTATCCCAGCTACAAGTTACCGTCAGGTTTTGCTTATTCAAATAAGAGCCGGTATGTGCATCAATTCTGATGAGCCAATAATCGGATGAATTTTGCGGAGCAATAAATACCTGCCACGCCAAATGATAAATACCATTATCATCCGGCATCCACATCAATTCAGTAACAATATTCTCTAAAGAAACGCCCAATTTTCCAAAAGTCATTTTCTTGCCATTCTCTGTAATCGAAATTGGAACTGCCGGTTCTTTAGCAATTACTTTAGCTTCTATGTAAGCAGTGTTAATTGCGCTTACAGCAGAAATAGTTGGCAACTCACTTACAGATTTTGTAAGCTTCTCCATTGAAGGAAGAAAGACTCCGGCATTGGAAACTATTTTTCCTCCTTTAAATGCCAATGTTTTCATTTGATTATAAACCTGAACGCCTTTAAATGACTGTTGCAGGTAAACCATGGTTACATCAGTACCTCTTATTTGATAAGTACTGGAAATAATCAAATCGTTTAAATCAGTGGAAGAGAGTTTTAGTTCGGCAGCATTTTGTCGAACTAAGTTCATAGCATTGGCTTTACTGTCCATTTGTGCATTAGAAATTACGGCCATACTTAGCATTAAAATGGCCAAGAGAAGAATTTTCTTCATAACTGTCAGTTTTTGGTTTTATTTATTTAAAACAAATTCGTAACGAAACTTGGATGATATATGTACAAAGCAGCTTTCACCAAGTATTGCTACTTTATAGAAGATTGACACGAGTAATGCAACTATTAAATCAATTGAATATACTCCAGTTCAAATGTATGTGTATTTTTTAAAAAACTATTTTTTTTAATAAAATTTTATCCCATAGCCAATCAAATAATTTTATTTTAAACAAAGCAACGTTCTGATACCACTATTGTACATATAAAAAAAACGCCTCTGTTTATGAAAAACAGAGGCGTTGAGCATAATTATTAAAACCTTTTAAGGAATATGTATTTGTACCTGTTTCGCTCCTATCAAACTACCTTTTGAATCTCTTACTTCTACAATATAGATTCCTGCGGCTACTCTGCCACCCAAATCTATACTCAAGTCTGAATATGGTAATGATGTAGTAAATACTTTAGTAAATACTAATGCTCCATTCGCCGCAAAGATTCTTACGGTTGCTTGATCATTCGCTGTATTATAGAACCTTACGTGGAAACGACCATCATTCGGATTCGGATAGATATATAACAGATCGCTGCTCATTGCTGTTACAGCTAAGTCAGCAGATGTGTTGGTACATCCATTCGGATCAGTGTATCTTACTTTATACACTCCTGCATCATTCACCGTCAAACCGCTTAACGATTGGCTCGTAGCTCCACTGATGGCTACTCCATCCTTGAACCACTG
>JAFDXF010000086.1 GCA_018268055.1 Bacteroidota bacterium
CAGGAGAAAATCCCTTCAAATATTTTCAAAATATATCCGGAATGGTTTTCGGAAATCAGGCTTTTACTTCCGGAACTTTTTACGGGTGGGTAGTAAGCGGTTTTGTATTTCATTTCTTAGCAACACTTTTGATTTCGGTTATTTATTTCTTTGCTTATCAAAATGTCAATAAAATATTACATAACAAGTTTCTAATCGGTATTATTTATGGCCTAACCGCTTGGCTTCTAATCAATTTTTTAATTGCTCCGATTATTACAAAAACTTCAATTGTACTGAACCTCGGTAAAACAACAATAGCTGCACTGATATTCATTGCAGCTATTGGCCTTCCTGTGGCATTATTGGCCAACAGGTTTTATTCAAAAAAGAATTAATAATTAATTCTCCAACATTCCATCAGCCTTCCATTTCACAAATTTTGCTATCACACTGTCCGGAAGTTTCTCAGTTCCACGCATTGGCATAAAACCCCTATCTGTTGGATTTAATGAGATGCGATGAATAATATCATCAATATCTGCTTTTACGTTAGAAAAATTATCGTAAGGCTTTTTCTTACCACCTGCAGATGGAACATGGCACGGAGTACAGCTTGTGGTAACAACAGATAAAATATCTGACTGAAAGGTAGTTTTTACAGCAGCAACAGGAGTTACTTCTGCTACTTTTTTGTGTGTACTACAATAACTGAAAATAAGTGCTGTTGCCACAATGCCAAAAGCAAAATAGATTCTTTTCATTTGTTTGATTTTTGTTTAGTTGAACTGATTTTAAAGTCTAAAATTAAAATATTTCGGTGTTTAAACAACATTTTTTGAAATTTATTTTTTGGAGTCAAAACTGACCTTTTCTTCTGCATTAATAAACGTTACAATTCTTATTTTTACAAAAAAAATATATGAGAAGATTGATTCTATTGCTTTGTATGATTTCACTCTTTAATTCTGCATCACAAGCGCAGCAGTTAAAAAGGCCAAAGCTGGTAGTAGGCGTTGTGATAGATCAAATGCGTTGGGATTATCTGTATCGTTTCTATGATCGGTATGATGCCAAAGGTGGTTTTAAAAGATTGATTAACCAAGGCTTCTCTTGTGACAATACACTGATACCCTACACTCCTACTATTACCGCTTGCGGGCATAGTTCAATTTTTACCGGTTCTGTACCTGCACTGAATGGAATTGTGGGTAATAATTGGTGGGACAATAATGAAATGAGAACCGTTTACTGCACAGAAGATAACGGAGTAAATACTGTAGGTAGCAATTCCAAAGAAGGGAAAATGAGTCCAAAAAATTTATTGGTTACTACTATTGCCGATGAACTAAGGCTTGCTACAAATTTCAGAGGAAAAACGATTGGCGTTGCATTAAAAGACAGAGGCTCAATTCTACCTGCCGGCCATAGCGCCAATGCAGCCTATTGGTTTGATAAGACTACAGGCACTTGGATTACTTCTACTTATTATATGAGCGAATTACCGGGATGGGTAAATGATTTTAATTCAAAAAAATTAGCCGACAAATATTTTCAAGAAGGATGGAAATTACTTTATCCCGCCAACACTTATACTCAAAGCACTGCTGATGAAAAGACTTATGAAGAAACACCATTTGGCAAAAGCTTTCCTTATGACCTCTCTAAGTATATCGGAAAAGACTATGGAAAATTGGCTTCCACGCCAATGGGAAACACAATAACTGCCGAATTTGCAAAGGCAGCAATTGCAGCAGAAAAATTGGGTACAGACGACAATACCGATTTTCTAACTGTTAGTTTTTCTTCTACCGATTATATTGGACATGCTTTTGGTCCCAATTCAATGGAAGCCGAAGATGGTATATTGAGATTAGATAAAGATTTAGGTAGTTTGCTCGACTACTTAGACAGCAAAGTAGGAAAAGGTCAATATACACTATTTCTTTCCGCGGATCATGGCGCAGCACATGTGCCAGAATTTTTGAATGAAAACAAATTGCCCGGCGGACGTGTAGGCACAGGCAACATTATAAAGAAGATGAACGCTGAGTTAAAAGAGAAATATAATCTTGAAAAAATAATTACAGCCGGTGATAACTATTATATTTATTTGAATCATCAAAAATTAGATTCTGCAAAAATTTCTGCTAAAGAAGTAAGTGATTGGATCGTAAACAGACTACTCACTGAACCCGGAATAGATAGAGCCTTCTCTGTAGATCAAATGAATACAATGCCTTTGCCTGCTCAAGTGCGTACGATGATTAACAATGGTTATTATCCTTCGCGATGCGGCGACATACAAATTATATTAAAACCGGGATATATCAGTTCTTCCAGTAAGGCAGGAACTACGCATGGCCTTTGGAATCCTTATGATGCTCACATTCCACTTCTTTGGTATGGATGGGGAATAAAGCCCGGAAAAACAAATGCCGAAGTAAAAATGATAGACATTGCTCCCACTGTAGCAGCACTATTACATATACAGATGCCCAGCGGATGTATTGGAAACCCTATTCAAGATATTGTAAAATAAAATTTAAAATGGATTTAAAAGCACAATTTGAACAAGCATTAGCAGACAGTAAAACACTGACTGAAAAACCATCAAACGAAATATTATTGCAATTGTATTCTCTCTATAAACAAGGAAGTGTTGGTGATGTAAACACAGAACCGCCTTCTAATCCATTTGATTTTGTAGGCAAAGCAAAATATCAAGCATGGGAATCTTTAAAAGGAAAAACCTCTGAAGATGCTATGAGTGAATATATCAGTCTGATAAATAAGTTGAAAGGATAATGTTATTGTTTTATGATTTCTTCATACCAGTCGGCAAATTGTTTTCCTACTACGCTGTAGGAATACTTGGCTGCTGTTTCATTTATTATTTGTTGTGTATTGAATAAAAATTTGTTTAGGGCGATATCCATCATAGCCCGAGCAAGATTTTCGCTACTGCCCGCTGTTGCAAATATTCCATTTATACTTTGTTGCACTGTTTCATGAAAAACCGGTATATCGCTTACAATAACAGGTACTCCACAAGCATTTGCTTCAATAATGACGCAACCAAAAGTTTCATAAGATGAAAATAAAACGAGTGCATTACTTTGACGTATATAATTGGCTAATTCAGATTGCGGCATTTCAGCATAAAAATAAATTGAACTTTGTAAATGATTATCCTTTGTATAACTTATCAACCTATCATCCAAAGATCCTATCATATTCAATTTTGCATCAGGAAAGTCTTTCAATACTATTTTAAAGGCTTCGATAATTAGTTTAGGGTTCTTCAATGATTGCATTCCTGAAATATGTACGAATTGAAAATGTGTACTAATTTTATTCTCTTCCTCTTTTTTAGAAAATATTTTTGTATTAACTACATTGGGAATTACGATTGGATTGATTGTTGAAAAATGTCTTTTTAAACCCTCAGCTAAAACGATTGAAACGGCACTGATACCCGATGCGTTGTTAATTAATTTATTCCAATTACGCCTTTCAAGTCGAGAAATATTTTCAAATCGTTCTGTCGCATTTTCTAAAAACCCAGACCAATGCTCACTGATGATGTATTTTATTCCAATTTCTCTTTTTACCCATTTTGCTATTGCTCCTGATTTCCTACCAATGTGTATATGAACTAAGTCGGGTTTCCCGTTTTGTTGAATATAGTCTTTAATAAATCGTCTGTATAAAAACTGATACTTTTTATATGAAAACAATCGTTCTAATGGTCGAATATTTTTTTTAATGTAGTAATAAATAATTTCTTCAGTTAATCCATTCATTTCATTTTGTTCAACCTTTATATCATCGGTAATGTTACCATTCGTATCTTTTGCAATATGTAATACGTGAACATCGCAAAACTCAGAAACTGCCTCAGCGTGACGTTTTATAAAATCTCCATTATACGGCTCGCATTTATCCGGATACCAGCTACACAGCCACAATATCTTTCTTCTGCTCATATTATTTATGTTACCGCCTTATACTTTCAAAAAAATAAAGACGCTAATAAATGAAGTGTATTTATATGTAAATAATAGCTATTTCAATGCTTTTATAATTTCAATAAAATCATGAGCGACTAAAGATGCACCACCAACCAATCCCCCATCTACATCAGGGCATGAAAATATTTCTTTGGCATTACCTGCTTTTACACTACCGCCATACAAAATGGAAATTTCATTTGCTATATCATTACCATATTGTACAGCAAGGACAGATCGTAAATATTGATGCATTTCCTGGGCCTGCTCAGTTGTAGCAGTTTTGCCGGTACCAATTGCCCATATTGGTTCATAAGCAACAATAATATTCTTTATTTGTTCAGCAGATAGATGAAACAAAGATTCTTTCAACTGCACACCAACATACTCATCTTGCTTTCCAGCTTCACGAACTGATAAAGGCTCACCACAACAAAAAATTGGAGTGATCTCATTTGCCAAACAGAGATTTATCTTTTCTGCCAATGTTGCATTACTTTCATTAAAGTATTCTCTTCTTTCGCTATGCCCGATGATGCAATAATATATTCCCATGGAATGAAGCATCTCTACCGACACTTCGCCGGTATAAGCTCCTGATATTTTTTGATAACAGTTTTGAGCAGCTACTTTATAATTTTGCACATCACCCACAACGCCTTTTGACATTGACAAGTAAGGATAGGGCACTGCAAAAATCGTTAATTGATTTTCTTTTATCTTGATATCTGCACCCATTATTTCATTGATCAATTTATCAGCTTGTTGAAAATTCAGGTTCATTTTCCAATTTGCTGCAGCAATCTGTTTTCTCATATTTTAAATATTTTTATTAAATTTCGTATCAATAATGTTCATAAACATATTTCAATATTTTCACTTCATCTTCCGAAACGATTTTCATTTTTAGGTTTTTCCAATTGGCAATATCAGCAAGGGCTTTGTCAAATTCATATCGTTGAACACCATCGTCACCCCAGCTGAAATTAGGAATATATTTAGGCGTAAGGTCATTACCAAATACATTGCAACAAACACCAATCACTGTGCCTGTGTTAATAGAAGTGTTAATAGCTGTTCGTGAATAATCGCCCATCATCACACCGCATTTTATGCCACATACCTTTTCACCTTCAGGTGTCCATACACGTATATCGCCGGCATTATTTTTCAAATTACTATTGGTTGTACCTGCTCCCATATTGCACCACTCGCCTATTACAGAATCGCCTAAATAGCCATCGTGGGCTTTATTGCTATACCCAAACAGAACTGAATTTTTGATTTCACCACCGCCAATACAATAAGGCCCTAAGGTGGTAGCTGCATAAACTTTAGTACCCATTTTGAGGCAAGCGCCTTCGCACATAGCAAAAGGCCCGCGAATCATACAGCCTTCCATCACTTCCGCATTCTTTCCAATATACACAGGTCCTGCATCAGCATTGATTATGCTGTGTTCCACTTTTGCTCCTTTCTCTATGAATACCTGTGCACTATTCGTCACCCGGTTTGTTTTTGAAATCATTGCAGACTTTCTTCGCTTTGTTAACAATGAAAAATCATTCCGGATTTCCTGATCATTTAATTGAAAAATATTCCAAGGATAATTGATTGTATTAATTGACTCATCAAAAGGAATTGCCTTCCCAACTTTTATTTTGTGTCGTCCTTTGATTTCATTTTTTGTAATGCGAAAAACAATTCCTTCGCCCGATGAAGTCGCAATAAATTCTCCATCTTTTAATTTTTTTATAGCACTGACTAATTTTTGTGAGGGCAATAAATTACTATGAATTAAAAAACAGACATCCTCACCAACAGTGGTATCTATGTGAACAGAACGACTTAAATCTTTGTAATCATCTTCATTTTTATCAAAAGAATTTAATCCAAGCCATTGCTCCCATTTTTCACGAATGGTCAAAATGCCAACACGTATATCCTGTATTTGCCTTGTAAGCGTAAAAGGATATAAATTCTCCGGTCGGCAAAACTCTTCTGTGAAAATGATTTTATTCATAAAACAGCAAGATACTAAAGTAGTGGCAGAAGTAATCTTTTGTAGTTGCCAACTTCTTTATTTAGGTAATGAATCTTTGATGCTTACCCATGTTTGATTCAAACCTACCGATTTCACGATTGCATTAAAAACTTTTGCATTGTCCGGATGAAGTCGCACACAGCCATGTGATGCCGGTGTGCCCAATTTAGCAAAACTTCCCGGTGTGGTTCCATGAATGGCATATCCATCTCTTAAAAAAACGGCATAAGGCATATTTCCTAAACCCAGATAATTTCCTCCGGGAAACTTTTTGGATGTGTATTTCGTAACAATTGGGCCTTCAGGGTGCAAGCTCATTTGGGGTGTATCATATTTTTTCCCTTTTCCGGTTGATACAAGAAAACTATCTTTTAACTCACCCATTAGCCACAAGTAGAGTTTTTGATTAGCCTTATCTACCACAGCATAAACCATACATTCTTTTTCTTTGCAGGCTATAATTTTTCCTGTCGTATCTTTTTTGGAAATTAAAAAAGAATCAACAGTTTTTATATTCGTAGCAATTACTTCTTTTTCTTCGGGACTGAAACCGGGATTGTTTGTAAACTTTTTCTTTATAGTATCATATCTGTCCATAAAAGAAGCTTCACGCTTCCATTGAGTATCTATTTTCACCAGCATAGTTTCCAATGAATCCTTTCCCGGCACAAACTTTCCATCATCAAAAATATTGGAGGTATTATTTGTATCACTTTCTGTTTTATTGATAACCGAATCTTTGAATGCTTCATAATTAAACGGCTTGGCAGCTTCTTGTTTTTTATCCTCAGTCTTGCAAGAAAGAAGTGTAAGTGAAGTAACGAGCAGTAATAATAAATGTTGGGTATAATTCTTCATAATAAAATTTATTCAAATGAAATGCCGGAAAAGTTCAAATTTATGACTTCTTCCGGCATAACACTTTTAATGACTATTAAAATAATGTCATGATTATTTTAGTCCTTTCATTATTTTTCTACAGCCTTCCTCCAAAGCCTGATTGATCGCCTCTTCCATTTTCCCATTATACTTACCACTCACAGAAGTTTTGCTTTTTACAGAGCCGTCTGCAACTGAAATCAATGATACATCTGCATCTACATTATACGATTGAGCCGCAGAAGGATCAGCATTTTTTATAGCTTTTAAAATGCCACCCAATTTTCCGGCCTGTTTTACTTTCGTGATCGTTGTTTTCACTACATAATCACATTGATATTTTTTGGCATCCTCATCCGTTGCTACAGATACAGATTCAATTTTATCGCCTGTCAATGGAGCAAGCATTCCATTTTGCAATTGACCAGCCTGTACATCTTCACTTACAGAAGGTGGATAAACGCCGATACGAGTATAGCCAGGCTTTTTTTGTTCATTGTTTAAAATAGTTGGGCCTGCATTATTTTTTATTTCATTCTTTATATCTTTCATCATATCTTTTGCACTGAACTTATCTTGCAAGTCTTCTTCGTTCTTAGTTTCTGTATAGCCGAGCGGAATTTCAAACAACATAGAATCTAATTTGGCTGTTGAAAAATCGAGCGTATTGATTGAAGTAGTCATTTCATTTTTCATACCGGGCATACCTGCTCCACCCATAATTATTGTAGTTGTTTCTATCAAAGGGAATCCAAGTTTTGCTTTACCTTTTCGGTGTGCAATTATTTTGTCTTTGCAATCAGGTTTTGGCATATCGCCGGGGCGTTGCGGTTTTGCGAAAGCAGAATGTTGTTCAGGACAGTTGAACTGTGGTAAATCAATATACCATCCATCTGTTTTAATGATCATACTATCTTTCATATAACAAGCATCCGCCGATGGTTTCATCTTTGTATATTTCCAAATATGACGTGCAGTAAACCCATACATCTGCTTGCGCTCGCCTGTATCCGTAATGTTATTCCATATTTCCAATATTCCACCATTCTTGACTGGATCTGTTTTGTTTTTTATTGGAGGTTGTTTTGTTTTGGGAGCATCATCTTCAATCACTTCATCATCTTTTGCAAAAGGCTCAATGAAATAAAGTTTCTTTTTGTCGTTAATTTTAATCGTCCGTTGTAAATCGCATTGTTCAATAGTTGTTGGAGGTTGCATGCCCATCACTTTCCCGGGTTCTGTACGTTTACGCATTCCTTTTACATAAATAGTAGATTCGGAATTCATTCCCATCATGCCGTGTGTTTGCTTGATTTTGTAATGTTGGGCAGATACAGATGAAAATACAAATGACAGTAGAATTGCTGACAGCGCAGCAATTCGAATAGAATTAGAAGGTTTCATGATTAATAGTTTAAGATAAAGTTATAATTAAAACCTTCTTCCGGAAAAAATTTCTTGCAATTTCGTTTAAAATATAAAATCTTCGCTCCTATTCAATATTTTAAAAAGACTTCTTCTCTTGCTGTTTTTTATCTACCTCCGGTGTTTTCACATATTTTTCTAGCCATTGATATTGCTCATTTAATAAGTCAAGTATATTTTCCTTTCCACGATAACTGTGGGCTTCATAAGGCAGGCTTAAAAACTTTACGGTGCCTCCATTCCCTTTGATTGCATTAAACATTCTTTCGCTTTGAATGGGGAATGTTCCTTGATTGTCATCCATTTCACCATGTACCAAAAGAATCGGCGTTTTAATTTTATCAGCATACATAAACGGGCTCATACCATTATACAACTGAGGTGCTTGCCAATATGTTCTATCTTCATTTTGAAAGCCAAAAGGAGTAAGTGTTCGGTTGTATGCACCACTTCTTGCAATACCTGCTTTAAACAATTTAGTATGTGCCAATAAATTAGCCGTCATAAATGCGCCATAGCTGTGGCCACCAACAGCCATTCTGTTTCTATCTCCTACACCTAAAGAATCCAATATATTTACTGCTGCCTCTGCATTCATCGTAAGTTGTTGTATAAAATCATCATTGGGCTTCTTGTCTTTGCTGGTGGCTACAATGGGCATTTCGGCATTATTAAAAACAGCATAGCCTTGTGTTACATAAAATATTGGCGAGCCCCAACTCACCATTGTAAAACGATGTTCACTTCCTCGTATCTGTGCAGCATCGGCTGCCGAATTATATTCTGCAGGATAAGCCCACATAAACACAGGAAGTTTACCGTCTTTTTCTTTGTTGTATCCTTTGGGCAAATAAAGATCTCCTGTTAGATTTACACCATCAGCTCGTTTATATTTAATTTTTTCTTTGGTTACACCTTCCAATTGCGGATATGGATTCGCAAATTTTGTAAGCTGTCTGTCAGCAATTCTTAACATCAAATTTTTAATCCAATAATTTGGAACAGTATTTTCATTTTCTCTTCTGGTCAGCAATTCTAATTTTTCAGGATTCAAAACTTTTACTACGGCTTCATACCATCCTTCCTGACAACGCCAAAGCGTATCTGCTTTTTTCTTGTGCACATCATAGCTCATCAAGAAAGGCAAATCTCCTTTTGGCGAACCGCCCACAGGATTATTGAACAATATTTTATTGCCTTTATCCAATGTTACTAAAACATCACGGTCGTATTGATTGGGAGCAGTAACCGGGTTTCCCGGATTGGAATAAGCATCTGTTGTATTTCTCGTGATTAATTTTTCTAAATCCCCTGTTATAGAATTGAATCGGTCTAATTGCACTGTCTGTTTACTTGTAAGTCCTTCTGTAACTATCGCCAGATTTGCATCTCCCCACGTCACTCCACGAAAACGAGTTTTTGTTTTAAAAAGCATTATTGGCTCTGAAATGAAAGGTGCTTTTTGTGCTAATACAGCATCATGATATTCCACTTCTTTTTTTATCATTCCGCTATCCAATGGTACGCACCAAGTGAGTGTAGCAGGTTCATCATCTCTCCAATCGTAGGAACGAGGAATGTTTTGTACATTATCATATCCGCTTGGTGCAGTTTCTGTTGATGGCAAGTCAATAATTTGTTTGACTAATTTTCCATTTGCATCTGTAACCGAAATGGTTGAAGGAAATCCAAATGCAGGAACAGTGTATGAAAATGGTTTTTTGATAGAACGAATGAGAAAATATTTTTTATCCGGTGAAACATTAACACTGGCGTAAATAGTTGGCTGACCAATTTTTGTTTCAGTACCATTCATATTTTTCATCAGCTGCGATGTAGCATAAAATTCAAACATATCAGCATCGTAAGGGCTTTTAATCAAATCTTGATAAGTAGGTCTGGGAGTTGCTTTACCATAATTTTCCTGAACGGTTGGCCCTTTCGGCATCAATGGTTTTGGAGGTGCCGCTGAAGCAGGCTTTATGATTGTGCGGTAAAGCATTGTTGTATTATCAACCCATTGATATGTTCCACCAAAAACAACATTTAAAGCCATTTTATTCATCTTCACAGCTTTTTGTGTGGCTATATCTATCACATATAAATCTACTCTGTCTCTTGTAGTTTGTGTAAAAGCAATTTTATTTTGTTTTGGATTCCATCTGAAATTGCCGGCAAATAAAGGGTTAGGCAGTCCTGAAATTTTATACTCTTTCTCCGTTTTAATATTTTTCAGCCAAACATTATTTACATAATTCTGCCTGCTTGGTGCAAAATTACTCGGATTGATACGCAAGCCTGCAATCTTCAATTCCGGCCTTGCCAATTCTTCAACAGAAGGATAACTACTGCTTTCAGTGAATAATATCCATTCGCCTTTATCGTCCATACTCACTCCGGGTGATGACTTAGCCAGCAACATATCAACGATATCTTTGGGTGGCAAAGTATAAGTATCCTGTGCCTTTGCAATAAATGAAATGCTCAAGGCAATTACGAAAAAGAAAAATGATTTTTTAACAGACATAAGAATTGATTTTATTGGCGTGAAGTTAAGAAGAACGTTTTGCAATATTTTGTCAGGAAATATAAAAGGTATAAAAAATGAGATAAGAGGCACACCAGTATTTTAATTAAATTTGAACCCAATAATAAAAAACTATGCCGACAACCATCAAATGCCCCAATTGCCAACACGATTTTGAGCCAAACGAAAGTATTCGTGAAGAAGTACAAAAAGAATTGCGTGCCAAAATGAGTGATTGGCAAAAACAACAAGAAGATAAATTTAATAAAACACTCATTGAGGAGAAAAAGAAAATACAAGAGGCAACAGAGCATCAACTGCGAAAATCATTAGAAGGCGATTATGAAAATAAACTTCGAATAGCAGAGCAAATCAATAAAGACAATGAAGAAAAGCTAAAGCTAGCCAGAGAAAAAGAATATGACTTCTTGAAAAAGGAACAAGCGCTCAAAAACAAAGAAGAAGAATTAGAAATTTCAATACAAAAAAAACTATTAGAAGAAAGAGGCAAAATAGCTATAGAAATAAAAAATCAGGAACAGCAACGCATTACAGACATGCAAACCGATTTTCAACTTAGGATGAAGGAAATGGAAGAAAAATTGGAAACACAAAAAAAATTAGCTGATGAAATGCGGCGCAAAGCAGAACAAGGAAGTATGCAGTCACAAGGCGAGGTGCAAGAGCTTTTGTTAGAAAATTTATTGAAAACTAATTTTCCGTTTGATATAATTACCGAAGTGGCAAAAGGCGTTCGCGGAGCAGACTGTATCCAGATTGTACGCAATAATTTTAATCAAGAATGTGGTAAAATAATTTTTGAAAGCAAACGTACCAAAGAGTTTTCACCCGAATGGGTTGAAAAACTAAAAGCCGATATGCGTAGCCAAAATGCCGATGTAGCTGTAATCGTTACACAAGCAATGCCTCGAGATATGAATAGCATTGGAGAAAAAGATGGCGTTTGGATTTGCAGTTTTGCAGAAGTAAAACCGGTTGTTCAAATGCTGCGTGACGGAATTATTAAAGTATCAAATGCAATGAAAAGCCAGGAAAACAAAGGCGACAAAATGCACCTGCTTTATAATTACCTCACCAGCCGTGAGTTTGCAGAGCAGTGGCAAGCTATCCGAGAAGGGTTTATGAATATGAAGTTGTCCATTATTAAAGAAAGGGATGCAATGGAAAAGTTGTGGAAAGCAAGGGAAAAACAACTGGAAAAAGTATTGTTGAATGCAGCACATATCCGCGGCAGTATTGAGGGCATTTCAGGTTCCGATGTAGATTTTAACCTTTTGGAAAATAATGCAGGCGAAGGGGAAGAAAGTTAGGAATGACGAATGAGAAAGTGATAGGTTATAAGTTTTATGTTTAGTTTTTTTCGCTTAGTGTTTGGAAAAAATAATTTAACCTCTCCTGAGTTTTCGGGAGCTTAAAGCGAAACACCATGTTGCTAATCTTCCAAAAAAAATTTGTGCTATATGTACTTTTGAAATTTAGTATCTGAGATAATTTAGCCACAAAGATTCAGAAAGTAACGTATGCAGTATTCATTTTATTTAAAATGCCCCTCCGTGAAAATCTCAGTGTTACTCAGTGGTAAAAAAATGAAATGCATTAAGAATAAACCCAAGTCAATACAAACTCTTCAAAGAAATGATAATATATTTTTAGACTCGATTCGTTTTTTACAAAGAAGCAATCTATTGTTTCCTCTTGTTCCTTTTGATTGGACAATAGTATATGTTCTTTAAAATCTACCCCGCCATTTCCATACCATTTGAATACAGATTCTTTTGCACTCCAAAGCAATGTTGCCTTTAAGAAATCAGTTTCTGCATACTCTTTGGGAAGTAATTTAAATTCAGAAAATTCTTTTTCATTCAAATACTTATTCGTAATCGTTGAAATTTTTTCTTTAGCGATTTCCACATCCACTCCCACTCTGTTTTTATTACTTACAATTGCTGCAGCGAAATCACCACAATGAGAAATGGAGAAGTGGTATTGCTCGTTCGGCAAAAAAGGCTTTCGTGTATCAGCAATTTCAATCAGATGATAAGGGAAATCCGGAAACAAATATTGCAACAAAAAACGTCCTGCCAAATGTTGCAATCGCTTGTGTGGATGCGTGACATCCCGATGCAACGGCACATTGCCTTTAAAGAAGGCTTCATTTTCTTCTATCTTCCACACACCTAATCGGGTGTATTCGTTAATTTGTTGTTGAAAAAATATTGGCATTGATGACCAATTTCGTATTTAATTTGCCAGATAATAGAACCAAACAAAGATAATCACACAACGCTGACAACTATCAAGACTCGTTAAGAATAGTACATCAGTAGTAAAATAAACAAACGCTATGATTTTATCAGACACACGAATTTTAGAAGAAATTGAAAAAGGCACCATTAAAATTTCACCCTATCATCGTGATTGCCTCGGCAGCAACTCGTATGATGTGCACCTTGGTAAAACATTAGCTACATACAAAGACAAAGAGATTGATGCTAAAAAGCATAATCAAATAGAATATTTTGAAATTCCGGATGAAGGCATTGTGTTACAGCCACATATTTTCTATCTGGGAGTAACTGAAGAGTACACAGAAACGCATGCTCACGTTCCTTTTCTGGAAGGAAAATCTTCTACCGGTCGCCTCGGTATTGATATTCACGCTACAGCCGGAAAAGGTGATGTTGGTTTTTGCGGCCACTGGACGTTAGAGATTTCTGTAAAACAACCGGTACGAGTTTATAAAGGAATGCCTATTGGTCAGCTAATCTATTTCCCTGTAGATGGAGAAATTGAAAATCCATACAATAAAAAGAAAAATGCTAAGTACAGCCATCAACCC
Organism: Bacteroidota bacterium; assembly: GCA_018268055.1. Classification (GTDB taxonomy): domain Bacteria; phylum Bacteroidota; class Bacteroidia; order Chitinophagales; family Chitinophagaceae; genus JJ008. The sequence continues at coordinate 13,728 of JAFDXF010000086.1, forward strand.
GATAAACCAGTAGAGAGTATGATGTGGAAGAATAAATTTTGACGCAAATTAAAGAGCGTCCACTCCATATTTTTTGTAATAAGCAATCAACCAAGCCACTACTTCATTATAACTTCTTTTCCCTGCCGGCTGATTATTTGCTTTCAAAAATTCACCATAGCCACTCATAATTAAATCTTGTAAAGGGTTTTCATATCTTTTGAAAAAAGCTTTGTATTCAACGATGTCTTTTAATAGCTGCGGATGCCTTTGCAATTGAAACTTTCGGGCCAATGCAGTGTCTCTTCTAAAAACTTCGGTGATAGAATAATTATACATATCAAAATAAACCGAATACCGGAATATGTTTGAAGGGTAAGCTTTACAAGCAAGATAACCGACAAAATTTGCTTCATTCTCTTTGGCATAACCCAATTGATGCGCTATTTCATGAGTAGTAACATAAGGCTCCAAAAATTTAGGTATCGTAGTATTTACTTGTGCCTCACCTGAAAACGGATTGTAATAACCTTGAAAACCTAAATAATTTCCAAGATAGCTGTAAATTGATGGTTTTACAGAACGAACATCATAATTCAAAAAAGGATACGATTTATTTGCTACGGTGTATGCTTCAGAAGCCGAAGAAAACAAAGTTCGTTTTCGGTCAAATGAATCACGCTCATGCTCATCTACCAAAGCTGCATATTGATTGACTCTGGAAAGTATAGTTGTTGTTAAAGTATCTAAATCTTCAATGCTATATGGTTTCACCTCCAATTTTAATTGATGTGCAATACCTTGTCTGTTATAATTCAATCCCCAAAAAGCATAAAATGTAACATAGATAAATAAAATAAAAAAGAAAAGATGCTGCAATCCAGAAACCCAATATACTCTATTTGTTTTTTTCCGAACAATAGCTCTGATGAGCCTAAAAAACTTAAAGAAAACAATAAAAATCAGGAAGGCATAAAATAAATCGCCAACACTTAATGGAATCCAGCCCAGCAAAAAACGTTGTATTTTGGCAATTACAGGATATATGCCCAAGCTATAATTGGACTCAACCCAAGCGGGATACCATGTTGCCCATTTTATCAAAATGGTCAGCAATATCAGCAGCACCCAACTCCAACTTTTCATCAACCGGTTAAATATCCGGGCTATCAATTGTTGCAACTACTTAATTATTAAAGATTAACGCTAAAAGATAAAAGTAGCAAGTTTCGGATAAAAAAATGAATTTCGGTGTATTTTGTTGCTTTAATTGTCTTACCTTTGCGCCCCGCCCCAATAACCATATTGGTTCGGAATAAAAGTTGAAAAATGAACCGCCGCCGGGAATATTCCATACCGTTTGTGGGGTTAAAGCCCGGAGTTCACGAATACAACTATAGTATTGATGATAAGTTCTTTGATGATTTTCAATCGCAGGATTTTAAAAACTGTAAAGCTAATGTAAAGTTGCTCTTAGACAAGAAAAGCACCTTTATGACTCTAAAATTTGAGATTGGTGGCAGTTTAGAAGTTAATTGCGATCGGTGCAATAGTCAACTACCGCTTGAACTTTGGGACGAGTTTAATATCACTGTTAAACTTGCTGAAGATGCGGAGTTGATGAACGAACAAGAAGAAGATCCGGATATGTATTATATACCTCAGGGAGAAAGCCATTTGGAAATTGCCAATTGGATTTATGAATTTATCAACCTGAGCATACCAATGCATAAAGTGTGCACTTATGAAAACATGAACGGGCCTCATTGCAACAAATCGGCAAAAGAAATGTTGAAGAAAATGAGTACTGAAGAAAAGGAAATCAAAAAAGAAAACCCAATCTGGAAAGGATTGGAAAAATTTAAAGATTTAGATTAATAATTAATATTTGAGTTATGCCAAATCCGAAACGCCGGCACAGCCAGCAAAGAAGCGCCAAAAGAAGGACGCATTATAAAGCAACCGCATCTACGTTGACTACAGACAGTACAACAGGCGAAATACATGTACGCCATCGTGCACACGTAAGTGAGGGTAAACTTTTCTATAAAGGAAAAGTTGTAGCTGAAAAGTCACCAGTAAAAAAATAAGAGGATAATTCCTCGTTTTTATAAATTCCAAATCTCACCTTTGGCAATAAATCATTGTCAGCGGGATTTGGAATTTCTTATTTAAAAAATTGCCATGATAATAGGATTAGATATGATGGGTGGTGATTATGCACCATTGGAAGCTGTGAAAGGCATTGCTTTATATCTATCGTCATCCAATAATCAGGCAACAATAGTACTTATTGGCCAGCAAGAAAAAATCAATCCGCTGCTGGAAGAGTACAAAATACCAAAAGATAAAATTCAGGTAGTGCATGCAGCAGAAGTGATTGATATGCACGAGCACCCTACCAAAGCTCTAAAAGAAAAAAAACAATCTTCTATTTCAATAGGTTTTTATCAGCTGGCAACAGGAAAAATGGATGCATTCATCAGTGCAGGCAACACCGGTGCCATGTTGGTAGGTGCACTTTTTTCCATTAAGGCGTTAGAAGGAGTAATTCGTCCTACAATTTCTACCATTATTCCCAAAGTAAATGGTAAAACAGGATTGCTACTTGATGTTGGCCTCAATGCGGATTGCAAACCGGAGCAACTCAATCAATTTGCCACAATGGGTACTGTGTATGCACAAACAATTTTGGGAATAGAAAATCCTCGAACAGCATTAATGAATGTGGGTGAAGAAGAAGGAAAAGGAAATATATTGGCACAAGCGGCTTATCCCATGCTCAAAGAAAATAAACATATCCATTTTACCGGGAATATTGAAGGCCGCGATGTATTGATGGACAAAGCAGATGTAATGGTATGCGATGGCTTCACCGGAAATATTGTATTGAAAATGGCTGAGTCAATTTATGAAATAAGCAAACAGCGAAATATATCTGACGAGTATTTCAATCGGTTCAATTTTGAAAATTACGGAGGCACTCCTGTTTTGGGTGTTGCCAAACCGGTTATCATCGGTCACGGTATTTCCGGAGCAACAGCATTTATGAACATGATATTGCTGGCGCAAAAAATGTTGGAAAAAGATGTGATGAATAAAATGAGTGCAAATCTTGCATCGTAGCATTTATTAATTCAAGTATCAAACAAAAAACTGTTGATAATTATTTGAAAAACATTTGGCATTAAAGATTCAGAACTGTATTTTTGCACTCCTTTAAAACAGAAAGTTCTTTTTTAATTTGAAATAAAAATATTGCTTGAAAAAGCAAAATGGAGATCTCGTAGCTCAGTTGGTAGAGCACAACACTTTTAATGTTGGGGCCCTGGGTTCGAGTCCCAGCGGGATCACATAATGTTGATGCCCCCCGATTCTATCGGGGCGGGATCATAAAATAAAAAAGCCATCTATTTCAGGTGGCTTTTTTGTTTTACAAAATGTTGGGGCACCCCCGATTCAACCTTAAGGGAAGAACCAAAATACATTCTCTTGCATTAATCTTTTTTCATTATACTTCCCACTGTGGGAAATTGTATTTATTTTTGCTTTAGAACATGAGAATATTTTCTAAAGGCACATTAAGATTATTTTGGGAAAAGCATCCCGATTCACGTATATCGTTAGGATCGTGGTATGAACTGGTGGAGCAGAAAGAATACAAAAATCCTCACGATGTGATTCTGGACTTTCCTAGTACCGACCAAGTAGGAAATGGACGTATCGTTTTCAATATTGCTCATAACAAATACAGGCTTATTGCAAAGTTCCAGTACACAATACAGGCTGTGTTTGTAAGATTCATTGGCACACATAAAGAGTACGACCAAATTGAGGATATAAAAAATATTTAGTTTTTAAAATAAAGTAACATGAACAGCAATACAATGATGATTAAACCCATTACCAATAAGAAAGAGTTTGAAGAAGCATCTGCATTAATAGATAGCTTGGTGGATGCCGATTTAATCAAAAACAAAGCAGATAGACAAAAGGCTTTAGCGGTTTTGGAGGCTGTTACAATTTTAGCTACTGAATATGAAAAAAAACATTTCCCAGTTCCAAATCCTGACCCTATAGAAGCAATCAAAGAAAGAATGCACCAACTAAACCTTACACAAAAAGATGTAGCTCCTTATTTTGGAGGTCATAACAGGGTGTCAGAGGTGCTAAATAGAAAAAGAAACCTTACCCTCAATATGATAAAATCATTGCATCAAAATTTAAAAATCCCAGCAGATATTTTGTTGAGTGCCAAATAAGGGTTTAAGTGTCTTTGGTTATCAGCACCTAAGCAACAGATAATTCCGATAGTTTCTGCAATTCTTTCCAAAAATGGTTCGATATCTGTATTAAATAGTCTTCATAACATGAAAGTCATCTATTGCAGATGGCATTTTTGTTTTACAAAATGTTGATGCCCCCCGATTCAATTAAATCCTTATAAGAATTAACCACGCATTTATTTTAGTAATTTTTTTTTATCATAGTACAATAATATTTGTAGTTTTAGGCTATAAACATGCCCCCAAAGGAATTTTTTAACCCTTTCGTTCAAAAAAATATTTTGAAAGTTCGGTTAAGAATAATGACGAAAAAAACCAGAAAGAGAAAAACCAAGAAGAACATTACTTATTCAGACTCGTACAAGTGATTTATAGAGATTGCGTAACATAACAAGTTGGTCAGTTTCAAAAATAAAATCCTCCCCTATCCAAAATAGTATTTTTTATTAATCAGAAACATAAACCATTGAATTATGAAAAAATTCATCAAGTACTTCGTGTATTTTTTAGGAGTCGCCGTTCTTTTAATTTTAGGTGCAATCGTCTATCTGAAATTCTTTTTACCCAACACAGGTCCCGCCCCTGATTTAAAAGTGGATATGAGCACTGAAAATATTGAACGGGGAAAATATTTGGCAAACCATGTTTCCGTTTGTATTGATTGCCATTCTACCCGTGACTGGAGCACTTTCTCCGGCCCATTGGTAGTAGGCACAGAAGGAAAGGGCGGTGGAATTTTTAACCAACAACTTGGTTTCCCCGGAACATACTTTGCACCAAATCTTACACCATATCACTTAAAAGATTGGACAGACGGTGAAATTTTCAGGGCGATAACAACCGGTGTTTCTAAAGACGGAAGAGCATTATTTAATGTAATGCCATACCTACACTTCGGGAAAATGGACAAAAAAGATATTGAAGCAATCATTGCATATATCAGAACTCTAAAGCCCATTGAAAACAACGTTTCATCATCCAGTTCAGATTTTCCAATGAACTTTTTAATCAACACTTTGCCAGAAAAAGCACAATTCACTACGATGCCGGCAAAATCAGATGAATTAAATTATGGCAGCTATGTAATCAATGCTGCAGGATGTGCGGAATGCCACACAAAACGAGAAAAGGGAAAACCTGTAGGAAAGCCTTTTGCAGGTGGCTTCGAATTCAAATTACCTGATGGAAGTGTATTAACCTCCGCAAACATTACACCTGATAAAGTTACCGGCATTGGAACTTGGACGAAAGAAGAGTTTATTCAAAAATTTAAAATGTACACAGATAGCTCTTTTGTAAATCATAAAGTAAACCGTGGTGAATTACAAACTTTGATGCCCTGGACAATGTATTCTGGAATGAAAACAGAAGATTTGGAAGCCATCTTTACTTACCTACAAAGCGTTGCATCTGTCAATAATAAAATTGAAAAATTTAAGCCGGCAAAATAAAATTAATAGAAACATCACTTTGCTAAATATTGTTTGCAGATTCATTTTAAAAAGAGATTCATCAAGAAAGATCAGTCTCTTTTTTCTTTGTATTTTTTCAATTAGGTTTGTGGCTACAAACAATATCTATGGTTGATTATTTTAAAAATAAAGTTGTCGTCGTTACAGGCGGCACAGAAGGAATTGGTAAAGCATTGGTGATTCTATTAATCAACCAAGGTGCGAAAGTAGCTACCTGTGGTCGTAATCATGATAAACTATATCAACTGCAGACTGAATACCCTTCTGCCAATTTACTTACAGTAGTAGCAGATGTGAGCAATGAAAATGATTGCAGACATTTTATAGAAGCAACTATAAAAACTTTTGGCTGCGTGGATGTACTGATAAATAATGCCGGTGTTTCTATGCGTGCTTTATTTAAAGACACCACACCTGATGTGATTAAAAAAGTAATGGACATTAATTTCTATGGCACTGTTTATTGTACCAAATATGCTTTAGATTCTATTATCCGGAAAAAAGGATCAATCGTAGGTGTATCATCCATAGCAGGGTATCGTGGATTGCCGGGACGCAGTGGTTATTCTGCCAGCAAGTTTGCCGTGCAAGGATGGCTCGAAGCGTTGCGCACTGAGTTGATGGACGATGGCGTAAACGTAATGTGGGTGTGCCCCGGATTCACCACTTCCAATATTCGCAATGCGGCTTTAAATAAAGAAGGGAATCAACACGGTGAAACACCAATGGATGAAGGGAAAATGATGAGTGCCGAAGAATGTGCACAGCATATCTTAACTTCCATAAGAAGAAAGAAAAGAACATTGGTGCTGACCTTTACCGGAAAGAGAACAGTATTTATGCAAAAATTTTTTCCAAGATTGGCAGATAAATTCACACATAAATTCTTTTTCAAAGAGGGTAAACTTATAAAATAAATAATCGTAGAAACATTGTCACTTATTACACTCATATCAGATATTGGACACCCAGATTATTTAGTCGGTATCATCAAATCAAAATTGATGAGAGCCGTTCCGGATATGCCCATTTTAGATATCACACATAATGTTACTCCCTTTAATTATCCGCAGGCAGCATATATATGCCGTAATACTTTTCAAAATTTTCCTGATTATACTTACCACATCATTTTGATTAACTTATTTGATGCAAATCCAAAGCAACTATTACTCGCTTTCCACAATAATCAATATATACTGTGTGCAGATAACGGACTACTTACAATGATTTTAGAAGAAACACCTGAAATAGTAATTGGGCTACCCATAGAAAAAGGCAAAGACTTAAATGCACTCACTTTAGTAGAAGTAATGGGACAGGCAATTCATCGCATTGCCAATGGCGAACCAATCAAAGACATCGGCATTGCTGATGCTACTTATATAGAAAAAAAACCCATCAAACCTTCAGAAACAGAAAATCTGATAGAGGGCCACATTATTTTTATAGATAGCTTTGGAAACGTTGTAGTCAACATCACAAAAGATATTTTTGAAGGAAAAAGGAAAGGAAGAAATTATAATATCACCATTAGAAACATTGAAGGCATTAGAAAAATAAGCAATACTTATGCGGACGTACACGAAGGAGAAAAATTAGCTTTATTTAATAGTGCAAATTATCTAGAAATAGCTATCAATAAAGGAAATGCCGCCGGATTGTTTGGCTTGATTGGTTATTCTGAAAAATCTATACAAAGTCAACTTTCTTATCAAACAGTTAAGATACACTTTCTCTAACAATAACACGCCATTATACTCCTTAAATTCCGTTGATGGAGTACTGATAATCCCTATTTTTGCTAACCCCTAAAAAAAGGGTAAAAAATCATTTTTTATGAACTTCAGAAAAACGAACAACTTGACAGGCTGGGCTGTTTTTATCTTTGCCTTCCTCGTTTATTTTTTGACAAGAGAAGCAAAAGGCAGCTTGTGGGATTGCGGTGAATTTGTAGCTTGTGCAGATCAGTTAGGTATGCCCCACTCTCCCGGCGCACCTATGTTTGTATTACTTGGTCGCTTTTTCATCATACTATTTGGCGATAATGGAATGACTGCTGCCAATGCCGTAAACACAATGAGTGCAATGGCAAGCGGTTTTACCATTCTTTTTATTTTCTGGAGTATCACACACTTTGCTCGTAAAATGTATGTGAGTGCAGGTGAGCAATTAACGACGCAACAACTTTTCACTGTCATGGCATCCGGTGTAGTTGGCGCATTGGCTTATACTTTTAGCGATTCATTCTGGTATAGTGCAGGTGAAGGTGAGGTTTATGCCTTGTCTTCTTTTTTTACAGCTTTAGTTTTTTGGCTCATGCTGAAATGGGAGCACGCCGATGAAAAAGCAGGAGCAGATCCTGTACAAAGAACTTTAAGCGACCGGTGGATTGTTTTCCTATTCTTCACAATGGGACTTTCTATTGGTGTTCACTTATTAAACCTTTTAACGATTCCTGCCATTGTAATGATATACTATTATCGTCGTTACAAGGTAAGTACAAAGGGCGCCATCATTGCATTTTTGATTGGTTGTTTGATTACCGGAATCGTGCAAGTGGGCGTTATACAATATTCAATGAAAGCTGCCGGTCAGTTTGATATTTTCTTTACCAACAGTTTAGGAATGCCTTTCTTCTATGGCTTTGCTTTTTATTTTATCTTATTAGCTGCGATTATAGCTTTAGCACTCAGATTTAAAGAGAGTAAGATGACTCAAGCAAAGGTTACAGTATGGTTTGCTTTATTTCTTTTTGTATCGGCTCTTCCTTTCATTATAAAATTAGGTTCCGGTTTACAATTTTTCCCGCTGATCATTGTATTAGGTTTGGCATTTGCAATTGGATATTTTTTAAAACCAAGCGCACTGCGTATGATCAAACTGGCGCTTTGGTGTTATGCTTTTATAATGCTCGGTTACTTTATGTATTTCACTGTGTTGATCCGTTCGAATGCCAACCCGGGTATTGATATGGTAAAAGTGGACAATCCAATTTCTTTAGTTTACTATTTGAGCCGCGAGCAGTATGGTGAGGCGCCGCTTGTTTATGGCCCGCATTTTATGGCAAATTATAAAGAAGATCCTGAAAGACCGGGGCGTGTAGCAATGCAAAAAGGTGAAATGGAATATGTGCGTGGCAAGAATAAATATATTGCTGTAGGTATTAAAAGTAAACCTATTTATGAAGATGCTGATTTGCAAGTGTTCCCAAGGGTTTGGGATAGTGATAATCAGCAAGGCCATGTGGACTTTTATGCCGATTGGTTGAATTTGAGAGAATATGACCAGAGTGGCAGACAGACCGGCTATAAACCTCCAACCTATGGAGATAATATGGAATGGTTCTTCTCCTATCAAATGGGCTTTATGTACTGGCGTTATTTTATGTGGAACTTCTCCGGTAAACAAAATGATATTCAAGGATATGGAAATAAAATGCATGGCAACTGGATTTCCGGTATTCCATTGATGGATAATGCACGCTTAGGCGACCAATCTAAAATGCCGGATGCATTAACCAAGAGTAAAGGCCACAACACTTTATTTATGCTGCCTTTCTTATTAGGTATCGTAGGTTGTATCTATCAATATTTGCGAAATAAAAAAGATTGGGTAGTGAACTTTCTACTCTTCTTTATGACCGGTATCGCTATTGTATTCTACCTGAATCAAGCAGGAAATCAACCACGTGAACGGGACTATGCTTATGTAGGATCATTCTATGCATTTGCTATCTGGATCGGTTTAGGTGTGATTGGTTTTGTAAAAACTGTAACTGAGAAAAAAGATAAACGCCTGTTTATGGACATGCTGATATATGGTGGCGTACTTACTTTCTTCATTACATTAATGAGTAGTATGCCCGGCTCCGGTAGTGATATACTAACTACTTCATTGATAGCTACTGCTCTTTATCTGGCTTTTATGGCCGGTATTACTTATTTGCTAAAAGCAATTTCAAAAGCAGGCGAAAATTTGAAAGGTTTAAATATAGCAACCACTGCAGTGTGTCTTGTAATTCCGGTAGTAATGTGGAATCAGGAATGGGATGATCATAACCGCAGCCATAAAACTACTGCACCCGACTTAGCAGTTGACTATTTAGAAAGCTGCGCACCAAATGCTGTTCTTTTCACCTTTGGTGATAATGATACTTATCCACTGTGGTATGCGCAAGAAGTAGAAGGGGTACGTAGAGATATTCGAATCATCAATACAAGTTTATTAGGCATTGATTGGTATATTAATCAACTTAGATCTAAAGTAAACAATGCAGATTCCGTAGATGTGATCTGGACACCGGAACAAGTAGAAGGTCATAACAGAGAATATTTACGTTACAAACAAAGTGGTAGCCCTGAGGTTTTTTATAATTTATTCAACATTATGAAAAATACGATGGGCAAACCAAAACTTGACCCTGAAACAGGAAGAGATGTAGGCCCTGATAGTTGGCCAATATCTCGCTATTTTATCACTGTTGATACTAATGCTGTAAGACAGAATAAAACTGTAAATAGTGATGATGCAATTATTCCTGAGATGAGATGTGAAATACCTAAATCTAAATTAGATGGAGGTCTTAGCAAGAGTGATTTTGCAATGCTGAACATCATTGCATCAAATGCAGAAAACGGATGGAAACGCCCAATCTATTTCACTTCAGATTTTGGTTCATTAGGTTTTGGACAGTATCTGCGTAAGGATGGATTATCTTACAGATTGATACCTGTTGCCTCTACTTATAGCCCTACAGAATGGACGGTTGATGAAACACTTCGCCAAATGGGCTTGAGTACTCAATTAGATTTTAATAATACAGAAGCATCTTATCAAAACTTAGAAAACAAATACAAGTTTGGCAATGCGGGAATAAAAGGTGTTTATTATGACGAAGAGAACCGCAGACACATTCTCGACATCCGTGAAATATTTGCTGAAGCAGCCGGCGACTTAGCAAACAAAGGACGTAAAGATGAAGCGACTAAACTATTGAGTAAACTGGAAAATGGAATTGATACTTACAATCTTCCGTATGCCATGCCAAGTAGATTCTATGGAAGTAGTCACAACCAAACAAGCTTAATTTTACTTGAAGCCTATTACAAAGCAGGCAATAAAGAAATGGCTGATAAAGTAGAACAGGCTTTGCGCAAGGATATGGCTCAGCAAAAAGCATACTATGAATATATGCGTGATGCCCGACCAAATGATTATGAATCCTTCAAGCGTAGTGAAGAAATTCTCAATAAAATTTATATGAATGCATTGGATGCGATTGAAGCTAAATATGCGCCTGCTACTCCAGCAGCAAAACCTGAAACAAGCGGTGCACCGGGACAATTAAAACCAGCAGCCGATACGACTAAAAAGAAAGACACAACGAAGCCCTAAAAGCGTATTCAACCAATAAAAAATGCCTGTCTTTAATTTGAAGACAGGCATTTTTCGTTTATCCCTTAAATTTTATTCAACCAGATTAAACCATCATAAACAATATTAGCAATTTCCAACCACCTTAAACAATTTCCTTATAACGCTAATGCCTTTATAAAATCACTCCCGACTTGTCCGTTTTAGGTTAGCAAATTCATTTTATCGCATGATGTGCCGCTACGCTTGCATCATGCTCCATGTATTCTTGCCTTTCAGGCAATATCCCAAGGAAGAATTCTCATTATTTTTTTGAAGACTACACAAGGCTGAAAGCCTTGTATTTTTCTAGCACGAGGCATCGCCTTGTGCTATTTGTATTCAATAGTTTAACCACGCCCTGAAAGGGCAACATTAATAAAATTTTCTTGTTCAGTTGTTGCACATGACCATATATCCACACACATTGCCTACATCTTTGTTTGTAATACACGAAGCAAGGCGTAGGTATTTTACCTTTATCAATTAATTTTTATTCAACCACCTAAAACTATTTCCTTATAATGCCAACGCTTTTATAAAATCACTCACTAAATAACTAAGCAGTTTCCCGCTTGTGGTATCAGTGCGGCCATCACTCAGTCTTGTAGCGCCTTCGCAAATATGTAGATAAGCAGGTTTGCTTACTGAAGCAGTGTAAGAAATATATTGTCTTGCCTGAGTAGGCAAAATGCCCACGGGCGTCATTGCGCTGCTCAATGTATGCTCAATGCAATCAATGTCTAAGTCAATGCCACAAAGTGTATCATCGGTAAAATCGGTGGCATGAGCAATAGATTGCAAGAACGTTCTTTTCTCATGCACAAAAATATCTTCATAAGTAATGCAATCTACAAATGGATTATTGACAATATCAATCCACATGTTTTGCGGAATATAATTTTCGTGCAAACCTACCACACAGTATTTCTGCAGATAACCATCTTCTTCTGCATAGCGAAAAGCATTGCCGCTATGTCGGCCTTCCAATGGGCGGTAATCCGCATGTGCATCTAAATTCATACAATTAATTTGTGCCAACGGAATTACGCCTGCTTTGTGCCAACCTTTGGCAGCACCTTTTATCAAAGGATAAGAATTATTATGTCCACCACCAACCGCTATCGGTACTTTCTTTTGCTCTGTAATCAATTTCACTAATTGTTCCACTGCATCATCAATCGTATTGACCGAATGACGATAAGCTTCTATTTTTTCATCCGGTGTGCTTGCCGTTGTATCAATCAAATATTGTATATCACCAAAATCAAAATGACCGATCAGCAATATATCTCCGCCATCACAAAAATCATTGCTTTGTATATTCAAAAAACTTTGCAGAAACGGCAACCATAATGTATCCGTCCCTCCTATTCCATAATTTCCTTTTGTACCTAAATCTTCCGGAATGCCAAACAACACATATTTTGCATCGGAGGCAGCAATTGCTTTTGCCAAATCTGTTTCTTCTTTCACCACCTGAATACGTTCGCCCAACTTCGTTTCATAGCGACGTATCTTAGTCAAAGACAAAACATCTTGCTTATTATAAATTTTTAAATGCTGCATATCAGTTTGCTGTTTATTGGCTGATTCTTTCGTCAACATATTGTATGATTTCTGCCTCTAAAGCTATGGCTTTACTTTCAATCTCTTTACCTTTTGAAATGATTTTATTTACAAAATCCTTATCTGCAAAGCCGGAAGCGTTAATCTTCACGTTCATAAATGCGCCGATTACAGCACTACGGGCACAGAGCGCACCTACTCCTGCATCACTGATAGAATTTGGGTTTCCTATCTCAGCCATTTTTTGAATCACTTCCATACTCTCCAATGCCAGCTGCATTACTTTATACGGAACTTCAATGGCGTTTTTCGTAGCTGCTTGCAATGCCGCACTTCTTATTTTTTTATCTTCTTCAGTTGCCTTTGGCAAACTCATTGCCTGCATAATTTGGTTGAAAGCGCTTGTGTCTTCATCCACCAATTTCAATAATGCATTTTTATACTGCTGCCCTTTCTCTGCCCAGTTGCTAAATTCTTCCCAGCGTTCATCCCAACCTTTTTTGTGCGAAGAAAGATTGGCCACCATCGTGGCAAGTGAAACACCCAAAGCGCCAATATAAGCCGAAATAGAACCACCACCCGGAGCAGGAGATTCACTTGCTGTTTCATCGGCAAATGCTGTCAACTTCATATTGATGAGTCGCTCATCCGATTTATTGCGCAATAGATATTCAATTATTTTTTCTTCCGGATTAAAAGGCGCCAGTTCATCCAATCCCATTGACTTCACAGCGATTTTTATTAACTCCGCTTCAGATACTCCTGTTGATCGTTTTTGTTTTTTCAAAAAGTATTTACCTGCATCTAACATTGCTTTCAGTGGTATCAGTCCGACTAATTCACTTCCGGTTACTCTTATTCCACGAGCATCTGCACACCTGCACACTTCATCAAATGCGATATGTACGGGAGTAATATTAATATTCGTCAGGTTCATGCTAATCTGTGCCACACCATATTCTTCAATATACCAGCCGATTGCTTTCACCGATTTCAATGTGCCGGGTTGTGTTATCATTTGCCCATTTGCATCTTTTGTTTTTCGTCCTGCTTCACGCACATCAAAGGCAATAGCATTTGCTCTTCTTGTAGAAGTAGTATTCAGGTTGATATTATATGCCACTAAAAAATCTCTTGCGCCGATTACTGTTCCGCCACGCTTTGCATCAAATTCGGCAGGACCAAAATCAGGTTTCCATTCAGGCAATTTTATTTTTTTGAAAAAACCTTCGTACTCACCAGCACGTATCACCGAAAGATTATTACGTTCTTTATTCGGCTGTGCAGCTTCATATAAATAAATCGGAATTTGCAACTCATCACCTACTCTCTTTGCCAATCGCTGTGCATACTGAGCAGTTTCTTCCATGCTGATATTGGCAATCGGAATGAGTGGACACACATCGGTAGCGCCCATGCGTGGATGCTCGCCTTTGTGTTTGCTCATATCTATCAACTCACCTGCTTTCCTTATAGCAAGATAAGCGGCTTCAATCACTGCATCAGGATTTCCTACAAAAGTTACTACTGTTCTATTCGTAGCCTTACCCGGATCCACATTCAATAAGCGAACACCCTCAACAGTTTCAATAGTATCAGTAATTTGTTTGATGATATTCAAATCATTGCCCTCGCTGAAATTGGGTACACATTCTATCAATTGCATAGCAAATATTTCTTGCTAAGATAAGATGCGGGAGGGAAAGAAAAAGATTTGCAAATAAAAATATCGTTTATACCATTTATGATTATTATTAAAATCTGTATGACTTTAGTGCTTTAGACGTATAGCCTAACTTTGCCAAAAATATCTCTAAAACTGAGTTTGGCTGTTGCCTCTTTACCCAAAATGTAGTTCTTAAAGATTAAATGTCCAATGCAGGTTAGGCTGAAAATAATTTAGAAACAATATATTACAATGTATTGTCTAAAGTAAAATGCATTTCGAATAAAACTTATTGCATTTAAATTAATAGATAAAACTAACATTTAGGAATAAGCGTTATTGGCATTGATTATTTAAAAATCTTATAGTAGCTTTATTGAAATCGCTATACATCTGATGGTCAGAAACGGATAAACTTATTTGTTCCCTTACAAATGCCAATTGCATTGGTGATAAGCTTACTGAAATAGGAAACATTGTTGGGTTAGCATTTAATGCACTTTGAAAATCTTCTGAGTATCCAATAAAATAGTTTTTTGCATCCAAAAATCTGTTAGCCTTTAGTTCGTTAAAAATGTTAGAGGACAATCCTAAACTTATATCACCACGGCGTGCAAATCGCTCTGGATATAAAGGTGCTCGCTCCCTAATCAAATATTTTGCACATATTCCTCTTCCATTAATTGTTTGAACGTTACTTAAAGCATTGTTGTTGCCAGTGGCACCTACTTCAGGGTTATTATCAAACTTCGCCATACAAAATAATAACGGAGTACTTGTGTTTTGTGCAACATAATTTCCAGACGGTGCACAATAGCTTACACCAGCTTTATATTTATAAATCATAGATAAGGCTGCCGAAAAATTACCTCCATTGCTCATACCAATGCTAAACAAAGGTTTACTTCTATTCGTAACACCACGATTATAAAAAGTATCAGCAATTATCCTAATATTGGCATAGTCCACATTGGCAATGGTATCAATCGGAGTAGTATTCCATCTTATTTTTCCATCACCATTTAAGTCAGTGTTGGTAGTCGACTCTTCGGACTCAGTAATTATAACTGCATAATTATTATTAACTAAATCATTAATCATCAATTGCCATTCATATCCTGAAACCAAGTAAAAAGCGCTACCACTTGTACCATGTAAAAGATAAACAATACCCTTATGGTTAGCAGGAAAATAATAGTACACGGGTTTTAAACGGGTTTCCCCTTTTATTTGTTCATAATTTAAGGTAAATGGTGTACAGTTTATAATATTGCTTGTAAAAACCTCATCCTTAGCTGGCATAATAAACCAAGTATGCCATTCACCTGATGAGTTATTTAGTAAACCAATATCAGTGCCTGTCCAAGAACCAAAGGTTTGAGTAGATGAATAGGCTGTACTAAAAATATTTACGGTATCGCCAACTTTATATTTTCCACTGCCATAGCCATTTACTACTGATACTAAAAAACTATCCGTGTTTGTATTTATTGGATTACTGCTATTTTTCTTGCATGAGAAAAAGAATAATGTCAAACTCAAAATTGAAATCGCATATTTAAATACCATTTTTTAATTTTTAAGACTCATTATTTATAAGATAGTTTAAACAAAATAAATTAATTTTTCTGCCAACTTAAAGGATACGACTAACGAGTTACAGATGATTTCATAATAAACTTAAAGTTTTATACTTCACAATATTCAATGCTGCACTCTTGTATGCATACTAAATTGAAGAATACTTTATATCACATATTATTGAATATTGTATCAGGAAAATAATTATGGTATAAGTTTTTCATTTTTTCAAAGGGCCCATTTTTAAAGATAGGATACTGATTAAAGATCTATGATTTAGGATAACAAGCTAAAAAAAAACCGCCGACCAGTCTATCTCTAAACTGCCCGACGGCTTAAAATAATTAAAACAATGAATTACTTACTTCTTCAATAGAAGAACGTATTTCACCATTGCTTCAGCATCTTCTAATGATACAGTTGGATGTGGCGTCATTGGAACTTCGCCCCAGTTGCCTTTACCACCATCAATGATTTTATGTGCAAGGTGTGTCACCATTGTATCTGATGAACCGGCATATTTGTTTGCTACTAAAACATACTCAGGTCCAATTAATTTCTCATCTACTTTATGACAAGTAAGACAATCATTCTTAGCAACCAATGCTAAACCTTTTTGATAGTCAGGATTTTCAGACACATCCGTTGTTGCAGGTGCAGTCGGTGTTGCTGGCGCAGGATTATCACCGCCGCCGCTGTTTGATTTTCCTCCGCAAGAAGCAAGTACTGCTGCTATTGCCAGGCTAAAGATTATTTTTTTCATTATAAATGTTTTAAAGGCTGCAAGTTAATTCTTATTTCAATCGAGTCCCAACAATTCTCTATTGGCATTTACATCTGTTCCACTTTTTGCAAAATCATCAAAGGATTTTTCTGTTACTTGTATGATATGCTTTTCTATAAAAGGTGCTCCTTCCTTAGCGCCTTGCTCTGGATTTTTGATACAACACTCCCATTCCATTACTGCCCATCCGGCATAATTATATTGAGATAACTTACTGAAAATCATTTTAAAATCCACTTGTCCATCACCCGGTGAGCGATAACGTCCTGCCCTATTTGCCCAGCTCTGATAACCACCAAATGTGCCTTGCTTTCCGGTAGGATTAAATTCGGCGTCTTTTACATGAAAAGATTTAATTTTTGTATGATAAAAATCAATAAACTGAATATAGTTCAATTGCTGCAAAACAAAGTGTGATGGGTCGTATAAGATACATGCACGTGGATGATTCTTTACTTCTTCCAAAAACATTTCATAAGTAATGCCATCAAACAAATCTTCACCCGGATGAATTTCATAACAAACATCCACACCACATTCATCAAAATAATTGAGTATCGGCATCCAACGTTTACCCAATTCTTTAAACCCTTCTTCTACCAATCCGGCAGGTCTTTGCGGCCATGGGTGAAATGTGTGCCACAAAAGTGAACCGCTAAATGTAGCATGTGCAGTCAGCCCTAAATTTTGTGATGCCTTTGCACCATATTTTAATTGTTGTATTGCCCATTCAGTTCTTGCTTTCGGATTTTTCTTTATGGCATCAGGAGCAAAGCCATCAAATAATAAATCATAAGCAGGATGCACTGCTACCAGCTGACCTTGCAAGTGTGTAGATAACTCTGATATTTCTAAACCACAACTTTGAACGATGCCTTTAATTTCATCAGAGTATGTTTTACTTTCGGCAGCTCTTTGCAAATTGATACAGCGACTATCCCAAGTTGGTATTTGCACTGCTTTATATCCTAAAGATTTTGCCCAGTTACAAATGGAGTGTAGATTGTTGAACGGTTCTTTATCATCCAAAAACTGAGCTAAAAATATTCCGGGGCCTTTTATTGTTTTCATTTTTATAAATATTAAATCACAGCGTACACTGATCTTTTACAATGTGTATTTATTTCAAAATTTAATATGATATTTTACACAACAAACTTGCTCCATTTTTCATTGCTCTTCCCCGAAGCGATTACATTTTCAATAAACGCCATTCCTCGCACGCCTTCTTCTATTCCCGGAAAATCAAGCCATTCTTCTTTGGGCTGCAATCCTTCCTTCTGTGCATTTACACATAAAGCAAAATTTCGATACAGATTTGCAAACGCCTCTAAGTAGCCTTCCGGATGCCCCGCAGGCACTCTGGTATTATGCTTTGCAAAAGAACTTAAATAATCTGTGCCTGCTCGCCAAACTTCCAAAGGCTTATCCGGCCATTTTACTAATAATGTATTAGCATCACACTGTTGCCATTCTATGCCGCCTTTTTCTCCATGCACTTTTATTTTAATATTATTTTCTTCACCGGAAGCAACTTGCGTAGCAATTAAAACACCGCTTGCTCCATGATTAAACTTTAAAAGCACAGCCCCATCGTCATCCAATTTTCTTCCGGGTACAACTATATTTATATCCGCACAAATTTTTTCTACCTCTAAGCCTGAAATATATTCTGCCAGATTAAAAGCATGTGTACCAATATCACCCATTGCACCGGCAATGCCGCTTTTGTTTGGGTCTGTTCGCCATGATGCTTGCTTTTGATTTGCTCCTTCCAAAAAAGTACTCAACCATCCTTGCGGATATTCTACAAATACTTTTCTGATTTTTCCAAACTTTCCACTCAACACTTGTTGCCTTGCTTCTTTTACCATCGGGTAGCCGTTGTAGGTATGTGTGAGCAACAAATATTTCCCTGAAGCTGCTACAATCTTTTTTAATTCTTTTGCTTCTGCCAAATTAAATGTTGCAGGCTTATCCAGCACAACATGAAATCCGTTTTCTAAAGCCAATTTTGCAGGTTCAAAATGTAAATGATTTGGCGTAACAATACTCACAAAATCCATTCGTTCTGATTCGGGCAGTAATTTTTCTTTTTTAAAAAGTTCTTGGAAATTTTCATACACCCGATTTTCGTTTAAGAACAATTCTTTGCCCATTTGCTTCGCCTTTTGAGAATCACTGCTGAAAGCGCCGCATACCAATTCAATTGCTCCATCCATATTCGCAGCTATACGATGTACTGCACCGATAAATGCACCAGGTCCGCCACCAATCATTCCCATTTTTAGTTTACGATTCATTGCAACAAACGTTTGAAGTATTCTTGTATCATATTTTTTTTCGTTCAAACATAAAAATACTACTAAAAACACTACATTTAACAAGACGAAATAATTTATTCAGATAAACCAAAACGATTTTATTTATGAAGTCTGCAACACGCATCCAACTTTCGGTTATGATGTTTCTGGAATTTTTCATTTGGGGTGGATGGTTTGTTACCCTCGGAACTTTTTTAGGAAATAATCTTAATGCTTCAGGCGAACAAATCGGAAATGTATTTTCTACACAGTCTTGGGGCGCTATCATTGCCCCATTTATCATCGGCCTGATTGCAGACAGGTATTTTAATGCAGAAAGAATTTTAGGAGTCCTGCATATAGCCGGAGCAGCATTGATGTATTTAATGTATTCATCGGATAATGCTACTATATTCTTTCCTTATGCATTAGGTTATATGATTCTGTATATGCCCACTCTCGCATTGGTCAATTCTGTTTCTTTTCGTCAAATGAAAGATCCTGAAAAAGAATTTTCTCCGATCAGAGCATTCGGCACAATCGGTTGGATTGTAGCAGGATTACTCATCAGTTTTATTTTTCATTGGGATGCTAAAGAAAATATTGCACAGGGAATGTTGAAGAATACTTTTTTACTTTCAGGCATTGCTTCTGTTGCATTAGGTTTATTTAGTTTCACCTTACCCAAAACACCACCCATAAAAACTGCGGACGAAAAAGTGAGCTTAAAACAAATAATTGGCTTAGATGCTTTAAAACTTTTAAAAGACAAAAATTTTGCACTCTTTTTTATTGCATCTATTTTAATTTGTATTCCACTTGCCTTTTATTATCAGAATGCCAATCCTTTCTTAACAGAAATCGGAGTAGAAAATCCAACCGGTAAAATGACCATTGGGCAAATATCAGAAGTGCTTTTCTTACTCGCACTTCCTATTTTCTTTACTCGCTTCGGTTTCAAAAAAACCATCTTGCTTGGCATGTTAGCCTGGGTAGTTCGTTATTTATTATTCGCCTTCGGCAATGCCGGTGAACTGAGCTTTATGCTTCTACTCGGTATTGCATTACATGGTGTGTGTTACGATTTCTTTTTTGTATCCGGTCAGTTATATACCAATACAAGAGCAGGCGAAAAATATAAAAGTGCTGCACAAGGCTTGATCACATTAGCCACTTACGGTGTGGGTATGTTGATTGGTTTTAAAGTAGCCGGATGCGTAACCGATGCTTACAAAGGCGATTACAAAATGATTTGGATAATCCCTGCATGTATTGCCGCAGCAGTTTTGGTTTTGTTTATGATTACTTTTAAAGATGAAAAGAAAACAGCAAATTAAGAATGAACTATAATAGAAAAGATTTTCTTCGCCTTACGTCAGGGCTTGCGTTGGGTGCGGTATTGTCGCAATGGAGTTGCATTTCTGCAAAGTCATTAACAGGCGATAATCACTTAAAAAATTTCGGCTTACAACTATATACACTCAGAGATACTTTTGAAAAAGACCCTTTGGAAGTTATAAAACAATTAGCCGGTTTAGGATATAAATACTTAGAAGGATATGAACGAGCTAAAGGAATATTTTGGGGAACAAAAAATACTGAGTTTAAAAAATATGTGGATGATTTAGGAATGTCATTTATCTCCAGCCATTGCGATACAGAAAATAATTTTGAACAAAAAACAGAAGAAGCTGCTGCTGGTGGTATAAAATATTTAATCAATTCATGGGACGGTCCAAACAGGTCAATTGATTGGTATAAAAACTTTGCAGACCATCTGAACCATTGCGGGCTGCTTTGTAAAAATGCAGGAATTAAGTTTGCATTTCACAATCATTATTTTTCTTTTGAAAAAAAAGAAGGTGTTTATCCTCAAGATATTTTAATGACCTATACCGATCCTGATTTAGTCGATTTTGAATTAGATGTATATTGGGTAGCCATTATGAAGCAAAACCCGGAAGAATGGTTGGCTAAATATCCAAATCGTTTTCGGTTGGGGCATATCAAAGATTTGGTAAAAAATCCGGGAGCTGATAATGACAAAAATTCTACCGACCTCGGCGAAGGTTCGCTCAATATTTCCTCCATCATAAAATCAGCAAAGAATAATGGGATGAATTATTTCTTCGTGGAGCAAGAGTATTGCCCAAATGGCACACCTATGGAAGCAGTAATTAGAGATGCTGCTTATATGAAAGCATTGAGGTTTTAAGACTTTTCTCTTTATTTTTTAATCATTAAGAAGTAAAGAGAATTAAGTTTATCTATTTAAGCGCCGCTCGCAATGCTTTTACTTCTTCTGCATCTATTGCATTGTTCATGTAACTTTCTTCCGAACCTTTAAACCCCGGATGAATAAATTCCATTTTACTTTTTTCTTTACCGCGTAGTGAAGAATGAAATTCTATACAACCTGTTTTTGCAGCCAACATTTTAATATTTTCTTTTCGAACACCACTACCGGGCATAATAGTAATGCGGTCATTTGCTTTTTTATTCAATGCAGCAACTAAATCCAAGCCATCCGTTACAGACGGCATTTGTCCGGAAGTCAGAATACGTTCACAACCCATTTCTATTATTTGTTCCAAAGCATCAAAGGGATCTTTACACCTGTCAAACGCACGATGAAAAGTTACACCCAAAGGATAAGCCGCCTCTACCAATTTTGCGTTTCTTGGTATATCAATTGTTCCATCTGCCTGCAACATTCCGATTACTACGCCATCACATCCTAAATCTTTGCAAAGCTGTACGTCTTTCAACATTATTTCAAACTCCTCCTCCGTAAATAAAAAATCACCGCCCCTTGGCCGTATAATGGGATAGATCAAAACATCAAATGCCGCTCTGCATTTTTTTATCGTACCATACGAAGGAGTAGTACCACCTTCGGCAAGGTTGGCACATAGTTCAATACGATCAGCTCCACCTGCCACAGCAGCTTTTGTAGTAGCAAAATCAGAAGTCGCTATTTCAATTATATATTTCATCACACTTTAAAAAGGCTTTTTGATTTAATTAGTTTTTCATTGTCTTTATTGCGTAGCGCAAATTCAAAACCCGGGTGCAATGCATAAGCGCCATATTGCCCTGCTTTGTTCAATGCAATAAATGCAACTTGAATATCTTTTGCTTTTTCTTTTTTAATCTTAGCAATACGTTCAATAATTTTTTTGCAAGCTGCCTCGGGAGATAGCCCTTGCCGCATCATTTCTACTACTGAGTGCGAGCCGGCAACTCGAATTACATCTTCGCCTTGTCCGGTAGCTACACATGCACCTACTTCATTATCCACATATAAGCCGCTTCCGATAATGGGTGAATCTCCTACTCTGCCACGCATTTTAAATCCTGCGCCACTTGTGGTGCAACTGCCGCTCAAACTTCCGGATGCATCCATTGCTATCATGCCTATAGTATCATGATTCCATTCACCAGATTCCAATTTCGCTGGAGCAAATGGCCCATGGTTGTTTGTCTTCTCTACATTGATAGCAGGTGGTTTATATTCTGATTTCTTTAGCCATTCGGTATAATTTTTCTCTGCTTCTGCCGAAAGTTTTTGTTCTTCCAATGGGAATCCTTCTGCAATTGCAAAGGCTTGTGCACCCACACCCACCAACATCACATGCGGCGTTTTCTCCATCACTCTTCTTGCAACAGAAATAGGATGTTTGATTCTTTCCAAAAATGCTACACTACCACAATTAAAATTTTCGTCCATGATAGATGCGTCCAATGTTACAAATCCATCTCTATCGGGATTTGCACCAAGACCCACACAGCAATTTTGTGAAGACTCAGTTACCATTACACCTTTTTCCACAGCATCCAATGCTCTGCCCTTTGCATTCAAGACTTCCCATGCGGCCTTGTTTGCTGCTATTCCTGCATCCCATGTTGAAATAACAATGGGTTTATCTTTCACATCAATCAATTCTTCCCGATCTCTTGCAAACATCTTACTGGAAAACATTCCTGCTACACCCGTCAACGCCGAACTCAAAATGAACTTTCGTCTGTCAATCATAAAAAATATTTAGGAGTGTAATTTAGCTCAAAATAAATATGCTCAAACACAACTTAGTACTAAAATTTATAATCAAGCTGAATCAAAAGTGTTAGAAGCAATAAACTTTGCAATATCTCCGCTCAAACAAAACAATGTATTGGTGTATTATAATGCTTGCAAAGGGCATATTGGGTTTTACCCTACTCCCGAAGCGATTGTGCACTTCAAAAAAGAACTTGAAAAGTATTCTACTTCAAAAGGGGCAATACAATTTCCTATTAACAAACCATTACCTTTGGAATTGATTAAAAAACTTTTAAAGTTTCGGTTAAACGAAGACTCAAAAAAATGAAAATCGAAATATTATCTGGAATTTTTCACGAAATTCCTACTGATATAAAAGTGGCATTAAAACAGAATGCAGACATTCTTGAGCGGTGGAATAAACTTACACCAATCCAACGCAATGAATGGATTTGCTGGATCACAATTGTCAAAAAACCGGAAACAAGAACGGAACATATTCAGCGTATGACAGAAGAACTATTAGAAGGTAAACGACAACCTTGTTGCTGGCCCGGTTGTCCGCATCGCAGAGCTTCGGCTCAAAAATGGTTTAAAAATTTGGGAAAATGAGAACAACACATGAACACGATGAGCGAATAGCAAAAATGGTTTTTGCTTCAGTATATCCGCACTATCTCAAAAAGATAGAAAGCAAAGGCAGAACCAAAGAGGAATTACATAAAGTCATACAATGGCTGACAGGATTTGATAACAAAAAGCTACAAGCGTTGATTGATTCAAAAGTAACTTTTGAAATATTTTTCAGCAAAGCAAAACTGCATCCCAACGCTCAACTGATTACAGGTGCAATTTGCGGTTATCGGATTGAGGAAATTGAAAACCTATTGACCAAACAAGTGAGGTATTTAGACAAATTGGTGGACGAGTTGGCAAAAGGGCGAAAAATGGAAAAAATTCTACGAACAATATAATTTGTAAAACGGATTAATATTAACAAATAAAAAATGAAAACAGAAGGAAATACAGTAAATGATCTATTGAAAAATATCCCTGAAGACAGAGCAGCTGCTTTTAATAAACTGCATAATATCATTATAGCAAATCTACCTGAAGGTTTTGAAGCAGCGATTAGTTATGGTGGATTGGGATATGTTGTTCCGCATTCAATTTATCCCAATGGCTACCACTGTAAACCAAGTGAACCTTTGCCTTTTGCAGGGATTGCCTCTCAAAAGAATTCTATCAACTTTTATCACATGGGCATTTACTCCGATTCTAAATTGCTGGAATGGTTCGTGGCCGAATATCCCAAATACTGTAATCAAAAATTAGACATGGGAAAAAGTTGTGTCCGATTTAAGAAAATGAACGATATACCCTACATGTTAATAGGTTCTCTAATGAAAAAATTGAGTGTAAAAGACTGGATCAATATCTATGAAAGTAAACTAAAAAAATAGTATGCAATAATACTCTTAGTTTCAAAAAATAATATACAAATGAGAAATACAATACTTCAATTAATGCTTTTGGCAATAACTTCAATATCCGTCAATGCACAAATAAAAAGCAATGAAAGCAAACCTCTGATTATTGGTAATATTGACCAAATAAATTCAATTATATTGGGAGAAACAAGAACTTTAAACATTTATTTACCGCAGGGATATAACAAAAATGACTCAAAGAAATATCCGGTCATATATGTTTTGGATGGTTCTATTGATGAAGATTTTTTTCATGTTGCAGGTATTGTTCAATACTATAATTTTTCATGGATCAACAGAGTACCTCAATCAATCGTAGTAGGTATTGCCAATGTGGATAGAAAAAGAGATTTTACCTCGCCTACAAATTTTGAAATTGATAAAAAGCATGCGCCAACCGGTGGAGGTTCGGCAAAGTTTATTTCGTTTATTGAAAATGAACTTCAGCCTTATATAAATAAAACTTATAAAACGAATCAGAGCAAAACGCTTATTGGACAATCTCTTGCCGGATTACTTGCAACGGAAATATTATTTACAAAACCAAAACTATTTAATAAGTATATAATTGTAAGCCCAAGTCTATGGTGGAATGACGGCTCTTTATTGAAACAAAATCCGGAAATTTTAAAAGAAAATTTTAATGAACAAACGGATATTTATGTAGGTGTGGGTAAAGAGGGATTAACACCCGGATTGGATAGTCATGTAATGGAAGTAGATGCTAATTTATTGGCTGACAAAATCGCACAAACAAAAAGTAAAAAAGTGAAAGTTTATTTTGACTATCTACCAAATGAAAATCATGCAACAGTGACACACCCTGCTGTTTTTAATGCATTTAAACTTTTATACCCGCAAAAAGACAACTAATTAAAAGTAAATAGAAGGGGCAAATTAAAATTTTCATTTACACTAATTTTTGAAACAAAAAGTAGCTTATCCGCCAAAAATCAAATTCAGAAAATTTTTACTGATAACCCGTCAATCATTTATCTTGCCACAATGCACCCGCACATAGAAAAATTATTAAAATGCGTTGCGCTTGAAGAAACAGAACAAGCCAATCGATATAAATTAGATCAGCAGCATAGCCTGAAACAGTTAAAGGCGGAAGGTTTAGCCATTCATCCAATAATTGTAACGAGAAAAAATTTTGGTTATGCAGATTATCCTGAAATTAATTTCAAGATAAATTTCCCTTCTGAAATAAATATGTTTAAAGATGGTGCAGCCATTGAATGTTTTAAAAACGGTGAAGAACCTGTTAAGGGTGTGCTGCTTGAATTAGATAGCAAAGTAGGCAGCTTTCGTTTATTTGCACCCGATTTTCCCGATTGGATAGAAGATGACGGAGTGGGTATCAAACTCTCTCCCGATACTCGCACAACGGGTATAATGAAAAAAGTACTCAATGAACTTGAAAAAAATAAAAGCCTTTTTAAATTCTTTGAACAGCTTCACGATAGCAATCAAAGTGTAAAACAAATTACTCCTAAACCACAACCTATTAATTTCGGCAATCGCCAACTCAATAAAAGTCAGCAAGATGCAGTAAATGCAGTATTGCAAAATGAAAATTTAATCATTGTGCATGGTCCGCCCGGAACCGGGAAGACTACCACTCTGGCAGAAGCAATTTATCAATTAACCAAAAAGGGTGAAAGAATCTTGGTATCAGCGCCCAGTAATACGGCTGTGGACAACATTGTAAAAATGCTTATTCGCTTAGATATAAAAGTTTTAAGAGTGGGCAATACCAGCAAAGTTGATGCAGCAGTATTCAAACATACTCCGGAAGGACATCTGAGTAACAGTAAAGAGCAAAAAGAAATAAAACAATTGAAGATAAGAGCTGAAGAATTTCGCCGAATGGCATTGAAATACAAACGCAATTTTGGCAAAGCCGAAAGAGAGCAAAGAAATCTTTTGTTCAAAGAAGTGAAAGAAATCAGAAACGAGATAAAAAAAATTCAAGCATATAATGAAGAAAAACTTTTCTCTGAAGCACAGGTTATTGCCGGCACACCCATTGGCGTGTATGACACAGATCTTTCCAAACTTCAATTTCATACACTGATCATTGACGAAGCAGGCCAATGCATTGAACCTTTAGCATGGTGCATTTTCCCTTATGCTGAAAAATATGTTTTGGCCGGAGATCACTGGCAACTCCCTCCTACAGTTTTGAGTAACGCAGCAGCGCAATTAGGCCTCAACAATTCTATTCTGGAAGTGGCGATAGCTCATTCTCAAAATGTTCATTTATTGAATACACAGTATAGAATGAGAAAATCTATTGCCGGATTTAGTAGCCAATATTTTTATAATAATTTATTAAACACTGCCGAGCATTTAATAGATAAAGGCTCGCATATTACTTTTATTGACACTGCCGGATCAGGGTTTCAGGAAAAACATGGGCCGGATGGCATTAGTTTACAAAATGAAGGCGAACTAAACATAGTACAGCAAATTTTACAAAATGAAAATTTTGAACTGAGCAAAACCGCATTCATTTCACCTTATTCCGGTCAGGTATCGACAGCATTAGAACTACTACCCTCAGAGATGCGTATCAGTACCATTGACAGTTTTCAGGGGCAAGAAATGGAAAACATTATCGTATCGTTAGTGAGGAGTAATGAAGACGGCGATATAGGTTTTTTAAAAGATTACCGAAGAATGAATGTAGCCATCACAAGAGCAAAAGAAAATTTAATTGTCATTGGAGATAGTGCTACTATTGGTATTGATAAATTCTACAATGAATTTCTTAGTTATGTAGAAAAGAATGGGAATTATAGAACTGTTTGGGAATTTGAGATTATGCTTTGAACAGAAAATTTATGTAAACCATTTTATAGGCAACTATACGATACCCCATTAATCAAAACCTCATCTATCAAATTACTACCAAAAGAATATGGCAGATAAGCAATAGACGGAATTGGTTTTGTAATAATCAGATTTGCCTTTTTCCCTTTTGTAATGCTTCCCACTTCATTTTGCAATTCCATAGCAAACGCACCATTGATGGTTGCTGCATTAATAGCTTCTTCGGGAAGCATTTTCATTTGAATACAACTCATTGCTACCATCAGGTTCATATTACCCGAAGGTGATGAGCCGGGATTAAAATCCGTTGCCAATGCAATAGCACAACCTGCATCAATCAATTTTCTTGCAGGCTGAAAAGCCATACGCAGAAAAAATGCAGCAGTAGGTAATAATGTGCCAATCGTATTGGATGTTGCAAGTGTATTGATTGTATTTTCATCCATCGTTTCCAGATGATCTACTGACAATGCGCCTAATGCAACTCCTGTTTCCACGCCACCGGACAAATTCAACTGATTGGCATGAATCTTTGGTTTCAATCCATAACGCATGCCGGCTTCGCAGATTGTTTTTGTTTCTTCGGCAGAAAAGAAACCATACTCACAAAACACATCAATATAATCAGCTAATTTTTCTTTAGCGATTATCGGAAGCATTTCATCAATGATTAAATCTATATAGCCTTGATGATTTTCTTTAAATGCAGAAGGATATGTATGTGCTCCTAAAAAAGTACTCTTGATTGGAATGGATGATTGCTCTTTCAATTTTTTAATCACCCGCAACATTTTTAACTCCCCTTCTACCGATAATCCATAGCCGCTTTTTATTTCTATTGCTCCTGTTCCTAAACGAATTACTTCATTCAGCCTTTGTTTTGCTAAACGATATAACTCATCTTCACTCATTGCATTCAACTTCGCTGCGGAATTTAAAATACCACCGCCTTTTGCTGCAATTTCAGCATAGCTGAGCCCTTTGATTTTATCCACAAACTCTGCTTCACGCGGTGCGGCAAACACAAGATGTGTATGACTATCGCACCACGTTGGTAAAATCATTTTATATGTCGCATCAATAATATGAGTGATTTTTGATATTGCGTCAGGAATATGTTCCATAGAGCCATATTCCGCAATAATTCCATTATCAATGAATAACCACGCATTATAAATGGAAGGCAATTCCGCTAATTGTTCTTTTCGCAGAAGAATATTCTCTTCTCGAACATTCACCAACTGCTTGATGTTCTTGACTAAAGTTTGCATTGAAAAATTTAAGTTAACAACACTTACGCATTAAATATTTTCTATCACCATTGCAGAAGCACCGCCGCCACCATTACAAATACCTGCTGCACCATATTTCGCATTGTTTGCTTTCAATACATTCAGTAGTGTAACAATAATTCTTGCGCCACTAGCTCCTAAAGGATGACCAATTGAAACTGCTCCACCATGTACATTTACTTTAGCAGGATCCAATTTCATTCGTTTTGTATTTTCAATGCCCACCACACTGAAGGCTTCATTTAATTCCCAATAACTGATGTCATTCATTTGCAATTTTGCTTTGGCTACAGCTTTTGGTACAGCCAGTGCAGGTGTTGTGGTAAACCATTCAGGCGCTTGCTCCGCATCGGCATAAGATTTTATTTTTCCGATTGGTTTTAATCCTAATTCTTTTGCTTTATCAGCACTCATCAATACCAACGCCACTGCACCATCATTCATAGTAGAGGCATTGGCCGCAGTTACCGTTCCATCTTTTTGAAACGCCGGACTCAAAGAAGGTATTTTATCAAACTTCACATTAAAGGGCTCTTCATCTTTTGCGAAAACAATGGGATCACCTTTACGTTGTGGAATTTCAACCGGTATCACTTCATTAGCAAACTTTCCATCCTCCCAAGCCTTTTGACTACGTTTGTAACTTTCAATTGCAAAATCATCTTGATCATTACGACTGATGCCACATTCCTTTGCACAAAGTTCAGCAGCATTACCCATTGCTTTACCATCATACACATCAGTCAATCCATCTTTTGCCAATCCATCAATTAAAGTAGTATTGCCATATTTATTTCCCCATCTTAAACTATCAGTATAAAAAGGCACATTACTCATACTCTCCATTCCACCGGCAACGATTATATCGGCATCTCCCAATAGAATACTCTGTGTAGCTTGTGCAATTGCTTTCATTCCGCTGGCGCAAACTTTGTTTACAGTGGTACAAACAACTTCATTAGGCAATCCGGCAAATTTAGCAGCTTGCCTTGCAGGTGCTTGCCCGAGATTAGCCTGTATCACACAACCCATCAGCACTTCCTGAACTTGTTCGGGTTTAATTCCTGCTTTGCTTACTGCTGATTTAATAGCAACAGCGCCTAATTGCGTAGCTGATAAACTTTTCAACGAACCTCCAAAACTTCCAAATGGAGTACGAACGGCAGATACAATAACCACTTCTTTCATAATACAATTATTTAGTTTGCAAAGATAACACTTGTTAGCCTTTATGAAATGCGCTTTAGAAAAGCCCATAGCGTTTTGTATTCTTCACTCTGCTTATATCTCTCTATATTTGCGCCCTGAAATAAAAACCAATGGCATTATTAGAAAAAGAGATCATTGTAAAAAAATCCAAATTGCCCGGAGCAGGTAAAGGTTTATTTGCAAAAAAATTTATTCCTAAAGGAACACTGATTGTAGAGTACAAAGGCAGAATCAGAACATGGAAAGACGTAGATCCGAATAAGCATGACAATGGATATATTTATTATGTAAAGAGATACCATGTAATTGATGCCCTGCGTACTACATCATCTTTGGCAAGATTCGCTAATGACGCTCGCGGTATTACTCGTGTAAAAGGGCTTACGAATAATGCAGAATATGTTGAAAAAGGACTGAAGGTTTATATCAAATCGCTAAAAGATATTAATCCCGGAGAAGAAATATTTGTACCTTATGGCAAAGAATATTGGGACGCTATTCGCCATAATATAAAAACGGATAAAAAGAAAACAGTTAA
Source organism: Bacteroidota bacterium (assembly GCA_018268055.1). GTDB lineage: Bacteria > Bacteroidota > Bacteroidia > Chitinophagales > Chitinophagaceae > JJ008. Next base: position 44,192 of record JAFDXF010000086.1, read on the forward strand.
AGCATAATTTTTTTATACTCTACTTCAAAGTGATGGGCAGCCCATTTCGGAAAAGTATGTTCATTGGGAAAAGTAAAGACATCGTCTTCTTTGGGGTTCATACTTTCCTTTAACGCATCCCATTTATTTCGCCATATTGAATAATGCTCTAATAGTGCTGCAGCGGCTATTTTTAGTTCTTCCGAAAAGAATAGTTCATTTTTTTCTAACAATTGAATCATCTCGGTATTACACTTACGCAAATCTTTTGCATAGCTGAATTTCTGACCGTTTTGCTGATAATTCCTATAAGCAACCATTGAAACGTCCATTAAATGGTGAATCTCATTTATTAAATTGCTGTACTGCTTTTTATTCATAATCAGTTTATAGGTTTTATGATTGTTTTTTTACCCAAATTCAAAAAACGACTTATTTGATTTTTCATTAACTTAGGGCGAATATAAAATTCAAACTTCATAATAAATAAAACCAACGGTTATGGCAAGGTCGCATCACAGAAAAAAACACAAGAGTCATGTAAGAAATTTCAAACAGGAAAAAGAAGGTATCGGATTATTAGAAGCCAAAAAAAGCAGAAGTAGTGGCAAAGTAGTATTCGCATTAGGTGGCGCTGTTGCAGCATTTGTCATCAGTTATTTTGCTACCGATAGTAATTTATGGATGGCTGTCATCACCCTTATCGGTGCAGGGTTGGGTTATCTACTCGGCAAACAGATTGACAACATGAAGAACGTGTAAAATCGTTGTCTATACTTAGTTTCAATCTCAAATATTTTCACAAAGAAAAATGTTCACGCCTTACATTTCTTTGTGAAAACCCTTTGTACATTCTGTAAAAAATAATTTGCACTTATTCCCCCCAAATCTCTGTGGAAATATTTTAATTCTTCTTGCTAATCTTTTTGTAATTTGAACTCCAATACTTACAACTATGGGAGATTTTCAAATCAAAAAGAATTCGAAAAAATATGATGTAGTCATTGTTGGCTCCGGTGCCGGCGGCGGTATGGCAGCATACATTCTTTCTAAAGCCGGAATGAAAGTTTGTATAGTGGAAGCCGGCTTTTATTATGACCCGCAAAAAAATATTACTCAATTAAAAAATCCTTGGGAAAGCCCTCGTAGAGGTGCATCTACAAAGTATCGTCCCTTTGGCGATTTTGATGCTTGTTATGGCGGATGGAATTTAGAAGGCGAACCGTTCACTAAAGAACAGGGAACTGATTGGTCGTGGTGGCGTGCACGAATGTTGGGCGGGCGCACTAATCACTGGGGAAGAATTTCACTTCGCTTTGGCCCGAAAGATTTTAAAAGAAAAAGTATTGACGGCTTAGGAGATGATTGGCCAATCGGATATGAAGACATTAAACCATTCTATGACCGTGTAGATAAATTGATTGGCATTTTCGGAACAAATGAAGGGTTGGAAAATGATCCCGATGGTTTTTTTCTGAAACCACCTAAACCAAGATTGCATGAATTGTTTATTAAAAATGCAGCAACACAAGCAGGCGTAAAAGTTATTCCCTCTCGCCTATCCATTCTTACTGAACCGATACAAAACGATGCAGATCGTGCCAGTTGTTTTTTCTGTGGACAATGCAATCGTAACTGTAGTATTGCAAAAGCAGATTTCTCTTCTACCAATGTATTGATAAAACCAGCAATTAAAACAGGCAATGTGGACATCATTGCCAATGCTATGGCCCGAGAAGTGTTGACCAATAAAGACGGATTGGCAACCGGCGTATCTTATATCAATAAAGAAGATATGCAAGAATATCAAGTAGAAGGTAGTGTGGTGATTGTGGCTGCCAGTGCATGTGAGAGCGCAAGACTTTTATTAAACTCTAAATCTCCACGACATCCGAATGGATTGGCAAATAGTAGTAATGTAGTAGGAAAATATTTGCACGATTCAACCGGTGCGGCTTTAGGCGGCATCTTACCTCAATTGTTTGATCGTAAAAGATATAATGAAGATGGCGTAGGCGGAATGCATATTTATTCTCCCTGGTGGTTGGATAATAAGAAATTAGATTTTCCACGCGGTTATCATATTGAATATTGGGGCGGTATGGGACAACCTTCTTATGGATTTAGTTGGGGTATAGAAAATCTGAATGGAAAGTATGTAGTGAAAGGAAAACAAAAAGAAGCCGGAGGTTATGGAGCATCATTGAAAGAAGACTACCGATATTTTTATGGTTGCGGTGTGGGTATGGCCGGCCGTGGTGAAGCACTTGCTTTAGAAAGTAATTATTGTGCAATAGATCCTAACACTGTTGACCAATACGGAATTCCTGTTTTAAAATTCAATGTAAAATGGAGTGAACATGAAATAAAACAGGCAAAGCACATGAAAGAAACTTTCAAAGAAATAATGCACAATATGGGTGCTGTGATAACTTGGGGCGGCGATGATGATGAAAAAAATAATTGGGGGATTTCAAAGCCGGGAGAAATCATTCACGAAGCAGGGACTGTAAGAATGGGCAATGATGCAAAGCGCTCTGCTTTAAATAAATTTAGTCAAGCTCACGATTGCAAAAATCTATTTTGTGTAGATGGCGGTCAATTTGTATCGCAAGCCGATAAAAATATTACATGGACAATACTTGCTTTAAGTATGAGGGCCAGTGAATACATTATTGAAGAAAAAAAGAAAATGAATCTTTAGTAGATATTTTAAAAACAAAATATTATGGACAGACGTAATTCATTAAAACTGATAATTGCAGGAGCCGTTGCTTCACCTATGGCAATAGCTGCCTGCAAAACAGATGATAAAGAAAAAAACAACTCAGGCGTTGATAATAAATTTAGCTTAGACAGAAATCCGGATGAACTGAAGTATGAAAACAAATTATTGGCTGAGCCAAAATTTTTTACAGAGCATGAAATGGCCACCATTGCTGTCTTAGCAAATATCATCATTCCAAAAGATGAAGTAAGCGGTAGTGCAACAGATGCAAAGGTTCCTGAATTCATTGAGTTTATTGTACACGATATGCCCAACCATCAGGTACCAATGAAAGGAGGTTTACGTTGGTTAGACATGTATTGCATGCAGCAATACAATCAATCATTTAAAGACTTATCAAAAGAACAACAAATAGCAGTTGTTGATTTAATTGCTTATCCTAAAAAAGCGAAACCGGAGATGAGTCAGGGTGTAAAATTTTTCAGCCTGATGCGAGATTTAACTGCAACCGGATTTTATACATCCGAAGTCGGTGTGAAAGATTTGGGGTACGTAGGCAATACACCTACACAATGGAACGGCGTACCCGAAGATGTATTGAAACAATATAATAAAGCATACACTGAAAAAGAGCTGAAGGAATGTGTTAGTTTCGATAACAAAAAATAACTTAAACCCTTTTTCGAAAAAGCAAATCATTAAACTATCAGTTAATTATGAAAATTAAAATTTTTATTTTCATATCCTTTACGTTTCCCATATTCATTTCTGCACAGTCTTATGTTACACTTCATGAAGATTGCAACTATGGGGGCAAAAGTTATTTTTTACAAGCTGGCACCTATTCTGGATATGCAATGAAGATTGGCAATGACAAGCTTTCATCCATACAGATACCTTCTGGAATGAAAGTTACTGTCTATGAAGATGAAAATTTCAGAGGAAATTCTAAAACATTTACAGCAAATGTACCATGCCTAGACAGCAATTGGAATGATATGACTTCATCTATAGTTGTAGAAAGTTCAACTACCTCCGGTACATACAATCCAAATGATTATCTGATCGTTTATACTGATTGCTATCAAAAGGGAGAATACCAAACTTTAAAACCCGGAGCTTACACCGGCGATGAACTTAATATTTTTAAAAACAATATTTCATCATTTTCCATTTTTGGTAATTTAAGAGTACGAGCCTACACTAATAGTAATGATGCTACAGGCTACTTCGGAATATTTGATGCAAGTCAGCCTTGTCTTAGCTATCAATTTAACAATAAGATTCAATCATTGATAATAGAACCAAGACCTTCTTCCGGTGGACAAGGATTGGGAGGTGGATCAAATCAAGGAGTAGCAACTTTTTACACTGAGTGCAACAACAATGGTAACAGCATTCGATTATTACCCGGCACCTATACTGCTGACAAACTCGGTTTATTCGCTTATGATATATCTTCAGTTGAAATTCCAACATCTGTAAGGGTAAAAGCTTACTATTCTAATGACGCCAGTGGAAATTTTACGCTGCTTAACGGTAATACATCTTGCCTTGATTATAATACAAATAATAAATTTGGTTCTTTAATGATTGAGGCCACCAGCAGTTCTTCATCGGCTCCTCCCGCAACTGAAGTTACAATTTATGTTGATGAGAACTATCGTGGACAATCAGCCACATTGCTGCCCGGTTCATACCCCAATATGGCACAAATTAATTTTCCTGATAAAGCTGTAAGCTCGGTTGTAGTTCCGACAGGCTATCGTGTAGTTATCTACGAAAAAGAAAATTTTGGTGGCAAGAGTTTTATCTTAACAGATTCCAGAAGTAGTTTTTGGTTAACAAAATGGAATGATAAAACTTCATCTGTTAAGGTATATCGTGACAGATAAGTTCAATATTTTTTCAATAAATAAGCTGCTTAATTTTTTTTCAGGCAGCTTATCTATTTTATGGAGAATTAATTAAAATTTCATTCGTTGAATACGCACAGCATTTAAAATCGCTAATAATGCAACGCCTACATCTGCAAAGACAGCTTCCCACATCGTAGCTAGACCGCCTGCACCTAAAATCAAAACAATTGCTTTTACCACAAATGCAAAACTGATATTTTGCCAAACGATTTTTTTTGTTTGCTTACCAATATTTATCGCAATAGGTATTCTGGATGGTGCATCATCTTGTATCACAACATCAGCCGTTTCAATAGTAGCATCACTACCTAATCCGCCCATAGCAATACCAACATCGCTTAATGCAACCACAGGTGCATCATTTACCCCATCACCTACAAATGCAACACTCTCATTGGTAGATTTAATCTCTTTTAACTTATCTACTTTGTCTTCAGGCAATAAATCACCATAAGCATTTTCAATTCCGATTTTTTCTGCAACAGCTTTTACAACAGAAGTTTTATCTCCACTCAACATATAAGGAGTAACACTCAAAGCTTTTAACTTAGTTATTGCTTCTTCAGCATCAGGTTTCAGCTCATCAGCAATCGTTATATAACCTACATATTTACCATCAAAAGCAATAGCAATTGTTGTAAATATTATTTTGGAAGTATCAACATTAAATGAAACATTAAATTTTTGTAACAATTTAAAATTACCGACTAATATTTGTTTGCCATTAATTTTTGCAGATAGCCCATGCCCTGAAATTTCTTCTATCTCTGAAAATACGATAAGGTGATTTACATCACCAACATATTCTTGAATTGCAGTTGCAACGGGATGTGTGCTTTTACTTTCCAATGCATTAACCCATTGCAGTATTTCATCTTTATTATATTCGGGAAGAAAATTTACTTCTTGCACTTTGAATACGCCTTTCGTTAAGGTGCCTGTCTTATCCATTACAACACTTTTTACACCGGCCAGGATATCCAAAAAATTACTTCCTTTAAATAAGATACCGTTTCTACTTGCAGCACCTATCCCACCGAAATAACCAAGCGGAATTGAAATAACCAAAGCACAAGGACAAGAAATAACTAAAAAAATTAATGACCGATAAAGCCATTCATTAAAATGATAGGGATTTACAAAAAGAGCAGGAAGAAAACAAAGAGCAATTGCCAACAATACAACAATTGGCGTATAGATATTTGCAAACTTCCTGATAAACAATTCAGTTTTCGCTTTCTGTGTAGTTGCGTTTTGAACCAAATTTAAAATCTTACTGAGTTTACTATCAGAATAAGGAGTAGTAACTTTAACCAAAGCAATACTGTTCAGGTTAATCATTCCGGCCAATACCGATTCTCCTTTTAATTTCGAATCAGGCTTGCTTTCTCCTGTAAGTGCGGCCGTATTAAACGAGGCAGTGTCTGAAACAAGTTCTCCATCTAAACCTAATTTTTCGCCGGGCTTTAATTGTATCATTGAGCCAATTGCAACTTCTTCAGCTTTAGTAATTATCGGTTTATTGTCTGCAATAATGGTTACTTCATCAGGTCTTTGATCCAACAAAGCTTTAATATTTGATTTTGCTCTTTTAATTGCCAACGTTTGAAAAACTTCACCAACAGCATAAAATGACATGACTGCAACGCCTTCCGGATATTGACCAATGGAAAAAGCGCCAATGGTAGCAATACACATCAATAAAAATTCTGAAAAGATATCGCCCTTTCCCATACTTTCAATCGCTTCTTTCATTACCGGCAGCCCTACCGGAATATAAGCAACAGCAAACCAAACAATTCTTATCCAACCTGTAAACCAAGATTGTAGTATCCAATTATCAAATGCTAAAGCAGTCATCAATAATACAAAACTGATCAGCGCCGGAAGAAACATTTGAATAATTGACTGCTCACTTCCTGAATGATCATGGTCGTGATTGTGATGATGATCGTGCCCATCTCCTTCACTATGTTCATGTGAGTGATTATGTTCTTTATTTAATTCTTTTACTCCAACCCGTTTACCTGAAAATATATCTGCAGCATCTGCCTTTTCATAGATACGTTCTTCTCTGACGCAACATAGTTGCTTGCCTTGTGCATCATAAATATGCTTATGATGAGGATCTTTATTTTTCATTGTTCTCGTTTAAAATTTTAATGTTCATGTTCGCCTGTGTTCGTCAGTTTAGCCATTACAAAAAAAGCTCCTTTTACCACCACCTTCGCAGTTGTAGGAACTTCTTTCAATAAAGTAATCTCTGTATAACCGACATCTGTTGTTCCTTTTACTACCTGAATCATTTGAAATGTTTGTTCTTCTGAATTCTTTGTATCCTTATCTTTAGGTTGATTCTTTTCTTCCTGCACAAATATATAATCTTGCCCTTGCATGGTTACTATAGCATCTGAAGGAACTGCCGGCACTGTCTTTTTCTCCAAACTTACTACAGCTGTAATATTCATTCCGTCTATCAACCCTGTTTTATCGCCCTGCACTTTTGCATGAACGGAAATTGCTTTGCTTTCTCCTTCAAAAGAAGAGCCCAATGAAAATATTTGTGCATCATACTCTTTACCCGGATTGTTCGTTAAAGTAAAGTGTATGACTTGTTTGTTTTGAAGTTTAGACAAATCTTTTTCATAAACAAATAAATCAAGATGCAACTGACTATTATCCACTACTTCAGCAATTTGTGTACTTAAATCAATATAACTTCCGATTTGGACGCCAACACTACTTACTACTCCAGAAATAGGGCTTGAAATAGAAAGTACCGATACTAATTTTCCGTTGGACAAACTACTCGGGTTCACGCCCATCAATCTTATTTGCTGTGCATAAGTGGATTGTGCAGTTCGTAAAGTGCGCAATTCAGTTTCTGCTGATTGCAAATTTTTTAATGCTCCGGCATTTCCTTCATTCAATTCTTTTTGCCGTTTCACTTCCAATTCTGCAAGATTGATTTTAGCAGATACACTCAGATAATCACTTTGTATCTGAATAAATTCCGGATTACTCACCGTTGCAATGATTTGTCCTTTGCGAACCATGCTACCTGCTTGCACCAATAAAGAACGAATAACACCTCTGTAAACAGAATTGATACTAGCTTTGTTTTGATTGGGCACTTTGAGAATACCATTGGTTTTCAAAGCATCTGTCAATTGTTTTTGCTCTATAACTCCTGTTTCTATTCCAATGGATTGAATTTGTTCGTTAGTCAATGATACTGTATTTTCAGCATGTTCTTCCACATTGTCGACTTCCTGCTTTGTCTCTTGCACTACTTCTGTTTTTCCACCACATGAAGTAATAGCAACTGTACTTGCCATCAAAATGTACAATAAAAAATAATTCTTTTTCATATTAATAGTACTTATTGATTGATGTAATAATTATATTGTATGGCTGATTGATTGAAATCATTTAAACGTTCTAAATAATTTTTTCTAATTTCAATCGCTTGTGATAAAAATTGGGAGAGATCAGAAAAACTTATTTCACCTGCACGATATGCTAACGAAGATGCTTTTATAATTTCCTCAGCTTGCTTCAATCCGGAGGTTTCATAGAATGATAACATTGCTTTGTTTTTATCTACTTCTTGTTTTAGTTGCAATTGTTTTGTGTGGATTATTTGCTTGCTATAATCCAATTCTTTTTCTTGTAAAAAAACATCAGCCTGCGCAACCTTCACTTTACTCTTATACGCCTTTGTGCCAAATAATGGAAAAGCTGCTGTAACCGAAAAGCCGGTATAAGGATTCTTTGCACCCCAAATACGTTGACTAAATAATCTTCCTGAAAATTCTGGCTTGTTTTCATTTTTTGCAATTGCAATTTCTGCATCAGCAATTTTTATATTTTGTATTTGCATTGCCAACAATGGATGCAAACTGTCGCTCTTCAAATTTTCAACATTAATTCTTTCCAAAGGGTCGGTTACAGGCAGTAGCAAAGTATCTGAATTAGATTGTTGTTTAAATAACGCTTGTTGAATTTTTATTTCACTTTCCAGCTGACTATTCAGTGCCTTCAATTCCATCATTCTCACATTTGCAGAAATACTGTCTAAGCCGGGGCTGTCGCCTGTTTTTACTTTCAGAATAGCAGCTTTAGCTAATGATTGGTAAATACTATCTAATCGTTTATATAGATTTTGCTTCTCTTGCAGATACCAAAGTTGGTAATAAACAGTTCGTACATTTTTTTTCAATTCAGCATCAATCGTTGCATTATTGAGTTCGTAATATTTTACTTTTTCGCTCAATAAATTCTTTTGTGCTTTGTAGAGCCCAGGCCAGATGACACTCTGCGATACTCCAATTTTTAATACCCCTACTCGATCCGATGGGCGTAAATCTTCATTCTCAACAAAAATACCTGTCTTAGGAATAATCGTAGTAGCATTTTTCTGCTCTTTCACTTTTGTAGTCTGACCTTTATTCAATTCATAAAGCAGATTGCTCTTCACCAAAGACAAAGCTTCATTTATATTCATTCGGCTTGGTGTAATCTGTTGTGTATAGCCACTATTGCCAAGCAAAAAAAGTATCGACAAAACGATAACAGCCGGAGACGTTTTTATTTTCGTTTTCATTTTTGTTGAAAATATAATATAGAGTAAGGGCAATACGATAAGCGTAAGTAAAGTAGCAGTAATTAACCCACCGATCACTACCGTAGCCAATGGCCGTTGCACTTCAGCACCGGCGCCGCCTGATAATGCCATGGGTATAAAACCCAATGCCGCTACTGATGCTGTCATCAGTACAGGGCGTAGCCTGATTTTTGTTCCTTCTTTTACGCGTTTTAAAATATCCGTTATCCCCTCTTTTTCCAATTGATTAAAAGTGCTGATTAAAACAATACCATTAAGCACCGCTACGCCAAACAATGCAATAAAGCCTACACCGGCAGAAATACTAAAAGGCATTCCTCTCAGCAAGAGAGCAAACACTCCTCCTATGGCACTCATTGGTATAGCAGTGAAAATAAGTAATGCTTCTTTGGTTGATCTAAAAGTGAAATACAATAATAAAAATATTAAGGCCAATGCCAAAGGAACAGCAATACGTAATCTTGCAGATGCTTCTTGAAGGTTTTGAAATGTACCTCCATAGGTATAATAATATCCTATTGGTAAAGTATGAGATTGACCAAGTTTATCTTTAATTTCATTTACAACGCTTGTTACATCTCTTCCATGCACATTAAAACCAATTACAATTCTTCGTTTGCCATCTTCTCTACTTATTTGTGCAGGACCTTCTTTAAATGAAACATCTGCTACCTGCGATAATGGAATCTGTGCGCCATCAGGTGTTGCAATAAATAGATTCTTTACATCAACAATAGAAGTTCTGCTGATACTGTCTAATCGAACTACCAAATCAAATTTTCGCTCATTTTCAAATACTACGCCTGCTGCTTCTCCTGCAAATGCAGTGCTGATAGTCCTATTTACATCTTCTATGTTTAATCCATAACCGGCAATCTTCGCTCTGTCATATTGAATGGTAATTTGTGGCAAGCCTGTTGTTCTTTCAATCTGAGGGTCTGTTACACCTTTCACCGTTCTTATTATTTTTGCAACCTTTGGAGCAATCGCAGCAAGTGTATCCACATTTTCGCCAAATATTTTTACTGCTATATCCTGACGTACACCGGTCATCAGCTCGTTGAAACGCATTTGTATAGGTTGTGATGCTTCAAAGAATACACCGGGTATTACTTTCAGTTTTTCTTCCATCAATGCAGCAAGTTTATTATAATCTTTTGTTGTTGTCCACTGTCTCTTTGGTTTTAATTTTATCAAAAGATCAGTTGTTTCTAATGGCATCGGATCTGTGGGAACTTCTGCGCTTCCGGTTTTCCCAACGACCATTTCTACCTCTGGAAATGTTTTTAAAATTCGACTCGCCTGCATAGATGTTTCTATACTTTGTGAAAGTGAAGTTCCTTGTGGTAGAATACAGTGAAAAGCAAAATCACCTTCTTTCAATTGAGGAATAAACTCTCCACCCATTTTGGAAAAGATCAGTATCGAGATCATTAGTAATGCAATAGAAGAACCAACGACCGCATATTTGAATTTCAAAGCCTTGTTTAATAAAGGCAGATACAAGCGTTGCAACGCCTGCATCATCCTATCTGAAATATTTTCATTATGTGCTGTTTTCTTTGATAAAAACAATGCAGACATCATTGGTATATAAGTGAGTGATAATATCAATGCACCTAAGATGGCAAAACCTACAGTCAGTGCCATAGGATGAAACATTTTTCCTTCTATGCCTCTAAGAGATAGAATAGGCAGATATACAATCAGAATAATGATTTGACCAAAAGCTGCAGAACTCATCATTTTTTTTGCACTTGCTTCTACCGCTCCATCCATCTGACTTTGTGTAAGTTTTTGAGTTGCTTTTTTAGAAGCCAGATAATGCAATGATGCTTCTACAATAATAACTGCACCATCCACAATCAATCCAAAATCAATGGCACCTAAACTCATCAGGTTTGCGCTTACACCAAATACACGCATCATACCTAATGCAAAGAGTAAAGAGAGCGGTATCGCTGAAGCAACTATAAGACCTGCACGCAGGTTCCCTAAAAACAAAATCAAAACAAAAATTACGATAAGTGCTCCTTCTGCAAGATTCGTTTCCACAGTATTGACAGCACGCTTTACCAATGAAGTTCTATCCAAATATGGTTCCACAATTATATCTTTCGGCAATGCTTTTTTAATACTTTCCATTTTTTCTTTTACGCTTCGTACCACTTCAGCACTATTCGCACCTTTCAACATCATAACAATACCGCCTACTACCTCTTTTTGTCCATTGTAAGTAGCAGCGCCATAACGAACCGCATTACCCAATCGCACATTAGCCACATCTCTTATTAAAAGTGGAATGTTGTTTATTTTTTTGATCACTGTATTTTGAATATCTTCCAATGAATGAAGCAATCCGACACCTCTAATAAAATAAGCATTTGAATTCTTTTCAATATAAGCACCACCTGTATTTTCATTATTTTTAGATAGTGCAGCAAATATTTCTGCTATCGAAACTTTCATAGCATATAGTCGAGAAGGATTAACAGCAACTTCATATTGTTTTAACAAACCTCCATAACTATTCACTTCTGCTACACCTTTTGTACCATAAAGTTGACGAGCTACAATCCAGTCTTGCATCGTTCGCAAATCCATTGCAGAATATTTATCCTCTGCTCCTTTTTTCGGATGAATTACATAATGATATATTTCACCCAGTCCGGTACTCACAGGCGCCAATTCAGGAGTACCAATTCCTTTCGGTATTTTTTCTACTGCTTCTTTTAATTTCTCATTGATTAACTGACGGGCAAAATAAATATCAACATCATCTTGAAAGACTACGGTAATGACTGACAATCCAAATCGTGAGATGGAGCGCATCTCTTCTATGTCTGGCAAATTGGCCAAGCTTTGCTCAATAGGATAAGTAACCAATTGTTCTGTCTCTTGTGCAGCCAATGTGGGTGTAATAGTGATAATCTGCACTTGATTATTAGTAATATCGGGTACAGCATCCACCGGTAATTTTCCGGCGCTCCATACACCCCAAACAATTAAAGCAAGTGTGAGCAGCCCAATGATAAATTTATTTCTAATACTAAAATGTATAATTGTACCAAGCATTATAAATGTTTGAACAGGTTAAAATAATGGCATATCGTTGAAGTAGTGAACTTCAATGATGCAGTCGTAACAAAAAAGAATGATTAACCTATTCTGGGAGGTTGCCAGATATTTCCGAAATGACCGGAAGGAAGAATAATACTATTATATAAAATAGTCTTGTATGAAGAAATAATAACTCGTTCTGATGTTTGTTTTGAGAAATGAAATGCTGATGCAATTGTTTGTCCGCAACAATTGCAATTACAAAAAGGGCTGCAAGCTTCATCACTGTGTTGATCTTCTTGATGCGATGCAGTATTTAAACTGTTTTCAATAGACGATATATTTGCTTCGCCTTTGTCCACACAAGGAAGCGCCGGTAAAAGCATTACATAAACAGCAAATATAAACGCCAAAATTTTCACTTTGTAAAGTTAATCGTTTCTAACCAAAGTGTCAAGAGAGCAAAAGCAAAGAATAATTTTTTTAAACCACAAAAAAAATCCATCTCAACGTCTTGTAAGATAGCGTTGAGATGGAGATAAAAAAATTAATTAAAAAATCAACTGGATGCTTGTTGCTTAGATGCAATTTTTTGAAGTAAACCCGGTAATGCTCCCGAAATAGCACCTGTAACAGACGGAGGTAAACCAAATTTGCTGGTAAGCATACTTGCCAAACTGCCGGTGATAGCACTTGTTGCTACACCACCTCCAGCTACTGCACTTTCTACTTTTCCAATAATGTTTTGAAAAAAACCACCACTACTGCTTTCGCTCTGCTGTGTGCTTGGAGCTGCAGCTTCTGTTGTTGCAGCAGCTTGTGGATTATTTAATGCATCATTAATGTGATTGGCAATCGCATTATGCACTTCATCTGCTTGATCACCACTCAAAGCAGGTGCAACATCAGGATGTCCTCCCAAATGTTCTTTTACTAAATTCAGAATGTCATCAAACATATAATATGTATTTATAGATGAATAATAAATCAAAGGTATAATACCAAGAAGGGCAGCATACAATTTATTTCGTTTTCGAATTGTTAATGCATCATACAAACAAAAGAGGCTATTCTCTTTCAGAAAACAGCCTCATATATATGTAGCACAGGTTGACCAAATTAAGCATACTCTTCTTTAGCACTCTTTGCATAATCATCAATCAGCCTTCGCTGAATTTCGAATGGAACAGCTTCATAAGCCATAAATTGCATTTTAAATTTTGCTCTGCCTTGCGTTATCGAACGTAGTGAAGAAGAATAGCCATCCATTTCTGTAAGCGGCACTTTAGCAATTACTTTTTGAAAATGTCCTTCGCTATCTATACCTTCTACAATTGCACGGCGGCTTTGCAAATCCCCCATTACAGAACCTGTTAAATCATCAGGGCACAATACTTCTACACGATATACCGGTTCTAATATTTGCGGATCAGCCTGCTGAAATGCCTGGCGAAATGCTTGCAATCCTGCAATCTTAAACGAAATATCATTGCTGTCCACCGGATGCATTTTTCCATCATATACACACACACGAATATCACGTGCATAAGAACCAGTCAATGGTCCGTTCTGCATTTTTTCCATCACACCTTTAAGAATAGACGGCAAAAATCGGGCATCAATTGCACCACCAACGATACAGTTATAGAAAACTAATTTTCCACCCCAATCCAAATCATAAGTATCACGGCCTCGTACAGAAATATCTGTTGGCTCGGGCATTCCTTCAAACCAAGGTTCAATACGCAGAAATACTTCGCCAAATTGGCCTGAACCTCCACTTTGTTTTTTATGTCGATAGTTTGCATCAGCCGTTTTCCTTATTGTTTCTCGATAAGCTATTTTAGGTTTTACAAACTTTACTTCCAATTTATGATAATGTTCTATTTTCCATTTTGCAACAGCAAGATGCATGTCTCCTTGGCAATGAATTAATGTCTGTTTCAATTCAGGTGATACTTCCACTTGCAAAGTAGGGTCTTCTTCTATCAATTGATGCAATGCTTGTGATAATTTTTCTTCTTCTCCTTTTTTCAATGATTCAATAGCCACAGTCATATTATGAGATGGAAACTGAATAGAAGGCAGTTCATAATTTTTCCCTTTGATGTGCAAAGTATTATTAACGTGTGTGTTTTTCAGTTTCAAAGTTGCACCAATATCTCCGGCTACTAATTCATTTAATGTTACACGCTTATTGCCTTCAACCAAAAAAAGTTGATTTATTTTTTCAGTTACCCCTGTGCTTTCATTTTCAAGTTCCATTCCTGATTTTATAGTTCCTGAATAGACTTTAAAAAAAGATAACTCACCAACATGTGGTTCCGAAATTGTTTTATAAATAAAAATACAAGGTGGCCCATTAGCATCACAGGAAAGTGTTTCTCCTTTAACTGTTTTTTGAGGCGGCATTTCATTCGCACTCGGGCACACATTGTCAATGAATCCCATTAGTCTTCCACTACCCATGTTTCTCTCTGCAGACATACAAAACAGTGGAAATAAATCGTGCAGAATCATTGCCTTTTTTAATCCTTCCTTCATTTCATCTTCATCCAATTCACCCTTTTCAAAATATTTTTCCATTAGCGATTCATCATTACTGGCGATTGCTTCTATCAGTCCTTTGTGCAGTTCATCAGCTTTTGATTTTTCTTCTTCCGGTATTGGGAGCTTTTCGGGTTTACCGCCGGTATCTTTAAATTGATACATCGTCATCCGCAACACATCTATTATTTCGTGAAAACCATTCCCTGTTTGTCTGGGATATTGTACTACCACTACATTGCTTCCAAAGTGAGCTTTGGCTTCACGAACAGTTTTATCAAAATCAGCATTATCATCATCTAATTTATTTACGGCAAATATCATTGGGGTTTTAAATTGTTCTGTATATTCCCAAATTATATCAGTTCCTACTTCCACACCCATCACTGCATTGAGCAACATTACACCCGTATCTGCCACACGCAAAGCAGATATTACTTCGCCTACAAAATCATCATATCCCGGCGTATCAATAATATTTATCTTATACCCTCGCCATTTTGTATGTAATAGTTTACTGAAAATAGAATTCCCTCGCTCTTGTTCCAGTTCGTGATAATCACCGGTTGTACTTTGTTCTGATATTTTACCACGTCGTGTTATCAAACCTGCTTCATAGAGCATACACTCCGCTAAGGTGGTCTTACCCGATCCGGCATGACCGAGTAACACAACATTTTTGACGTGTGAGGTATCAAATTCAGGCATAATCGTAAATTTTAAAATGTGATGGAAAAATAAAATTACAAACAGCTGCTGTATTCAATTATAACAGTGAATAAGAGTTATACTCGACAGATAAAATGGGTTAATCTGCCGATAAAAAAATAAGAATGAATAGCTAAATGCTATGAAGTTTTTCCAGCGAACTGCCCAAATTCACTTCTCAGCTCTTTTAATGTTTGTACTAATGAATTATACTCTTTTCGGAGTTCTTCATGTCGATCTAAAGAATCTTCGTTTGCATTACCATTAAAAGCTGCTTTCTCAAAATTCATTTTACGATCATGAACTTTAATCGCTTGCTTTAAATCATGAATGTTGATTAATTGAATGTGGAATTGATTGTGAAGATGCTCCACGTCTTGAAGTTGTTCTTTTGTAAGATCGTGACCGGCAATTTTGCGTAATGTTGCTTCGTCGAGTGTGAATTCATCGCGAAGTTGGCGAAGTTGTTCTCTCCAGAGATTACATTCGCCGGAAAGCTGTGAGATGTCTACCTGAACCATAAGTTTAAATTTTTAATAATTAAAAAATTATAAGAACTATTAGGTTTCAAAGGGTGAGGGTTGGAACAGGTTCTAAAACTGGAACGGTATGAAGATAAGACGGTTTTTTCTGAATTCAAAGCACTTTGGCCATATTTTTTATAAATTAACGTATTCCAAAAGGGGAAATGACATAAGTATGATAGAGTTGGTTTCTTAAAAATAAAATATAAAGGCTTACTACTAATCAAAGTAAAATTAACCTATTAAAATATTTAACTTTCCGCCCTCAAATGATTTCACAAAATACGATACAGCAAATTCTTTCACGCCTGGATATTATAGACATAATAGGAGGTTTTGTAAAATTGAAACGGCGAGGCAGCAACTATCTTGGCCTATGCCCTTTTCATAATGAGCGAACACCATCATTCACTGTTTCGCCCTCAAAAGAATTATACAAATGCTTTGGTTGTGGGCGAAGCGGAAATACAATCAGTTTCTTAATGGAGCATGAAAAATACAGTTATGTTGATACGCTCAGGTGGTTAGCTCATAAGTACGGAATTGAAGTGGAGGAAACTTTTCAAAGTGATGAGCAACGCCAAAGTCAAATGACTGCGGATAGCCTCTATATCATCAATCAGTTTGCACAACAATTCTTCACCAACCAACTTTTTGAAACAGAAGAAGGCACCGATATTGGCCTCACCTATCTCAAAGAAAGAGGCTTCAGAGAAGATATTATCAAAAAATTTGAATTAGGCTATTCGCCGGAGACCAAAGATGCATTGACAAAAGAAGCCATTGCCAAACAATTCAATACCGAATTATTATTAAAATCAGGCCTTATCGTAAACAGAAACAATCAACTGCTGGATAATTATCGTGGAAGAGTTATTTTCCCTATCCACAATCATAGCGGAAAGGTGCTTGGTTTTGGAGCAAGAATTTTAAAAACAAATGAAAAGGCGCCAAAATATATCAACACCCCTGAAAATGAAATTTATGTAAAGAGTAAAATTCTTTACGGTTCTTATTTTGCACGACAGGCAATTGACAAGGCAGATGAATGTCTGTTGGTAGAAGGTTATACCGATGTTGTGTCATTGCATCAGGCCGGTATTGAAAATGTAGTAGCCAGTGGCGGCACATCGCTCACACCCGATCAATTACGTTTAATAAAAAAATACAGCACCAACCTTACAATCGTTTATGATGGCGACGCAGCAGGAGTAAAAGCTGCTCTTCGTGGATTAGATCTTGCATTGGAAGAAGGCTTAAATGTAAAACTGGTTTTAATTCCAGATGGAGATGATCCGGACAGTTATGTAAACAAAGTTGGCGCTACGGCTTTTAAAGAATTTGTTCAAAAGCATAAGAAAGATGTTATCTTCTTTCAATTGGAAGTCGCCTTAAAAGATGCCGGCGATGATTTTCGGAAAAAATCGGAAGTGGTAAATCATATTGCAGAAACAATTTCCAGAATAAATAAAGCAGAAGATTTTACAAAGCAACAAGATTATATCAAGCAATGTTCTGAAATCTTAAAAATTGATGAAGCGGGAATGCACGCATTAGTAAACCGATTTATCCGCGATAGGATTACTGCATTAGAAAGAAAACAACCACAAAACGATGAAAAGCAGTTTGAAGAAAATGCAAAGCAAGCGGAAGCAACAGAATACAATGAAGCGACTTTCAATCTTCTTTTTAAAGATGAACTACAGGAAAGAGAAGTTGCCAGAGTATTATTAGAATATGGGACTAAGATGTGGAATGAAACAGAATGGGTTGCTGATCTTATTTTTTCTGAATTGCCGGATGATACGCTAATTGACAATAAAGATATCATACAATTGATTGCTACATTTAAAGAAACAAGGCAACAGAATCCAGTAGTACTAAACAGAAGTTATTTCATTTATCATCCCGATACAAAAGTGAGTGCATTGGCGGTTTCTCTATTGAATACTCCTTATGAAGAAAGTGAGCATTGGCGCAAAGAATACACTCCTTCTACAGGATATCAAAAAAAATTGTTCGAGAAAGATTATACCGAGTTTATGCGCATGGTTTCAAAAGAAAACAGTGAAGAACTTTCTGCCTATTTGAATATTGCAGAAGACAACTCATTGGCAGAAGTACATTCAGCAATTCTTTATTTGAAACTCAGAAAAGTGCGTCGCATGCTTTTAGAAAATCAATTAGATATTGAAAAACAACACACCCCGGAAGAATTTTCCATATTGCACCAGACACATCAGTATTTAAAAAGCATGGAAATAGAATTAACGAAACAGTTAGGGACAGTTATTCTTAGATAATTCGTATCAGAATAGCTCAGTCTGCACATCGTCCTTACCTTTCACCCATTCCATTTCCGTTGATTTACTAAAATCAGAAAGTTTTGCGCCTACCGTCTTATAACTTGTAATCTCTGTAATCTTCGCAATCTTCAGTTTACCTTTACGTACCTGTGCACCACGCCCTTGCTGCATAGCCAAAACGGGTTCATCCATGGTGGTTACGGTTTCTACATAATTCCCATCTCCTTCTTTGATAAATAAAAATTTATTTTTCAATGTTGAGGTTTCAATCTTAAACCGTTTGCACATAAACTGTTTCGTTTTCATATCAACGTAAACAACTGTAAGAATTTTTTGAGCATCATACTTTTCAATCAGTAAAACTTTTTCTGTATCAATTTTCTGCATTAGCTCCTGATCGGTTACTTCATAGTATCCATCATTATACACAATCAATATTTTATCATCAGCCTCAAAAACGCCAAGGTATTGGCCTTTTTCATCATTATTTAATCGCCCGAATTGTTCATCATACCAGAATTTTCTTCCGGCAATTGTTGACACTCCTGCTTCTTTTAATTTTACACCATCTGCTTTTATCGGATATTTAGTTACAGTAATACCTTTACTGCTCCTGCCGGTTATTTCTAATTCTGAAAAATAAAATTCAAATTCTTTTCTATGTGCTTTGCATCCGGGCGTTAATATTATTCGAACCACTTCTGCTTCGCCATTAGGATTTACGGACAGATAATGTACTTTGCTTTTTTCGTGTTCCTTTGCAAGCTGATATTCTTTATCTCGTGTAACTCCGGTAACGTTAAACCTTTTTGCAAAGCTTTTACCGTTACTGCCATCCATATAAATCATATTATAGGTAGTACGCTCATCATTCTTTTTAAATACAGCAACGTGGAGAATATCTTTTCCGATAAATATTTTATCAGAAACTTTTACCACTTTCATTACCCCGTTTTTAGCAAATGCAATGATATCATCCAGATCGGAACAGTCAAAAAGAAATTCATCTTTTTTGAGTCCGGAACCAATAAACCCTTCTGCCCTATTCACATAAAGCTTTGTATTGGCAATGGCTACAAATTTTGCTTCAATAACTTCAAACTGTTTGATTTCTGTTTTACGCTCACGCCCCTTGCCATATTTCTTCAAAAGGTTTTCAAAATAATTCACAGAGAAATCTACCAGATTGGCCAAATCGTGCTTCACTTGTTTTATCTCTGCTTCCAACCCATTTATCTGCTCTATCAATTCATCTATGTCTAATTTATAAATACGACGTACAGGTTTTTCCGTTAGCTTAATGATATCTTCCCTCGTGATGTCTCGTTTCAATTGCTTTTTGAACGGATCAAATGCTTTATCAATAGATAACAATACTTTATCCCATGTTTCATGCTTCTTCTCCAGTTCTTTATATATCTTTTCTTCAAAGAATATTTTCTCTAATGAAGTATAATGCCACTTTTCTTGAAGTTCATTTAGTTTAATCTTTAGCTCTAACTCTAATAAATCTTTTGTTTTATCAACTGATAAGCGAAGTAAATCCTGAACCGTTAAGAACTGTGGCTTTTGATCCACGATGACACAAGCATTCGGAGAAATTGATATTTCACAGTCAGTAAACTTGTATAATGCATCAATGGTGATGTCGGGAGAAATACCTGGTGCTAAATCAATATGTATTTCTACATCAGCGGCTGTATTGTCGGTTACTTTTTTTATCTTAATCTTTCCCTGATCATTTGCTTTAACGATAGACTCCATCAACTGAGTAGTAGTAACGCCATAAGGTACACTCGTGATGGAAAGCGTTTTTTTATCTACTTCTGTAATATGCGCCCTTACTTTTACTTTACCGCCTCTTTTCCCTTGATTGTATTCTGCAGCATCTATCATTCCACCGGTCAAAAAATCTGGAAATAATTCAAACCGTTTTCCTCTTAAATGCTTGATTGCAGCTTCTATCAACTCACAAAAATTATGTGGAAGAATTTTTGTAGATAATCCTACGGCAATACCATCAGCTCCTTGCGCCAATAATAAAGGAAATTTCATAGGAAGTGTAACCGGCTCATTTTTTCTTCCATCATAGCTCAGTTGCCATTCGGTTGTTTTATGATTAAAAGCAACCTCCAATGCAAACTTACTCAAACGGGCTTCTATGTAACGTGCGGCAGCTGCATCATCGCCTGTACGCACATCGCCCCAGTTACCTTGCGTATCAATCAATAAATCTTTCTGCCCCATATTCACCAATGCATCTCCAATACTGGCATCACCATGCGGGTGATACTGCATTGCCTGGCCTATAATATTTGCGACCTTATTGTAACGCCCATCATCCATTTCCTTCATCGCATGAAGAATACGTCGTTGTACCGGCTTCAAGCCGTCTTCAATAGCAGGTACCGCTCTTTCCAATATTACATAAGATGCATATTCCAAAAACCAGTTTTTATACTGGCCGTGTAGTCCATTTTCATTTTCGCCTACTGCAGATAAATTATTCTTACTTGTACTCATAAATACTGTTCTTACTTTCTGCTAAAAAAATTATTCAGCTGTTGTTTCTTTTTCTTTTTCAATTTTTCCTTGAGTCTTCTCAAACTTGCGAACATCAAAATCTTTCCAACCTTTTTCAATATCACCATTGGCCTCCAATTTACCTTCGGCAATCAATTGCTTCATACGCCACATTAAAAAGACATCGCCTGTTTTTACTTTCATCCTATTCACCGTATTAAGTATTACCCTATTGGCTTTTTGCCATTCGCCGGTACAGTTCTTGATTACTTCAGTATCATAATAACTGTCTTCTTTCCCAGATATTTTTTTTCCACCTTCCAATATGCGCACCGTTGCATTTTCTTCCGATAATCTTTTCCATTCATCCGGATCTATTTCAAACTCACTCAAAGTGATAGGACGTGAAAGTTTTTTAGCCTTAATAATTTCTTTCGGTAATACTTCGCTAATCATAGATGGATAAAACAATTGCCCTTTTTCATTGATAAATGGAAGGTTATTCAAATAAACCACCATTAAGCGGCCTTGAAATTCTCTTAATTGACGCATCAGCCAATAGTAGCCCACTACATCATGTTGGTTTTGCCCCATCCATATCCAAGCATCCTGCTCTGTATCTTCATTTAATTTTTCCTTAATTGAACTGACTGTATTTCTGTCATCAAAACTTCCTAGCAAGTTCAAATAGGGAGAAGATTGTAACATAGATCGCCACCACTCCGTTCTTTTATTCCATCCTTCTTCTTCATCTATATGATCAATTGGCCCGACAGCCCAATCATCTTTTATTTCAAAAATATCACCTGTAAGAGTTTCATCCAATTGCATCGCTTCTTTCAAAAGAGCAGCATCACCTTGTTGAAATACTATATGAATCATTTTATATCTTCTTTTAATGTATTAAATTTTTGAACCATTTTTTTAGATTGCAGAAACAGGTTCATCTTGTTCTATCTTCAGATTTTGAATGATGAACTCTTGCCTATCAGGTGTATTTTTTCCCATATAATATTCTAATAGCTGCTGAATATGATCCCCTTGCTCCAATCGCATTAATTGTTTTCGCATATCTGAGCTGATGAACTGTGCAAATTCATCCGGACTGATTTCACCCAAACCTTTAAAGCGTGTTACCTCAGGTTTTGTTCCTAATTTTTTCATTGCTTCCTGCTTTTCTTGCTCAGAATAACAATAAATTGTTTCCTGTTTATTTCTCACACGGAATAATGGAGTTTCTAGTACATATACTTTGCCATGCTTTACAAGGTCAGGAAAAAATTGTAAAAAAAACGTCATCAATAAAAGGCGTATATGCATTCCATCCACATCGGCATCGGTAGCAATGACCACATTATTATAGCGCAAACCATCAAGTCCGTCTTCTATATTCAATGCATGTTGTAATAGATTGAATTCTTCGTTTTCATAAACTACTTTTTTTGTAAGGCCAAAACTATTCAATGGCTTCCCCCTCAAACTAAATACTGCTTGCGTTTCTACATTTCGGGCCTTTGTGATAGAACCACTGGCACTATCACCCTCGGTAATAAATATGGTAGTTTCGTTCTGCTTTGCAATAAATGTTTCTTTCCCTTTTGTTGGCGGTTCATCATCCATGTGATAACGACAATCACGCAACTTTCGGTTGTGAAGATTTGCTTTCTTTGCCCGTTCATTCGCCAACTTGCGCACACCGGCCATTTCTTTTCTTTCCTTTTCACTTTGTTCAATACGTTTTTTCAGGGCATCAGCGATTGAAGAATTTTTATGCAAGAAATTGTCTAATTCTTTAGCGAAGAAATCACTTACAAACTGTTTCATGCTCGGCCCGTTCGTATCTACATTTATGGAACCCAGTTTTGTTTTTGTTTGAGATTCAAAAACCGGCTCTACCACACGCACTGAAACAGCCGCAACGATTCCTGTACGAATATCTGAAGCATCATAATCCTTCTTAAAAAATTCACGAATCGTTTTTACATACGCTTCGCGAAAAGCTTGTTGATGTGTTCCGCCCTGTGTAGTATGTTGTCCGTTTACAAAACTATAGATGTCTTCACCATAGTCATTATTGTGTGTTATCGCAACTTCTATATCATTTCCTGTCAGATGAATAATCGGATATCTATTTTCATCTTCATTCGTCTTTCGTTGTAATAAATCTAACAAGCCATTTTTACTGACATAGGTTTTGCCATTAAAAACAATTCTTAACCCTGCATTCAGATAACAGTAATTCCAGATTTGACCTTCTAAAAATTCAGGCAAAAATTTAAAATTTCTAAACACAGTATCATCAGGAACAAACGTGACTAATGTGCCTGTCGACTCATCAGTTTTTCCTTCTTTATGTTCTTTAACCAAAACGCCACGTTCGAATTCGGCAGTTTTTTCTTTCCCGTCTCTTACAGCAGTTACTTTAAAATAACTGCTCAATGCATTTACTGCTTTGGTACCTACTCCATTCAGCCCAACAGATTTTTGAAACGCTTTACTGTCATATTTAGCACCTGTATTTATCTTGCTTACCACATCTACTACTTTTCCCAATGGAATACCTCTTCCATAATCTCGTATGGTTACTTGCTTGCCTTCAATAGTTATTTCAACTGTTTTACCATAACCCATTGTATATTCATCTATGCAATTGTCCAATACTTCTTTTACCAATACATAGATGCCATCATCGGGCGAAGAGCCATCGCCTAATTTACCAATATACATACCCGGACGAAGCCGTATATGCTCTTTCCAGTCTAACGATTTAATGCTGTCTTCATCATAATCAAACAGATTATTTTCTTTAACTGCTTTACTCATTTAATTCCTTGATTTTGTTTGACCTCACATTAATATTTTTCATTTATCATGCTGCAATAAAAAATATTTGGGTAATGGCAAATATAACTATCCAAAGCCGCCATTCATATTTGGAGTTATTAACTATTGTGGAAAAGAAATAATGAAATATTCATTACTTGTATAAAAAAAGAAGAGGTCATCAATACCGATGACCTCTTCTATTAAAATTAAACTTATTTAATAAATGTCATATCTTCTAAGATGTCGTTTCCCTGCATCCAAAGTACCATCCGGCTTAAATGGTTCAACTTTTATAAGACCGATTCCTTTTGCATAATAATATTTTGTATAGCCAAATACAGAAGTGGCGTCTAAAAATATTCCGGGAACTAAAGAAACCTGAAATACTTCTTTTACAATAATCACATTTTGGTAAACCTTACCTCCTGGATTATTAGAAGTAACCAATGTAACCGGTACATCTTTCTTATCAATACTATCCTTCAATCTAAAAGTAATTGGAGTGCCAGTAATCGTATTTGTAAAAGTTGAAGATGTCCAATTTGTACCGGCTGCAACATTATCCGTTAAAAATTTATATTCTACCCAGTTCACATTATCCAATCCCGACTGACTCCAATCGAAATATTGATAATAATCAGCGCTATTTCTTCTGTAATATCCTGAAGTGTCAAATGGTGGCACTTGAGCAACATTAGCGGACTCCATAAATATATTATACGTATTGCTCAAAGCATTTAATGTATTGGGTATTACTTTTACGAGTAAGGAGTCATTTGGATTATCATCAATCTCGTAACTCCAATTGCTGTTTGTAGTACGAGGAAAATAATCATTCAATAATGCAGGGCTTACAGTAACAGGAAATGTGCAAGTACTCGTACCGTATTTCACAGTCAGTGTGAAAGTGCCTGCTGCTGCAGGTGTACCATGCCCCGTAAGTGTTATATTCTGATTACCGGTGCTTGAAAAAGTACCGGACCCGTTGAACCAAAATCCATTTGGAGTTGGACCATCAACAGTATCTGTCGTAATCGTGTAGGCGCCAATTGTAGTTACATTTACAGAAATCTGAACTGTATTGGTTGCAGGATCTAATGCTGTTAACGCCGTGTATGTGCCGGCAGGTGTTGCTCCACCACAATTAACAATGCCTGCCGATGGACCGGCAACATTTGCTGTAAATGTGCAAGCACTTGAACCAAATTTTACAGTAAATGATTTTGAACCGGGCGTTTCGCCTGACGGAATAGTTCCATTAGCTTGTAAAGTAATCGGTTGATTACTACCTGCTGCTAAACTACCTGTGTAGCTAAACCAAATACCGGCGACAGTATCGGTGGTAATAAAAATATTTCCGGGAGTAGTGATATTCACTTGTACATTGGCACTATTAGCGCCACCCATTATAGCACCCGGACTATAAGATCCGTTTACAGTGATTGGTGCACATGCTCCGGGAGAGCCTGCAAGCGTACCTGCTCCGGCAGAAGCCACTGTAACTTGGATATCGCATGATGAACTATCAAAACTTACAACAAAATTATTTACACCGTTTGCAAAAGGAGTACCATTACCTCTCAAAGTGACTGTGTTTGCCCCTAAGGTTGTAAACAAACCTGTACTTCTGAAAAAATAACCATTCACCGTATCTGTACCTATTGTATAAGATCCGGTTTTGGTAACATTGACTTGGACAGAAATAGTATTCGTAGCAGACACTAACGGAACACCAACGGAATAAGTTCCATTCACTGTTTTCGGTAAGCAATCACCACTTACATCACTTTGCAAACTTCCTGCTGCAGGTGCATTAGAGCCTTCAAAACTTGTTTCTTTTTGACAAGCAAAGAAGATTACCATTACAGCAGCGAGCCAAACTATCAATTGTCTTTTTATCATACGATTATTAAAATTTAGCGTTTAAAAATAGGCATATTTTAATTCCTGACCTACATGTTTGTTTTGTCATCAATCTAATAATGCCAATGTAACTTTTTTAACATTCAGCTATCCGCTTTTTTCTATTTTTGCATCTAAATAACAATCAGATGAAAAACGTATGGTTTGCCATTTTATTATTTATTTCTGCGGCTTGTAATAGTCAGCAAGATTCAGGCCACAATATCAATGTAAATGAATTTGAAAAAGGAATTACTTTACCTGATGTGCAGGTACTGGATGTGAGAACCGCCGGGGAATTTCAAAGTGGACATATCAAGAACGCATTACTTGCCAATTGGAATGATAAAACAGAGTTTAATGAACGTATAAGATATGTTGACAAGGATAAACCTGTTTATGTTTATTGCTTAGGCGGCAGTCGCAGTGCAGCAGCTGCCGATTGGATGCGTCAAAACGGTTTTAAACACGTATATGACCTGATAGGAGGAATCAATGCTTGGAAGCGTGAGAACAAACCTGTAGAAGGCCTTAGCAATGAACCACAAATGTCAATGACAGATTATCAAGCTCGCATCAATAGCAGTAAAACAGTATTGGTTGATTTTGGTGCAGACTGGTGTCCTCCTTGCGTTAAAATGAAACCTGTACTTAATGAATTAGAAAAAAATCAAAAACTTAATTTTCTATTGGTAAAAATAGATGCAGGAGTTCAAACCAATATTATGAAAGAATTGAACATAGAGCCAATTCCGGTATTTGTTGTTTATAAAAATGGAAAAGAAGTTTGGAGAAAACAAGGCATCATCAGCAAAGAAGAGCTTGAAAAACAGTTGAAATAAATCGCTCTCAAAAATTTATTGTTATCTTTTCATGGCGATTCTAATCTCTTAAATTGATAACAATAAACAAATATGCTGAAATTATATTTTACTTTACTCATCCTTATTGCTCCTGCAAAGTGGTTACTATCACAACAACCATCAATAGAGATAATTGAAAAAGGTCAAAAAACAAATCTTCGAGGTTTGAGTGTGGTTAACAATAACGTTGTTTGGGTAAGTGGCAGCAATGGTATTGTTGGCAAATCTGTAAACGCCGGTAAAAACTGGAAATGGTTTAAGGTAGCAGGTTTTGAAAAAACCGATTTTAGAGATATTGAAGGATTTGATAGCAATACGGCTGTGATAATGGGTGTGGGCGAACCTGCATACATACTCAAAACAATTGATGGTGGAGATACATGGAAAGTAGTATATGAAAACAAATCCAAAGGAATGTTTTTAGATGCTATGGAGTTTTGGAATGAACAAGCCGGTATTGTAATTGGGGATCCGATTGATAATCGGTTTTTTATCACTCGCACTTTTGATGGTGGCTCTACCTGGCAAGATATACCTTTTTCAAAAAGACCAATAGCGGATAGTGGTGAAGCATGCTTTGCGGCAAGTGGTACAAATATTCGGGCATTGGATAGAGACGAGGCAGTTTTTGTTTCAGGAGGAATGAAATCGAGTATGTACAAGCGGAATGAAATTATTGAATTATCAAACATGATTCAAGGATCGGAAACAACCGGAGCAAATTCAATAGCCGTTTGGGATAACCATAAAAAAAATGGTGGGAAAAAAATTATCATTGTAGGTGGCGATTTTAAAAATGATACTGTATCTAATAAAAATTGCATCTACTCAAATGACGGAGGCAAAACTTGGCACACTCCTAATACACCTCCGCACGGATATCGCAGTTGTGTAGAATTTATATCTGAAAAAGATTTGATTACATGTGGCCTTACCGGCGTAGATTACTCAGCCAATGGATGCAATAGCTGGACTCTAATCAGCTCAGAAGGTTTTAATACTTGCCGTATAGCCAAAACAGGCAAAGCTATTTTCTTAACCGGCAACAATGGTAAGATTGGGAAAATCGTCTGGAAGTAATAAAAATATTTTCCAAAACTGAATCATTTACGCTACAAGTGCATTAAAATATCTTTTACCCATGGGCGTTTTTTATAATCAGGTTCAAAAAAACGAAAGGTAATAGTAGATTCTTTGTCGATAATAAAAACTGCCGGCACAGGTAGATATTTCCCATTTGCGCCATTATTTTTTTCTATATCAATTCCTGAATTACGATAACGTGTATATACATTTTCTTGTAGCTCATAAGCCACATCATAAGCTTTCATAATTTTCAATCCCACATCGTTTAATATTGAAAAAGTCGCTTTCGTTCTATTGATAGTAGAATCTATCAATTCAGGTTTTTCCGCAGTAATTGCAACAAGCGTTGCGTTTTTATCTTTTATCAATTGTAAAGAATCAGCGAATCTAGACAATTCTTTGTTGCAAAATGGGCACCAATAACCTCTGTAAAATACTAATACTACTTTTCCTTTTTTCAATAAATCTTTCAAGCGTACTTCACTTCCATTTTGATCTTTCGCCTTAAAGTCAGCAGCTTTAGAACCAATGAATAACCCTTCGGGAGTTTTTTGACCTTGAGAAAATAGTGCCCAAGTCAAGCTACATAAGAGTAATAAAGTTTTCATATTACAAAAATATAATCAGCACCAGATGTACTGATTTATTTATTGTTAAGATTTTAAATAGTCTTCAACAAAAAAAAGCCGCTCAAAATACTTGAGCGGCTTTTGAATACTTAATTATTTTATTTTTTACTGAACCACAACCAAACCGGATGTAATTTCTTTAGCGTAAGCGTCTGTTACTTTTACTACGTAAGTACCAGCAGCCATTTTGCTAAGATCAAAATCCAATCTCAAGTATGGAGGCGTAAAGCTCACTAAATCAAATTCTTTCTGATTTACTAATTGTCCGCCCATTGTATAGATACGTACAATTCTTCTTTCAGCTTGTACTCCATTGTAGTACAATCTTACTTGGAACTGACCGGTATTTGGATTTGGATAAATCCATAACTTATCAGAAGCCTTAGCACCTAGAGTAAGTACATTTGATTTATTTACACAACCGTTAACATCAGTTACTGTTGCTTGATAAGTACCTAAAGCATCAACAGTTCCTGTTACAGTACTACCATTAGCACCTGTGATTGCACCACCATTCAAAGTCCAAGCATAACTTGTTGCATTCAATGCAGCAGGAGTACTTGATGCAGTAAAGGTAGCCACACCACCAGGAGTAAGTTGCAGTGTATTAGCTGCAATCGTTACCACAGGAAGTGGGTTTACAGTCAACTTAGCAAAACCTGAAGTAGCACTACCGCAAGGACCACCAGTGATAACACAACGATACAAGTAGTTGTTCATTGTTTGTGTAACACCAGTTAGACTCAAAGTAGCTGCAGTTGCACCAGCAACAGCATTGTAAGTTACACCACCATCAATGCTCACCTGCCACTGATAAGTAAGCGGACCACCAGTAGCACTTGTAGTGAATGAAGTACTACCGCCCACACAAACTGATTTGTTAACCGGGTTAACAATTCCAGTTACAGGATTAGATACAGTTACCGGAACTGTTGTTGTTGCAGATGTACAAGGTGTAGGTGTTGTAAATGATACTGTATAATTACTTGTTACACTTGGATTCACATATATTGTTGTAGCCGGTGTACCTGTGTATGGAGTAGTTGCAGCAGCATTGGTCCACATTGTACCGGCAGGGCCAGTCCAAGTACCTTGCGCAGCACCACCTACTTTTACATAAGCTACATCATCAACGCCAATATAATTAGAATTAGAACCGCCGCCGCCATCAGTTACAAAATATCTGAAAGCAATACGACCTGAAGTAGGTCCGGACAATCCGCTAATTGTTGCAGTGAATTTAGTCCAAACTTTAGGATAAACACCAGTAGTCAAAGTTGGATTCACACTTAACAATAATGTAGTGAAGTCACCAACAGAAGTAGCAGTTGCACCAGCATTCACACTAGCTCCATTAGTACTCATACGTAATTCTAAACGGTCAGGGTATTCTGTACCATCAGGAATTCTTGTCCAGAAGCTTACTTGATCACCATTGCCCAATGTCATTGTAGGCATAAACAACCAGTCACTGATTGTGCCAGAACCGGAAGTTGATGTATTCTGCCAGTTTGCTGCAATGTATGAAGTAGTAGCTCCACTATGAGCAGGGAAAACTCCATCATTACCCTGAAACCAACCAATAGCGCCTAATGGGCTGCTAAGGTTCTGAGTAGCCCAACCCGGAAGGTTAGTAATATCATTGAAGCCTTCATTTAAAGTAGTCACATTACCTAATGTGTTTGTAAGTGTCAGTTGTTGAACAGTGCCTACACAAATTGAAGCAGAAGCAGGAGTAACAACAGGTACAATTTGTGTAACTGTTAATGTTCCGGCAGTTGAGAAATCAACAGCAGAACAAGCACCTGTTACTAATGCACGATATTGATAACCGTTGTAAGCAGCAGATACATTAGTTAATGTAAGTGTAGCTGTATTAACACCTGAGTAAGGTGCTGCATTGGGCACATTCTGCCAAGTTGCAGATGGTCCTGTTCTATATTCCCATGCATATTGAGGAAGACTACCCGTAGCTGTAGCTGTAAATGTTGCATTACCACCACATGCAATCGATGTATTAGAAGGACTACCTGTAATAGTAACCGGTACGCAAGGTACAAGATTTACATTATAATCTTCTGTTTCACCATATGTTACACCGGCGCAGGGATCAGTTGGATTTGCACCAAAACTGATTCTAACTCTCATACGAGTGATACCGGGTGTAGCTGTTCCTGGAACATTGATTACTCCGCTTACAGATGCCAAAGTACCTGGAATTCCAATATTAGTTCTTTCTGAAGCTTCAAATGTTCCATTTTGATTATAGTCAATCCAAACAGTTAAGCCTTCTGTCCAACTTGTTGGTTTTTCTATTCTGATAGGATTGCCGGCACCCATATAAACTTCCGGTGCAGGTAATGTAGTGTAATTTGAATAACCTGCTGGAGGACCTACACTGCAAGTAGAAGAATTATCTAAAGTATTCAAAACTACTCTTGTAATAACATCATCATCAGAACAATCTGAAGCCGGTGGTAAACAATAACATTGAGAAACCGGTTTAATAGCAACGTTCACAGGATTTGAAGTTCCTGTATTTCCTGAACATGTTACATTACATCTGTAAGAAGTAGCAACTGCTATACTCGTAGAATAAGTTGATGAAGTAGCGCCACTAATGTTAGTCCATGGACCTGCATTAGAAGGACCTGACTGCCACTGATAAGTAACACCGCTTCCGGAAGTAGCATTTTGCAATGAAAGTGTAAAAGGACTGCTTGGGCAAACAGATGCACCTGCAGATGAAATGGTATTACCCGGTGCCGGTGTACCGGTACAAGGGCCTGAAGAACATACAGGGAAATCTATTGTTATAGAAAGTGAATTGCTTGCAGTGCCTAAGTCAAATGCAGCAATAACAATAGTTTGGCCGGAGTTAATAGTAGCCTGACAAGTCAAAACATTTGTTGCAACATTACTTACTCCGGGGTCTGCCAAATAATTTGCTGAGATATCAGCAGGATTAAACGAACCGTTATAGATTGCAAATTGTGCATTAGATCCTGCATCGGTTGGCGCCATTGTAAATGTGCCACACTGAGTAAGACCAGTGTTATTTGTATAAGTATAAGTTCTGTAAGGTACGTTTTGTGCAATAGTTCCGGGGAATGCATAAGGTACAGTACAACTTGATGTTGCTCCAGGTCTATAAAGCCTATTAGACATTGTAGGAGCACCTGCAAAGCTACCAGTAAATGTAGCGCATACAGCATTTGTTCTGTTTGCTGTACCCGAAGTATTTCTTTTTGCTAATCCTTTGTCATTATCTGCAAAAGGATTAAAAATGCCTTGGTGACGCAATTCATAATTTCTTAATTTTTGCTGATCACGTTGTTCTTGAGTCAGTGTTCCTGACCGAGCAGAATTTTTCTGTCCAAATGCAATAACCGTTACTGATAAAAGCAGTGACAAGGCTAGCATTCTTGAACAGAAAAACCTAAAATTTGCCAGAGTAAATTTTGGTTGCATAATAGATTTTTTAAATGATTGTTTTTTACCGGAACTACCGGCAATTACTTAAATCGGTGGCTAAGGTAAATATTTTATGATATTTTTAAAAAAAAATAATCCCCTTATGTTGAAAAAAAGGGGATTATTTTCAAAATAGCTTATTTTATGGTAATTCTTTGTCAGAAAAGAGATTACCATTTATCTACTTCTCCGCTTATATTCTGTGTATTTGGAGCAGTATTTTCTAATTCTTGCTCTATCACACTTGATTGCTCGGCGACAGGTGCCTCTACCAAAGAAGTAGGTGCTTCACTATTACCATTTTCCAAAAACTCATCATGGTTAAAAGCATCAAAATCAAAATCAGGCATTAGTTCTGTTTTTACATAGTCCACAGCCTCATTTAGCGCTTTGATAAACTTATTAAAATCTTCCTTGTACAGAAACACCTTGTGTCTGTCATAGCCATTATCATCAAAACGCTTTCTGCTCTCAGTAATGGTTAGGTAATAATCGTTTCCTTTAGTCGCTCGGATGTCGAAGAAGTAGGTTCTTCTCTTTCCTGCGCGAAGTCTTTTGCTGTAGATACTTTCAGCTTTTTTTTCATTGTTCTCGTAAGCCACTTTAATTCGGTTTTGCAGTTAAAAAATTGCTTTGGTTTTATCCCAATTGGAAAACATTCCAAATCGGTTATCTCACAAATATAGAGATGTTTTTGAAAAAGGCAACTGTACTTAATCTATTTCAGGTGTTTATTTTTCGGATCACTGTTTTGGGCAGTAATATTTTTTGCCAACGAGAATATCTAAATAATCATTTACGGCTGATATTCATCACTTATGGGCATTACATAAAAAAAAACCTCATTCTCAATCTTAATCTCAACCTCATTCTCTTCCTTATTCTCAACCTCACCCTCACCCTCACCCCCACTCCCCATTTTCAGTATCCTGCCTTTGCTGCCGTTCATATAAAGTAGCATAGAAGCCATTCGTAGCAACTAATTGCTGGTGTGTACCTTCCTCTACAATCTTACCTTCATCCAACACTATAATTTTATCAAAATGCAATAATGAGAATATGCGATGGGTGATGATAATTGCTGTTTTATCTCTAAGATAATCATTCAGGCTTTCGGTGATTTCATGTTCCGTGCGTGTATCAACTGCACTAAGACAATCATCTAAAATTAATACTTCCGGGTTTTTCACTAGTGCTCTTGCAATCGTTATACGTTGCTTTTGCCCACCACTGAGCGTTACACCCCTTTCTCCTACCATCGTTTCATATTGATTTGGGAAAGATTCTATTTCTTTTGCTACACTTGCTCTCCTTGCCGCCGTCTTTACTTCTTCCAAGCTCACTGATTCATTAAATCTAATATTATTTTCAATTGTATCACTGAAAAGAAAAACATCTTGCGGCACATAACTTATTTGTCGGCGTAAACTATTTAAATCTTTATTGCGAATATCTATTCCATCTATCGACAATGCACCGGATGTAGTATCATACATTCGAAGCATCAATTGCACCAAGGAAGTTTTTCCGCTTCCTGTTTTACCAACGATTGCCACCTTCTCTCCTTGTTTAATATTCAGGTTTATATTTTTCAAAGCTTGAATACCTGTATTGGGGTAAGTGAAGTTTACATTTTTGAATTGAATGTTTCCGTTAATGGGTGAAGTATCGGGCAATTCAGGTCTGTTAATTTCTGGTTTTAATTGTAGAAATTCATTGATGCGTTTTTGCGAAGCGGCAGCTCTTTGTATCAAACTGGCAGTAAGCCCAATTGCACTTACAGGGAATTGCAACATATTAATATACATCACAAATTCTACGATTGTATCAAGCCCCACATTTCCTTTATGGTTTAAATAATACAGGCCACCAATCATAATGGTGAGCAATGTGCTGAGTCCAATCAATAAAGTAATAGAAGGGAAATATATCGCTTCTACTTTAGCCAAGCTCACTGCATTTTTTCTGTATTCTTCGCTGTTTTTTTTAAAAAAACCAAGCATTGCTTTTTCCTGAATAAAGGATTTAATCACTCTAATGCCTGAATAGGTTTCCTGAGCGTTGGTCGTTAGTTCCGATAGAGAGCGTTGTATTTGTTCACTTTTTTTACTAATAGTATTATTAACAAAGTAAATAGTAACAGCCAGAACAGGCAAAGGCAGCAATACATAAATTGTCAATTCAGGACTTCTTTGCCACATAAAGAAAACGCTCAATGAAATTACGGTTGTGAGATTGGCCAAGTACATTATCGCAGGCCCGGTGAACATTCGCACTCTACTTACATCCTCAGAAATGCGATTCATCAAATCGCCGGTGCTGTTAACTCTGTAAAAGGCAGTATCTAACTGTTGGTAATGACTGTAGATTTCATTTTTCTGATCATACTCAATATGCCGGCTCATTACGATAATCGTTTGCCGCATAAAAAACAGAAACAAACCTCTGAGCAAAGCCAGAGCTAAAATAGTCAGGCCGCACAAGGCAACTACTTTTATCCAACTGTTTCCGGGCTGTTCAATCCATTCGGTAAGGGTCACTACAAGCCGATCGTAATTATTATGTTTAGCAGCAACAACATTTTCCGGTGAAGCTGTTTTTCGTTGTACATAATCAATTACAAAACCGGTAACCTGTGGTGCTAATACATTAAAATAATTGGAGAAGAAAACAAATACAATTCCTACACCAAGCCTTAAACGGTATTTCCAGAAATATTTTTTGAGCGTTTTTAGATGCTTCACCAAAAAAATTTGGACGAAGATAAATGATAGATAACTAATTGTTTGGGTATAAACTTCTGCACCCTTACATTTGCAGCGGAGAGATGGCAGAGCGGTTTAATGCGGCGGTCTTGAAAACCGTTGACCCAAAAGGTCCGGGGGTTCGAATCCCTCTCTCTCCGCCAAACACTACATTCCCCACCATTGGTGGGGTTTTTGTTTTTATAATCATCACATTCCTTCGGAAATATTGCATAAAAAAAGAGCCTGTTTCAAACAAGCTCTTTTTAAAAATATAATTCAGTAATGTTTTACGCTTTCTTCTTTCCTTTCGGTGCAAACATTGCCAACATTCTTCTCCCTTCCATCTTAGGCATATTTTCTAAAATACCTATTTCGGCAAGGCGCTCGGCAAACTTGAGCAATAGTAGTTGACCTCTATCCTGAAATTGAATAGCACGACCTTTAAACTGTACATAAGCTTTCACTTTATTCCCTTCTTTTAAGAAGCTCTCAGCGTGTTTCGCTTTGAAGTCGAAGTCGTGATCGTCTGTATTGGGTGTAAAACGGATTTCTTTTACTTCTGAAGCCTTGCTCTTGGCTTTCATTTCTTTTTCCTTTTTCTTTTTATCATAAAGGAATTTGTTGTAATCAATAATTTTACAAACAGGTGGATCTACATTGGGAGAAATTTCTACCAAATCCAATGCCTGCTCTTCAGCCATTTTAATAGCCTGAGCAGTATCGTAGATACCGGGTTCTACATTTTCTCCCACAAGCCGCACTTGTGGCACTCTTATAAAATTATTAATGCGGTGCTCTGCTTCTTTGCGAGGCATAAATCTACCTCTGTTGAAACCGCCTTTGTTGAATCCACCACCGCCGGGTTTAAATCCGCCTTGTCCTGGTGGTCTGTTGAACCCGCCTCCGGGTTTTTGTGGTACTGCCATTAATTGTTTTTAGGTTACTAATATTTATTAAAGATAAAACTTTTCAAGTTCTTTAGCTGCACAATAATACAAATGAATTTGTAAGATTTGCAATTTAATTTTTCTAATTTTTATATGCCTCATTCTGCTGTTCTATTCTTAATCAAGGTTACAGCCTCACTGATAAAGTCGTCCACCGCTTTTACACCCACATCGCCTTTACCATGCGCTCTTACAGCCACCTTGTTTTCATTCATCTCTTTCTCTCCTACTACCAGCATAAAAGGCACTTTCATCATTTCCGCATCACGTATTTTTTTACCAATTTTTTCATTCCTGTCGTCCACTTCACTACGAATATCAGATTCTTTCAGCTTATCGGAAACAGCTTTTGCATAATCCATAAATTTATCACTGATTGGCAATACTTTCACTTGTACCGGAGCCAACCATAGAGGGAATTTTCCGGCATAGTGCTCTAATAGGAATCCAATGAAACGCTCGTGTGTACCCAATGGCGCACGGTGAATAATCAACGGAATTTCTTTTTCATTATTCGCATTGGTAAATGAAAGATCAAAACTACGGCTTTGCGCAAAATCAACTTGGTTGGTAGCCAAAGTAAATTCTCTTCCAATGGCACTCCAAATTTGTACATCAATTTTTGGCCCGTAGAAAGCTCCCTCGCCTTTCACTTC
Organism: Bacteroidota bacterium; assembly: GCA_018268055.1. Lineage (GTDB taxonomy): Bacteria > Bacteroidota > Bacteroidia > Chitinophagales > Chitinophagaceae > JJ008. The sequence goes on from JAFDXF010000086.1 coordinate 80,243, forward strand.
TACAAAAGGCACTCCTGTTTCTTTTAAAACACTACGCACTAATTCTTCTGTTTCCAACCAAAGCACAGGTTCATTCACATACTTCTGCCCCAACTTAGCCGGATCGTGTAGAGAAAGCCGCATCACATATTTCTCAATGCCAAAAATTTTGAAATACTTGAGATACATATTATTCACTGCTTTGAATTCCTGAGCAAATTGCTCTTTCGTGCAATAAATATGTGCATCATTCATGTGCAAACAACGAACACGCATCAAGCCAAATAATTCGCCACTTTGTTCATAACGATAGCAGGTTCCATATTCTGCTAAACGTAATGGCATATCCTTATAACTCCTCGGTTCCGCATCAAATATTTTATGATGATGCGGGCAGTTCATAGCTTTGAGATAGTAACGATCGCCATCCAATTCCATTGGAGGAAACATACTATCGGCATAATAAGGCAAGTGACCACTTGTCTTATACATTATTTCTCTTGCAATATGCGGCGTCACTACTCTTTTATATCCGGCAGCCTGCTCTGTTTCTTTTGCTAATTTTTCCAACTCTTCTATAATGACAGTACCATTCGGCATCCAAAGAATAAGACCTGGCCCTACATAATCATCCATTGTATAAATACCTAATTCTTTACCCAATTTACGATGATCTCTCTTCTTAGCTTCTTCTAACATTGCCAGATGCTCGTCCAATTCTTTCTGAGAAGGGAATGTTACGCCATAAACACGAGTCAACTGTTTATTCTTTTCATCGCCTTTCCAATACGCACCGGCAATATTGGTTAATTTAATTGCTTTAATAAATCCTGTATTCGGTATATGTGGTCCACGGCATAAGTCAGTGAAATTTCCTTGTGTATAAAAAGTTATTTCGCCGTCATTCAGATTCTGTAATAAATCAAGTTTGTATTCATCACCTTTCTCTGTGAAATATTTTACAGCATCCGCTTTGCTCATTTCTTTACGAGTATAAAGATTGTTCTGCTTTGCCAGTTCGTTCATTTTTTTCTCCAATGCAGTAAGATCTTCTTCTGTCATTTTTCGATCGCCCAAATCCATATCATAATAAAATCCTTTTGGGCTTTCTAATGGTGGCCCAACCCAAAATTTTACTCCGGGAAAAATAGATTCCACAGCTTCTGCCATCAAGTGTGCAGAAGAGTGCCAGAAGGTCATTTGTCCATCTGTGTCATTCCATGTTAATAGTTTGAGTGTCGCATCATTTTGAATCGGACGATGGGCATCCCATACTTCACCATTCACACTTGCAGCCAATACTTTTCTAGCCAATCCTTCAGAAATAGATTTTGCTACATCCATCGAGCTTATACCGGCATCAAACTGTTTTACCGAACCATCAGGCAATGTAATATTTATCATCAGTTAATTTTCTTTTTTAAGGGGCACAAAGATAACAAAACTGCTTCAGAGATTGCGGTTGAATTCAGGCCTTCTCATTTACAGAAGGTAAGTACTATTATCTCCAAGAAAAAATGGCCTTGTTTTTTACAAAATATTTTTTGCTCATCATCTGAATATTAACAATCCCTTACCCTTACTCAGTAAGGCTTTAGCAATTGAAGTATTATTTTTGTACATAATGAAACGTTTGTACTGCAGAAGCCTTTTTACACTTTTGTTTGCAATAGCTACAATGCTGCCCACATTGGCGCAGGATGTTTCCGGTATCTGGAAAGGGTATTTCGTCTCTGAAGATGGCAGTTATTACAAACTTGAATTTCAAGTAGCTAAAAATGGAAGTTATAGTGTGCAAGGTGTTTCTTATTCCTATTTAGACATCCGATTTTATGGCAAAGCCACTATGATCGGCAGCTATATAAAATCTTCTTCTAATCTCCGCATTAAAGAAATTAAAACTGTAGAAGTCAAAAGTACTTTGGGGGGCGCTACTTGCATTATGAATTACAATCTAGCATACTCCAAATCGGGTAAAGAAGAATTTCTGGATGGTACTTACCTTGGAAAATATGAAGATCCATATCAAGATAAACAGCCCGGTGAGTGGGGCGACTGCGGCGGTGGAAAAGTTCATTTGAGAAAAGTAAGTACATCAGATTTTTATGTAGAACCTTTTTTGCGAAACAAAGTGAAAAAAGATGTGCCCGTTATCGTGAATCAGCCTCCCGGTCATTATGAAAAAAATAATAGTAAACCAGCTATCACAAAAAAGCCACCGGTAAATAGTAATACACCCAACAAAAAAACTAACCCTATTGTTATTACCAGAAAACCGCCCGTAAGTAAGCCACCTGTTGCAAAAAATACTCCTCCAAAAAATCCTGCTAACAACAAGCCAACTGTAAACAAACCGATTGCTGGCAATAAGCCATCAATAACAAAACCTACTCAGATAAAACCGGCAACGCCTGACGAAAAGAAACCGGTAATCGTCAATAACACGCCGCCTGAAAAAACTATTGATAATAATAAAAAAATAGAGCCGATAACCAAAGTTGCTCCACCGCCTGTGATTGTTCCGGAAGTATTGAAAAACAGAAGTAACGAATTGGTAAAAGTGCTAACAGTAAATAGTCCTGAAGTAACGATAAAGCTTTATGACAATGGCGAAATAGACGGCGATATCGTTTCCGTTTACTTAGACAAGAAAATTGTGTTAGACAAAAAAATGCTTACAGCTTCACCACTTATTGTTAAGTTCAACCTTGACGAAGATGACAATGTGCATGAACTGACATTGGTTGCCGAAAATCTTGGGCGTATTCCACCGAATACTTCATTGATGATAGTGGAGGCAGGAAAGCAACGTTTTGATGTTCAAATCACGTCAACAGAACAAAAGAATGCAGTTGTAAAGTTTAAATACGAGAAGCCCAAATAAGTTTCAACTTCTCTGACCTTAAATACCATTTCTGTAATTTTTATCATTATCAACTATTATTGAAGTATTTTCCGATTTCAATGAAAAAATGTTTCTTAATTATTTGCTTTTCAATGTATGTCTGCAGCCTTTTGGCACAGAGTATTGATGGCATCTGGAAAGGTCGCTTGGTTATGGCACCCGGCGCTTGCTTTCCTGTTTACAATATTGAACTACAATTAAAAACAGATGGCAATAAAATAACCGGCACCGCTTATCATTTTTCAGATTCATTGAATTATGTAAAAGAAAATTTAGAAGGGTTTTATGACAAAGACAGCAACATCATCAGCATTCAAGAAATTGGCATTACTGATTTTAAAGTAAAAGAAAGCTGTGTTCCTTGTATCAAGAAGTATAAACTTAGTTTTCACAAAGGCGGCGACAATGTAGTGAAGGAAGAACAATTAAAAGGCTCTTGGTCGGGAAAAGCAATTGATGGAGCAACCACTTGCAATCCCGGTACAGTAGTATTTGTTCGTTTTGATAAATCAAGTTTTAAGCCTGAAATAAAACTGCCTCTCACCGTTACAAAACGCAAAGCTGAATTAGTAAAAGAAATAAAAGTAGATACAGGAGTCATAAAAATTGACTATTACGATAATGGTTTGATTGACGGAGATACTATTTCTGTTTATGTAAATGGCATGCCGGTGATTAGCAACAAAATGATTACAGCCAAACCACTTTCTATGACTGTAAAAATAGATTTAAAAAACACCATACAAGAAGTGTTGATGGTGGGTGAAAATATGGGCACCATTCCACCCAATACAGCACTGATGATTATTACTGCAGGTGATAAACGTTATCAATTACTACTCATATCTGATGAACAAAAAAATGCCCTGGTTCGATTTATTTACGAAAAACCTAACGGCAAATAATTTTTGCAAATACTAAGTCCACTATACTACTCAGTAAAATATATACTACCAACTAAAAGGCAGAAACATTTTCACTTTCGCATAAAGGAAACTTAGATGGTATGTTTTTTATAATGTCGCTTATTCCCAAAATAAGAAGCAACAGATAACGCAAGCATTCCTATTGCAGTTAACGGTATCCACATTGGAATCGGCATTGGATCGCCTGCGGCATAAGAATGTAATCCCGACAAGTAATAGTTTACCCCGAAATAAGTAAAGATTACAGTCCATATCATCCACATACCCGCTACATTAAAAGTCCATTTACCTCTGAGGCCGGGTACTATTCTGAAGTGCAACATAGCCGCATAAAATATTACTGAAATAAATGCCCAAGTTTCTTTAGGATCCCAGCTCCAATAGCGCCCCCAACTTTCATTAGCCCAAATACCTCCTAAGAAAGTACCTATCGTCAATGCGAATACACCTATCTCAGCAGCCATCTCATTTACTGTTGTTAACTCCTGTATTGAATTGTGAATTTTATCCGTTGGCTTCATACAGAACATTATCAAAGAAATGACTGAAATAACAGCCGATAATCCAAAGAATCCATAGCTGGAAGTAATGATACCCACATGCACCATCAGCCAATAAGATTTTAATACAGGTTCTAAAGGTGTTATTTGTGGATCAAGCATAGAACCACCATGGGCAAAGCCCATCATAATCATGGCGACTAAAGCACCGGCAGCAGGTATAAACGCATTTCTATTTTTGTACAGCAATAAACCGGATAACACACCAATTGCGGATATAAACACAATTGCTTCATAACCGTTGCTCCAAGGTGCGTGACCGGATAAATACCAGCGTACACCCAATGCCACAAACTGGATGCCCAATGCAAATATCATAACACCCAACAAAATCTTAGTCAATAATCGCACTACATTTTTAATCTTAGAACCGGTTGATAACACTTCGGCAAATCCAAGTATCACCATAAACAATCCGAGCATACTATAAACAATCATCAACCACAGAAAAATATTTATATGATTGTATAATATTTCCAGATTAACTTTTGTATCAGATGGTATAACATCTTTACCCCACTCTTTCTGAAACTTGCTGATGGCATCTAAAGTTTCATTGGCTTTTTGCCAGTTACCGCTTTGTAATCCTTGCTTCAACCCATTAAAATAAAGTGCAATAAAAGCATACGCAGTAGAATCCATTGCTGCCGGATTATTTTCAGTACTATATACCCAACTTCTCCATGTATGATTGGGATCATTTCTGACTGGAATAATTTTGGTAAAATATCCGTAGATGATGTTTCCGAAAATATTAAATCGTTCCATCACATTTATCAACTCCTTATCATATTTTGATTGCTCTGCTTTTTTCTTACTGAACGATGCGCTGTATTGATTTTGTAATTTGAATTCTCCTGTGGCAGAATCCATCAAATTGGCAAACGTTGTATAACCTTCTGCATTGACTCCTGTCTCCTTGGCTAATAAATCGCCTCCCATTTTGTCAACATAAATAATTGGCTGATCAAACCAATATGCCGGATCCAATTGCATGGACAAAAACCATTGCTCAGGTGATAAACCCTTATACTTATCTTTCTTTGAAATCTTACGAATTAAATCCAACGTATGCGTATCCATCGGCTTAATCCTTCCTTGAAAATCTTGAACCAATAGGTGACCAAATTTATCTGCATGACTGGATAATATTGTTTTCCCGCCTAATTCGCCCGGGCGTGCAAACTGTTCTGCAGCTTCTAATTCTTTCTGTGTGTTTGACGAATCTTTATGCAGTTGAATGACATCTTGCGCATTGGCAAAAGTAAACATGAAAATCAAAGGAAGAATTACAACTGCTTTTTTATGCATGTCTTTCAAGCGTTGATTTAACTTCCTTATATGCGTGCCTCTCCAGATAAGTGTAAGCAACATACCAAAGAATAAAAAGAAATAACCGAAATATGTAATTCTTGTTCCCCACCAATCTTTATTTACAGAAAGTATTGTACCTGATTCATCCGGAAAATAACTTGCTTGAAAAAATCGGTAGCCACTATAGTCCAAAACATTATTCATATAGATATGATGTGGGGTTTCTTTTCCATGATCAATTACGGTTACATTACTTTCATAAGATGAAGCATTATTGGAACCCGGATAACGATCTAATTTAAAATCATCACAACGTATGGAGAAAGGTGTTTTGACTAATTTGGAACCGTAACCCAAAGCTACTTCAAGGCCATTAATATTCGTTTTTGAACTATAGGCAGTAATGCCTCTTCCACCTTTTACCATCACCGTATCTTTTTGATTACCTGAACTCAATTCCAACTTCACCACACTCATAAGGTTTTTATCTCGCATATTTCTTTTATCACCACTGTAATAAACTACTTTACCTGCAAAAGCAGGCTTAGGTATAATGAAGTTTGTATTATTGATGGTGTAAAGTGTTCGGAAACTAAGTGGACTTACCTCATTTGCTTTAAGTGTACCCGAATGTTGGGCTAAAGCTGCAGTATCGGTAACCATTCCTACCTGCTGACCTTGCATGGACATAAATTGTCCTGCAAATGGTGAGTTGATGATAATGCTGTCGCCCTTTTCTGCTAATTGCACAGTGCCTTGCATTGGATTATTAAAACTGAATAGTATTCCTCCAATCGTTTTCACTTCACCACTTGCAATATAATTATTTTCTCTTCCGCCCTGTCCCATTGTAACGATGTCCAGCATTTTCTGACCGGTACTCGACATTTGAATAGAATCTTTTGCCAATGGGATAAAATCAAGCGACCTTATTTTGATTACTTTATTTTCAAACTCATAACTTTCTTTAAATGTTCTTTTAAATGGCCACCTTGTATTCTGCTCATTGAAATAAGTCATCATATAGGGCTCTTGATCATAAGTAAGCGCTTTTTGCCCATCATTAATATTTACTTTCAAATAAGTAAGATCACTGATTATTTCATTGGAAGTTTCTCCTTCTTTTATAGGCATTTGGCCTTCAAAACCTAAATAACGTGTTACGGCTCCGCCAAAAAACATTAGAATAAAAGCAAGGTGAAACATCAGAATCGGCCACTTTGCTCTCTTGGTAAGTTGATACGTTTTTATATTGAAAATAAAAATGATGATTAACCACAACATCAGGATTTCAAACCATTTGGAATTATAAATCAGCATTTTTGCCGTAGGCGTATCGTAATCGTTTTCAACAAAAGTGGCTGCGGCCATTGACCCTGCAAAGAGGAATAACAGCAAAGTCATTGTTTTCGTTGAGAAGAAAAATTTTTCCAGACGAGTCATTGTTTGTTCTGTTTAAGTGTATTGCTACACAATGAGTAATCAATAAAGACCGGATATAGCTTAGTCGGTTTTTTATCTGTAAAATGTATTAACAAAAAATTTCTTTGCCATTTCAAAGAAGTGCAAAAGTAATCTAATTCACTTTAAAGTTTCGTAAATTGAAGAGGCAATAATGTACATTCCCAAAATGGTAAATCAACAATATTTAACGACTATTTAAAACCTGAAATTCCACGTAACTGCCGGCAAAATGGGGAATAATGAAACCTGACGAGCTTCCACTTTCAGGTCGCCGGTTAAAGGACTACCGCTTTGATCAAAATAAATAAAATAAGGATTCAGCCGGCTGTAAACATTATAAATACTGAATACCCAATACCCACTGAATTTATGTTTCTTTTTGGGAATCGGCGTATAAGTAGCAGAAAAGTCAAGCCGATGATAAGCCGGCATTCTGTATTGATTGAGTTTGCTATACTCCTGCGTTAATACGCCGCTGATGATATAAAATCGTTCGGGCAATGTAATTGCATTTCCTGTTCCATAGACGAACACCGCTCCCAGTTTCCATTTCTTATTGACCTCATAATTTGAAACAATAGACAAGTCGTGGCGGCGGTCATATTTTACAGGATACTGTTCACCACCGTTCAGCATTTCAAATTTTCGCCAAGTCCATGATAATGTATAACCAATCCATCCGGTGAGTCGGCCTTTTGTTTTATTGATAAATAATTCGGAGCCATAACTCCAACCTTTACCAAAAACAAATTCACGTTCAGGATCATTCAATGATGGCGTATATCCTTCCTTATATTCTATTTGATTACGTAAATCTTTATAATATAATTCTAATGATGTTTCGTATTTATTATCATCAAAATTTTTAAATAAACCCAAAGCATACAACCAGCTCAATTGCGGCTTTACAATATAAGTACTCGGTACCCAAAGATCAGTCGGTAAGGTTGACCCCGAATTACTTACTAAATGAATGTATTGCAAATTTCTGGTGACAGATGCCTTAATAGATGTCTCATCATTCAATGCATACCGCACTGTAACTCTCGGCTCCAATCCGCCATAAGTTTTTACAGGTTCAAAACTTTTATAAGTAGTACTATCCAATTTATTGCCATCGGCATCTCTTAAAAACTTTGTGTAAGGACCTATCTGTGAAAAACTACTCCAACGAACGCCATAATTGATTTTCCACTGCTCTCCTATCTCCCAGTCATCTTGTAGATACAAAGCGGATTCAATAGCATATTTTGATTCCTCATTATTAGGGAAAAAGCTTACAGAATCTTGTTTCCCGCTGACCACATTCGGTACAAACTTGTGATACGTAACCAATCCGCCAAATTTCAATTTATGATTGGGTAATGGATAATAGTCAAAATCTGTTTTAATACTTCCATCTTTTATTCCTGAAGACATGCCAATTTCAAAATTTTGTTGCTGTGCTTTAAAATTGAAATTATAATCATTGTATAAAAGTGTAGTATTGGAAAATAAACGGCGATTATAAACATGATTCCATCTAAGTGTAGCGGTAGAATTGCCCCAAGGTATTTTTGTTTTAAAAGATCTCTTAGCATTATTAAAATCAAAAACATCTCTTCCAAAATAGCCACTGAGGTACAATCTATCTTTCTCCGAAAAACGATAATTCATTTTCACATTCAAATCATAGAAATAATATCCGGAGCCATAAAAACTGCTTGTTTTATTCACAAACGGCTTTGCTAAAGCATCTGCATAAGTGCGTCTTGCAGAAATGATAAATGATGCCTTATCTTTTTTCAAAGGGCCTTGAACGGAAAAACGGGAAGCAATCAAACCAATACCACCATCCATTTGCAACTTATTGATATTTCCATCTTTCATCGTAACATCTACAACCGAAGATAGACGTCCTCCATATTGTGCAGGCATTCCACCTTTTATCAATGAAACATTTTTAATTGCATCAGAATTAAAAATAGAAAAGAATCCAAATAAATGTCCGGTGCTATAAACCGTTGCATCGTCCAATAAAATAAGATTTTGATCCGGCCCACCACCCCGCACATAAAAACCGGAATTACCTTCTCCTGCATTTCTTACACCGGGCAAAAGTTGAATAGCTTTTAACAAATCTACTTCTCCCATAAATGCAGGGATGTTTTTTATCTGTGCCATACTCAGATCCACTTTTCCCATCTGTGCATTCTTCACATTTGCATCACGTCTTTTGCTATACACTACTACATCCTGCATAGCTGCATTTTTTGGTAAAAGCAAAAAATTGAACTGCATGTTGCTGTCCAATCGCTGCATCATTGTTTTAGCGCTGTATGCCACATGGCTTGCAGTTATTAAGTAATCTCCATTATCCAAAGTGATAGAATAAAAGCCATATTGATTGCTGCTTACGCCTTTTGAAGTGCCATCAGCCATACTTGCTATAATACTTGCGCCAATAATGGATTCACCGGTAAGGCTATCCCGCACATATCCGTTGATAATCATTCGACCGGCAGGAAATTTATTTTGTGCTTCCGCAGAAATCAATAATAAACCCCCAAAAAAGGAACAGATTATTTGTCGCATAATTTACCATGCAAATATAATTCCCTTCATTAGCAAGTTTGAATGATTTATTTTTGCACTTTTAAAACAGACCAATAATATGCTTGCAGGTTTACAAGATGTAACTTTTGAATTTGGCTCCCGTGTAATTATTGAAGATGCAACCTGGCATATTCAGCCCGGAGAGAGAATCGGCTTGATCGGCTATAACGGCACAGGAAAATCTACTATTTTAAAACTATTGGTTGGAGAATATTTGCCTTCCAAAGGAACGATGGAGAGAAGTCGGGGAACATCTATCGGCTACTTGCATCAGGACTTATTGAGTTTTGATACAAATGATTCTATACTTCAAGTAGCATTAAGTGCATTTGAAAAAGTAATTCAATTGGAAAAGGAAATTGAACTGCTTGGCAAAGAATTAGAAAAAACAGGCGACGAAAAAACATTGCACGAGTACAGCGATAAATTGCACGAATTAGAAACATTGGGTGGTTACGAAATTCATCACAAAACAGAAGAAGTATTACAAGGTCTTGGCTTTGCCAATGCAGATTTACTAAGACCATACAAAGAATTCAGCGGAGGTTGGAGAATGAGGGTGTTATTGGCCAAAATGATTTTACAACAACCTGACTTACTTTTATTGGACGAGCCTACCAACCACTTAGACCTTCCATCTATTGAATGGTTGGAAAAATATTTGCTACACTATCAAGGGTCTGTTGTGATTGTGAGTCACGATAAATATTTTCTGAATAGAATGGTGACGAAGATAGTAGAGGTTTATCAACAGCAGTTGCATATTTATACCGGCAACTTTGATTACTACGAAAAAGAAAAAGCTATTCGTATAGAAATGCAGCAGAAGGCTTTTGAAAATCAACAGGATTATATCCGTCAAAATGAGCGACTGATAGAACGGTTCAGAGCTAAAGCAAGCAAAGCTGCTATGGCTCAAAGTTTGATCAAGAAATTAGACAAATTAGAACGCATTGAAGACGCTACACTAGAACGCCCCAATATCAGAATCAATTTCAGGGTTGACAAAACGCCGGGTAAAGTTTTAGTGGAACTGCAACATCTTTCAAAATCATTTGGAGAAAATATAATTCTAAAAAACTCTACTGCCGAAATTGAACGAGGAGATAAAATTGCCTTGATCGGTGCAAATGGAAAGGGAAAATCTACTTTATTACGCATCATTGCAGGAGTTGAATCCTTTATGGGCGAAAGAAAGTGGGGACATAATGTGGAAGAAAGTTTTTATGCACAGCACCAATTGGAAGCGCTCAATATCAACAATACGATTATTGAAGAAATGAAAGAGTGTGGCAGTCAGATGACTGAATTGGAACTTCGTTCTTTATTAGGATGCTTTTTATTCAGTGGTGATGATGCTGATAAAAAAATAAAAGTATTGAGTGGTGGCGAGAAGGCTAGAGTAGCGCTGGCAAAAGTAATTGTGAGCAAAGCGAACTTTCTAATGCTGGATGAACCTACCAACCACTTGGATATGCACAGTTGTGATTTGTTGATTGAAGCCTTAAATAAATATGAAGGCACATTAATTTTTGTAAGCCACGACCGTTATTTTGTTTCGAAAACAGCAAACAAGATATGGGAGATAGTGGACTATGAGCTAAAAGAATTTAAAGGCGGATATGAAGAATATGTGCAATGGAAAGAACGAATGGCAAAAAATAATGCTACGAACAATAATAAAAAGAAAGAGGAAGCTGCAGCACCTGTTGAAAAAAACAAACCAACACAACCTGAATTAAAAAAGCAAGAAACAAAACCTGCTCCCGGAAAACCTGCCCCGATTAACAAAGAAGCTAAAAAAGAATTACAAAAAATTCAAAAGCAGTTTCAACAGTTAGAACAACAAATAGCGGCACTCAATTCGAAGAAAGAACAATTAGCAGCTGCCCTCTCCGATCCTGAAACCTATTCTGATAAAACAAAATTTCAGCAAACCGAATCTGATTTTCAAAAAACAGAAACAGAACTGAAAAAAATGAATAAAGAATATGAAATTGTATTTGAAAAGTTGATGCAGTTAGAGCAATAGATTTTTTTGACGCATCAATGATTTGTAAATCAAAAATGATTCAATAAAAAATAGGCCAATAAGTCTTTACTGAATCAATTCATTATTCACTGTACGCCAGATACCTAAAGGATTATTATTTTTCAACTCATCCGGCAGCAAAGCATCAGGCCAGTTTTGAAAGGCAATAGGTCTTGCAAATCTTTTAATTCCATCGGCACCTACTGAGGTAAACCTCGAATCAGTAGTGGCCGGAAACGGACCTCCATGTTGCATACTCAAGCATACTTCTACACCGGTGGGCACGCCATTTAAAATCAATCGACCACAAATATTTTTAATTGCATTTACCAATTCATGATTTTCCAGAATGTCATTTTCAGTAGCCATCAATGTTGCAGTCAGTTGTCCTTCTAATTTTTCAGCAATTGCAATCATCTCATTTTCATCTTTACATTGTATGATGATGGAATAAGGACCAAACACCTCCTGATGCAAAACAGGATTTTGTAAAAATGTTTGTCCGCTTGCTGTTGCTACAGTTGGTAATCCTTGCAAATCATCTGCTTCACTATCTGAGGCAGCAACCAAGGTGGCTCCTTTTTGAGCTAATGCAAATTTTCTTTTTGCTAAATAAGCTTTCGCAATACCGGAATGAAGCATATTAGCGGGCTTTATCTTTCTTATTGCATTGCCCAATTCTTTTGAAAAAAGCTGTAATGCGTCCGATTCAATTCCAATGATCAATCCGGGATTGGTACAAAACTGACCAACACCCAATGTGATGGAATCGGCAAACTTTTTTGCAATATCCATTGCCGATTGAGCTAACTCTTCTTTGAGTAAAAAAACAGGATTGACACTTCCCATTTCTGCAAAAACAGGTATTGGTTCTTTACGTTGATTAGCCCAATCAAATAATTGTTTACCACCAGTTAATGAACCGGTAAAACCAACAGCCTTTGTGTAAGGATGCATCACCAATCCTTTTCCCACTTCAAAAGAAGCTCCGAATAAATGTGTAAAAATTCCATTCGGCATTTTGCATTTTTCAACAGCACGTAAAATTGCCTTTGCTACTATTTGCGAAGTTGCCGCATGTGCAGGATGTGCTTTCACAATAACAGGACAACCGGCTGCAAACGCACAAGCAGTATCGCCACCTGCAGTGGAATAAGCAAAAGGAAAATTGGATGAACCAAACACTACAACAGGTCCTAAAGGAATTAACATTTTTCTTATATCGGGCTTTGGTGGATTTTTTTCTGCAATTGCAGTGTCTATTCTTGCTTCAATCCAATCGCCTTGCTCGCAAGCCTGTGCATAAGAGTTCAATTGAAAAACTGTTCTACCCTTTTCATTTCTTAATCTTGCTTCAGGTAAGTTGGTTTCCTGCATTGCTGTTTGAATCAGCTCATCACCGGAGTTTTCAAGTTCTACGGCAATAGCTCTCATAAAATCGGCACGTTGCTTCAACGAAGAATTTTTGTATTGTTGGAATGCATTATGCGCTTGTTGCATTGCTATTTCTATCTCATCTTGTGTTGCATCTAAAAACATAATAGAACGGTATTGTTTATTTTATGGAAGGACGATTGGCTAATCCCTTATTGATAATATTTAAAACACTTTCTCGCTCATTTCCTTCCAGCAGCAAACGCGGTGCTCTTACATATTCACTTCCGATGCCTGTTTGTGTTGCGGCAAGTTTGATATATTGAACCAATTTGGGATGAATATCCAATTCAAGAATCGGCATAAACCAACGATAAATTTTCGTTGCTTCTTCAATTTTTCCTTCTTTCACTAATCGATAAATAGCAACCGTTTCATCGGGAAAAGCATCGACCAAACCTGCTACCCAGCCATCTGCGCCAAGACATAACTCTTCCATTGCTAATGTATCTACACCACATAAAATTTTAAATCTTTCGCCAAATTTATTTTTCAAACGAGTCACATTCGTCACATCTCTGGTGCTTTCCTTCACCGATTGAATATTTTTATGCTTTAGTAATTCTTCAAACATATCCAAAGTGATTTCAATTTTGTAATCTACCGGATTGTTGTATAGCATGATGGGTAAATCCGTAGAAGATGCAACTGCTTTCAAAAATTCTACTGTTTCTCTTTCATCACTTTTATAGCGCATCGGAGGCAGCAACATCAATCCTGATGCGCCCCAATTTTTTGCTTCGGTGGCATGAGCTACTGCTGCCCGAGTAGTAGCTTCGGAAATATTCATAATTACCGGAATTTTTCCTGCTACATATTTTACTGTTGATTTAATTAATTGCTCCTTCTCAAAAGCGGTAATCGTACTTGCTTCACCAAGCGTACCACCAATAATTACGCCATTCACTCCCGCGCTCAATTGTGCTTTTAGATTTTTTTCAAACATTTGCAAATCCAATTCATCTTCTTTTGTAAAAGGAGTAAGTAAAGCCGGAAATACACCTTTCCATTCAAAATTCATCATGCTGTAATTTTTTATGTGATTTTAATTGAGGCTTAAAGTTATACAAATTTGAATATAGCATCTTCTCTTATCCTAAAATAAGTTGACGCTTATTCGTCACTTAAATTTGGACAAACTATTGAAGAAATGCTTAAACTATCTGAGCAACTTACAGGCATTGAGCTCAGAAAAAAGTGTGGAACAAAATTCTAAATCTTCATCATTTCTTTCTGAAAAATAAACGTATCGGCACTCCGCTTAATGAAAATTTTTCACGCAACTTGTTTTCCAAATAGTTTTTATATGGCTGCTTTATATCATCCGGAAAATTGCAGAAGAATGCAAATGAAGGAACAACAGTAGGTAGTTGGGTTACAAATTTTATTTTTATAGGATGACCGCGTACCACCGGTGGATGATATGCCTGAATGGCTTGCAGCATCGTGTCATTCAATTTGGATGTAGGAATTTTTTGTTTACGACTTTCATACACTTCTATCGCAATTTCAATTGCTTTAAAGATTCTTGTTTTTTCCAAAGCAGAAATAAACAGAATAGGTACATCAGTAAATGGTGCTAACCTTTTTTTCAATTGTGTTTCATATTCTTTCGCTGTATTGGTTTCTTTTGCTACCAAATCCCATTTGTTTACTAATACTACAATGCCTTTTCCTTTCTTGGCAGCAAGGCTAAATATATTGAGATCTTGTGCAGTGATACCTTTTTCAGCATCCAGCAAGAGTAAACACACATCGGCTTCATCCATTGCTTTGATAGCACGGATTACAGAATAAAATTCTAAGTCTTCATGTACTTTTGTTTTCCGGCGAATACCGGCAGTATCAATCAGTATAAATTCTTTTTGAAATAATTTGTAATGCGTGTGTATTGTATCACGGGTTGTACCTGCAATATCGCTTACAATAGTGCGCTCGCCACCTACTAATGCATTCAGCAATGAAGATTTGCCCACATTCGGTTGGCCGATAATGGCAAACTTTGGCAGGCCATCTGCTTCTAAAGTTTCTTCAGAGGCATCTTCGGTAATATGATCAGTAAGGGCATCGAGCAGTTCACCGGTACCACTACCACTTGCAGCGGCAATGAAATAGATAGGATCAAAACCCAATCCGTAAAACTCGGATGCTTCGAGCATACGGTCGTTATTATCTACTTTATTTACTGTAAGTAAAACAGGTTTTGTACTACGCCTCAAAAGATTAGCCATTGCATCGTCGAGATCGGTCATGCCGGTAGCAGCATCCACCATGAAGATAATGGCATTGGCTTCTTCCAATGCAATCAAAACCTGTTTGGCAATTTCTTTTTCAAACACATCTTCACTTTCGGGTACGAAGCCTCCGGTGTCAATTACATTAAAAGTTTTGCCGTTCCAGTCGGCTACACCATACTGTCGGTCACGGGTTACACCACTCACATCATCAACGATTGCTTTACGCTGCTCGAGCAAGCGATTAAACAAAGTACTTTTTCCCACATTCGGGCGGCCTACTATTGCTACTGTGAAAGACATGTTTTGAATTATAAATGATAAATTGTGAATTATAAATTATGAATGACAAATAAATTTTAAAAATATAAGAACTTGGCTATGGTTATGAGTTAATATGCTGTATTATCACTTAAAACTTACTACTTATTACCTACCATCTCTTCCGCTCAATACCCATACTCCTTCAACTGCAAATCGTTTTCTCTCCATTTGGGTTTTACCTTTATGAATAATTCCAGAAAAACTTTTTGCCCAATAAAGTGTTCAATATCCTTTCGGGCGGCTGTTCCTATTCTTTTTATCATACTACCCTGCTCGCCTATCAAAATTACTTTTTGTGTTTCGCGTTGTACAATGATATCTGCAACTATTTTTGTCAATGTTTCTTTTTCCTTGTATTCTCTTACCAACACTGCAGTATGATAAGGAATTTCTTCTTGTGCCAATTCATAAATTTTTTCACGTATCATTTCACTTACAAAGAAACGTGTGTTTAAATCGCTGATATCCTCTCCATCAAAAAACGGTGCTCCTTCCGGTAGATATTCAAGCAGCGCATTGATTATCTTCTTTTTGCTGATTCCGGTCAATGCTGAAATTGGCAACACTTTTTTACAATAAGGGCGCTGACCGAAAAAGGCAGTTGCTTCCTCAATCCTTTCTTTAGCGCAGCGATCTACTTTATTTAATGCTACAACAGCAGGCACACGAAGTTTCAAAGCAGTGAATATTTCATCGGCTTCTTTCCAATCTTCCATAATATCCACCATCAACAAAGCAACATCTGCATCTTCCAATGCACTTTTAACAGCATCCATCATTTTTTGATGCAGTTTGTATTTCGGTTCTATAATGCCGGGTGTATCGGAAATAACGATTTGATAATCTTTTTCAGTAATAATTCCTTTGATGCGGTGTCTTGTGGTTTGTACACGTGGAGACACAATGGCCAACTTCTCTCCCATCAATGCATTCATGAGGGTGCTTTTGCCGGCATTGGGCTTTCCGAATATACTTACAAATCCGCTTTTCAAAATGTTGATATATTTATATAAGACCGAAGGGGCAAAAGTAAGACTTAGATTTTAAGGTAGAAGACTAAAAGACTATAATCTAAAACTTAACGCTTAAAACTTACTATTTATAATTTACTTATTACGCTCTCTTCTTTGGTGTTGCTTTTTTCTTTGCAGCAGCTTTTGGCTTCTTTTTAAGTGCAGCATCAATAGCAGCGCTCAGGCCTTGAACGGTAATTTTTCCGGTGTATAATTCTTCATTGATATAAAATACAGGAATTTCTTTTATTCCACGGTTATGCCCTTCTTTAATATCATCTTGCACTTGCCATCCGTAAAAACCATTTACTAAATCATCCAAAAATTTTTTACTCTTTACACCTGCATCTTTAGAATGTAATTTCAAACTTGTAGTACCCAAATTACGACGATTGGCAAAAAGTATATTGTGCATTTCCCAAAACTTTCCTTCTTGTCCGGCAGCTACAGCCGATTCGCTGGCTTTCAAACTACGCTGATGAATAAGAGTAAGCGGAAAATGACGAAACTGAAATCTGATTTTCCCATCATAGGTTTCGAGTAATTGTTTTACTACTTCATTGGCTTTAGCACATTCTTCATTTTCATATTCACCAAATTCCAAAAGAGTAACAGGAGCATCTTTTTTGCCTACAAAAATTTCATCCGGTCTGATGATTATAATCTCGTCTTTTTTAAATGCCATTTTATTTTTTTTACTTTTTCAAAGTATAATATGCAAAATATTGGTCATAAATCCTGCCTTCAGGATGTAGTATGCCAATACGTCAACTATTGATATTTCGGCGAAAGATAATATTTTTTAGCACCCTGCCAAATCAGTTTTTCAGCATTTTGCTAACAATCTATAAACAATTGAATATCAGAAAGATACAACTTAATGCTTTAATTGATTCTACGCCAAATTAATTAGAAACTAATCGTTCATTGTACATGGAATTTTTGCTATTATTTCATCTTGTAGCAAGGTAATAATTTTCTTACGAGCATAATGACGATGTGCGACTAAGCCAATATTTCTATAAGGAACAGGGTTTTTAAAGTGACTGAGAAATTTTTTTTCATTCATTGTAAAATTTGTTTGAGCCAAATAAGGTAAAAGTGTTTGTCCTTTATTCGCTTTAGCAAAACGAACTAAGCTATCAATAGATCCTGCTTTAAAGTTTATATTGAAAGAAGAATCTTTTTCGGGTTCTCTTGTATTGCAAATTTCCAATACTTGATTCCGCATACAATGCCCTTCTTCGAGTAACCAAATATTTTCCGGCTTCCATTCTTTCGCAGTTAATTTTTTTTTTGTTTTGCCGGAAGCATCAAATAATACAAATGGCTCCTTATATAAAAACCGCTCTGACAGTTCATCATCTTGAAGTGGAATAGAAACAATGCCAATATCCAGATCGCGACTCTTTAGTTGATGAATAATTTCATTAGTCGTTTTTTCTTTCACTTCAATCATTAGTTGAGGGTGTTTTTTGGCAAAATCTTGCAAAAACAAAGGCAATAAAAAAGGCGCTATTGTTGGAATCACAGCAATTTTTAAAACTCCTTTGATAGTATCTTTCAATTCATCCGCCATTTCATCCAGACGGGTAATTTCTCCTATTATAACTTTCAATTGCTTTAAAATAACTACTCCTTCTTTTGTAATTGCCACCGGCTTTTTTTTGCGGTCAAAAATTGAAATACCTATTTCTTCTTCAAATTTTGAAATCATCGTACTCAAAGTGGACTGGGCTACAAAGCATTTTTCTGCTGCGGTTTCAAAATGACGATGTTCTGCCACAGCCAATACATATTGGAACTGCTGTATATTCATCTATTTTATCAATATTAATATCTAAAATATCGTTTTTATAGAACAAATATATTGCATAGCTTAGCAGTATTAAAAACATATTATGAGCAATCAAGAAAAAAAGAACTTGTCTTCTGTATCCGGCAGGCCCATTGCCGAGAACCAGAATGTAAAAACAGCCGGAGCAAGAGGCCCGATGTTATTGGAAGATTATTGGTTTTTAGAAAAGCTGGCACACTTCGACCGTGAAGTAATTCCGGAAAGAAGAATGCACGCTAAAGGCTCGGGGGCATTTGGCACATTTACCGTAACACACGATATAACTAAATATACCAAAGCAAAAATATTTTCAACAGTAGGTAAAAAAACAGATGTGTTTGTTCGTTTTTCTACTGTTGCGGGCGAAAGAGGTGCAGCAGATGCAGAAAGAGATATTCGCGGATTTGCAATGAAGTTTTATACAGAAGAAGGCAACTGGGATCTTGCAGGAAACAATACACCTGTTTTCTTTTTGAGAGATCCATATCGCTTTACCGATTTGAATAAGGCGGTGAAAAGAGATCCGAAAACAAATTTGAGAAGTGCCAACCACAATTGGGATTTCTGGACATTGCTACCCGAAGCACTGCATCAAATTACGATTACGATGAGTGAAAGAGGTATTCCTAAATCATATCGCAATATGAATGGATATGGTAGTCATACCTTCAGCTTGATTGATGCTAATAACAAAAGAGTGTGGGTAAAGTTTCATTTCAAAACGGAGCAGGGAATAGAAAATCTTACCAATGAAGAAGCAGTTGTAATTATTGGTAAAGACAGGGAAAGTCATCAAAGAGATTTATACAACTCTATTGAAAAAGGCGATTTTCCAAGATGGCGTATGAAAATTCAGGTAATGACGGAAGAACAAGCTACGAAATGCCCTTTCAATCCTTTTGACCTAACCAAAGTATGGCCGCATGGTGATTATCCATTGATAGATGTAGGAATATTGGAATTAAACAAAAATCCGGAAAATTATTTTGCAGATGTAGAACAAGCAGCATTTAATCCTGCCAATGTTGTGCCGGGAATCGGTTTCTCTCCAGATAAAATGTTGCAAGGCAGATTATTTTCTTATGGCGATGCACAGCGCTACAGATTAGGCGTGAACCATTATCAAATTCCTGTGAACACACCGAAATGTCCTTTTCATAACTATCATCGCGATGGAGCAATGCGTGTGGACGGCAATGAAGGCGGCACACTACATTACTTTCCAAACAGCTATGGACAATGGGAAGAAAATAAAGCACATACAGAACCTGCGTTAAAAATTAATGGTGATGCCGATCATCATAACTTCAGAGAAGATGATCATGATTATTACACACAACCCGGAAATCTTTTCCGCTTGATGACTGCTGCACAACAGCAACGCTTATTCAGCAATACTGCTGCTGAAGTAGGTGGTGCGGAAAAATTTATACAAGAAAGACATATCATCAATTGCTACAAAGCGGATCCGAATTATGGTAAGGGAGTGGCTGCGGCTTTAGGTGTAGATATCTCATCTTTGGATTTACAATAGAATTCTTTATAAAAACCAACAATAAAAAAGGGGCAGCATCAATATAAGTATGATGTTGTCCCTTTTGTTTTTCTTTTACTAAATCAGTATAGAAAGCATTCTTTTTTTAGCAAAAAAAACCCTCTAAGCTAATGCCGAGAGGGTTCACTCAAGGTTTAAATCCTTATTTCATTATAGAAAAGCGGCTGTTTGAAACAGATACTCCATCATTCAATTGCAAAATATAAATACCAGGTGATAATTTATCCAAATTATTTAATGAAAGACTATTAGTCCCTTTAAATACCTGATTTTGCTGACGGAATACAATTCGTCCCGAAAGATCTATTACCTTCAATTCAACAGATTGATTTCCAACTGAGCTAAATCTCACAGTAGTCATTCCGTTACTAACAGGATTCGGTGCAATACTTAGCCCATTGATATTTTGTTGATCTCTACGAATTATGATTATATTACTGTATTTGGCTTTGCCATCTATATCCACCATTTTCAATCTATAATAAAACACATCGCCGGATACAGCAGAAAGATCATCAGAAAATTTATACTGTCGTTTGTCTTCATTAGCACCTAATGCATTAACATCACCTGCCTTTAGATAACTGATTCCATTTGTACTGCGCTCAATTTCGTAATGACTAAAATTATTCTCATTTACTACTTCCCAATTTAATTGTGATATTTTGTTTTGATAATTTCCTCCGAAACTTAAAAGTTTTACCGGCAAAGTGGTCTCTTGAGGAAAATTGAAGCAACTGAAATTAGAAGCATATAAACGAGCTTCATTTCCGTAGCCATTACCACTTGTGCGTACATACTCATATCCCATTCTAATAGACATAGAGGAAACCGGATTATTCAAAGGGTTATATTTAAAACTGGCAACTACTTCCGAGCAAGTTGTTAACCCATTTCGTACAGATGTTGATGATGCAAAGCCTGTCCAGTTTTTATCTGCTATAGTATAATTATAAGGAACCAATTCAGTTTTTGCATTTGCCGCAACATTAACCAATTGAGAAACTGATTGCACCATTCCTATTTCACGAAAAGTGTAACCTGAACCAGATGCGCCATCTATATCATAATGTGTGTAATTCAAACCAAGCAATTCTGCAGTTTCAGTATAACCATTACCGACATTGTCTTTATAAAACGTAATGGTGAACTGAACATAACCTCTTTTGCTCGAAGTTGTTGCATTATCAGGTGCTATCCTTGGAGCAAACCATTTAGCTACGCTCACATTATTTTGATCTTTAGCATTGTCATCGTCAA
Source organism: Bacteroidota bacterium (assembly GCA_018268055.1). GTDB lineage: Bacteria > Bacteroidota > Bacteroidia > Chitinophagales > Chitinophagaceae > JJ008. The sequence continues at coordinate 101,675 of JAFDXF010000086.1, forward strand.
AGTTCGTCACTGTTGCATTATAAATGGTATCAATTTTAATGGTAGCATTAACATTTAGTCCGCCAATATTTGTAACATTAGCATAACGCCAAACGGCACCTGCTGATGTACTAGTACGACCACCAGAATAGTAGGCTCCACTTGAAAAGCTTGCCGAAAATGAGCCTTGTGGACAAGTGCCGGATTCGGGCGTACAACCAACAATTGCCGACTTTGGAGCAGGGGGAGCAGGTGGATTGACTTGGCCAATACCAACATTGCTTAATAAAGTAAAAATTACCAAAGTGCTTATTAAAGCTAATTTTTGTTTTACAGTTTTGAGTAGAGTTACGGCCATCGTTTTCATTTTTGTTTTAATTAAATAATTAATAAATAATAAATCCAATTTGAAAACAGGCCTTCTTATAAAAAATGGAAAAGATTAATTAGAAGACTTGGAAAAAGTTTGTTTCCAAATCGGAATAAAATCATAACTAATTAACCGAAGTGTTTGTAGTTCTAAGAATTACTACGATGTAAAATTAGTATCGACATGCGAATCATGCAAGTAAACACACGAAAATTTTTATAGGATTTTTACGTTTTTAAGTTAAATTATTGATAGGCAAATAACTAAGTAAAAAAATTGTTACATTATCTATTCGTAATCTTACGAAATTATTAAGTTGCACAAATGTTTTCAAGTAGCAATACATTTCAATAATGTGATACACTAACTTATTTTCATTTCATTTGCATTAAAAAAAAATCAAACAAAATACAATAGACTCGAAGTTTTGCCCTTATTATAAAAAATAAGTTTTGGGTATTTTGGCTGATTATATAAATGTTGATCTTGTAATCTTAATTAAGCAAAGGCAGGCAGATTCAATTAACAATTTACCCTTTATCGTTAATCTTCAAAACCTTAACTTTGCAGCGCCTTTGCCGTTCTTATTTTTATAAATATTGCCTGTTTCAGGTTAACCCATTGGCAGGGGTTCTAAAAACTTTATTATGGCAGATATATTTGAAAGATTAATTAAAAATGATGGCCCAATCGGTCAGTATCGCAAAAGAGCACATGGTTATTTTGCTTTTCCTAAATTAGAAGGTGAAATCAGCAGCCGGATGAAATTTCGCGGCAAAGAAATGATTGTATGGAGTTTGAATAACTATCTCGGACTTGCCAACCATCCCGAAGTAAGAAAAGCAGATGCTGAAGGTGCAGCACAATATGGCCTTGCACTGCCGATGGGTGCACGAATGATGAGCGGCAACAGCGACCTACACGAACAATTAGAAGCAGAGCTCGCAGCATTTGTAAGCAAAGAAGATTCTATACTTGTAAACTTCGGTTATCAAGGTATGGTAAGCCTTATTGATGCGTTGTGCAGCCGCCACGATGTAATTGTATATGATGCTGAAAGTCACGCATGTATTATAGACGGATTGCGCTTGCATGCAGGACACAGATTTGTATTCAAACATAATGACTTGGATGATTGTGAAAAACAATTACAACGTGCTACTGCACTGATTGAAAAGCAAAAGGCAGGTGGTATCCTTCTTATTACCGAAGGAGTTTTTGGCATGGCCGGCGACCAAGGCAAGTTGAAAGAAATTGCTGCTTTAAAAAGCAAATATGAATTCCGTTTGCTCGTAGATGATGCACATGGTTTTGGCACATTGGGAAAGACCGGTGCCGGAGCAGGTGAAGAACAAGGTTGTCAAAATGAAATAGATATTTACTTTTCTACTTTTGCCAAGTCAATGGCTTCTATCGGCGCATTCATAGCCGGTGATAAAAATATTATTGACCATATTCGCTACAATATCCGCAGTCAGATTTTTGCAAAAAGTTTGCCCATGCCTTTGGTAGTAGGCAACCTAAAAAGATTAGAGCTACTACGCAGTCATCCCGAGCTTAAAGAAAACCTTTGGAGTAATGCACTCAAATTGCAAAAGGGGTTGAAAGAAAGAGGTTTTGATATCGGTAAAACCGACTCTGTAGTAACACCCGTATATATGAAAGGTGATGTGCCCGAAGCTACTGCAATGGTAATGGACCTGCGTGAAAACTATGGCATCTTCGCTTCTATTGTAGTATATCCGGTTATACCGAAGGGACACATCATATATCGCCTCATCCCTTCTGCAGTGCATACTGATGCAGATATTGAAGCAACACTTCACGCATTTTATGAAACAAAGAAAAAATTGGATGCCGGAGCTTACAAAGTAGAATTGATACCGGATATGGCTGATGCATCTGTAAAATAATACTCAAAATAAAAATAGAAACAAAAACAATAACGAAAAGCCCTGAATTAGTTCGGGGCTTTTGATTTATAAAAAACAGGAAAAATCCTTGCTGATATTTAAAAGAGTTTTAAATAATTGTAAAGACATTTAGTCTATTGCATCTGTATTTTGGTATTCAACCAATTCCATGTACACATTTGTAGCTTTTCGAACATTTAGCAGCCTAAGTATTGGTTTTTTCAATAGCTATTTGACACATTTTATTTGTACGGCATCTTTGGTTTCTTTGTTTGTTTTACATTTACCACATAATAATAAGCCATTTTTATGCGTAAACTACTTGTACTACTGTTGTTGATACCCATTCTAACAACTGCACAGAAAAAAGAAATTACATTAGATGACATTTACAAAAAAGGAACCTTCCGAGGAGAATTTGTAAGAGCCGACTTTGGCGAAACAGACTCAAATCCTGAGATAAAGACAGATGATTTGAAAGACGAAAACGGTAAGTCATTTGGCCGTGCCGATGATATGATTTTCGGAAAAAATCCAAATGCAGTAATTCTCAAAAAAGGAGTGGAACAGATATATCGTCGTTCATCCAAATCATATATTTACTTGTACGAGCCTAATACAAAAACACTAACCAAATTGGGCAAAGACAAAGCATTGCATCCTTCCTTCTCACCCGACGGGAAAAAGATTGCCTATGTAATGAACAATAATCTTTACGTATATGACATAGCCTCCAAAAAAACAAAAGCTATCACCACCGACGGAAAATGGAATTTCGTTATCAATGGAAATTGCGATTGGGTGTATGAAGAAGAATTTGAATTTACGCAGGCGTATGATTGGAGCCCTAAAGGAAATTACATTGCTTTTTATCGCTTTGATGAAAGTAAAGTAAAAGAATATGAGTTTACTTTATTCAACAATGAATATAATAAACAATACAGCTATAAATATCCAAAAGCCGGAGAAGATAATTCAAAAGTAGATATCTATATTTATAATGTAGCATCGGGTAAAAAAGTAAAAGCACAATATGAGCAAGGCGATATCTACATTCCACGTATCAAATGGACTCAAGACGATAATTCACTCGTTGTGTATTGGATGAACAGACATCAGGATGATTTAAAACTTTTATTAACAAACGCCAAAACCGGTACAAGCAATTTATTATATCAAGAGAAAAATAAATACTTCGTAGAGATTAATGATGACTGGTGGTTTTTGAAAGATGGTAAGAATTACCTCTTCGCCAGCGAAATGAGTGGATATAGACAATTGTATTTATACGGACTGGATGGAAAAAATAAAATACAACTCACCAAAGGGAATTTTGACATAACAGATATAAACGGTGTGGACGAAAAGAATGGCCTTATTTATTATACGGTAGCCTACCCTCGCCCAATGGATAGAAATTTATTTGTTACCAACTTTGAAGGCTCCAAAACAGCACAATTGACGCAAGGTGAATCGTGGCACCGTATTACATTAAATGATGAATTTACAAAATTCTATGACTTTAATTCAGATATCAATACGCCGCAAACTGTAACGCTCAATACAATTGTGAGTAAAGGTAATTTCTATGGCGCTTCATTAGAAAAAACTGTTAATGAAAGCAGTAAACTCAAGGCAAAAATAGATGAATATGGTTTTGGTAAAGTAGAATTTATCAGAGTACCTAATACGAAAGGGGACACATTAAACGGTTGGATGCTGAAACCTGCAAATTTTGATGCCAATAAGAAATACCCTGTTTTATTCTGTAACTATGGCGGCCCCGGCTCACAACAAGTAGCTAATCGTTTTGGCGCAGCAAGCACCTGGCATCAACTACTGGCACAAAGAGGTTTCATTGTGGTAAGTATTGATAATACAGGTACAGGTTTTCGTGGTGAAGAGTTTAAAAAGAAAACATATTTACAATTAGGTAAATATGAAATAGAAGATCAAATTGATGCTGCAAAATATTTAGCTACTAAATCTTTTGTTGACAAAAATAAAATCGGGCATTGGGGCTGGAGTTTCGGCGGCTTTATGAGTGCTTTAGCTATTACCAAAGGCAATGATATTTTCAGTGGGGCAATTTCAGTAGCACCTGTAACCAACTGGAGATTCTATGACAATATCTACACAGAGCGATATATGCGCACACCAAAAGAAAATGCAAGTGGCTACGATGATAACTCCCCTATCAATTTTACTGATAGAATAAAAGGGAAATATTTATTGATACATGGCACAGCAGACGACAATGTGCATTTCCAAAACAGTGTACAAATGGTGAAGGCTTTGGTAAAAAGTAATATTGATTTTCAGAGCGCCTACTACCCCGACAAAAATCACGGTATCTCCGGAATGGCTGATAATACAACCTATCATTTGTGGAATAAAATGACCAATTGGGTTTTGGATAATTTAGGAAATGAGAACACGAAGAAATAAAATGAACATTAAGTTAGATTGACATCATATATTTCTTATTTAAAACCGGACGTTATGCCCAATTTTAGGATGAGGCACCTTACGCCGTCTCATTAATCTCATTGACAAAAATGAGTGCACAAAGTTCCTGCAGGAACTTTGTGCACTTTATTCTTCATTTATAGAGCGATTACAAACTGCATCTCGGCTTTCAAAAAAATAATTCATTTTTTACAAATCAATTTTCACTCTTGTTTTTGGCTTCCTCTAAAACACATTAATTGACTTGTAATTCTACTTTACAAACAGTATTTTTGAGAAACGGGAGTTTTTAGACGGACTGACGTTAGCAGCAATTTTTAACCGACACATACCTTAAATAAAATGTCAGATAATTCACAGTATCAAAATATGACAAGTGAAGAGTTTTCACGACTAACTGAAATAGAATCTTTTAGCTATGACTCGTTATTCAATGTTCTAAATTATAATGAGGACATTGAGGTTTGTAAAAGTGCCCGTGATTTATTATACCAAAAGATATCCACAGACTTTCTCAAAAACTATTTAAAAAATGATTATTTTGATGAAAGGGAAAAAGAATCGCACCAAGTATTTGAATTCTTCAAACAGTATTTGGATGACGACAAAGATTCGCAAGTTTTAATAAAACAATACATAACTGACAACTCCGATGAGAAAGTAGTTCAAAAAGCATGGGAATTATTAGACAAAGACGAATTGAATTTACAAGAACTATCGGAAATTATTTGTGAAACTAAGAATATTAATGTTCAAGAGGAGTGTTGGGACGACTATATAAGTAATATACAATATGCTCTCAAAGACGAAAAAGAATCTGAAATAGCTATTGAATCTCTATTTTCAATTTGCTTCTCTTGTAAAAATGAAATTTTTGTATCTGAGTCTTGGAGACTTCTCAAACAATACGAATTTTTCAATGAAACATATTTAGATTTAGTCTTAGAAAATCAAAACTCTGAAATAGTAGAATATGCTTGGAGGCATATTAAAACAGCTGAATTAAAGGACACTGAGTTAATTGATATAATAAAACAAACAGCAAACAAAAGAGTTGCACACGAGGCATTAGATTTATACAGATTGAGAACATAAAACTGTTGCCTACATTGGGTTTTATGCAAATCGGGCATGACCAGCAATTATCAGCTAATTGCAAATCCAAGCTGTGGTTCGGGCTGGACAAACAACTTTCAACTTTAGTTCTTAATTTCACCTTTATATTTTCAATCAGCGTCAGTTATCGGCAGACGGAATACTAATTCCTAATCTGCATAAAGCCCTGTTCGTTGAACCAACATTGCTTTCAGCAATGAGTTAAAGCGAGTTTCGTTAGATTTGGGGTTACAAAATTTTTAGTTATGGAAAAAAACGCTAACACTCTATCCAGTGAATGCGCTGCAACGAACTGCTGACATGATGGCCCTTGGCCATTACAACAATCTTACCCGCAAACTTTATCTTCAAGAACTGCGTTATCTATTTCAGTATTACACCGATACACGCCCTTCGCTTTTGACGTATGAGATGACGGTGCAGTATCATTTTATTTTACATCCTCGGCGGCTCATGTCTGTTTTTGAAAAAAATAATTGATTTATGAAGCTAATGTATTAACTTAGATTTAAAGTTCTTTAAAAAGTATTAAACCCGCTCACCAAAAACTGCGCTGACCAACAACTACAAAAATACTTTGTACCATACAAACAGCACAAATGTCGGCCAACGTTAAAGTAAACCGACAAGCCCGCCAATATCTTTTAACTACGGGCTTTTTTTTAGGTGGGCTTGTCGGATACTTTTATAAGAGTTGACTACTAGCATCAGCGACAGTCCGAAATCAGCAATAATTATTAACATGAAAAATTTTGAACCCATAAAAGCCAAATATCTAGCACTTGGTATATCAATCGACAATATAGATTTTGCCATAGATTCTGTTCGAGAAGGAACTAAACGTGAGATTACCTTAGAGACATTAACTGCCGACTATCGAGGCATGACCGAAAGCCAAGCTACACAACTATTAGAAGATTTGTATACTGCAAATGGAGGTGAGTTTAAAACGGAAAATCGTGGTGGTTATCTTTATGGAACTTTATTATGTCTTGTTGGTATAATTTGTGTAGCAATATTAATCGGAATGCTTATTTCCGGTGAAGGAAAAACAAAATTTATCATACTTACCTTGTGTGGTGCATTATTTGGACTAATACAAGGGCCTGTGCTTATTATTAAATCAATGCGTGGTAAATTTCGTGATGCCGACTCTCCTTTTAACAACTAACTAAATGCCAACGGCCAACATGAACTGTGCATAAAACCAAAATAAATTTTATGGTTTTTGTGAACCGTAATTAAGTTGCTAAATGGCTCTGTTTTTTATTACCTCAATCAAAACCGTATGCCTCGCTTCACTACGCCCAACATACGGGAAATACATCACTACAATGAACGAAATATTCTACTATTAAAGTGTACTAAAAATGGGGAGCCTACAAAACCCCTTACTCATAATTTCATTTCACAATGAGGCAGTTTTTTTATTGCCCTAGAGTATGGGCAAAAAAATACCCCCGGAAGAATCCGGGGGCCTAATCAAAAACCATTAACCATTAAACCTTATCCTATGAAAATTCATTGCTAAGATAAGCAGTATTTTAATTCAACAAAACTCTTTTTATATTTTTTTAGTTTCAAAAACAACGAATACGTTTGCGTAAATAAATTATTGACTTAAATCAATTATCTAAATATCTCGACACCATGATATTTTGCTATACCGAAGATGTATAATTGAACAGTTATTAAAAATATGCTGTACTTTGTTTATCGCAGTTGGCATAACTGTTCAACTTAAAAAAAATAATTGGCTAACCCTCATAATAAAAATCTATGAAAAAGATATTGGTAGCAATTACCGGCGCTAGTGGTTCTATCTATGCAAACGACATTTTGAAAAAATTAATCAATGCTAAAGAGCAAATAACTGAACTATCTGTGGTGATGACGGAAAATGCAAAAGAAGTATGGCGCACAGAATTGGAAAATGAAAGTTGGAAAAATTTAGATGTTACATTTTATAGTACACAGGATTTTAGCGCACCCTTTGCCTCAGGCTCCGGCAAATATGATACGATGATTATCATCCCCTGCTCCATGGGCACATTGGGACGTATTGCGGCAGGTATTTCTAATGATTTGATATCAAGAGCTGCAGATGTAGTTTTAAAAGAGAGAAGAAGATTGATTTGTGTAGCAAGAGAAACACCATACAACCTGATACATATACGCAATATGGAAACCATTACATTGGCGGGTGGTATTATCTGCCCTGCTACTCCATCGTTTTACAGCAAACCAAAATCTATTGATGCAATTGTATCTACTGTTACAGATAGGGTACTCGACCTTGCAGGTATTGACGTTAAAACTTTTCGTTGGGGGCAATAAGCGATTGAAACATTATTAATCACACCCCAGTATCTCACAAAGTTTTTGTTCCAGTGCAGCGCCTCTCAGATCCTTACCTATAATTTTTCCTTGTGGATCTATTAATAAATTTTGGGGGATACTGTTTACTTTATAAAGTTTAGCAACAGCATTATTCCAGAATTGTAAATCGCTTACATGAGTCCAAGTTAGTCCGTCTTCATGTATCGCATTCATCCATGCATCTTTCTGTCCGGGTTTATCTAAAGATATTCCAAGTACTGTAAAATTTTTACTCTTGAACTTATTAAAATTAGCAACCACATTTGGATTTTCTCTGCGACAAGGACCGCACCAACTTGCCCAAAAATCCAACAAAACATATTTACCTCTGAATGAGGAAAGCGAAACAGGGCTGCCGGTTGTATCAGTTTGGCTAAATTCCAAAGCTTCAGTGCCTACAGCGCCAAACTTACTTTCGGCAATAAATAGTTTCAATTGTCGACCAATAGTTAAATCTTTTACACTCTTATCTAATTTATTAAACCGATTCTCTAATTGTGCTACATCCTGATTGAAATCATAAGTAACGTTTAGAATGAATGGAGTAACAGCAGATTTCTTTTTTGTGTCAACTGTTTTATCAATTTCATTCTGAATATTTTTTAAAAGAGTTGAATGTGTAGTTAATAATTTATCTCTTTGTTCGCCTGGAGGCGTATTGTTTATTGTATTGGCCAAAGTATTTAATTGTTGCGCCAATGGAATAAATGTTTTAGTAAAATCGCTAAAATCTTTATTGCTAGCCGATCCGGAAATTTGCCATACATCAGGCTTGGATTTATCGCCCTTAAAACTGATTATACTGTTTTCTACATAAATTTCTGCAGGCTTTTGATTTTCGCCAATCATGATATAACACAAGGTCGGTTCATCTACTTTACCTTTCAATAAAAACTTACCCTTATTAAGTTTTGCATTGGCAACTTCAATACCCTCGCCATTTTTAATCAACTTAATAGCTGTGCCATCTGTATAACCCGTCAAAATTCCGTTGACTACAAATCCTTTAGTATTTTTTTGTGCAAAAACTATTGAAGGAAAAAACAACAATGCAATGAATAATTTTCTCATTTATTTTTTTGATTATAAAAACTTATAATTATTTAACTCTACTATTATTTCAAACAGCAAATGTATTGAAAGATATCAGATTGATTCTGCCTTTTAAGCTTTAAGAGACGTTAAAAATGCCTGTGTAGCCGTATTTATATCTTTAACTTCAGTTATTTGTTGAATGTAAGCACTTCCAATGATTGCCCCATTTGTGAATTGACACGCCTGCTCAAAACTATGTTTGTCTTTTATCCCAAAACCTACTAAAATCGGGTTTTTTAATTGAAGATTGGATAGGCCTTTCAAATATTGCTCTGTATTTTCCGGTTTATTATCACTTCCGGTTGTGGATGAATTTGATACGGCATACAAGAAGCCACTACTTAAACTGTCTAATTTTTTAATCCGTTCAGGAAAAGTTTCCGGTGTTACTAAAAAAATAAAATCAAGGCCGGCCTCTTTAATAATCTTTCCATATTCAGTTTCAAATTCGTATTCCGGTAAATCAGGTAATATTAATCCATCAATCCCCACTGCAGCGGCATCTTTGCAAAATTGTTCAAATCCATATTGTAAAATAGGGTTCATATACCCCATCAACACAACCGGTATCTTAATATTTTCTCTAAAATTTTTTAATTGCTGAAACAGCGCTTTAATACTCATCCCATTTTGCAATGCAATTGAGCCACTGTTTTGAATAACCGGACCATCCGCCAATGGGTCGCTGTAAGGCATACCCAATTCAATAATATCTGCACCATGTTCTTGTAATGCTCTCATCACCTCTAATGTTGCAGCAAGATGTGGAAATCCTGCAGTACAATAGACATTCAAAACGGATTTATTCTTTTTTTCAAATAAATTATTCAGCCTGCTCATAAAAATTTATTATCAATAGTGAAATCATTTAATCTAAATGCCTCATATACGTTGCCAAATCTTTATCACCTCTTCCGCTTAGGCAAATAACGACAATATGATCTTGCTTAAATTTCATAAGCTCCAAAGCATACAAAGCATGAGCGCTTTCCAAAGCAGGGATGATGCCTTCTAATTTTGCTAATTGAAAAGCAGCTTCCAAAGCTTGCTGATCTGTTGCACTTAAAAAAAGTGCACGTCCGCTCTCATATAAGTATGCATGAAGTGGCCCGATGCCCGGATAGTCTAACCCTGCTGAAATGCTATGAGGCTCCACCACCTGTCCATCTTCTGTTTGCATCAACAAACTTTTACTTCCATGTAAAATGCCTGTACGACCTAATTGTGTGGTGGCAGCGCTCTTGCCTGTATGTATCCCCTCTCCTGCTGCTTCTACTGCAATTAGTTTTACATCTGGTTCATCCAAAAAATGATAAAATGCACCAGCCGCATTGCTACCGCCTCCTACACATGCAATTACATAATCAGGTAATTCATGATTATACTTTTCTTTTAATTGTTTTCTAATCTCTTCGCTAATGACGCTTTGAAATTTTGTGACCATATCAGGATAAGGATGCGGCCCCACTACACTCCCGATTATATAATGAGTGTCATTCGGATGATTGATCCAATCTCGGATTGCTTCATTGGTAGCATCTTTTAATGTTTTACTTCCACTCTTTGCAGGTATTACTTTTGCACCCAGCATTTTCATTCTTGCAACATTCGGCGCTTGCCGTTCAATATCTTTTTCACCCATATACACAATACATTCTAATCCTTTCAAAGCACATACAGTTGCTGTGGCCACTCCATGTTGTCCCGCTCCTGTCTCTGCTATAATTCTTTTTTTCCCTAATCGTTCGGCCAAAAGAATTTGTCCAATTGTATTATTTATTTTATGCGCTCCGGTATGGCAAAGATCCTCCCGCTTTAGAAATATTTTTGTTTGATACAATTTGCTTAGTCGTTCTGCAAAATAAAGTGGTGTTGGTCGCCCTACATAATCGCATAATAATTGATGATATTCTTTTTGAAAATCATTTTCATTAATAAGATCCAAATATTTTGTTCGCAATTCTTCAACATTCCGTTGCAGCATTTCGGGTATAAATGCTCCACCAAATTTTCCATAATATCCGTGTGCATCCGGAGTAGTATAAGTTTGTACCTCTGCCATTGAATCAGATTTGTTTTACAAAACTTTTTTGAAATAAGTAAATAATTTTTCGCAATCAATTCTTTAACGCAATGCCATTTTTAGCTGCAGAATTTTGCTCATGTCTTTTACACCCGGAGATGTTTCGAAACAGCTATTTACATCAATACCAAAAAAATCAGGGTGTTTGAACATTTTTATTTTTGCTGCATCTTCCACGCATATTCCACCGCTCAAAAAGAAAGGTTTTTCTATTCTTGCATTTTCCAATATTCGCCAATCAAATTTTTTACCTGTACCGCCAAAACTTTCATTATTGCTGCCTGTATCAAACAAATAATAATCACAAACTGCATCATAAGGTGCAATCATTTCATCAATATCTTCATTGCCTGTAATACGAAATGCTTTGATTATTTCTGCAGCCTCACTCAGGTCATCACACATTTCAGGACTTTCATCACCATGCAACTGTACTACATCCAAACCATAATCATCTATCGCATCCAGTATGTCTAACATTTCGGGGTTGACAAAAACGCCCACTTTTCTTAAATCAAAATCTGCATTCTTTACTTCTTTCTTTGATAATTTATCTCCTACAAAACGGGGCGATTCAGGATAAAAAATTAAACCTGCAAAAGGAATATCCAATCCTTCCAATTGCTGCAATTGTTTCATTTCCGTGATGCCGCAGACTTTTATATTCATATACTATATTTTAAATTTTATTTTCTAAAGAGTTTAATTCAGTAATAAATTTTTGATATGCTTCCCAAGGCTTTTCTTCCTTCATGAAATGCTCGCCTATTAAAAAGCCCTTAAATCCTGCTGTTCGCAAAGTTAAGACCGTTGCCGCATTGCTGATTCCACTTTCTGTAATGGCAGGTTTCCCATCAGGTATCTTTTTTATCAATTCCAATGAAGTTTTAATATCTGTTTCAAACGTTTTTAAGTTACGATTGTTCACACCCACAATACTTACATCCTCGCAATAATGACTCAATTCTTGTTCGTGATGAATTTCCAAGATGGTTTCTAATCCAATACTCTTTGCATAACCTGCAAATTCTTTTACCTCTTTCGGAGATAAGCAAGCCGCAATCAACAAAATTACATCGGCTCCAAAAGCTTTTGATTCTGCAATTTGCCATCTATCAATGATGAAATCTTTTCTTAATACCGGAACATCAGTTACCACTTTCGTCTGTATTAAATCATCCAAGTCGCCGCCAAAGTATTCCGTATCAGTCAATACAGATATTCCTGCTGCACTTTTATCATAAACAGTCACTACAGGTTCCACTTCTAATTCTTTTGTTTGAAACCAACCCTTGCTCGGGCTTTTTCTTTTGAACTCTGCAATAATACCCGTACTTCCCGGCATCAATAGATTTTGTACTAAAGAACGATTTCTTATCTGCCAGAAAAAACCATCTTGTTCAAATCGCTCAATCGGGCTCAATAGTTTAAACGGTTCAATTTCTTTTTTCTTTGTTGTTATTATCTTTTCTAAAATATTATCCATTTGTTGCTAATAATTTTTCTAAGCAAGAAAAAGCATTACCGCTTTCTAAACTTTCCACTGCGGCAGCGTAAGCTTCATCATAGTTTTTATATTTCTCTGTGCAAAATAAAGCCATTGCAGCATTTGCCAGTACTACTGCATTCTGAGCCCAAGTCCCATCCCCTTTCAATATAGAAATGAAAATCTTTGCAGCATCTTCTATACTGTTACCGCCATGAATATCCTGTGCTGAAACAATACGTTTTCCTAATTGCTCTGCCGTCATTACTTTTTCTCCCGATTGAGTAATTACTTTCGTATCATTAGTAAGTGATATTTCATCATACCCATCCATACTATGAATGATGGTAAATGGCTTCCCTTTTGTTTGTAAAAAATAATTATACACCCTCGCCATTTCAGGATTGTAAACGCCAATTAATTGATAGGCCGGTTGTGCAGGATTGGCAATAGGCCCAAGCATATTGAAGAACGTGCGTAATGCAAGGTTTTTTCTAATTGGTCCAACAGTTTTTAACGCAGGATGAAACAATGGTGCATGCAAAAAACAAATTCCTGCTTCTTTAATTTCCTTTTTCAGCTGAGCAGTGTCATTACTAAATTTATACCCCAACTGTTCCATCACATTACTTGCGCCACTTACTGAAGATGCTCCATAATTTCCATGCTTCGCAATTTTTTGTCCTGCACCGGCAGCAATAAAGCATGCAAGTGTAGAAATATTAAAAGTATTCTTACCATCACCGCCTGTACCAACAATGTCTAAAGTTTCGAACTCACTTAAATCTGCTTTCACACATAGTTCCATCAATGCATCTTGAAAGCCTTGCAATTCATCCAATGTTATGCTTCGCATCAAATAAACAGTCATAAAAGCCGTTACTTCATGTTCATTGTATTGCCCCTTGCCAATTTGTAACAATACTTTCTTTGCATCTTCCTTAGACAATGTTTTGTGCTCAAATAGATATTGTAATATTTTTTTCATTCTTTATTTTGTTAACCAATTGTTCATAATCTTTTCTCCATCGGGCGTAAGCACACTTTCGGGATGAAATTGCACTCCTTGCACATCATATTTTTTATGATGTAATGCCATAATGTATCCATGTTCTTCTCTTGCTGTTATCGTTAATTCATCCGGGAAATTTTGATCACTCACAATCCAACTATGATAACGACCAATTTTAATCGTTTCCGGTAAATCTTTAAAAAGTAAATTCTTTCTATCCAATATTTTACAATCAGTTGCTACTCCATGATATACTGTATCTAAATTAGTGAGCTTACCGCCAAATGCTTCGCCAATTGCTTGATGCCCTAAACAAACGCCAAGAATAGATTTTGAAGCGGCATATTCTTTTATCAATGGCAATAATAAGCCTGCTTCTGATGGGATGCCCGGCCCCGGTGACAAAATAATTTTGTCATATTGCTTTACTTGTTCCAATGGAATTTGATCATTCCGAAACACATCAACTTTTTCTTTGGTAATGTGCTCTACCAGATGAACTAAGTTGTATGTAAACGAATCATAATTATCAAAAACTAAAATTTTCATTTTTTGCTATTTAAATCTTTTATGCTCAAATTATCGTTTCAGCAAATTCAATTGCTTTTTTCAGAGCACCTAACTTATTATTTATTTCTTGTAATTCACTTTCAGGTTTGCTTGCTGCTACCACACCCGCACCTGCTTGATAAGTGAGCGTATTCTCCTTGCTTAAAATACTTCGTATCATAATTGCATGGTTGCAACTCCCATCAAAGCCAATAAAACCAATCGCGCCGCCGTAGAAACTTCTTTCCGTGGGTTCCAGCTCGTCTATCAATTGCATTGCTTTGAATTTTGGAGCACCGCTTAATGTACCTGCAGGAAACGTTTTGGCCAACAGATCAAAAGGATTAGTATTTTCATTTACACTTCCTGTTACCTCACTTACCAAATGAATTACATGAGAAAAATATTGCACTTGTCTGAAATGTGCAACAGACACATCTGTACACATTCTGCTTAAATCATTTCTGGCTAAATCAACCAGCATTACGTGCTCCGCATTTTCTTTTGCATCATTTAATAGATTTTCTGCTGCTTGCTTATCGGCTAATTCATTTCCTGTTCGTTTAAATGTTCCTGCAATCGGATGTAATACAGCCTTTTTCTCTTTAATAATGAGTTGAGCCTCTGGCGAAGATCCCATTAATTTATAATCGCCATAATCAAAGAAAAATAAATAGGGCGAAGGATTTACACTGCGCAAAGAACGATACACATTAAATTCATCACCCGAAAACTTCTGCTGAAATTTTCTGCTCAATACAATTTGAAAAACATCGCCTCGATGACAAGC
The DNA here is from genome assembly GCA_018268055.1 of Bacteroidota bacterium. Classification (GTDB taxonomy): domain Bacteria; phylum Bacteroidota; class Bacteroidia; order Chitinophagales; family Chitinophagaceae; genus JJ008. Next base: position 116,916 of record JAFDXF010000086.1, read on the forward strand.
GGCAATACCTTTTTCTACAATTTGTAAATAATTTTCGTCCGTCATATTGCCTGTTTCAAAACCATTTCTTGTAAATGGATAAACAGGCAAATCTTTACTTCGTATCAGCGACTCTATTGCAGCGATTTCGCTTTCCACGCCTTTCAATTGATTTTCACATATATATAATTCATCGCTAAAGTGATTGATTGCAATTACATATTGATAAAGCCGATAACGAATCAATGGTATCACTGGCGCACTTATTGTTTTTGATTTAATCGATTCAAAAAAAGAAACGGCATCATAACAAGTGTAACCATATAATCCTTGTGCAAACCTTTCTTCTTTACTTTCGCTGGAGGATATTGCAAAATGCTGCAAATAAGACCACAGCAATTCTGAGACAGATAATTTATCAGTCAAAGTTATTTTCTCAGTGTTTCTACCGGGTATTTTATATTCTGCAAATTCGTAGTTGCTGACTTCTATTCCACCAATGGCATTGATGCAAATAAACGACCAACTGTTTTCAGCAGAATGATGATCTGTGCTTTCCAATAAAACAGTATCTCTAAATTTGTCGCGCAGACGTAAATAAATGCCGACCGGCGTAAATACATCTGCCAACATTTTTGTACACTTTGTTTTTAATTCAATCTTCTTCATACATAAAATAAAAAGCCCCGAACATTGTCGGGGCACGATTATCAATTAAAATAATGACAATAACTTTATAGCCCCATTGGAGTTGAAAGCCACCACCATGTATTGTTAAATAATTTCATTGCACCACAAAAATAAGCGCATATCTGATATTGCCAAATTAAATTTAATTTAAACCGGAAATCATAGAGCAAATCCTTTACCCTGTAAAATGATTTTTTCAATTTCTGTAGGGGTAAACCACTGTATTTCTTTGTCTTTTCTAAACCATGTCATCTGGCGTTTGGCATATTGTCGTGTATGTATTTTAATTAGCTCAATTGCTTTATCCAAAGACGTTTTTCCATCCAAAAAATCAAACAATTCGGCATAGCCTACTGTTTGCAATGCATTCAGTTGTCGATAAGGAATTACTGATATTACCTCTTCCAGCAATCCATTCTGCATCATCGCATCCACACGGGTATTGATGTTGTGCTGCAAAATCTCTTTGGGCAATTCAATTCCAATTTTTATAATATTAAAATCTCTTTTTGCTTTTTCATTCTTTCTAAAAGATAAAATGCTCTTGCCTGTTGATTCCACTACTTCCAATGCTCGCATGATGCGTTGAGGATTTTTCACTTCACCTTCTGTAAAATATTGTGGATCTTTTTGGGCAATTTCATTTTGCAACCATTCCAAACCATGTTTCTCATACTTCCTAATAATGTTTTCTCTGATTGATATATCTATTTTTGGAATTTCATCTAAGCCTTCGCAAAATGCCTTAATGTATAATCCGGTTCCACCTGCCAACACAACATAATCATATTTTACAAAAAGTTCATTTATTTTTTGCAAAGCATATTGTTCAAAGTAGGCAGCCGTAACTTCTTCTTGAATGGAATGAGTAGCAATAAAATGATGTGGAACAGTCCTCAGTTCTTCAATTGACGGGCGGGCAACACCAATGTTTAATTCTTTAAAACATTGGCGACTGTCTGCAGAAATTATTTCTGAATGAAGTCTTTTTGCTAATTGAATGGCCACAGATGTTTTGCCTACTGCTGTGGGGCCACAAACCACTATAACTGTTTTTGAAAATGGTGCAGGCATTTTATAAACCCTGTTTTCTTAAATATGTACAAGTATTACACTTCTTCATCGGGCACATCTTGGCCATCATCTGCATCATCATACCCTGCATCCTCGCCTTCTTCATCTTTTTCACCGAAGCCTTCACCTGCTTTTGTCAAATCATATTTTTCTTCAATGTCAGCAAATTTATTGCCCAATAAACCCTTCGTGCCATATTGGCTGGGCGCAATACCTTCCGATCTAGTGATTGCTGGATAAACAATTTTAGGGTTTTCTTCTTTACTCACATTTATCAACTCTATTAAGAAAGTCCAATTCTTATTAAAATCATACTGATAAATAAAATGCTGATTCGGCTCTCGAATTTCAGTACCTATTGCCGTTTCAGACATCAACATCGGAGGCGCTTTATATTCTTTCTCATATTTTTCCAAACTTATCTCACGACCACGTTGCCATTTTTCATTGCTACGATAAAATGTAGCTTGATGCTTGGTATCAAATTCATAAGATTTTAAAATCACATCGTGCAAATCTTTAAAAGTTTGTGTGTGTTTAATCGCCACATCACGATAGATAGAATCGTCTTCCTCAAAATATATTCTGAATTTTAAAATTGCCATAAAACAAATATAGTCTTTTAACTTTTATTTTCTTGAGTAGGCTTTAGACCTAGATCCTTTCCTTTCTCCAACATAAAATTGAACGCCGCTTCATAAGTATTGGGAATAATGCCGTCTAACATGGCATCTTTCAATGCATCTTTAATAATACCTACCGGACGAGATGGCGAAAGGTTAAATATTTTCATAATCATTTCGCCACTTATGGGTGGTTGCCAATTACGAATATGATCTTTGTCTTCTACCTCTTTGCATCGCTCACGTACTAATTGAAAATTTTCCAAGAACCGTTTTACTTTTTGTTTGTTTTTTGAAGTAATATCTGCGGAGCAGAGCAACATCAATGAATCAAAATCTTCTCCTGCATCAAAAAGCAATCTGCGAATAGCAGAATCGGTAATATTTTCTTTTGTTAAGCTAATTGGCCGTAGATGTAGCTCTACCATTTTTTTCACAAAACGCATTTTTTCATTTTGCGGCAGTTTCAATTTGGTAAATATTTTAGAAACCATTCTACCGCCTACTACTTCGTGTCCGTGAAATGTCCATCCATGCCCTTCTTCAAATTTTTTAGTGGCAGGCTTCGCTATGTCATGAAGTATTGCTGCCCAGCGTAGCCAAAGGTCATCTGATTTTTCGGAAAGATTATCCAAAACTTGCAAGGTGTGATAAAAATTATCTTTATGTCCCAGACCATCTTTGTACTCTGCACCTACAAGCGCTACCATTTGAGGAAAAATAATTTGTAACAATCCGCTTTGAAATAATAAATCAAATCCAATAGAAGGCTTTTTAGCAGCAACGATTTTATTCAATTCGTCCGTGATACGTTCTTGAGAAATAATTTTTATTCTTTCTTTTGAATCTTTGATGCCTTGCCATGTTGTTTCATCAATGGTAAAACCCAACTGAGTTGCAAAGCGAATAGCCCGCATCATGCGCAATGGATCATCGCTAAACGTCTGCACAGGCTCCAGCGGTGTGCGAATTATTTTTGCTTGCAAATCTTCTATCCCGTTAAACGGGTCAATCAGTATTCCAAAATTTTCTTTTTGCAAACTAATCGCCATTGCATTGATGGTAAAATCTCTTCTGTCCTGATCGTCTTTAACACTTCCGGCTTCTACTTCTGGCTTTCGAGAATCTGCACGATAACTTTCTTTGCGAGCGCCTACAAATTCAATGTCAAACCCGTCATTAATTTTTATATGCGCTGTTCCAAAGTTTTTAAAAAAATCGACTCTTGGTTGCGGATGAAAACTTTTTGCAACTTCCTGTGCCAATGTAATGGCATCGCCCACACATACGAAGTCGGCATCTTTTGTTGCTCTCTCCAAAATTTTATCTCGTACAAATCCGCCGATCAAATAGGTTTCCATGCTCAACGCTTCTGCTGCAGCAGCCACCTTATTAATAACCTTTAATTCTTCCGATGTGAGATTTATGTCCATAGAAAGAGCAAAGATAACCGGAGTGGAGGTAATGTAGATTGGTGCAGTAATTGAAGTTTTATGGTCGAATAATTTCCGCCATTCCATTGTTCCATTTTATAATAGCTGAAGGCTCGGCAATTGTACAATCATCTTGACGGTGCTGAACGATATAATCTACGCCTTCCTTAATTTCATTTTTAATTTCAGTAAATATTCTTGCTGCAGGTTGCCCCGAAATATTGGCTGAAGTGGAAACAATAGGCTTCCGAAATCTTTTGATTAATTGTCTGCAAAATAAATCATTACATAAGCGAATCGCAATACTACCATCTGCAGCTATTAGATTTTCAGCGAGACCAATAGCACCTTCGTAGATTACAGTGGTAGGCTTGTGTGTCGTTTCTAAATAATCAAATATGGCTATATCAGGCGAAGCAGTATAATATAAAATATCTTTCTCTTCTGCAGCCAATACAATCATGGCTTTACTGTCTGCTCTTTTCTTTAGTGTATAAATTTTTGCAACAGCAGCTTCATTGGTAGCATCGCACCCAATACCCCAAACTGTATCAGTAGGATAAAGTATCAAACCGCCATATTTTAAAACAGCCAAACAATTTTCAATATCGTGTTCAAAATTTACCATAAGGTTTGATATACGTTCATTACAGATGTTGCATGCTTTTGTGGTGTAAAATTCTGCGCATGTTGCCAGCCTTTATTTCGCAATGTATCTGTAAATAATTTATCGTAATATATTTTTTTCATTCCAATTGCAATTTCTTCCGGCTGTGCAGGATTTACATAACAAGCACCTTCGCCACCTGCTTCCGGTAGGCAAGATGTATTGGAAGTGATGACCGGCAATTCACTCCACAATGCTTCCAATACAGGAATACCAAAGCCCTCGAAGAATGAAGGATAAATCATTGCTATGGCAGACTGGTAAATAGCGGGGAAATCTGCAGCAGTTCTGTATGAAGTAAGTGCTGCTGTATTTTTTTCTGAAAGAAAGATTACCTGATTTTGTAACCCTACTTGGGCGATATAATCTTTTACTTGTTGTTTGTATTTCTTTCCATCACCAATTACCACAAGTGGGATTTCCAATTCACCTTTTAAAATATTTAATGCCTTACAAATATTCAATAAATTTTTACGTTCAATTATAGATCCTACATAAAGGAAATATTCATCCGGCAATGCATATTGTTTTTTTATCCTATTTTTTTCTGCTTCATTTACTTTGATGCCAAACAAAGGGTTGCAACCTTGATAACACACCGTAATTTTCTCCTCCGGTGTTTTATAAAAATCCATAATATCTTTTTTCGTTTGTTCACTGATGGCAATTATTTTGTCAGCATTCATGCATGCATAGCGAAATTTTTTATTGTATATTTTTACGTCAATCGTATTATATTGTTCGGGATATCGCTCATGTATTAAATCATGAATAGTCACCACTGAGCGAATGCCTGTTTTATTGATACCCGCCGGTATTTCATGACTGAGGCCGTGATAAAGATTAATATTTAATTTTTTTAAATCCTGTTTTACCCAACTACTTCGCCATGCGGCACTGAATGTTTTATTGCATATACCCGATGGCAATATTTCGTGTAGATTATCATTCTTTAAAGAGAATAAGCCGCCGGGCTTTGGATTGAACATATAGTATTGATGCTCCGGAAAATATTCCGATAATGATTGAATCAGGCTACGGCTATAATGACCGAGTCCGGTGCCGTTGTGAAAAGCTCGTTTTGCATCAAAACCAATATTCATCATTCAAGTATTCGGAACAAAAATAATCATCTGTAATCAAGTGATCAGTTTTATCTGTTAAGTTTTGTGTAAAGCAAGTAAACAAGTACTAAATTCGCACCGAAATTTTTTTTATGCAGCAATTAATTTTAGAAGCCTGGAATAATCGTGAACTCTTAAAAGAAGAAAAATACAGCAATGCTGTAAAAGCAGTAATTGAAGAAGTGGATAATGGACGTTTGCGTTCTGCCTCTCCCACAGATGCAGGCTGGCAAGTAAATGAGTGGGTAAAACAGGCTATACTTTTATATTTTGGCGTACAACAAATGCAAACATGGGATGTTAATCCATTTGAGTTTCATGATAAAATGTTATTGAAGAAAAACTTTGCGGCAATGGGCGTGCGCAGTTTGCCCGGTGCAATAGCTCGCTATGGAAGTTATATTGGAAAGAATGTAGTATTGATGCCGTCCTTTGTAAACATAGGCGCTTATGTAGGCGAAGGCACAATGGTGGATACTTGGGCTACCGTTGGTAGTTGTGCACAAATAGGAACAGGCGTGCATTTAAGTGGCGGTGTGGGTATTGGTGGCGTATTAGAACCATTGCAGGCAACACCTGTTATTGTAGAAGATGGATGTTTCATCGGTAGCAGATGTATTGTAGTAGAAGGAGTAGTGGTAGAAAAAGAAGCAGTGCTGGGTGCCAATGTCGTATTAACTCAATCTACAAAAATAATAGATGTAAGCGGCACAGAGCCGAAAGAAATGAAAGGCCGTGTACCTGCACGCAGTGTAGTGATTCCCGGTTCTTATACAAAAAAATTTCCTGCTGGTGATTTTGGTGTAGGCTGTGCTTTAATTATTGGCCAAAGAAAACCAAGCACCGATCTAAAAACAAGCCTGAATGATGCCTTAAGAGATTTTAATGTGAGTGTATAATTGCCTTTCATCACCTATTTTTTTGCAGGTCAATTTCAAGTATGTTTTCAATTTTTCATTGAGGAATTGAATCGCTTTAGTTTCAAAATAAAAAGCCGTTTATCCCAATTTTAAAAATATATTTTTGTATTTGTTCATATTCCTACTATTTTTGTAGGGTAATGAAAAGCACTTTATATTATTTCCTCGCTTGTTGTTGTATGCCGTAAGGCATTCTTTTACTTCATTTCCGAAATCGGAATTGCAGGCAATTCCCTTTCACCTATTCTACCTTTTTTATTTTATCATCAATTAAACATTACTACAATGAGTTATCAATATTTCGAAACACTACAACAACACGCAGGCCAGACACCCGATCCTACAACAGGCGCAAGAGCCGTTCCTATTTATCAAACAACTTCTTTTACCTTCAAAGATTCAGACCACGGAGCAAACCTATTTGCATTGAAAGAATTTGGAAACATCTATACACGGATCATGAACCCGACAACCGATGTTTTTGAAAAAAGAGTTGCTGCTCTCGAAGGCGGAGTAGCAGCATTAGCCACATCATCAGGTCAGGCAGCACAGTTTCTTGCATTGACCACCATATTAGATGCAGGCGACAATTTTGTTTCAAGTCCATACTTATACGGCGGCACTTATAATCAGTTTAAAGTTTCATTTAAAAGATTAGGCATAGAAGCAAGATTTGCTAAAGATAATACAGCACAAGAATTAGAAAAATTAATCGACAATAAAACAAAAGCCATTTACACGGAAACAATCGGTAATCCTGATTTTTTTGTACCCGATTTTGATGCACTTGCTGCATTAGCAAAAAAATATGATTTGCCTTTAATTGTTGACAACACTTTTGGCGCAGGTGGATATTTATTTCGCCCACTGGAACATGGTGCAAATATTGTTGTGGAAGCAGCAACCAAATGGATTGGCGGACACGGTACAAGTATTGGCGGCGTGATTGTAGATGGAGGCAACTACAATTGGGGCAATGGAAAGTTTCCACAATTCTCAGAACCAAGTGAAGGTTATCATGGTTTAGTGTTTAACGATGTATTTGGTCCAAAAGGACCTTTCGGAAATATTCAGTTCATTATCCGTGCAAGAGTAGAAGGCCTACGTGATTTTGGCCCTTCACTTTCACCTTTCAATGCATTTTTATTACTTCAAGGTTTGGAAACGCTATCATTACGATTAGAACGACATATTCAAAACACACAAGCATTGGCTGAATGGTTGGAAGTACATCCATTTGTAAATAAAGTAAATTTTGCGGGTTTGAAATGCAGCCCACACTATACCAATGCAAAAAAATATTTGAAAAAAGGCGCAGGAGCTGTACTCACTTTTGAAGTAAAAGGAGGAAAAGAGTATGCTAAAAAGTTTGTGGACAATCTAAAACTCGTCAGCCATCTGGCCAATGTGGGTGATACAAAAACATTGATTATACAACCAGCAGCTACTACACACCAACAATTGACAGATGAAGAGCAACTGAGCGCAGGTGTAACGCCGGCTTTGCTTAGAGTAGCAGTAGGTATTGAACATATAGAAGATATTAAAGCAGATTTCGAACAGGCATTCCATAAAGTATTTCACAAATCATTGGAGCCTTCTTTATTGAACTAAGCAAAACAGGAAACAAACTATTTAATTACAGAGCATCCGTTCATCTTTATTTTTTTAGCAAAATGAACTTTAAAGTGATGTTTGGTCATTCTGTTGAATTGAAATTGTAACGGATGCTCTGTAATTATTTTTTTCCGACTATAAAGTTAACTAAGTGCAACTTTCAAATTATAAATATACAAAAGCGTTTACGCTTGAATCGGGCATAACAATTTCAGGATACAACCTGGCGTATTCAACAGCAGGCAAGTTAAATGCCGCTGGAGATAACGTAGTCTGGATTTTTCATGCGCTCACCGCAAACAGTAATCCCGAAGAATGGTGGCAGGGGTTAGTAGGTACTGATAAACTATTTGATCCAATTTCGGATTTCATTGTTTGTGTTAATATGCCCGGCAGTTGCTATGGCAGTATTGGACCATTAAGTATCAACAAAGAAACGAATCAACCCTTTCATCATGAGTTTCCTTTTTTTACTCCAAGAGATATGATACATAGTTATCAGGCATTAAGCAAACATTTGGGGATTAAAAAAATAAAAATAGGAATTGGAGGTTCTATGGGTGGCCAACAACTTTTAGAATGGGCTATCACTGAACCCGATTTATTTGAAAATATTTTCCCCATTGCTACCAATGCGGTACATAGTGCTTGGGGGCGTGCCTTCAATGCATCACAGCGTATGTGTATTGAAGCAGATCCGACATGGAAAAACAATTATATTAATGCAGGAATGTCGGGAATGCATATTGCAAGAAGTATTGCACTACTCTCCTATCGGCATTATGACACTTATAAGATTAGCCAATCAGACATTAATGAATTCGAATTACATAATTACAAAAGTGAATCTTACCAAAGATATCAAGGAGAAAAACTTGCCAAGCGGTTTAATGCCTTTAGTTACTATTTTCTAAGCAAAAGCATGGATGCACATGATGTAGGTCGCGGCAGAGGTGGTGCAGAAAAAGCATTGCGGCAAATAAAAGCCAAAACAACAGTTATCGGCCTTGAAACAGATTTGCTATTCCCAATCCGTGAGCAGAAATTCATTGCAGATCATATCCCCTTAGCACAATTAAACATCATCCATTCTCAATATGGCCACGATGGCTTTTTATTGGAATATCAACAAATAGCTGAAATTATTTCAGAAGCTTTGGTTGCTCAATATTGAATATAGATTTTTAAACCATAAACCCTGAGCATGTTTGGTCGCCGGACTGCAAAAGCAAAAGTTTTAGAACAGCAGTCCGGCATTTTTTAATGCAATTTTTGTCTTATCAATATCTTCATGTATTACGCCCTTTATACCGATTCCTTCTGCAATTTGGACAAACATACTTCGATCATCTATATAAAAAACTTCGTGTGGCTTGGCGTGAGAAATATCTAGGGCCAATTTAAAAATTTCTACATCGGGTTTGCGTAGATGCACAAAGCAAGAGGAAATAAAAAAATCGGCAAATTCACTGATTCCAAAACTATTTATTCTGTGCTCATTCAGTTCCCGACCTTCATTATTCACTACAGCTATTCGCAAATTATTTTTTTGTTTCACTTCTTTTATCATAGCAATCATATCATCATTAGCAGTTGATTGTTGAAACATAAACGCCTTGAATTGTTCTTTTGAAAAATTGCGATTTGTATAGAAAATTACACGATTCAAATATTCATCCAAGGACAATTTTCCTTGTTCATACGTATCAAATGTAAGGTGATGCCGTTCGTTCAGTTCCGTCTCATCCAGATTAAATACTTGCACTGCTTTTTTCCGGGCACCTCTATCCCATCCATTGCTTAACAAAACACCGCCAATATCCAAAAACAAAACTTTAACCTTTGTCATATTAAATAACATTATTTAATTAATGCTCTAATTTACATCCTTCATCAATATAAATTGTGGTTAATTTCGTAACACCATATTTTTACCCAATAATACTTTTAGTAATGGAAAAATTTAAATTAAAAATAATCATCACCAGCACCCGTGATGAGCGTCAAGGAATATCTGTGGCCAATTGGTTCACAGATAAAATGAATAGTAATGAAAACTTTGACGTAGAAGTGCTAGATTTAAAAAAAATCAACCTTCCTATGCTGGATGAACCTACGCATCCGAGATTACAGCAATACCGATACGAACATACCAAAGAGTGGAGCAAGAAAATAGGTGAAGCAGATGCGTATGCTTTCGTGATACCGGAATACAATTACAGTTTACCTCCTGCATTGGTAAATGCGGTAGATTATCTGTATAAAGAATGGAATTATAAACCTGCTGCATTAATCAGCTATGGTGGTATAAGTGCCGGACTTCGTTCTGCTCAAATGTCCAAATTATTACTCACTACCGTAAAACTCGTACCGCTAACGGAAGGAATTTCTATCCCTTTATTCTCAAAAAAAATAAATGAGCAAGGTGTTTTTATATCAGATGATTCTATTGATCGTTCTTTTGATACAATGATGGATGAATTATTGAAATGGACAAAGGGATTGAAATATATGCGGGAGAATATTATTTGACATTCCTAAAAATCAAAAGCCTTTTTGCAAATTACAAAAAGGCTTTTTTGTGCCCGGGACTGGATTCGAACCAGCACACCTTGCGGCGCCGCCACCTGAAGACGGTGCGTCTACCAATTTCGCCACCCGGGCAGTCAACTTAGCAATAGCAGCAAAGTTATTCGTTCAACATAAATAAATGAAATTTTTCACACTACCATCAAACTGCAACCACGCATATCGCTTCCATCAATTCTTCCTAAAATTTCAAAACTTCCATCTTCATATAAGCGGCCTGCATCATCCGTGGCAATGAATGAGCAGGAATAAATATTAGCAAGGTCAATCACATTTACAACACCCGAACCAGCGTTTTTAATTTGAAACGGATCTTCTTCATCTCTAATTAAAATGCGCATCCATTCAGGACTTTGAAAAATACCATCCCCGACAGAATAGGCTTGAGATAAAAGTTCAGTCATCCCATATTCTGAATGAATTTTTGATAAGCCAAATGCTTTTTTCAGTTCTGCATGAACCTCCTCCCTAATCATTTCTTCTCTTCTACCCTTCATACCACCCGTTTCCATTATTATTGTATGTTTCAAAGGATGTGCAAATTGCTCCGCAAAATCTAAGAGTGCAAAGGTGACGCCTATCAATAATGTTTTTTGCCCTACCTGTTCTTGCCTTTTAAGCACATTTGATAGTTTTTCAAAATCATTTAGGTAAAAGCCGCTATCAGAGTGTGTAGATTGTTCAATGAGTTTTTTTACCATATACACTAAAGAAGAATTATCACGCTCCAAATATGAAGGCAATAATCCAAGGATGCACCAATCTTTTATAGAGCCGTAAAATTTATGAAACGTTTTTGTAAAACTTTCTTCATATATTTTTAAATCTTTTACATAATGGCGGCTATTTACACTACCCGTGGTACCACTACTTTCAAAAATAGCTTGCGGCTCAAACGCAGTGGTTTTTATACTCGTTGATTTGAAAAACCGAATAGGAAGAAAGGGGATTTCAGTTACGGAATGAACACACTCAGGCGTTTTTCCGATTGCTTTGGCATATTCTGCATAAAAAGGGTTTTGTTCATATTGAAAACGAAAGACCTCTAACGCTGTACTTTCAAAGTTTTCTGGAATAATTCCAAATATTTTATTAACCAACTGATGCGACAATTTTTTTATGTTGTGAAATGAATTAAATTTGTTTCCAATCAAATATTTATTATGAAGTCCCGACTTTCTGTGCTGATTGCTTTAGCCGTTCTTGTTGCTTGCAACAAAGATAAGTTTACTACAATTCCACAAGTGAAAATTCATTCTATTTCACCATCCGATGTAAATAATGGAAATATTATTACACTGAAAGGCTCTTATACAGATGATGAAGGCGATGTGGACTCTGTATTGGTTGTCTATAAATGGTATAATGGCCTCACCGTTGTAAAAAATGATACATTCAGATATGGATTTAATGTTTTAGGCGTACCGGACAAAACTCGTGAAGCTGATATTAAAGTAACATTTCAATATAACACTGCCAATCCCGGGCCACCTACGCTACCAGGCGTTATTAAAGACACTACTGCAACCTTGGGCTTAATTTTAAAAGATAAAAAAGAAAATAGAAGCGATTACAAAGAATCACAACCAATAAGGCTCAAAAAAATTTGAGTTGATTGAAAACCATCACACAATTAATACGATTTTTTGTTTACAGTAATGTATTTATTGCCTGCTGTGCATTGTCATTGACATTAGAAACATTTTACTTGCTCAAACTACCAGCTTCGCTCAATTGGTTCTTATTACTTACATTTCTTTGCACTCTTTTTGTTTACTCTTTGCATTATTATTCCAAGACACACCATGAAGGTGCTGGACGAATTGGCTGGAATTATGAAAACAGAAAACTAATTAAAGCAATTATTTTACTGAGTCTGTTTTTTATTGCCGGAGGTGTAGCATGGCATTATAAAGCAATTTTTTTTCCGGATGGTGCATTTAGTATTCGGAATTTCATTTGGTTTGTTATTGTTCCGTTTGTATCATTGGCCTATTCGCATAGGCTTAACCCATGGAGCAAAAAGAGTTTACGACAAATCGGTTGGCTCAAACTGTTTTCATTAAGTTTTGTATGGAGTTTCACAACCGTATTGCTGCCCGTTATCATGTGGACAGATGCTTCAAAAAGCGATCCGGTACTCATTAGTATTCTATTTACACAACGATTTATTTTTATGATGGCATTGTGCGTTTTGTTCAACATCAAAGATGCTGAAGAAGATAAAAGAGAAGGCATTAGAACTTATGCCGCAATATATGGACCTAACAAAATATTGCAAATCGGCAAATGGCTTTTTCTAATCTTAAATTTGATTACAGGATATTTATTGCTTTTCTATTTTAATTTATCAGGTTCATTTTATTGGATAGCTGTTTTGATTCCTGTGCTGCTCATATTCTATTCCTTTCAATATTTTAAACCCACAATAGAAACAGCATGGTTTGTTTTCCGCTATGATGGTCTGATGATAGTTAAAGCATTGCTGCTTATCTTCGCAATAATAATTACACGATAAAAATATAAAGTATGGCAAAATCTGTTAAAGCAAAAAAATCAATCATCAACCCTGAAGCATTTGATTTTTTTAAATCATATATCAATAATGCATCACCCGTTGGTTTTGAAGCTTGGGGACAAAAATTATGGATAGAATATATCAAACCGTATGTGGATACACATTTCTTAGATCCCTATGGAACTGCAGTAGGCGTTATCAATCCCGATCATAAATTTAAAGTAGTGATAGAAGCGCATGCAGATGAAATAAGCTGGTTTGTAAATTATATTACGAATGACGGCCTGCTCTATCTAAAACGCAATGGTGGCGTAGATAATCAAACCGCTCCATCGTCAAGAGTGATTATACATGGTAAAAAAGGCCCGGTGAAAGCTGTATTCGGCTGGCCGGCTATCCACACAAGAATAGGTGCTGAAAAAGAAACGCAACCAAAGTATGACAATCTATGGTTGGATTGCGGCGCACGTTCTAAAAAAGAAGTAGAAGCATTAGGCATTCATATTGGTGCGGTAGTCACTTATCAAGATGGATTTGATGAACTGGCCAATGGAAATTATATCGGCCGTGCATTTGATAATCGTGTTGGTGGATTTATGATCACCCAAGTAGCTCGTCTGCTAAAAGAAAATAAAAAGAAACTGCCTTTTGCTCTTTATGTAGTCAATGCAGTACAAGAGGAAATTGGTTTGCGCGGTGCTGAAATGATTGCTCGTAGAATAAAGCCTGATATTGCCATCGTAACAGATGTAACGCACGATACCACTACTCCTTTAATCAACAAAAATATTGAAGGCGATGTAATGACCGGCAAAGGGCCATCCCTTGCCTATGCACCGGCAGTGCATAATAAATTATTAGCATTTGTAGAAAAAGTAGCTGCCGATAAAAAAATTCCGGTTCAATGGAGAGCACTCAGCAGAAGTACAGGAACAGATACTGATTCATTTGCATATTCAAATGATGGTTGTCCTTCAGTTTTAATCTCTATCCCATTGCGCTATATGCACACTACTGTTGAAATGTTGCACAAAGATGATATTGAAAACACAATAAATTTGATGTATGAAACTCTTTTGAGTTTAACGCCAAAAACAAATCTTAGTTATTTGTAATGCAAAATTGGTTTTTGTATATAGACCCGGGAACCGGAAGTTATTTGGTGCAAGTAATTGTAGGCGCTGTATTGGGTGTAGCTTTCTTTTTCAGAAATATAAAAAATGCAATCATTGCATTTTTTACTCGTAACAGAAAAAAAGAAGATGAAAATAAAACAGTCTGATGTCAAACAGTACTTCCCATCATCCTTCCTCTTATCGTGATCCATCCGGTTTTGTATTCGAAGTGGGCGGTGTATATTATAGGCAAGTAAACTATGTTTATCAAAAACATTATGATGAATTTATTAAGTCAAATTGTTACAAATATTTTACAGAAAAAGGTATATTAATTGCCCATGAAGAAACAGCAGAGATAGACTTAAATGATGAGGCATGTTATAAAATTTTGAAACCTGAACAAATCAATTTCATAACTTATCCGTGGGAATGGAGTTTTGATATGCTGAAAGATGCCGCTCTTCTTACCTTGCAAATCGCCGGAGCATCTTTACAATTTGGAATGACACTAAAAGATGCTACACCCTTTAACATTCAATGGCACAAAGGAAAATTGATTTTCATTGATACACTTTCATTTGAAATTTATAATCCGCAAGCACCCTGGATTGCTTATAGTCAGTTTTGTGAAACCTTTCTTGCTCCGCTTTTATTGATGCATCACACAAAAAAACCATTGCAATCGCTAATGCTCGCCTGGCCCGATGGAATACCCTTGGATATTGCAAAGGCATTACTTCCCCAAAAAACCAAATTTTCATTACACACTTACTTACATATTCATTTACATTCAAAAATTGCGACTAAAAGTTCAGGAAGCAAAACTCATCATACAAAATTTTCCAAACAAAAATTCATCAACCTCTTAAGCAGTCTTGAAATTTTAATTAAAAAACTAAAAGCGCCTGATTCGAAAACAACATGGAGTAATTATTATGATGAAGCCGCACAACGCGATGGGTATTTAGAAAATAAAAAAGCACTCGTAGAGGAATATCTGACACAACTAAATGACGTCAAGACAGCCATTGATTTAGGCGCAAATGATGGTCAGTTCTCCAAGCTTCTTGCCTTTAGAAAAATATCAACTATAACATCCGACTTTGATGCTACATGCATCAATCATTTATACCATGCCATCAATGAGGAGAAAGAGTTTAACATCCAACCATTAGTTTTAGATGTAAAAAATCCGTCGCCTTCAATCGGTTTCAATAATAAAGAAAGAAGTTCATTTTTAAAAAGAGCCAAATTTGATTTAACATTAGCTCTTGCATTAATTCATCATCTTGCTATTGGGAAGAATATTCCGCTCACTATGATTGCCGATTTTTTTGCTTCTATTGCACCAAACCTGATAATTGAGTTTGTGCCAAAAGAAGATGAGAAAGTAAAAATGATGCTTTCGGGAAAAAAAGATATTTATATAAATTACTCTGAAGCAGCGTTTGAAAAAGCATTTAGTAAACATTATCTTGTCGTTTCAAAAAAGACGGTTGGCAATTCCAACAGATCACTTTACTTGATGAAAAGAAATGAAAAGTAAATTCAGATACATACTCCAAATGCCGTTCTTCATTGTACTGCTACCTTTTTTTTATTTTTTACATAGGTGGTCAGAAAATTTTAGCCCATTACTTTTTAAAGAAGTCCTTTCATTATCAATGTATAACACAGTTTTCTCAATTGGTTTAACATTAATCGCTTTTCTCTTTTATAAGAATTTTCAAAAGGCCGCAATTACCGCATTTACATTAATAGTTGTTGAATTTTTCTTTATAAATTTCTTTAGCTTATTCAGAGGCAATCAAATACTTCAGTTCCTTTCACGTTTTAGTTTTTCAATACCAATAACTTTTGTTTTAATAATATTTATACTATGCATACTCAAAAAAACAAAAAGAGACCTTTCGAGAGTAAGCGGTTATCTGAACTTACTGTTAGTAGTACTGATAATCATTGATGGTGTATCAATTTTCAATCAAAGCATACAAGACGATAAACGCATTGCACTTACTGAAATGAAGCAACAGTTAAATAAATGCGACAGTTGCGCTAAGCCGGATATTTATTTGATAGTAGTTGATGAATATGCCGGCGAGCAACAATTAATAGAGTATTTCAAATATGACAATTCGCAATTTTACTCTGCTCTTTCCCAAAGAGACTTTCATATAGTTCAACATTCAAAATCTAACTATAACTCAACAATTTATTCAATGGCGTCAATGTTCGCCATGACATATTTAAGTGATTTAGGTAGTCACCCCATTGAAAACTATAAGGATATGCTCTATTGCAGAGCATTAGTCAAGAAAAATAATTTTACGAACTTTCTTGAAAGTAAAGAAGGATATAATATTTTTAACTACTCCTTTTTTGATATTGGAAATAAGAAAAGAGCAACACAGAATATGTTTACCACAGAACGGAACATATTATCCGGAATTACACTCACCAATCGACTCGAGTATATTTTTGGAGCACGCCTTGCATCCGAAAAGAAACTATTGGAAATTAAGCTACAAGAGAAAAAAGAAAATGAAAATTTAGAATATATGTTGCAACAAGCTATATCTAACACGCAAACAAATTCTAAACCAAAATTTGTTTATACCCATTTCAATATGCCACATTGGCCTTATTATTTTGACTCTACCGGAATCGCTATTTCTCCTGATAAACTTACAGAGGCATTTAAAACTGATAAATCTGCATATATCCAGTATTTGAAATATGTTAACCGTAAATTACTTTATCTAATTGACCAAATAAAACAAAAGTCGTTAAACCCACCTGTTATCATACTCCTCAGTGATCACGGCTTTAGGCAGATATCATCTGAAGAAAATAAGGATCTATACTTTATGAATCTGAATGCTATTCTACTCCCTTCGAAAGATTATAGTCAATTTAAAGACGGCATCAGTAACGTAAATGAATTTAGAGCTCTTTTAAATACTATCTTCAATCAGAACCTAACAATATTAAAAGACAGCACACAGTATATTAAGAACTAATCACAACGAGTACTTCTCTAAAATATTTTTATTTTTTATACCCAAAATTTACCGCAGCCTTAAAGGAAACGAACTTTCTCTTATGGTTTTCATCTATACAGTCATTATCTTACATCCTAATTTATTTATAGACAGTTTTTATAATGCTAAAGCAAATCTTTTCCGATAAAAAAATATCTTTTTTAGTCATTTTACTGGCTGTAGTGGCTCGCATTATTCAATTGATTTATTTTTTTAATATCCGTGTAGATGGGATGTATCAGGCATTGGCTACACAAAATTTTGTCACAGGTCATGGCTTTAGCAATTCTTTCGTATCACCATCAAACCTATCTTCCATTATTTATGAACCGCAAATAAACTGGCCACCGGGATATTCATTATTACTCTCACCTTTTTATCTTTTATTAAACAATAACTATATCTATGCCGGCATAGCTCTTGATATTCTTGCAGCAATTGCACTCATTTTCATTGCAAGAAAAATATTAAGAATACTTTCCACCCAAGAATACATCATCAACCTATTTACATTGATGATGGCTTTTTATATTTATCCTTTCTATTTTATTTGTTCTTCAGATGCCATTGCCATCACCTTTTTTACATTAGCCATTTATCATACATTGAAGCTATTTATATCTTCAAAAGAAAAAACTAAGTCATTCATCATTATTGCAATTGGCCTTACCCTTTCAGGATTGATAAAGTATTTATTCATCCCTATCGTTTTTGTAGTTCCTATATTTTTATATTGGCGAGGTTATACTGATAAAAATATTTCACTAAAGAAAAGTGGCACACTCCTATTCGGTACATTATTTTTATTGTTAGGCAGTTTATTACTCTGGCAAAAACTAAACAGTGGCTCTGCTACTTATATCAGTTCTACCGAGCGAGGTTTTTATCCTGAAAATATATTAAATACCTATCCTGCATTATCTGCTTCTGTAATTAGTCCCGAAACAATTGATTTGAGCATTGCAGCCAGTCAAAACACCAGTAATATTATATTTAGGCTTTCCCAAATCATACATTTTATTTTACTAGTTGTAGGTATCGCATATTTAATTCGTTACATAAAACGAAAAAAACAAACATTACAACAAAACTTCTTTTATTTAAGTGTGCTGATTTCTATAAGTATCATCATTCTTCTTTCTATTATTTCACTTTTTGTCGGCAAAGAAGAAAACATACCCGGCCATTGGTGGACTTATGTAGAAGATTCAAGATATTACGGACTACTAATTATATTAATGCAACTATCTATTTTTACATTTCTTTCTTTAAATAAATCTTACTTTATCAAAGCAAAATATATTATTGTTATTGCCTTCCTCTTTTTTTTACCTGAAACATTGCGTGGTATCATTTTTACAGGCAATAGAATTTTAAAAGCCGGAAGTGAAGAATACAGTTGGCAATATGAGAAGAGTATTCAAGACTATTCTAAAGAATTAATGGATAGTCAACTAAAGAAATATCCTGAAGCTAAGGCAGCAGTGACAGGCAATTCCTATTATATGTACTACCGCATTGGCATGAGTAATGGAATTCCTGTAATGAACGACACAAAAACACTAAATAATGTTACCGCTCTGAATGCAAAGCACCCTACTTTACTCTTTATTGTTGAGGATGAAAATAATCCATTGGCGAAACCTGAAAATTCCGAGCTAATCGGTTATTTTAGAGGTTATACTTTTTATATGATTTATGTCCAGCCACATTAATCCATCAGAAGTTTATGTAGTAGTACCTGCTTACAATGAGCAAGCGGTAATTCGTAATGTAATTAGCGAGTTGGTTTCGTGTCTTTATAATATTGTCGTAGTGGATGATGGCTCACAAGAGACATTAAATAATTATTTACACGACTTACCGGTTTTCCTTCTACATCACGAAATAAATTTAGGACAAGGCGCTGCTTTACAAACAGGAATTGAATTTGCGAAAGAAAAGAATGCAAAATATATCATCACCTTTGATGCTGACGGGCAACATAGTGCCGCAGATATAGAACAGTTGCTTGAACCATTGAAAGAGAATAAAGCAGATATCACATTAGGTTCTCGGTTTATTGAAGGAGCGCAACACAATATGAGTAACAAAAGAAAACAAACTTTGCAAATAGCACGTTTCATCAATTATCTTTTTACCGGCCTTAAACTTACAGATGCGCATAACGGCTTACGAGCATTCAATCAAAAAGCATTTGCTAATATCAAAATAAAAGAAAACGGAATGGCTCATGCTACCGAATTTTTATCGTTCATTAAGAAAAATAAGTTAAGATATAAAGAGATTCCTGTAACCATTCGTTACACAGATTATTCAAAAAAGAAAGGCTCAACAATCTGGAGTGGTTTTAGAATATTTTTTGACCTACTTTTAAACAAAATATTCGGATGAATGCAATTCAAATCTTATTGATTGGTGGCGTGATAGCTATATTTATTTATTATATAGCTCGTTTTCGTAGCGCATTAGTTGATTTGATAATTCTATCGTTATTTTCTATAGCAGCAATTTTCTTCATCTTATATCCCGATGAGACTACTGTCATCGCCAATAAACTGGGAGTTCAACGAGGTGCTGATTTATTGTTCTATTGCTGCATTTTATTTTTTCTATTTATAGTAGTAAAGCTTTTTGCACGGGTGAGAAGGTTGGAACAAAAATTAACAGAAGTTATCAGACAGCGAGCCAAAGATGAAGCAACAGTACCAAAAGATCATTAGCACTTGATTCAATCCTTTTAAAAAAAAATTAACCCTTACTTTTGCAATCATTAATTTCAATCAATGTTTGACCCCAAAAAAATTTTAGTATTAGCTTCTCATACCGATGATGGCGAACAAGGCTGCGGCGGAAGTATCGCCAAGTTTATCGCTGAAAATAAAGAAGTTTATTATGCTGCATTTTCTACTTGTGAGCAATCATTGCCCGAAGGCTTTCCGTCCAATACATTAGAAACAGAATGTAAAGCAGCGGTAAAAAAATTAGGCATTGAAAGTAAAAATTTATTCATCTATAATTATCCTGTTCGTCATTTTAAATCAAAAAGACAAGACATATTGGAGGATATAACAAAACTTAAAAAACAAATTCAACCGGATCTGGTTTTGATTCCAAGCGCTACAGATATGCATCAAGATCATGAAGTGATACATAAAGAAGCATTAAGAGCTTTCAAGCATACCACACTTTTGGGTTATGAACTTCCTTGGAATAACAATGATTTCAATAATACACTTTTCATCAATCTTTCAACTGATGATATTGATAAAAAAATAGCATCCATTAAAGAATATAAATCTCAAACAAACAGAAATTATATGCAGGCAGATTTTACAAAAGGATTAGCCAGAGTAAGAGGCGTGCAAGCCAATTGCGAATATGCCGAAGCATTTGAAGTATATAGATTTATTATAAAATAAAAAAAAATGCTTTTCATTGACATCTGTCTTTGAAAAGCATCAGTTATATATTAACAAAAGATCTATTATTTCAACTCAAACGTTTCAAGAAACTTAGTATTGAAATCTCCTGCACGAAAACGTTCATCCTGCATTAATTGTAAATGAAAAGGAATCGTGGTCTTCACACCTTCAATAACATACTCGCTCAAAGCACGATACATTGTATCTATTGCTTCCTGTCTTGTTTGTGCAACAGTTATCAACTTTCCGATCATTGAATCGTAGTACGGAGGAATGACATAACCTGCGTAGATATGACTGTCCACACGAACACCATGACCACCCGGCTGATGCAATACGGTTATTTTTCCGGGAGAAGGACGGAAATCATTGTATGGATCTTCTGCATTAATGCGACATTCAATTGCATGCATCAAAGGCACATAGTCTTTTCCTGATATTTTATAACCTGCGGCGATCAATATTTGTTCTTTTATTAAATCGTAATTAATCACTTCTTCGGTTACGCAATGTTCTACTTGAATACGAGTATTCATTTCCATAAAATAGAAATTGCGATGCTTATCCACCAAAAATTCAATTGTACCTACGCTTTCATAATTAATAGCAGAAGCAGCTTTTTTTGCAGCTTCACCCATTTTATAACGAAGTTCATCGGTCATAAAAGGCGAAGGCGATTCTTCAACCAATTTTTGGTGCCTGCGTTGAATAGAACAGTCTCTTTCCCCTAAATGACAAACGGTTCCAAATTGGTCGCCTGCAATTTGTATTTCAATATGGCGAGGTTCTTCTACAAACTTCTCCATATAAAGACCGTCATTCTTGAAAGCGGCGGCTGCTTCAGTTTTTGCAGATTCATAAGCTTTTTGCAATTCACTTTCTTCCCAAACTAAACGCATGCCCTTTCCACCACCGCCGGCAGTTGCTTTCATCATGATAGGATAACCTATTTCACGAGCAAGGCTTTTTGCATGTTCGTAGTTTTGTAATAATCCTTCGCCACCGGGTACAACAGGCACTCCGGCTTTTATCATTGTTTCTTTTGCAGTTATTTTATCGCCCATAGCATTAATCATATCTGCAGTGGGTCCGATAAATTTAATTCCGCTATTGGCGCATATAGAAGAAAATTTTGCATTCTCTGCAAGAAAACCATAACCCGGATGTATGGCATCTGCATTGGTAATTTCTGCAGCAGCCATTATATGTGGTACATTTAGATAAGAGTCGGCGCTTTTAGGGCCACCGATACAAACTGCTTCATCAGCAAATTTTACGTGCAAACTATCACGGTCTGCAGTAGAATATACAGCAACAGTCTTGATACCCATTTCTCTTGCTGTACGAATAACTCTTAATGCAATTTCACCTCTGTTGGCAATCAGGATTTTTTTAAACACAAAGAAGTATTTAAGATGAATAATGAATTAAACAAAAGAACACCGCATTATTAAGCAGGCTCTACTAAAAACAATGGCTGATCGTATTCTACCGGCGAAGCATCGTCCACCAATACTTTAACAATACGACCTTTCACTTCACTTTCAATTTCATTGAATAGCTTCATGGCCTCTATGATGCATACTACTGTGCCGGCTGCTACTTCTGAGCCCACTTCTACAAAATTGGGTTTATCAGGAGAGGCTTTGCGATAGAATGTACCAATCATTGGGCTTTTAATTGTAATGGTATTGGCAGATACTGCCGGAGTAGCTTCATTTGCTTTTGGCTTTTCAGCAGCAGGCAACGATGGCATTGCAGCAGGAGCCGCAATCGGTGCAGCAGATGGAAATGGAGCCTGAGCAACTGTAGAAGAAACAATTTGTGTAATATTTTCTTCTTTCTGTTTTACTGTTACTTTAAAGTCTTTTTGTTCAATTGTTACTTCACCGATATTGGACTTATTAACCATTTTAATAAGTTCTTGTATTTGTTTGAAATCCATGCTTTTCAATTTTGTAAAAGTTTGATTTGTAAAGATAGATTGAGGCGGCTAAGGTAATAAAATCAAATTTAGAAATAAGACAATTTTTAGGTATTTTAAGCAAAATTTGGTCAAATTATCAACAAAATAGCCCGAAAAAGTATGATTTCGGGCCAAATTCAATTTGTTTCAAAGAATTATTCTTTTACTCTTTCTACATACTCACCTGTTTTAGTGTTGATACGAATCAACTCTCCTTCATTCACAAACAGAGGCACACCTAATGTGGCACCTGTTTCCAGTGTAGCAGGCTTTAAAGTACGAGTAGCAGTGTCGCCTCTTAAACCCGGCTCTGTATAAGTAACTTGTAAAACAATTTTATCAGGTAATTCTGCACCAAGTATTTGATCGTTATCAGTATTGACAAGCACACCAACTTCTTGGCCTTCTTTCAGATATTGAGGTGCATCTATTACGCTTTCCTGCAATGCTATCTGCTCAAAAGTTTCATTGTCCATAAAATTATAACCTGTATCATCCTTATATAGGAATTGATAATAACGTCTTTCGACTCTTACCGGATAAATATTATCACCGGAGTTCCATGTTTTTTCAATTGAGCGGCTATTGTCCACTCCTTTTAATTTTGCCCACACTTTGGCAGCTGCACGAGCAGTTTTATTTTCGCCAAATTCTACTACGCTGTATAGACTGCCATCCAGATTGAGAATCATTCCACGGCTGATATCTGATGTATTTGCCATTAGTTTTAATTTTTTTTGAGGCGGCAAAGATAAGACTGTCCTCTTTTACTACAAAGCAAAAGATATGATGCGGGCAACTTTGTAATTAACATTCTCGTCACTTATGATATCGTAAATATTATTTTATTTTGACCTAAATAAATGGAGCACACTTAAATGGAGTCTATTTTCAATGATAAATTACTAAAAAATAAATCATTTAATGATATGAGGCAGATAGTTACCACTTTAGCATTGATTGCAATCACAATTGCTTCATTTGGCCAATCAGATACCATAAAAGCACCTTATTTGCAAGTGCCTATTTTCCCCCCGGTGAAATTGACCCTTGCCAATAATACCTATTTTACAAAAGCCAACTTGCCACTTAAAAAGCCAACTATGCTCATGGTATTTAACCCCGAATGTGAGCATTGCCAACATGAAACAGAAGAAATGATCAAACATATAGATTGGTTTGATGGATGCACTATTGTAATGTCCACATCGCAACCCAGGGATAGTATGATAAAGTTCATTGATAAATATAAATTGGCCGATCATCCAAATATCATTGTTGGCCGCGATGAACAGTTTTTCCTTTACTCTTATTATGCAATAAGGAGTTTGCCCTTTCTTGCATTTTATGATAAAAACAAAAAATTAATATCCGTATCAAGGGGCACATTGCCAATAGATAAAGTGGCAGAAGAGCTAAAGAAGCCGGCAATGAGTAAATAATACGACTTCTCTTTCTTATTTTTGCAGCGCAATATTTAATCCCTCAATTCAAAATTTTTTCAGATGAAAATAACTGTTGTAGGTGCAGGTGCTGTAGGTGCTACCTGTGCCGATAATATAGCCCGTAAAGAACTGGCTACCGAACTCGTTTTATTAGATATCAAAGAAGGCTTCGCCGAAGGAAAAGCACAGGATATGATGCAAACGGCAGCCCTGCTTGGTTTTGACACACGTATTACCGGCAGCACAAATGATTACGCTAAAACCGCAAACAGTGATGTAGTCATCATTACTTCAGGTATTCCTCGTAAGCCGGGCATGACTCGTGAAGAACTCATTGGAACTAATGCAGGAATTGTGAAAACGGTTTGTGAAAATATTTTAAAACATTCACCCAATGCAATCATTGTAGTCATCAGTAATCCGATGGATACGATGACTTATCTGGCACTTACTTCTACGGGTATTCCGAAGAACCGTATAATTGGTATGGGAGGAATTTTGGACAGCAGCCGATTCAAATATCAGTTGAGCCAACACTTGGCTTGCAGTCCTGCCGACTTAAACGCTATCGTAGTAGGTGGCCACGGAGATACTACTATGATACCGCTTATCCGTCATGCAACATGGAATAGTGTTCCGGTTTCTAAATACTTATCTGCCGAACAACAAACCCAAATTGTAAATGACACAATGGTAGGCGGTGCAACATTGACAAAATTAATCGGCACTTCGGCATGGTATGCTCCCGGAGCAGCCGGAGCAGCATTGGCAGAAGCTATTGTAAGAGATGAGAAAAAATTATTCACTTGCTGTGTATCACTAGAAGGCGAATACGGACAAAAGGATATTTGCTTAGGCGTGCCTGTTGTTATAGGTAGAAACGGTTGGGAGAAAATAGTAGATATTGACCTGAATGATGAAGAAAAAGCTGCTTTCAATAAAAGTGCAGATGCCGTAAGAGCTATGAATGAGGTATTGAAAACGCTTTAAAACTATTGAATATAATTTTAACGTAATTTGAGGTTGCTATTAGCAACCTTTTTTTATTTTAACCCGACTAAAATTCTATGATGCAAAAAATAGTAGTTACATTACTGATAGCCTTTATCGTAGTTCCGGCTTTTTCACAGAAAAAAGTAGAGAACATCTATTTTCATCTCTATACAGATAGTCTTAAAAAAGGGCAACACAATTATATTAATGTTGATGGACAATTGGCTAACGGACGTTGGCTACCATTAACAACCAAAGACATTACACTTTCATGCAAAGAAGCTGAATTTGATGGCAATGAGCTCATTATTCCAATTGATTTTAAAGAAGAAAAAGTAACTGTATCAGCAACTTTGAAAGCCAACCCATCACTTACAATAGAAAAAACAATTTGGATCAAACAAAAACCCGATGAAGAATTTCTTCCTTCTGCAAAAGAGGTAATGCAAGGCAATAAAACTAAATCCAAAAGAAACTAACAGATTTAACCTAATGTCATACCGCTTTTCTTCGTATCTGCTATGAATTTAGCCAAGCCTGAATCTGTAAGTGGGTGATTCAATAATCCGAGTATATGTTCTAATGGACTAGTGCATACATCTGCACCGGCTTCTGCACAACGGATTATATGATTTGGATTACGAATAGATGCAGCAAGTATTTGTGTTTTGAATCCTTGTACATCGTAGATATGTCTTATTTGCTCTACTAATTGAACACCATCCCAGCCACTATCATCAATTCTCCCAACAAATGGAGATACATAAGCTGCACCCGCTTTAGCACATAATATTGCCTGACCTGCAGAGAACACCAACGTACAATTGGTACGAATTCCATTGTCCGTAAACCATTTCATTGCTTTTACACCATCTTTTATAATGGGAACTTTCACTACAATATTCGGATGAATGGCTGCAAGTTTTTTACCTTCGGCAATGATGCTGTCAAAATCGGTGCTGAATACTTCTGCACTTACATCTCCATCCACTATTTCGCATATTGTTCTGTAGTGATTAATCACTGCTGCTTCCCCTGTTATTCCTTCTTTAGCCATTAATGAAGGATTGGTCGTAATTCCGTCAAGTATTCCTAAATCGTGTGCCTCCTGAATCTGAGCAAGATTTGCAGTATCTAAAAAGAATTTCATATAGAAGTATTTTATTATTTATAAGAGAAAGAAAAAAAGGCAGGCTGATTACATCGCACCGCTCAACCACCTACTCTTGCTGCCTTCCGGCCCTGGGAGGATTCAGCAGGAGCTGGTCGTGTAAGACCTGCCGCTGCAAATATACGACAAGAGCGTATATACTAAATGTTATCGAGTGCAGAATATGCCCAGTAATTAATTATTGCTGATACACAGAGCTAATTTTTGTAAAACCAATCAACTCATCGGCTCTTGCCCCAAATGGCCTGTAATACACTAATACCATGTAAGTATTTTCAGTGCCCCAGTAATTACCTTCTGTAAAATCCAATAGAGGCTTCACTCCTTCTTGCTTATTATCGGGAAGTGTAACGTAAGCATAATTATAATAGCCCTGTTTTAAATAAAGTGTTTTTTCATAGACGCCTTTTTCTTCATTGAAATCCATTTTAGTATTTTCATTGGTCACATAATTAGTCAACTCCCCAAAAACATAAATACTCCTTCCCTCAAAAGCTTTATTAGCTGGTGGTACAAATGTAAAATGCACATAAGCATAATCGCCTTGCCAATAAGGATTATTACCATCATCATTTTGAATAGTAAAAAGACCGTCCATATCCGGTTTATAAAAAGATACTAAATTTTTTCTATCCACATCGAGTGTAACATAAATATCGGTGCGAGTATTACTTGTATCAACGATTTTACTTACTCTATCTGATTTTAATCGGAAACTGCGCAGGTTTACCCATCTCCACTCTTTACCTGCCGGAAATGTTGTAGTAGCATCATCATTATATTCATAATAGTTGCCTCTGAAAATAGTAGGATTATTGATATATGATGCCTGATTCCAAATATAATTTTGCACAATAGCAACTTTTAAATCTTGAGGCGATAAAGAATTGATTTGTGCATTAGCCGTGTTTACACTTACGCTGAGCCTTTGATGTGTTTTCATTAAACTTCCACTATAAGGCTGAAGCACTTGGGCACTTACTGCTACTTTATTATTCACCACCAAAAAACGTTTAGTGAAAACAAGTTTTGAAGTATCATCATTCAGAAAAACTTTTAGTAAATAATTACCTGAACGAGTGGGCACCATACTTCTTTCGGGCAAGAAAGCTTGATAATGTGTATATTTTATTGGTACAATAGAAGAAAAACGATAAGTAGTAATTCTGTTGGTCTGAAAACCTCTGATATAATCAAACGGCTGAATATTGGCAGGCTTCCAATCTGCATTACATAACTGAAAACTATAATAATAATTTTTGATGCCACCATCCAAATCATCAAAGTTTAACTCCATCTGATCATTGCCGTTCAATGATAAAATAGGATAAGCATAAATGTCACCATTCTTTGTCAGTTTGATTGATTTTACATTTTGTTGATAGGTATAATCCGGAGATTGAGCATTTATAAAGGTAGTCAGGCTAAGAAAGATTATGGAAAAGTATTTTTTCATCTTTATTAAAAACAAAAAATCGTTTACAATATTGCTAAAGTAACTTAAAAAAAGGGATTAATCTTAATGTCCGCTTATTTTTGCTTGAATTAATAATTTTAAAGACCCACTAAAACATTTGAAGGTTGCAACCTTTATAGCAAATCGTATCGCATTTAGCCGAGCTAAAGAAAGCGGAGAACAAAAGCCATTCTCTCGATTCATTATTCGCTTGTCTATAGCTGCCACTGTAATCAGTGTGGCTGTTATGGTTATTACACTTTCATTCGTCAATGGATTTCAACATACTATCAGCCAAAAAGTATTTAGCTTTTTAGGGCATATACGCATTCAGGAAAAAGAACAAGCAAAAGCCATTATCTCTGAAGAAACACCCATTTTAAAAAATGACTCACTTGTTCTTAATATTAGAAAATATCCCGGGGTGAAGAGCATCAGCCCGTTTTCCAATAAATATGCCTTGCTCAAAACAAAGGACGACATGGAAGGTGCTTTGCTCAAAGGCGTTGACCCAACTTATGATACCGCACACATTAAGCCCTTCATCAAAGAAGGGCGATTTATAAAATTTAATGACAGTAGTTATAGCAAAGAAATTATATTGTCTGCATCAACAGCGGCCAAACTTCAGGTTGGTGTAAATGATAAAGTGTTGGTCTATTTTTTAAAAGCAGGCGATTCACTTCGGTCAAAAGTAAATAAACTCACTGTAGCAGGTATTTTCAAAACGGGCATTACAGAATATGATGAACTTTTTGCCATTTGCGATTTAAAATTGGTACAATGGAGTAAAAAAGAAATTAGCACCGATGATTATAGGAATGAAATAGGCGGATATGAAATATTTATTAATGACGTAAATAAGATTGACAAAACTGCTGAAGGAATTTATTCGCTAAATGATTTCCCTGATACATGGGATGCGGTAAGTGTAAAAAAAGTATCGCCCAATATTTTTGATTGGCTCAATTTAATGAATAAGAATAGAGATTTATTAATTGGTCTTATGTTGATTGTAGCAATAATAAATATGATTACTTGTTTAATCATTTTTGTTTTAGAACAAACCAAAATGACCGGCATCTTAAAATCTGTTGGCGCAACAGATTGGACAGTTCAAAAAATATTTCTCCGATATGCGTTGATAATTACGATTAGTGGAATCATAATTGGGCTTGCTTTAGCATTGGGACTTTTATGGCTGCAAGAAACTACAGGATTTATCAAACTGCCGGAAGATGCCTATTATATCAATAAGGCAGCAGTGCAAATAGTATGGTGGCAAGTTGGACTTATTTGCGTGGGTACATTTTTAGTTTGCTTGATTATTTTAATCATCCCAACCTGGTTAGTAAAAAAGATACAACCTGTAAAAGCAATCCAATTCAGATAAAAGTTTTAATTAAATTTTAAATGAAAAAATGTTTTATGAAAAAATCAGCACACCCAATTGTCGTTGCAATTATTACATTAGCGAGTTTATCATCACTTATTGCATCATGCTCCAAAAAAAGCAGTTCTGACAATACACCAACGACAAATAGCTTTACATGGAACTACAATGGCACTAAATATACAGCTACACTTGACTCTGCTTATGAATTTAGCTACCCGGGATCTCAGCACTATGTAGTCGCTATTATCGGCTCTAACTTTCAAACATCATTTACAAAAAGAATTGCTTTCAACCTACCTTCTTTTAATGCGGGAACTTATACCATTTCTACATCCGGCAATAAATTTCTTTATGCTGAAAACAATGGGTTAGATGAATTTGGAAATTCCGGCACAATAACCATCGGAGCTTATCAAAACAATAAATTGAGCGGAAGTTTCAGTTGCAATTTTCCCGGAAGTGTTGTGATCACAGGAAGCTTTACAAACGTTCCTGTTTGTCCATAAAATTAAATCAGGTGCGATAATATAATTCCTGTAGCAACAGCGGCATTCAATGATTCTGCTTTCCCTTTAGCAGGAATAGCAATTTTTATATTGGACAACTTTAATAACTCAGGGCTTATACCTTTTGATTCATTTCCAATAATAATAACACCCTCGGAAATTTTATTTATAGAAGAAACATCCTTTCCGCCCAGTACAGCTGCAAAAATTTGGGTGTCACTCATATCTTCAAGCCATTTCTTTAAATCTGTATGAATAATTTTCACACGAGCAATACTTCCCATAGTAGCTTGTACCACTTTAGGATTGTACGGATCGGCGGAATCGGTACTGCAAACAATTTGCTCTATACCAAACCAATCGGCAATGCGAATAATAGTGCCCATATTCCCCGGGTCTTGAATGCCGTCCAAAGCAAGTACTACTTTATTCTTTATAGAAGATAGTTTTACTTCAGGCAACATTTTTATAATAGCCAATACTTTATTCGGAGTAGTTAATTGCGAAATTCTTTCTAACTCCTGCTGCGTAATTTCTGTAATCGGAATTTTTGCGTTTATTTTTTTTTGCGGTTCCACCCATTCTTGAATTGCAAAAACCTCAACAATCAAGTCCGGAATTTCCGATATTAATTCTTCAACTATTTTTATGCCTTCAGCAATAAATAACATTTCTGATTGCCTGAATTTTTTTTGGCCTAAACTTTGAATATATTTGACTTTCGTTTTACTCAGCATATTTTATCTATTAAAATGCAGCAAAAAAGGACTATTTATAATAAAATCTTAAGCAATACTTTAATTGCTATCGTTCTTTCTGTTTTAAATTTTTCTTGCAATTCAATTTTTGTAAAGAATTATCCGGCACACACACCATTTGTATTTAAAACAAATATCGACTTAAAAAGTAATTTACCAAAAGACAGTATTGACCTGCTCAAATCAAAATTGCAAAATCAATTGGACGATAGCTTGAGGGCAAGAACAGTAAGAAAAATAATTGCTAATGGCGGACTGAATAGGCCGGTTTTAGATAAACCACCCGTTTATGATGTTGCAAATGCAGACCGATCAATTACTTATTTGCGAGCATTACTCACTTCTTTGGGCTATTTTAAAAGTGATATCAATTATCATACAGATATTGACACCGTAAAAGAAGACCAATATCGTGTAACAATAGATTTTGATGTAACCCCCGGCACACCCGTTACGCTTGACTCTATTTCCTATAATTTAAAACACACGGAATTGCAGCAGATCACAGAGGAGAATATGCAATCTACTTTTTTACGCAAAGGAGACCCCTTTGCCAAAGTAACCATATCCAATGAGCTGGACCGGCTTTCTGCACTCTATCAGAATAAAGGCTATATGCGCTTTGGAAGAGATATGTTGCAAGGCGTATGGGACACATTGAATCCTGCAATTTTTAATCCTTCGTTGGACCCATTTGAACAAATAGCCTTATTAGATTCCATCAAAAAAAGCAGGATTAACCCAACAGCAAACCTTGAGATAAGACTGAAGCCTGGATATGATGAAAGCCGATTAAACAAATTTTACATTGACAGTATCATTATATATCCTGATTATGGACAAGATTCTATTTATCAAAATTCATTTCATCAAGACATTAAAGTGATGCAAAGTAAAAATAAATTTAAGCCTAATATTTTTGCTTCACATATCTATTTCAAAAAAGGCAGTTTATACAGCTTGGATAGTATCAACAGGACGATTACGCAGTTTAATAAGATGGGTGCTTGGCGACTTACAGAAATAGAAAAAACATTTAAGGACCATCCAGATAGTACAGACATCATTATCCGATTAACGCCGGCACAAAAATATTTGTTTAATACCAATTTGGAAGGCAGCTACAATCAAAATGTAATTTCTGGAAATCTTGCAGGCTTTAGCATCAATGCACAAATCACCAATAGAAATTTATGGAAACGTTCTTACACCTCTATTTCCAACCTACGTTTTGGTATTGAAACCGGCAAGGACAAACTCACCAACACTAAATTCATACAAACAAAGCAAATCAGTTTCACCCATTCTATTTATTTCCCCAGGGCATTAGCCATTGAAAAATTTATTCCATATCAAATGAGAGAAAACGCAAGAACTATTTTTGCGTTTAATGCAGCTACCACAGAACGAAAAGAATTATTAAATCTTTCAAGCATCAATATTTCTTGGGCTTATGAATTTCAATGGAAGAAAAATGCACTCACTTTACGTTTCCCGAATATTGAATACTCATACCTGAAGCCAAGGCCGTTGCTACTCTCCTTATTTAACACCAACCCTGCTTTGCGTTATATTTTTACAGACGGGTTTATTTCGTCTGCTTTTGCAAGCTACTCCAAAACAGGCGGCAAAGGGAAAAACGTGAATTTCTTCAGAATTAATGGAGAGATAGCGGGAATTGTTTCAGGACTGATTCAAAAAAATAAATTTTTGGATTCAAACCTTTACCGCTTTGCAAAAATAGATGCGGAGTTTACCCGAAAAATTGTATTTACAAAATCTGCTATCGCACTTAGATTATTTGCAGGCTTAGGCTATGAGTTTAATTCCACGGTAAACCCCAATAAAAAAAATAACCTCCCTTTCTTTAAACAATATTTTGCAGGAGGACCAAACAGTATGCGGGCTTGGCAGCTACGAAAGTTAGGCCAAGGTTCTGCTGTTGTTGACTTCAATCAGGATCCCTATCGCTATGGAGATGTTCAGCTTGAAGGTAACTTAGAATACCGATTTCCTATTACAAAAATTTCTTCTGCAAAAGTGAATGGCGCATTATTTACTGACATTGGAAATATTTGGTTTTTGAAAAATGCACCCGGTAGGCCCATAGATGAAGTTTTTGACTTCAGTAGATTAGGGAAAGATATTGCTGTGGGCGTAGGTACCGGCTTACGAATAGACTTTAGTTTTTTTATTCTTCGTTTTGATTTCTCCTATAAAGCAAAAGACCCAAGCCCCGATATCAGCAATGCAGCATTACAAAACAAATGGTTTGGTTACAGTTTTAAGAAAGGACAACAATTTCAGTTAGGCATTAGTTATCCTTTTATTTTCTAAATGAACTTCTTTCCGCTTTTTCCCGATTGCAAGATTGAGTATAGTTTCAATGACGATAGCTTTGAATAAAAGTTAAAAACTAAAAAACCTTCAATGCATTTTTATTATTAATTGGTTAAAGTTGATCAATAATTTGCAACATTACTTCCTTCCAATAATTGGGATGATAACTAAGTTCACTTTCTCCAAATCGAACTATAATTACATTCTTCTTAGGATAAACATAAATCAGTTGTCCAAATAAACCAATAGGAAAAAAAGTACCATATTCTTTTGGCCCAATTCCTAAATTATATCCATAGGTTTGTTTTCCACCATCACTTGTGGAAGGTGTTGTCGCTTCATCTATAAATTCATTGGGAATAATTTGTTTCCCATTCCAATTGCCATGATGCAATAGTAATCTTCCAAATCTGGCAAAATCCAAAGTGCGAGCATTTAAACAACAGAAAGCTCTTTCGATAGCAAGACTATCTTTCCGATCTTTGTTCCATGTAGCCGGTGCTTCCATCCCAATTTGAGTCCATATTTTTTTTTCTAAATATTCGCTCACACTCATACCTGTTGCCTTTTCTAAAATCAAAGCCAAAAGCATAGTGTTTTCACTTTGATAGTCAAACCGTAAGCCCGGCGGCTCTTTAATCTCAATATTTAGCGAACGCTCTCTAAGATTATTCGCATAATAATATTCAGCATTATCCGACCATGGGTTTAATTTTTGGCTATTGAATTTAATCCCCGATGTGTGTTGCAATAAGTTTTTAATGCTAATTTTTTGAATAGCAGTATCATCTCTGTATTTCAAAATAAAATCGGTTATAGGTTGGTTTACACTTTTTATTTTTCCTTCATTAATTGCTATTCCTACTAACATAGCAATGAATGATTTAGCAATTGAAAAACTGGTTACTCTATTGTCTTTTGGAAGTTTGGATGAATAGAATTCGTATAGTATAGAATCATTCCGAATAATAGCAAAGGAAAGAGTCTTTTGTAAATGTACAAATTCAGAAAGCGTGACACCAGTCGATGCGAAGGATTTATCTTCTATAATCATGTTTTCTACACTACCATTGCCTGTTTTGGTCGTAGTAAATTGATATATCGGAGCAATCGTATCATTTTTAATTATTTTAAATGGGTTTCTAATCGCATCTTTTTCATCAGGGATACCTTCAATAACCGGGCGTGTAAAATTTCTCAACTTGGAGCAGGAATTAAATGCCATAAATTGAATGAGCATACAACAAACAAAAAGCACATTTCGGTTTATCATCATTTATAAATTAAATTAGAAATGTATCAGCAACAGTTAAGGTAAATTTTAAAATAAATGAAAAATTATTTTTAATACTGTCAATCAAGAATATCTGCAATATTCTTTTCAATTCTTTTATCAGGAATCACCCAAATCAATGCAACTACTGCATAACACAATGCACCTAATTCAGATTTAAAAAATAAAGCAATTAAAATACCCAAAATATATAAAGCTACTGAAGTATATTCTTTATAATGTGAGCTAATGGCTTTCGCCAACTTTGATTCCTTTCCTTCTACCTCAAGAATGGTTTGCGCTAAAATTATAAAAGCAATGGCACAAAGCATTAAATTTACGCCATATAAAATTACAGGGTGACTTGCAAAATGATTCTCCCCCATCCATGCAGTTGTTATCGGAACTAAAGAAAGAAAAAATAATAATACCAGATTTGCCCAAAGAATTTTTCCATTGACTTTCTGAACGGCCTGAAATAAATGATGATGATTATTCCAATAAATACCCACATAAATGAAACTCAGAATATAGGAAAGTATTTTTGGAATCAATGGCTTCAATGCTTCAAATGTATCACCGTTTGGCAATTGCAATCCCAATACCATGATGGTAATAATAATGGCTAAAACTCCATCACTGAAGGCTTCTGTTCTGTTTTTGGTCATGTTGAATATGTATTTTGCCTGCCAAAGTTAATTAAATCATACTTTGTAATAAATCAAACTCTACAAATACATTGTTTTCATTGTTCCTTACTCATCCATTACATTCTTCAATGCCATTAATAAGCTATATGCCCCTTTTACTGCTATACTATTATTACCTATTTTATCACCATTCAATATTTCAGTAAATCCATTTTCAGAATTACCAGGCTGAACCTCTGTCATTTCAAATCGTTTATTGTCTTTTGTCGTAAATATATAATGTTTGTTGTTAAATCTCACAATGGCATCATCGGATAAAACAGTAGTGTTGCTTCCCGCAATTTCTATATCTGCATTCATAAACATTCCAGGCAACAAAGATTTATCATATTGCTTAAAATGACAATGAACCTGAGTGGCATTCTCATTGGAAATATCTTTGTTTATTAAAATAATTTCACAGTCATATTTCTTATCAGGATAGGTATTGGTATATGCTATAACTTTTTGTCCGATACTGAGTTTGTGAATATCTTTATCAAAAACTGTCAGGTTCAGATGTATATCGGATGGGTTTATCAATACAAATAATACATCACTGGGAGTAACATATTTTCCAATGTTTACATTCACGGCAGAAACAAAACCGGATATAGGAGAATATATATTGATACTCCTTGAAATATTACTTGAATTTACTTTCTCCGGATTCAACCCAATTAGCTTTAGTTTCTGTTCTAAGGAATTTATTAAAATCTGCTGAGACCGATAAGTTGCCTGAGCTTGTTGAAAAACTTTATCGCTGGCAGCTTTATTTTCATTTAACTCTTTTTGTCTCAGGTACTCGCTTTCATTAAAAGTAAACTGCGCTTTAGCGGTCAGGTAATCCTGTTGCAATTGAATGTATTGAGGATCTTCCATCACAGCCAGTACATCTCCTTTAACGATATGCATACCGGGCAATAATTTAGTTGATTTCAAGTATCCGCCAAGAGGAACAGAGACTGAAATCATATTCTGTGGAGGCACATCAATTTTTCCATTGAGTTTTAAAACAGAGGAAATGTTCTTTGTGTCTAATTTCCCTGTTTCTATACCTGCGTTTTTATATTGTTCAGGTGTAAGCATTACCATATTCTCATTGGCAACTGCCTGTGTTGTTTTTGCATTGTCTTGCGTTTTTTTTTTACCACAAGCAACAAAAAATAAAGCTATATTTATAATGATGACTAATCGTTTCATTTGATTAAATATTTAATTGTTTAAATAATAGTTCAACTCTGCTATCGCAGCATTAAGATTTTTCAGAGCATCCAGATAATCGCTTTGTATAGCGATGGACTGGTTCGTTAAAATCACCCATTCTAAATAATTTATTTCTCCACTCATAAATTGTTGCTTAGCTGTTAGAGTTATCGTTTCTGCATTTATTAAAGCGGTATTTTTAAAATAATCTACCGCTTGCAAATGCTTTTGGTATTGTGTCCATATAGTATGAAAAGCAGTCTCAAAATTTTTAACTTGCAACTCAAACTCGTTTGCAGCTATCCTTTCATTAATTTTTGCAACATTAATTTTCGCTTTTTGTCCTTGTGTAAAAATTGGAATTCCCAAGCCTATCTGTACAGATTGAAAACGTGGTGTACTGTTGTATTCTTGATTGTTAACATTCACGCCTTTCATTCCCATTAAATTATATCCGAAATTTAAATCGGGTAATAATTTTGATTTTTCTAATTTGAGCATTGCGTTAGCTACATTCTGTTGTTGTTTCCAAAACAGGAGTACAGGATGGTTGTCTAAAGAATTACCTTCTGCTTTAATAATGATTTGTTTCATTTCTGATACAAAAGGAATAAATACTGTTGTTGTATTGAGTAATAATTGAAATTGTAGTTGTGCCAGCTCAGCATCTTTTTCAAGTTGTGTTAATTGCAGAGCTATTTGCCCATGTTGGTTTTCGGCAGTTGTTTTTTCTAAAATATTACTTTCCCCTTTTTGAAAACGAAGTAGTGCCTTTTCTAAAAAATCTTTGAAAAGACTATCTGTTTTTTGCAAGATATTTTTCTTCTTTTGCAGATAAATTAATGTATAATAAACTTGCGTCACCTGCTTTTTTAAAACAGCTTCCTGAACACCTACTTGCAATACACTATTTTTCCATTCTTCATGCATCAAATTCTTTTGAGTAGTGTAAACTTTAGGGAAACTGATGCTTTGAGATATTCCTATTTTCACATCAGGATACACGCTATTAATTTGTCCATATTCAGTAAAGAATTGTGTAGCAGGAATAGTTTTTCCTGTAGCAATTAATTTTTGTTGATATTCAGAGCGTAGTTTTTCATTTTTTAAAGTGAGATTATTTTGCAAAGCTGTATCTATTGCTTGTTGCAATGTAATTGGCGTTTGCGCATTTACAGTTTGAAAGGAAAAGAATAGGCAAAATGCAATAGGCAATATGAATCTTGTCATTATTGATTTGCATTTTGTCAATTGCTTATTCCCGATTGCCAATTGTCTATTGCTTATTTTCCTCTGCCTATTTAAAAGACTATTTTTCATCTTTAATATTTTTCAGGGTTATTAATTGCATGACTAATCATCTTTCCTATCTCTTCATTTTTCATCAATAAATCAGTATAAATGTCTATACTTATATATTCACAATGAAGTGCAAAATCAAGCCAGACACTGGTTTCTGAATTTTCAGCATCACAATCAGTTAGCTTTGAAATAAAGTGTGCCTGATAACGCTTTTTGCGATATGCTTCAGCAAGATTGGCACAAACACTTCTTGAAGAACGTCTTATTTGGTCAGTTAAAGAATATTTTTCTTCCTTAGGAAAATTCTTACTAATACCATAAACCTCCATTGCTAAAGAAAATGTCTTTTTATATAATGTGGTGTTTTTAAAATTATATGAACCCATGATTTTATTTTTTTTGAATTTTAAAGAAAATTATTTTAATAGTCAATTGCCCATTGTTAATTACCTATTGCCTATTGCTAATTGCTAATTTATCGCCCTTGCGCCTTTTATTAAACATGATATAAAGTATTGGTAAAACAAATAGTGTCAAAAATGTTGCAATCAATAATCCACCAATCACCACAGTAGCTAAGGGTCTTTGCACTTCTGCTCCTTCACCGGTACTGAGTGCCATAGGTAAGAAACCTAATGAAGCTACAAAAGCAGTCATTAATACAGGACGTAATCTGATTTTTGTACCTTGTATAACTATGCGTTTTAAATCTGTATGTCCTTCATTTCTTAACCGGTTAAATTCAGCTATCAATACTATTCCATTTAAAACCGCTACACCAAACAAGGCAATAAAACCTACACCTGCGCTAATGCTGAATGAAATGCCTCTGATATACAATGCAAAAATTCCTCCCATAGCCGATAATGGAATAGCAGTGTATATGAGTAACCCTTGCTTAACTGAATGAAAAGCAAAATACAATAACAAAAAAATTAAAGCTAAAGAAACAGGAACAGCTACATAAAGTCTTGATTTAGCAGCCTCCAGATTTTGGAACGCCCCACCATAAGTAATGTAATAGCCTGATGGCAACTTAATTTGTTCTTCCACCTTTTGTTGCAATTCGTGAACCATAGATTGTACATCCCTGCCACGTACATTAAACCCGACAATAATTCTTCTTTGTGCATTTTCTCTTTGAATTTGATTTAGGCCTTCAATGATTTCAACTTTAGCAACTATACTCAAAGGTATCTGTGTGCCATTAGGTGTGGCAATTAAAAGGTTTTGAACATCCGATACGTTTTTTCTTTTATCTCCGGAAAGGCGCACTACCAGATCAAATCTCTTTTCATCTTCATATACCATACCGCTACTTACTCCGGCAAATGCTGCGTTGATAATTCTATTGATATTGCTGATGTTTAATCCGTATTGTGCAATAACAGCTCTGTTATATTGAATAACAATTTGAGGCATTCCTGTTACTGCTTCTACATATAAGCCGGTACTACCTTCAATGGAATTGCATATATTACCAAGACGGGCGGCATAATGAGCAAGTGTATCCAAATTAACGCCAAAGATTTTACATACCACATCCTGTCTTGCTCCTGACATCAGTTCATTAAAACGCATGGCAACCGGATATTGAAAACCAAATTGTACTCCCGGTACATCTGCTAAAGCTTTAGCCATTTTAGCTTCAATTTCAGGATATGTTTTTGCAGAAGTCCATTGTTTCCTATCCTTCAAAATAATCATCATATCCGAAGCGTCCAAGGCCATGGGATCGGTGGGCACTTCACTCGCTCCGGTTTTAGTTACTACTTTTTCTACTTCCGGAAATTTACTTAATAAAATTTTAGAAGCTTTGGAAACAGCATCAATTGAAGCATTCAAATTACTGCCGGGCAATACACGAGTGTCCACTGCAAAATCGCCTTCGGGAAGTGCAGGAATAAATTCTCCACCCAAACGGCCTAACAATATAATAGCAAGAATAAATAAACCGGCAACAGTAGCCAATACAACTTTCTGAAAGCGCAAAATTTTAATTAGGTAACGTTGATAGAATCTTTCCAGACGATTCATCATTCTATCTGACAAAGTTGATTTGTGAGAAATGTTTTTACTGAGAAACAAGGTGCTCATCATGGGTATATAAGTCAATGAAAGCAGGAACGCTCCCATTAATGCAAATGCTACTGTCTGAGCCATTGGCTTAAACATTTTTCCTTCAATACCTTGCAAAGTGAAGATCGGCAGATAAACTACAAGAATTATTATTTGTCCGAACACGGCACTGTTCATCATCTTTGAAGCAGAGTGTTGTACTTCACTATCCATTTCATTTTGCGTGAGTCGGTTAATTTTATTAAAATGTTTACTGTGTGAAAGCCTATGCATCACTGCTTCAACAATAATAACAGCACCATCTACAATTAATCCAAAATCCAATGCCCCCAAACTCATCAGATTGCCACTCACTCCGAATATATTCATCATAATAATGGCAAACAGCATAGAAAGCGGAATTACAGAAGCTACCAAGAATCCGGCACGAAAGTTTCCGAGAAATACCACCAAAACAAAAACCACAATTAATGCACCTTCTAAGAGATTTTTTCCAACGGTGCTAATTGCATTGTTCACCATCTTAGTTCTGTCCAAAAAGGGATCAATCATTACACCTTCAGGAAGTGTTTTCTCAATCTTTGCAATGCGCTCTTTAATATTCTTAATTACTGAATTGCTGTTAGCTCCTTTCAACATCATCACTACTGCTCCCGATACTTGTTCCTCACCATTATAAGTCATGGCGCCATAACGAGTAGCATTTCCTAATTGAACTTCACCAATATCACTAATTAAAAGTGGAATCCCATTGGGTAGATTTTTAACTACTATATTTTTTATCCCATCAATTTTATCCACTAAACCTTCGCTTCGGATAAATAATGCTGTCGGGCCTTTCTCAATATATGCGCCCCCCGTATTTTGATTATTTGATTCTAATGCATTGAACACATCATTAATGGTAATATTATTCGCCAATAATTTTTCGGGGACAACAGCTACTTCATACTGTTTTAAAAGCCCACCAAAACTACTGACCTCAGCCACACCCTCAACTCCTAATAGTTGTCTGCGTACAATCCAATCCTGAATAGTACGCAAATCCATGGCATTGTATTTTTGTTCGTACCCTTTTTTAGGACGAACAGTATATTGATAAATTTCTCCTAAACCGGTTGTCACAGGAGCTAAAACCGGAGAGCCAAGACCTTGCGGAATCATCTCTTTAGCTTGTTGCAAACGCTCAGATACTTGTTGCCTCGCCCAATAGATATCCGTATTATCATTAAATACTATCGTAACAACGGAAAGCCCAAAGCGAGAAAAGCTACGAATTTCAATTAACCCTGGAATATTATTATTGACTTGTTCTATCGGAAAAGTAATCAATCTTTCCACATCCGGTGCACCCAATGCAGGCACAGATGTGATAACTTGCACCTGATTGTTTGTGATGTCAGGTACAGCATCAATAGGCAATTTTTTCACTTCATAAGCACCATAAGCAATCAGTGCAAGCAAAAAAATACCTACAATCAATTTGTTCTTTATGGAGAACTCAATTATTTTATTCAGCATAATTATTTTTTTTTATTCATTAGAATTATAACTGCGTAGAGCCAAAAGCCCATGCAATTGGAGGCAAAACAAGTTTGCTTTACAACACTAAATAGAATGATTAACTAAGGCGTGGGGGCTGCCAGATGCTGTTCAGATAATTGTTGGAACAATCATCATCCTGATAAACAGGGATAATTATATTATCGCAGGGGTAAAGAATTTTCGCTATTGAAAACTGAATCTTAGGAGCTACAGAAACAACGTGTGAGAGATTACTGTCAATAGTTTTAAAAGGTAATTTTTCATGATGATGTTGCGTACTGTCACCATGTTTAGCTAAATTGGTGTAATGTTCTTTTAAAAAATCAATAAAAGAAATTTTATTTTCAATATTTGAATGCTCCATATAATGATGAATCAGCATCGGCAATTTTAAGACCTCCCCAAATGCTGTATTTGCACTTAGGAAAGTAAATAAGAAAAATATTGCCAATAATCGTTTCATTGCGACAAAATTAATGAATACTAATGATTTGATTGGTGATACTCGTCATATAATTTTTTGACTAAGTTCAAGTAATAAGTAAATCTTATTTATACTAAAATATTTTTATCTTTTCTCTTGATAAATTTTGCTTTGATGCTGTCCACCACATCATAAACCATCGGTACTAAATACACCGTCAATGCTAAAGAAGAAAGCAAACCGCCAATGATTACCCACGCCAAACCATTTTTCCATTCGGCTGCTGTTCCACTTGCTAAGGCAATCGGTAACATTCCTATTGCCATTGATAAAGTGGTCATCAAGATTGGTCGCATACGCTCTTTTCCTGCGGTAATCAATGCTTCTTTGTAGTGCTTTCCTTCCGCTTTCAATTGGTTGGTAAAATCCACTATTAAAATGGAATTTTTGGTAACCAAACCCATTAACATTATCAACCCAAGCAAAGCAAATAAACTCAAGTTGCTCAATGATAAATTCAATGCTAAGAAAGCTCCGATAGCTGCAACAGGAATAGCGAATAATGCTACAAAAGGATAAATGTAACTATCATACAATGCCACCATAATCAAATAAATCAGTAAAAAAGAAATCATCAATACTGAACCCAATGCTCCGAAACTATCGTTTTGTCGTTTGATGTCGCTTCCCCAAGTCATTGAAATGCCTTCAGGTAATGGATTGTTTTTAATGTAAGCCACCACTTCATCAGCAACTGTTCCAGACGGTCTTCCCAAAGCATCAGCGGTCAAAGTTACAGCAGGTTGGCGGTCTTTTCGTTCTAAAAGTGAGGGCGAATTATCTCGTTCAATAGTGGCTATTTGAGAAACTTCAATTGGAACTCCCATTGGGTTTACAATGTTGAGCTGTTTTACATCGTCTTCATTTTTACGATTGAATTTATCCAACCAAATTCGCACAGGGTATTCTGTTCCGTTTTCAGTTAAAGTAGCATCGTCATTACCTGTAAAAGCAGTACGCAAATTCATTCCTACATAAGCTGTGTTTAAACCTAATCGTTGCATTTTATCTTTATCTGGGATTACTTTTAATTCAGGACTTCCTGCTTCAACCGACAAACGAACATTATCTGCACCGGGTATTTTTTCTATAACTGATTTCAAATCATTGCCAGTTTGCATTACTTGTGTTAAACTGCTTCCGCTTAATGTAATTTCTATCGGTGCAGAACGAGGAATTAAA
Source organism: Bacteroidota bacterium (assembly GCA_018268055.1). GTDB lineage: Bacteria > Bacteroidota > Bacteroidia > Chitinophagales > Chitinophagaceae > JJ008. The sequence goes on from JAFDXF010000086.1 coordinate 159,525, forward strand.
CCTAATGCCATCATTGAAAAATTGATCCCCGAATAATTTTTCTGTAAATCCTCTCTCAACTTTCGCATAAATTGTTCGGTCGGAATTTTAGTAATTCCAGCTTTTAGTAATTCGTCATTTTTAATTTTTAATTGAATAGTAAATTCAGTTTTATTAGTAGAACCAACTCCCAAACTTCCAATACCGGTACTTGGTCCGCCTACATTACTGAAAATGGTTGCTACTTCGGGTTGTTTCAAAATGTAGCTTTCTATTTTCTCGGAAATCAAATTGTTTTGCTGAATGGAAGTACTTTTATCAAACTCTAATGCCAAGCGGAATTTCCCTTGGTCGCCTGTTGAGATGAGTTCTTTTCCGATAATTCCTTGTTTCATCATTGCTGCTGTTCCAACGAATAACAACAAAACAAAACCTGTAAAAATGAGTTTGTGACTTAAAACCCAATTCAATGTTTTCCCATACCAATTAATGAATTTGTCTAACTGTTTTTCAAACCAAAGCAAGAAACGATTAAAGAAATTTGTTGGTTGTAAATCTTCTTTTTTCCCGATGCGTGAAGCCAACCAAGGCGTTAAAGTAAAACCTACCAACAAACTCGTAAGTGTTGAAGTGATAACCACTACAGAAAATTGTTTGAGCATATCGGCAACGAAAACCTGTAAAAATAAAATTGGTAAGAAAACCACTACATCAACTAAGGTAATGGATAAAGCCGAAAACCCAATTTCCATTCGTCCGTCCATCGCTGCTGCTCTTTTTTCTTTACCCATATCCAAATGGCGTTGAATATTTTCTAAAACTACGGTAGCATCGTCCACCAAAATACCGATGATTAAAGACATTGCGAGTAAAGTCATCAAGTTCAAAGTATAACCCAACAGCCACATCACAGCAAAAGCGGTAATTAAAGAAGTAGGAATGGCAACTAAAACAATCAGCGAGTTTCTGAAACTTCGCAGGAACAGCAACATTACCAACGACACTAAAATTACTGCTAAAATCAAATCAAACACCACCGAATTAACAGCTGCAATTGTGTTGTCCGTGCTATCATCCGTAACGATAAATTTTACATCTGCATTGGTATTTTGTTTTTCTATAGTTTGAAATTTCTCTCTAATCAGTTTTGATACATCAACCGCATTTGCATCGCCTTGTTTTTTTATCATTAAACCAATTCCATTTTTACCATCGTAACGACTGTAAGAAGTAATTTCTTTGATTCCGTCCGTTACTTCTGCTATATCCTTTACATACACAGGACTATTTGGAAAAGGCATTGCCACTTGTACATTTTGAATGTCATTTACGGAGTTGAATTTTCCCACCAAACGCACAGAATTATTTTCAGTTTCGGTTTGTAATTTTCCAGCAGGTAAATCAATACCAGAACGGTTTACAGCTTCCACCACTTGAACCAAAGAGAGTTTGTAGAGTTTTAATTTTTCTTTATCTACTTTGATTTGGATTTCCCGTTCTTCTCCACCCAAAATGGTTATTTCTGCCACTCCTTTTAATTGCTGAACTTGTGGCAAATAATCATCTTTCATTTTTTGATAAAACTCGGTAGGTTTCAAACTACTTGTTGCACTTACCGACATAATTGGTAAATCGTTTGGCGAAACCTTGCTCATTACGGGACTTAAAATATCCTTGGGTAAATCTTTCCGAATGTTATCAATGTAGCGTTGTGCATCTTGCATTGTTTTGTCCAAATCTGTTCCATATTTCAAGTTGGCAATGATGATAGAAGCATTTGGTAAAGACTTCGTAACCAAATAATCTACACCCTCCAAATTGGAAAGAGCATCTTCAATTTTTCGGGAAACAGAAGTTTCTACCTCGTTAGGTTCTGCACCGGGGTAAACCGTTCTAATTACCACAACAGGCTGATTAAAATCGGGCATTAATTCATAGCTCAAATTTTTATAGCCGATAATTCCCAATAGGGCAAATACACTGAAAAGTACGATAATCAGCGAGGGGCGTTTGATTGATATTTCTGTGATATTCATAGTTGCTGATTTTATTTTGTAGTAATATTTGCACCATTAAAAAGATTGATAAATCCACTTGTTACAATTATATCTCCCTCTTGTAAACCGTCTTTTACTACGGTTTTATTTCCAATATTTTGAGAGGTTTCAATTGTTTTTAGCAATGCTTTTCCGTTGTCAATAATATAGACTTGTGTTTTTTCATCATTATTTAGAATAGCAGAAGACTGGATGAGAATACCTTTTTCTTGTGTACTTTCTCCAAAATTTACTTTACCAAACATTCCCGATTTTATGGTTAAGTTTTTGGTATTTGCAACTTGAAACTGCACAGGAAAACTATTGCCCATATTGGCTTTGCTTCCAATCATAGTTATTTTTCCTGAAAGAAGAATATCAGGGAAAACATCAGCACTAATTTTATAGGTTTGATTGTTTTGAAACAGAGCCAAATTATTTTCGGGAACATTTACCGTAAAGCGTAAAGTGCCTATATCTGTAATTTGCAACAATGGAACTCCGGGAGCTGCGAAAGCACCAACCTCACTCAATTTTGCCGTTACAATTCCACTAAAAGGAGCTTTGATAGTTGTTTTATTGATTTGTTCCTGGATGGTTGCTTTTTGCACTTTTGCAGATTTCAAACCTAATTGTGCTTTTTCTAATTGTACGCCTTGCACGGCATCGGCTTGGGTTAAAATTGTATAGCGTTTTACATCATCTTCCAAACCTTCAATTTGAACTTGAACCGTTTGTAATTGCAGTTTCAACAATGAATTATCCAACTGAATAAGCGTTTGTCCTTGTTGAACGAAAGAGCCAACATCTACTAAAACACTATTGATTTTCCCTTGTGTTTCCGCACTGATTTTGCTTTCCTTGTTAGGTTCAAATGTGCCTGTAAAAGCATTTTCTTCACTTAAAGATTTTAAACGAATGGTATCAACTTCAACCGAAATAGGTTTTTCTTTATCAAACTGATATACCTTGCTTTCGGTAGTTTTTTTGTTGCTTATCAATTTGATAGCGACTAATGCTACAACAGCAATTCCTATTATTATCCAAATTATTTTTTTCATTATCTCAATTTTTAATTCGTAATTTTTAATTTTTAATCGTTCCTGTCAACTTCTTAATCTCCAGATCTGCTTTCAGATAATCTATAACTGCCGACAAGTAATTTTGCTGTGCTTCACGAAGTGCATTGTCTGCTAATAAAACATCAGTCAGCGTTGCTGTTCCTTGCTTTTGTTGCAACACTGTTTTTTCATAAATATCTTTTGCTAAAATGATTTGGTTTTCTGTATTAGTAATGGTGGATTGTGCAATGGTTCTTTGTCGGATTGCATTTTCAATTTCCATCGTATTCTTTTCAGAAATCAATTTAGATTGCAGTTCATTATTGGATATTTCTAATTTCTTTTGATTGATTTTCCGTTGTGTTACCGTTCCGTTGAATAGAGGATAGGACAACTGTATTCCTGCAAAACTTACAGGATAGAATTTCAGAAAATCGTTGGGGGTTTTATCGTAACCAAAACCTGTTGTTCCGTAGGAAGCAATCAAATTCAACGAGGGCAGAAACCGTGATTTGTTCAGCGTACTCAATTCACTATTCAATAGTTTGTTTTGTGCCTGAATAATTCTCAAATCCAATACATTTCCGGCATTATTTTCAGTTAAAACTTGTTGTTCAATTTCAGAAATAACAGTAATATTTTGCTCTAATGAAATACCGATATTCAGTTTCAACGCATTCAGAATTGAAGTGTATTTATTGTTCACATTTTCTCTTTGCGTAGCCAACTGTTCAGCTTGTAATTTTACTTTGCTCACATCTGTACCCTTTGCCAACAACTGCTCTTTCAACAGTTCCATATTCTTCAATAGTTTTTGGGTATTTATCAGATTGCTTTCCAAGAAATCCAATTGGTGTTTCAGAATTTGAGCATTGTAATACAGCGTAGTAATATCGTATAAAACCTGTTCTTCCGATTTTTGAAATTGAAGCTGTGTTAGTTCATTGGCAATTTTGGTGTTCTCAATCGCTCCATATACTTGCGGATTGTACAAGGGCATTGCCAACTGCACATTTGCATTGATATTATGCGGTACACCAAATTGAAGGTTTCTGAATTGTCCTTCGGGTGCTTGCGGATTGAGTGCATTCATCGGCATCAGTTGTGTAGGCAATTCCATAAAATACTTATAATCCGTATTGGCAGTAACTTTCGGGATAAGATTAGCTTGTGCTTCTTTCTTCCTTTGTTCACTTATACTGATATTGTTCCGATTAATTTGTAAGGTCTTGTTATAAACCTGTGCGGTATCAATACATTGTTTTAAAGTCCAGACTTCCTGTGCCTGAACGGTATTCCACCCGAAAATAATCAGTAGAATAGAAATTGGTTTGTGAATGTTCACTAACATAATAGAGTAAATTTTTTTAGTTTATTCTGTTTTCATTTTATAAAAAGAAACTCCCAACCAAATAACAGAAGCAGTCATTGCCATTGCTCCAATTAAAACGAATATGGGAGGAAATCCTAAATATACTTCCAATAAAATTCCTATTGGCATAAATAAACCTATCAGAGCTAACCACGAAATAGCTTTTGTATTTTTTAAACTATTGCGGAATTGTAACAAAAGAAAGCCAATAACAATATTCAGAAAAGCAAATAGATTGCCGTGTACATGAGCTAATCTGCTTTCAAAGTGTTTGCCAGTACTGTAAGCATTTATCCATTCTTCTTTGTCGGGTGCAAAATCACGGAGATAAATCAAAAGGAAGCCATAGAGCATAAAAAGCCCCATACTAAGGAATCCTATTGCCATATTGTATTTACCATTCATAATATTCGTTTAAAAAGTTAAATATTTACGCCAAAAATATATCCCACCAAAGCAGATATACCCATTGCTATTGTCCCCCATATCACAATTCTTATTACCGCCTTTTTAATACTTGAACCGCCAGCTTTAGCAGAAACTGCTCCAAGTATTATTAATGAAACAATAGTGAAAGCATATAAAAAATGAACCATTAACTTTTCAGGAGCAAAAAATGTTACAAGTAATGGCAATAATGCACCGGCAGTAAATGATGCGCCTGATGCCATTGCCGCCTGAATAGGGTTTGCCTGACTTACTTCTGTGATACCCAACTCGTCTCTCACGTGAGCGGCAAGAGCATCATGCTCCGTTAACTCTTTTGCTACAATCAATGCGGTTTCTTTTTTCAGTCCCCTTCGCTCGTAGATTTGCGCCAGAATGTTTAATTCTATTTCGGGCATTTCAATTAGCTCCTGACGTTCTCTTTCAATATCGGATTTTTCTATGTCTGTCTGTGAGCTAACCGAAACATATTCACCGGCAGCCATTGACAAAGCACCCGCTACAAGTCCTGCAATAGTAGCCAACAAAACAGGCTCTCGTACAGAACTTGCCGATGCTACTCCTATAGCAATACTTGACACCGAGATAATACCATCATTAGCACCTAACACAGCCGCTCTTAACCAATTACTTTTTTTAATGTAATGGTTATCCAAATAATTATCAATTGTAATATTGTCTGTTTTCATTTTTTAATTTTAAAATTATCAAGAGAGTAATTCATTTACTGAAAATAATTTTGATAACCTTGATACGATTTCTCTAATTGATGCACAATTTCATCCGCTTCTTTAGCATCATTCGTTTTTTTTAATTTATCTACCAGTTCTAAATGCGGATGTAACCATTTATGCAGTTCTTCATGGCTTTTTCCGCCCATGGTACAACTTTTAATTAATTGGTCATTTTCAGATTTTAATTGCTCTGCTAAATTTTTATAATCAGTCCCTTTATTTTGTATAAAAGTATTTACTAATTCAGATCCTTTTGTAACATAAGGTTTCATCTCTTCGTTTACCTTCCATTTTTCACCATTGTTCAATTCAATAGCTTCTGAACTTTCTTCGTGTTCGTGTTGCTCATGTGTTGCTGCTTCCGTCTGTACTTTTTTATCAGAAGTTGCATTGTTGTTACAACTGATAAAAAATGCTCCTAATGCAAAACTTAGAATAATTGTCGTCTTTCTCATGTTATCTATTTTTATTTTTCTATCATTTTTAAAATTCCTTTCAAAACGGTTTTTCCGTCTTTTACTAAGTTGGATTTATGTTTGGACAGTTTCCATTTTAATACAGTCATTCTCATACCTCCTATAATAATCGTGGTGAGAGTAGAAGAACCAATTAATTTATTGTAAGCTCCATTTTTCTGACCTTCTTCAATATTTGTATTCACATATACCTGCATCATATCCATAATTTCGGAAACCTTGTTACTTAGGCTTTCATCAAAATGAAAAATACTTTCAGCAAAAATGACACTAACAATAGCGGGTTTGTTGGTAAAAGTTTGCAATTGCGAATTAAAGATGGCTCTTAATTTATCTCCTGCCGTATCTGTTGGTTTAAAGACAATAGACTCAATACGAGTTTTCATTTCGGTTTTGAAATACTCCAATAAACTCAACAAAATTTCATTCTTGCTTTTGAAGTGGCGATACAAAGCTGGTTCAGACAAGCCAATATCTTCAGCAAGCGTTTTAATAGTCAAATTTTGGATTCCAAATTTTGAAATACGATTGGTGGCGGCTTCCATAATCTCTATTTGTCTTGTTGTAAACTGGTTCATAATTCTTAATTTCAAAATATCGTTAGTTAGTATTCACTCACAAAGGTAAATAAAAATATTACACGACTAATACATTTTTTTCGCCAAACAATTTAAAAAAGGGGAAAACTAAATTTTAAGAGTTAACTGATGAATATATCATACAAGAGTTATTGCCTGTTTTCCATAACGAATTGAAATACCTACTCTTTATCCTTTTATTACTTCCTCAACAAATTTTTCAACTGATAAAGCATCTTTTAATAAAAATGTGCCAATCCTTGTTCTACACAAACTGCTTAGATAAGCGCCACAACCAAGTGCTGCGCCGAAATCGTTTGCCAAGCTACGAATATAAGTGCCTGTGCTGCATACCACTCTAAACTGCACAACGGGAAGCTCTACCGAAACTATTTCAAATTCTTTGATAGTAATTTTTCGCGGCTCTAATTTCACTTCCTTTCCTTGACGGGCTAATTCATAAACTCTTTTCCCTCCTATCTTAATAGCCGAATGTGCAGGTGGCACTTGCATTATCTCTCCTGTAAAATTTTTTGTAGCTTCTATTATTTGCTCAGTCGCTAAATGTTTAAATTCTTTATTCTGCTCGGGGCTGCTTTCTAAATCATAAGTCGGTGTAGTAGCACCCAAAGTAAATGTTCCGGTATATTCTTTCTCTTGAGCCATGTACTCATTTATCTTCTTGGTAAATTTTCCGGTGCATACAATCAACAAACCTGTAGCAAGCGGATCTAATGTACCGGCATGTCCTACTTTTTTAATTTTAATCGTGTTTCGAATTTTTCTTACCACATCAAAAGATGTCCATTCCAAAGGTTTATCAATCAGTAATACTTTGCCCTGCTCAAATATATTTTCAGGTTTTTCCATTCTATAAAATTATCATTTGCTGGCAGCGCAAACGTTGTAAAAAAAATGCTTCCAAAATTAATAAGCTCTTGCGAAAAGCACTCTTTGTGTAGAAGGCTTACCGGTCAAGATGCATTTTCCATCTTCTTTTAAATTGTCTAATGGAATACAACGAATCGTTGCTTTTGTTTTTTCTTTAATCGCTTCTTCTGTTTCGGCAGTGCCATCCCAATGTGCAGCAATAAATCCGCCTTTTTCGTCTAAGAGTTTTTCAAATTCATCCCATGTATTTGCTTGTGTAATATGTGTATCCCGATATGTCTTTGCTTTTTCAAAAAGATTGTATTGTATTTCTATCAGCAAACCGGAAACATACTGCGCAATACCATCCAATCCCACTGTTTTTTTCTCTTTAGTATCGCGACGAGCAACTTCTATTACATTATTTTCTAAATCTCTTGCACCTAATGCCAAACGAACGGGCACACCTTTCATTTCATATTCGGCGAATTTCCATCCGGGGCGGTTATTATTATTATCATCATACTTAACACGAACACCTAAATTTTTCAAATGCTCTATTATTTCTTTCACCTTTGTATCTATCTGTGCTTTTTGTTCATCGCCTTTGTAGATTGGAACAATTACTACTTGCAAAGGAGCAATTTTGGGAGGTAGTACCAAACCTTGATCATCACTGTGTGCCATTACTAATGCTCCAACCAATCTTGTACTTACTCCCCAACTTGTAGCCCACACATATTCTTGTTGATTGGCATTGTTTAAAAATTTTACATCAAATGCTTTTGCAAAATTTTGTCCAAGGAAGTGAGAAGTACCTGCTTGCAATGCTTTACCATCTTGCATCAATGCTTCAATGCAATAAGTATCTTCTGCACCGGCGAAACGCTCTGAAGCTGTTTTCACACCTTTGATAACAGGCACGGCCATATATTCTTCTACAAAAGTGGCATACACATTCAGCATCTTTTCTGTTTCTTCAATGGCTTCCTCACGGGTAGCATGTGCCGTATGTCCTTCTTGCCATAAAAATTCGGCAGTACGTAAAAATAATCTCGTTCTCATTTCCCAACGCACCACATTTGCCCATTGATTGATCAGTAAAGGCAAATCTCTATAAGATTGAATCCAGTCTTTGTATGTACTCCAGATAATCGTTTCACTCGTAGGGCGAACGATTAATTCTTCTTCGAGTTTTGCTTCAGGATCAACTATAACGCCACCGCCATTCGGATCATTTTTTAAACGATAGTGTGTTACCACTGCACATTCTTTGGCAAATCCTTCTACGTGTGCGGCTTCTTTGCTTAAAAAACTTTTTGGAATAAACAAAGGGAAATAGGCATTTACATGCCCGGTATCTTTAAACATCTTATCCAGAGCATCACGCATATTCTCCCAAAGGGCAAATCCATAAGGTTTAATAACCATACAACCTCTGACTGCGGAATAGTCCGCCAGCTCACCTTTCAACACTAAATCATTATACCATTGTGCATAATCTTGATGTCTGGATGTAATTTCTTTACTCATTTTATTGAAAATTTTAAAACCACTAATTCTTTAAACTTAATTTAACAGTGTTTGATGCAATTTTTTTGAAACTGGATAAATCTTTGTTGTGTTAACTTTGCAATTGTTCCGCTAATTAAGTCGGGCAAAAGTAGTAACTTCATTATTAACAAAACAATTCGTTTGCCATGAAATCTGCATTATTAATTCTGGGTATGACATTATTGGTATTCAGTAGCTGTACTACTGCCTATAAAACCGGCCAAACACCCGATGACGTTTACTATTCTCCGGTGCGTGCACAAGACGAATATCAAACATCACAAAAAAATGATGATCGCCAATACCGTAATAATGACGACTATTACAGCGATCGTTATCTGCGTATGAAAGTAGCCGATCGTACACGCTGGAGTGATTTAGACGATTGGTATTATAACGATTATCGCTACAGACGCTATTATCCTTACTATAACGATTGGAATGCATATTCTTATTGGAACAGCTATTACAACCCCTACTATAACAACTATGTGATTGTAAACCCTAAAACTGTAAACACTTACAACAAGCCCAGAACAGTAAATCTAAATACCTATACTCCGACTAATCCGGCTCGTACAAATAGCAATGCAAAAACAGGCTATACAGGAAGAAGTTCGAACGATGATTATTATACTACTCCAAAAAACAGTAGTTCCAATAACAATAACGGAGGAAGTGTATTAAGAAATATCTTTAATGGGTCTAATTCAAGTTCTTCCAATAATAATTCAGGAAGCTCTAACAACAATACAAGTTCCGGCAATTCAGGTAGTTCAAATACTTCAAGCGGCAGCAGTAGTGCACCGGTAAGAAGATTTTAATTCGCACAGATTGCATTAGTCAGATTTTTAATAATACAATTCACTTCAAAATAATTATATGAAGAAATATCTATTCATATTGACCACGCTTTTTGCCTATACACAAATCAATGCACAAGATCCAACAGATGCACTACGCTATTCTTGGATTACATCCGGAGGTTCTGCAAGGCAACAAGCTATTGGCGGTGCAATGACTTCTTTGGGTGGAGATATTTCTGCTACATTTGTCAACCCTGCAGGGCTTGGATTTTACAAAACAGGTGATCTCGTTTTTTCACCCGGATTCAATTTTCTAAATAATAAAGCAACTTATATCAGCAGAACAGAAGCCGATAAAAAAAGTAATCTTTCCTATGGCACTTCAGGGTTTGTTATTGGCACAGGAACAGATTATAAAAAAAGAAAAAACTCCGGCGCTGCATTCTCAATAGCAATCAATAGAACGGCTTCTTTTGGAAACAACCTGCTCTATCGCGGATTAAATAATAAAAGCTCTTACTCTCAAAAATTTTTAGAAGAAATTCAAAACAACAATGATAAGGATGCAAACAACGTAGCATCGAATTACCCCTTTGGTACCAGCTTAGCATTTAATACATATTGGATTGACACCATTGCAGGTGGCTCTTCCGGAAACTATCAGTTTAAAACAAGAGCACCGATTGCTTCCGGCTTGCTTCAAGAAAATGCCGTAACAGAAACTGGCGGCATTACAGAACTTGGATTTGCCGCCGCTATCAATACGAATGACAAATTGTTTTATGGCGCAACACTTGGCTTACCAATTGTAAACTATACTCGCAATGCTACATTTACTGAAGCAGATGCTACAAATAACACGGCCAACAATTTTGACTTTGCAGCCATAACAGATAATCTGAATACAACCGGTTTGGGTGTAAATGCGAAGCTGGGAATCATTTACAAGCCTCAAGAGTTTTTGCGATTAGGCTTAGCTATTCACACGCCTACTTTTTATTCTCTTACCGATAAATACAGTACGAACGTAACAACGAATACAGAAACGTATAAAGGACAACTGACGCAGAGTTCATCCACACTTACCGGTGGTGTCGATGGTAAATCTGCTTATTATCTCATCTCACCTTTCAGAGTGATGGCCAGTGCTTCTTATGTATTCAGAGAAATACAAGATGTAAGAAAACAGAAAGGCTTTTTGACTGCTGATATTGAATATGTAAACTATAAATCATCTTCATTTAAAACAGATGCTCAAAGTGATAATACTACTTCAACTAAAAATTATTACACTCAACTAAATAGTACGATTAAAAATATCTATAAACCTGCATTTAACTTTAAAATCGGTGGCGAATTAAAGTTCACTACCATCATGGCAAGATTGGGCGCTGCTTATTATGGCAATCCTTATAAAGATTTAGGTCATGGAGAAAAAGGAAGTCGTTTCCAATTGAGTGGCGGACTTGGCTATCGCAATAAAGGCATGTTTGTGGATCTTACTTATGTGCATACAATGGGCAAAGATGTTCAGTTTGCATATCGCTTACAGAATAATCCATTTTATGGTGCTAATATCAAATCTACCAATGGAAATGTACTGTTGACTGTCGGGTTTAAGATTTAAGAGAAAGGGGGTTAGGGGTTTAGGAGTTTAGGAGTTTAGGAGTTTAGGGGTTTAGATGGTTTTTGCAAAAGTTTTTATTGCTTCTACCAATACATCTAAATTTTCTGTTGTGGTATAAACATTTGGAGTAACACGCAAACTTTTAATATTTTCCCAACTAATACTTACTGCATGTATTTTGTATTTGTCCATCAAAAAGGCATCTAATTCAGCAGGGGTTTTACCATCTACCGAAACATTTCCAATAGCACATCCCCAATCCGGCGAGAAGGAAGTATGCAATTTTACTTTGGGAATATCTTTAACTCTATCAAACCAATAATTTTTCAAATAATGTAATCGCTTCTGCTTGCGCTCAATGCCAATCATTTCATGAAACTCTATTGCTTTCCCAATTGCTTGTTCAATGTACATTGGCCTTGTGCCTAATGCCTCAAACTTTCTAATATCGTCTTTTAAGGGATTATCAGATGTAGCGAATAGAGGGTAAATTGATTTGATTTTTTCTTTACGTACATACAACATACCGCTGCCGATAGGCGCATACAGCCACTTGTGCAAGCTTGTAGCAAAATAATCTGCCTCTAAATCGGGAATTTTAAAATCAAAGTGTGCAAAGCTATGTGCGCCATCCACCACCACTTCTATTCCTCTTTTGTGCGCTTCTTGTGCTATTTTTTTTACGGGAATTATTTGCCCCATCCAGTTGATGATATGGGTAATGTGTACCACTTTTGTTTTGGTCGTAAATGCATTGACATACTGACTTACTAAATAATTTTCATCTTCGCTCGGCAGTTCAAGGTTAATCCATTTTACTTTGATGCCGTCTCTTAATTCACGCTGCTTATAAGCATTTATCATATTGGGATAATCTTGCAAAGTAGCCACTACTTCATCGCCTGCTTTTAAGGATAAGCCGTAAATAACAGTCTCCAACCCTTCGGATGAGTTTCTGTTGATGGCAATTTCTTCGGGGGAGCATCCTGCCACCCTTGCTAAGTTTCTTCTCAATGGCTCACGTCCTTGATCTAATACACGCCACATATAATAACTGGGCGCTTCATTGCTGTAATCATAATATCTTTTCATCGCATCCTGCACTGTTTTGGGTGCGGGTGATACGCCTCCATTATTCAGATTGATAAGAGAAGATGAAACGGTGAATGACTGTTGAATATAATACCAGAAATCTTCTTCGGTAGCTAAATCGGCAGCGGAAACGCCTTCTGCATTACGCAATGCTGCTTCAAGATTTTTTGACCATGCGGGTTTGGATAAAGCTGTAAAAAATGTTGCCGCCGAAAATATTCCAGCTTTCTTTAAAAACTTGCGGCGATTGGTTTCCGACATATACTATTTTTTTTAAAGTTAGGAATTTTATCAAAACAGTTATTTCCGAAACAACAGAAGAAGGAAAGGCACAAAGGCTTTCATTGTCATTAAAAAAAATCTGTATTTTTCCGACTATTCAGAAGTCGTTTTTATTTTCACAACGCTACACTTAATACATAAATCTTAAAACTTAGACACTGCAGTTTATATTTTTTTCAAACAAAGTTTGCAATAAGCCCAAAAGAAACTAACTTCCAACCTCAACCAACATAAAAAGCGAACGATGAAAATACTTGAGATCAAAATTTTAAGAGGTCCGAACTACTGGAGTGTGCGCCGTACCAAACTCATTCAGATGAAATTAGATTTGGAAGAATTAGAACAAAGTCCTACGAATAAAATTCCCGGCTTTCGCGAACGAATAGAAAAAATGTTCCCAACAATGATTGAGCATCGTTGCAGCGAAGCCATGCGAGGTGGCTTTTTCAAACGTGTGGAAGATGGAACATGGATGGGACACGTGATAGAACATATCGCTTTGGAATTGCAAACCTTGGCAGGAATGGAAGTCGGATTTGGAAGAACGAGAACGCCCGATGGAGAAAAAGAAGGAGTGTATTACGTTGTATTCAGCTACATGGAAGAAGATGCAGGTGTATATGCAGCAAAAGCATCTGTTGCTATAGCGCAATCTTTGGTAGATGGTACAGAATATGATTTAGCAAAAGACATTCAAGATTTAAGAGAGATAAGAGAAGAAACAAGGCTCGGACCATCTACAGGTTGCATTGTAGATGAAGCAGCAAAAAGAGGCATACCTTACATACGATTGAACAAACATAGCTTGGTACAACTCGGCTATGGTGTAAACCAAAAAAGAATCAGAGCAACCATTGCATCTACAACATCTAATATAGCCGTGGATATTGCCTGCGATAAAGAAGAAACAAAACTACTGTTGGAAGCTGCTGAAATTCCGGTACCGCGAGGAACGGTTATCCGTACTGAAGTAGGATTAGATGAAGCCATTGATAAATTTGGTTATCCATTGGTGATAAAACCAATAGATGGTAATCATGGAAAAGGTAATACAACCAATATCACCACAAGAGAGCAAGCACAAAAAGCATTTGAAGCAGCGAAAGCCTATAATCGCAGTGTGATTGTGGAACGATTTATTACCGGATTTGATTTTCGCTGCTTGGTCATCAACAATAAATTTATTTGTGCCGCACTCCGCACGCCTGCATCTGTAGTAGGCGATGGTGTGCATAATCTACAATGGCTGATTGATGAAACCAATAAAGATCCGAGACGCGGATATGGACACGAAAAAGTGCTGACACAAATAACGATAGACCAGTTTACACAAAAAATGCTGGACGATGCAGGCATCACATTAGAATATGTGCCACAAAAAGATGAACGAGTATTGCTGAAGCCAACGGCCAATCTTTCTACCGGCGGCACCTCTACCGATGTAACAGATGAAGTGCATCCTGCAAATGTTTTTATGTTTGAACGTATTGCTCGCATCATTGGCTTAGATATTTGCGGTATTGATGTGATGGCTACGGATTTGCGTACACCTGTCTCCGAAAATGGCGGTGCAATATTAGAAGTAAATGCAGCGCCCGGATTCAGAATGCATATTGAACCTGCAGAAGGCTTACCACGAAATGTGGCCGAACCTGTAGTAGATATGCTCTTTCCGAAAGGAAGTGCCGGAAGAATTCCTATCATTGCCATAACAGGAACAAATGGTAAAACAACTACCACAAGATTGACAGCACACATAGCAAAAAGTGCCGGAAAAAAAGTGGGCTATACAACCAGTGATGGTGTGTATATTCAAAATCAGTTGATGATGAAGGGAGACTGCACCGGGCCCATCTCCTCTCAGTTTGTACTGAAAGATCCGACTGTGGACTTTGCCGTTTTAGAATGTGCAAGAGGCGGCATTTTAAAAAATGGTTTAGCATTTCAAAATTGCGAAGTTGCCGTTGTTACCAATGTGGCTGCCGATCATATAGGCTTAGGCGGTATCAACACAGTGGAGGCAATGGCCAAAGTAAAAGCAGTGGTACCCGAAACAGTTTTTCCTACCGGATTTGCTGTGCTGAATGCAGATGACGATTTAGTATATAATATGAAAAGGGATTTAAAATGCAATATTGCCTTATTCAGTATGGATGAAAACAATCCACGCATTAAAGAACATGCTGCAACCAATGGATTAAGTTGTGTTTTTGAAAATGGATATGTGACGCTGATGAAAGGCAGCTGGAAAATACGTGTATTGGATGTAAAGAAAATTCCGCTGACGTATGAAGGAAAAGCAGTGCATAATATCAGCAATTGCTTGCCTGCTGTATTATCTACCTATCTCTTCCGCGATATTTCAATTGAAGACATTCGTACCGGATTGCAAACGTTTATCCCTTCTGAAAGTCTGACACCCGGCCGATTGAATTTTTTCCATTTCAAAACATTTACGATACTGGCCGACTTTGCACACAATCCACACGGGCTGCGCTTGCTCTGCGATTTTGTAAGTAAATTAGATTATCCATATCATGTAGGCGTTATCAGCGGCACGGGCGACAGACGTGATGATGATATTAGAGAATTAGGTGAAATATCGGCACAGCATTTTGATGAAATCATCATTCGCTGCGATAAAAACTTGCGCGGCAGAACAGCCGATGAAATCATTGGCTTATTGAAAGAAGGAATAGAAAAAGTGAATCCAAAAATACCTGTGATGACGATACCGAATGAAGATAAAGCATTAGATTATATCTATGAGCATCCTAAACAAGGAGCACTATATACCATCATGTGTGATGTGGTAGCAAGAGCATTGGATAAAATACGTGAGTTGAAAGAAAGGGAAGAAAGGGAGAGCTAAAAGGTGGTAAGTAGTAAGTTTTATGTGGTAAGTTTTGGGTTTTAGCTGATAGATAATATTGGAGAGGGTCTGAAATATTGGAGCTGTGCTTTTTGGTGAAAAGATTGCCTCATCTTTCCAAAAATCCATTTGGATTAAAACTATCAATCCCTTATTTTTGCACTCCATTTTTAAGAATGGAAACGGATTGACCCATGGTGTAACGGTAGCACTACTGATTTTGGTTCAGTCAGTTAAGGTTCGAATCCTTATGGGTCAACAGAAAACCTCGCTTACGGGCGGGGTTTTTTCATTTTAGCTCCTCTCCTCATTTGATTTCGCAAATTTTTTGGGTATATTGGCGATTGAAGGGAAATGCAAGAAAAAAGCCCCACCGAAGCAGGGCTAAGAAAATCTTCGGCTTATAGCCTTATTGTGATTTGCCAAACAAAAATATGAATAAAGAAATTAAAAACTAAAAACTATGGATAAAATTTTAGGGCTTGACTTAGGAACAAACTCTATTGGCTGGGCATTGAGAAATTCAGATGCAACAGAAAATCAAATTGAAAAATTTGGGATAATCACCTTTAATAAAGGAGTAGGATTAGATAAAACCGGCGAATATTCTTATGCTGCCCAACGAACAAAAAAACGCTCAACAAGACGATTATACCAAGCTCGCAAGTATAGGCTTTGGGCTACACTTGAAGTATTGATAAATGAAGGATATTGCCCATTAACTATTGAAGATTTAAACAAATGGAGGCATTACGATAAAGAAGAAGCCCGCAAAAACAACAATGCAGGTAGAGTATATCCAATTTGGAATACAGCATTTGATGCTTGGATAAAATTAGATTTTAATGGTGATGGAAAACCTGATTACACAAGCCCCTATCAGTTGCGTAAAGAATTAGCGGAAACAAAATTAGATTTCGGTACAGATAAAAATAATCTTACTGATGAACTGAAGACAAATCGTTTTAAATTAGGTAGAGCATTATATCACATTGCTCAACGCAGAGGGTTTAAAAGTAGCCGGAAAGGTGCAGATGATGCAAAGGAAAAAGAAACAAGCGATGACGCAGTAATGGACTTACAGTATTCTGAAAAAAAGAAAAACAAAGCCATTACTGAGTTGTACGAAAAATACACAGAAGCAAAAACTATCGGTTGGCTTTTCGCTTTATTGGAAAATGATAAAATAAGAATTCGTGAAAGCATTACTCAATATGCCATTCGTGAAAATTACAAAGATGAAATCAAATTTATTTTTCAGTTTCAAGATATAAGATTTGAAGATTCGCTTTACACCAAATTAGTTGAAAGTGGAAAGAATAAAAATGATGGAAGTATTTTTTACAAACGCCCTTTACGTTCACAAAAAGGCCTGATAGGTAAATGCACCTTAGAACCTAATAAATATCGTGCACCCATCAGCCACCCAGCGTTTGAAACTTTCCGTGCATGGTCATTTTTGAATAATATTAAATACAAAGAAAATACGGAATGGAAACAGTTGCCACTTGAACTAAAACAAGAGATTTATAATGAATTGTTTTTTAGAAAATCAAAAGGATATTTTCCTTTTTCAGAAATCATTACCTTATTAAAGAAGAAAGGTGAAAATTGGGAACTCAACTACAAACCCAAAACAACAGTAACAGCATGCCCTGTTTCAGCAAGGTTAAAAGATATTTTTGGTGATGGTTATTTGAATATAAAAAAAGAAAAAACAAAAGCACCTAAATCGGACAAAGCATTTTACGACATTGAAGATATATGGCACGTTTTATTTAATTACGAAGACCAAGAATATGTTTCTGAATTTGCTGAGAATAAATTAAAACTTGAGCCAGAAAAAGTAAAACAATTTGTCATTGCTTGGAACGCTTGCCCCGTTGGTTACGGAATGTTGAGTTTAAACGCTATCAACAAAATCAATGTATTTTTACAGAAAGGTTTGATTTACACCGAAGCAGTTTTATTAGCTAACCTTCCTGAAATTTTGGGTAAAGACTTATGGAAAGAGAATGAAAAATTATTGTTAAATAGCATTAGTAGTGTAATTGCCGATAATCGTCAACAAAAATCAATTCTAAATATTGTAAACGGACTTATTTCTAAACACAAAAATATAGAAGCTACAGAAAGGATTGGCTTTAGGAATAATAACTATCAATTAGATAAAAATGATTTAAAAGATATTGAAACCGCCATTGAAGAACAATTTGGAACAAACAAGTGGAATGGCTTTTCTGATGAAGAAAAGAAAAACATTTCTACAACAGTAAAAGATTGCTATCAAGCCTATTTTACTAAACAAGGAATTGTAAGAGATAGCGGAAGCGAAGAAAGATTGGTAACTGTTCATTCCAATAATAAAAAATATTACAAAACTGAAACCGGTTACTATCGCTTACCTAAGTTGATAGATACGCTAAAAGAGTTTTTACAAGATAATTTTGACCATCTTGATGAAACAAAACTTAAAAAAATTTATCATCCTTCTGAAATCAATATTTATCCACCTGCGAAAGAAATAGATGGAGTATTGAAATTAGGAAGCCCGAAAACTGGTTCTTTCAAAAACCCGATGGCAATGCGTACGCTGCATGAGTTACGCAAGTTGATGAACTATATGATTACCTCTAATCAAATAGACAGTGAAACAAGAATTGTGGTTGAAGTTGCAAGAGATTTAAATGATGCGAACAAGCGTTGGGCTATTGAATATATGCAAAGACAAAGAGAAACAGAAAATCAAGAGTTTGCAGAAGCGATTAAACAGCTTTTAAATAAAGATGACAGTGATAAAATTTCAGATGATGACATTGATAAGGTGCGATTGTTCTACGAACAAAATACAGAACAAACACTACCCGAAGTTGTAGAAATGGAAGAAGATGAAAAGGGAAAGAAGAAGAGAAAAAAATCAACTGAAAAAGATGAAGTTATTCGCTGGAGCGGACACGGGAAAAAACTAATTGATAAATATCGTTTATGGAAAGAGCAAGGTTATCAATGTTTATATACTGGTAAGTTCATTAAATTATCCGATTTGTTTAATGAAAACGTAATTGATTTTGAACACACATTGCCAAGAAGTAAATCTTTTGATAATTCAATGGCAAACCTTACAGTATGTTTTCACGATTACAATAGAACTATAAAGCAAAATCAAATACCAACACAGCTTTTAAATTATGATAAAGACCATGATTTTGGAGGAACCATTGGGAAATGCACTGCCATAAAGCCAAGATTAGCAGCGTGGGAGGATAAAGTAGAACGCATTAAACAGCAAATTGATTTTTGGAAAACAAAATCTAAAAAAGCATCTGATAAGGGTTGGAAAGACGATGCCATTCGCCAACGCCATTTGTGGCAAATGGAATTGGATTATTGGCAAAGTAAATTAGATAGATTTACCATTACAGAAATTACAAGTGGTTTTAAAAACAGCCAAAAAGTAGATACACAGCTCATTTCAAAATATGCTTTTCATTACTTAAAAACCTATTTTGATAAAGTGGATGTACAAAAAGGGAGCATTACGGCAGAGTTCAGAAAAATTTACGGGTTGCAAGTTCCCGATGAAAAGAAAGACCGAAGCAAACATTCGCACCACGCTAAAGATGCGGCAGTATTAACGCTTATTCCTGTGGCTTCAAAACGCGATACTATTTTGGAAAAATATTACGAAGCGAAAGAAAAAAACCCAAAAGCCACATTTACAGACGAGCCATATAAAGGTTTTAAACGAGAATATGTTTGGGGTATTGATGACAATGTTTTGATAAACAATATTACCAACAACCAAGAATTAACACCTGCCAAACGAAAAGTGCGCAAGCGGGGCAAAGAAGTAATTATTAATGGTAAAACACGTTGGGCAACAGGCGACAGCATTCGCGGACAACTTCACCAAGAAACATTTTACGGTGCAATAAAGCCTGCAAAAAAAGGAGAAAAAGGAAACTTACTGAAAGATGAAAACGGAAAATTTATTCAAGAAGAAAAAGTAAAGTATGTTTTGAGAGTTCCTTTTAATGCAGACTTCACAGATATAGATAAAATTGTAGATGATGGATTAAGAATACAAATTCAAGAACATGCTAAACGAGCCAGAAGTTTTAAAAAGGCGTTTGAAGAAGGTATTTATTTATTAGACAAAACCGGCAAACCGCACGGAAATAAAATTCGTCATATTCGTGTTTGGGCAAATGTTTCAGAGCCTTTGGCAATAAAGAAACAAACTAATCTTTCTGATAAAGAGTATAAGCAAAGTTATTGGGCGGGGAATGGAGAAAATTTTGCATATGGACTTTATGAAAACGAGAAAAGACAGAGAGGGTTTCATTTAATAAGTTTATTCAATGTAAGTGAGCTCAAAGGAACTTCTAAAGTCTTAGCGGAGATGTTTGAACAAGAAATTGAAACGCAAAGACCAAAAACAAAGGTTAAACTCAAATACGTTTTAACTTCTGGATTAAAGGTAATTTTTTACAAAGATAATATCTCTGAAGTTCAAGATTTAATTAGCGATGTAAAACAAATCTCAGATCGCCTTTACGTAGTTGATGGTTTTGAAAAAGATGGACGAATTAGGTTCTCTCATCATATAGACAGTCGGTCTGCCAATGACTTAAAAGAACTAGAAGGAACTTTTGGAAAAGCATATTGGCAAGGATTCTCTAAAGTTGATTTTAAAATAGCAAATCCAAAATTGAAACTTTCAAAGGACAATTTAAATTTTGCGGTTGAAGGTTACGATTTTGAAATAAAAATGGATGGGAGAATTGAATGGAAAAACTAAAATATTAGGCAACATCTCAAAAGCATAAATGACCCTATTCAAAAACAAATACCGTAATGAATCTGCCCGTTTGCAAACCTGGGATTATGCAAACGATGGAGCGTATTTTATTACAATATGCACAAAAAACAGAGAACATTATTTTGGTGAAATAGAAAACGGCAAAATGCAATTATCCCCTATCGGGGCAATTGCCGATGTGCTGTGGTACGAAATAAAAAACCATGCAAAAAATATTGAATTGGGCGAATTTGTGGTGATGCCCAATCATGTTCATGGGGTTTTGATATTGGCAGGTAATGATGAATTTCTGGTTGATAATACCGGTGGGGACAACGCAATCCGTGGGGACAACGTAATCCGTGGGGACAACGCAATCCGTCGTAGGGACAACGCATGCGTTGTCCCTACGAACGCGATCCCAACGATCGCAATACCACCGGTCACAATCCCACCGGTCACGATCCCACCGACCGCGATCCCAACGATTGCAATCCCACCGAACGTTTCCCCAACGGGAATTAATCCAATGGACGTTGTCCCCACCGAAAAAACCATCGGTCAAAACCGTTTTCAAAATCAGGGGAAAAATTCCATTTCATCCATCGTGGGTGGTTACAAATCTGCCGTAACAAAACATGCACACCGATTGGGATTTTCATTTGGTTGGCAAACACGTTTTCACGACCATATCATTCGGGATGAAAAATCATTTCATAATATTTCAAATTACATCATCAATAATCCGGTAAATTGGAAGGAAGATAAATTTAATAATGGGGATAATGTCAATACAATGTAATTAATACCAACTGCATCATACATTAAATCATTCAGCAAATGATTAAGCGCACAATATATTTTGGCAACCCTGCCTACCTGAAAACAGTAAATGAACAAATGGTAGTGCAACTACAAAATGAAGATGTGGTAACTAAATCTATTCCTATTGAAGACATTGGTATATTAATATTAGATCATCGTCAAATCACTATCACACAGGCATTGATAGCAAAACTATTGGCCAACAATACAGCAGTAATCACCTGTGATGAAACCCACCATCCTACCGGTATGCTGCTTACCTTGGATGGCAATGCACTACAAAGCAAAATGTTCCAAATACAAACAGAAGCAAGTGTACCACTCAAAAAACAACTATGGCAACAAACCATTGCCGCAAAAATTCAAAATCAGGCCGGTATGCTTCGTTTCAGAAGATTGGAGCATCAGCTACTTTTAAATCTTGCTACATCAGTAAAAAGCGGCGACAGCGAAAACTCCGAAGCACAAGCTGCGGCATATTATTGGAAAAGAGTGTTTCCGGAATTTTTATCATTTCGCAGAGAACGCCACGGACCGCCGCCCAATAATTTATTAAACTATGGCTATGCTATATTACGGGCAATGGTGGCACGCAGCCTTGTAGCAAGCGGGCTTTTACCCACACTCGGTATCCATCATCGCAATCAGTATAATGCCTATTGCCTAGCAGATGATGTGATGGAACCTTATCGGCCTTATGTGGACTATGTAGTGTTTCAGATAGTGCGGAACAATGGAAAAAGTTTAGAAATGTCGCCCTCTATGAAAAAAAGCCTGCTGGAGATACCGGCAATGGATGTACAGATAGATGGGAAAAAAAGTCCGATGATGAATGCAGTGCAACGTACTACAGCGAGCCTTGCTAAATGCTATGAAGGCACAGCACGAAAAATTTTATATCCGGAATTTAATTTGTAAAAAATGAGCTAAGCCAAATTTAAAAAGGAGGTTTGCAATAAGAAGTATATAAAATGTTTGACCGATTAAATGCATATCGTGTTATGTGGATATTAGTACTTTTTGATTTGCCTACCGAAACCAAGAAGGATCGGAAGGTCTATGCCAAATTTCGAAAGGAGATTATGGCGGATGGATTTAATATGTTTCAGTTCAGCATATACTTGCGGCACTGCCCCAGCAGAGAAAATGCGGACGTGCATATAAAAAGGGTGAAAAAAATATTGCCGGTAAAAGGCCATATCGGTATTATGTGTATTACAGATAAGCAGTTTGGTATGATGGAACTATACCGAGGCAAAGAACTTGCAAATGCGCCTGAGCCGGTGCAGCAATTAGAACTTTTCTGAACGAATAGAAATAAAAAAATGGGTGTAAAACCCATTTTTTTATTTGTAAAATTAGCTCTAAGAGCATCATTTTCAGTAGCTTACCCAAATCGTGTTGTATAAGAGCTAAGCTACATAAAAATTTGAAAGCAAATCACAACCTTCATACACTAACCAACTATGCTGCCGTGTTGTATAAGAGCTAAGCTACATAAAAATTTGAAAGCAAATCACAACTCATTAACGTAATTATTTTTATAATCATTGTTGTATAAGAGCTAAGCTACATAAAAATTTGAAAGCAAATCACAACTGTTCCTTGTGTTGCTCTATTAATTGGCAGTTGTATAAGAGCTAAGCTACATAAAAATTTGAAAGCAAATCACAACCGCAATGATTTACATTGATTATTTTAATAAGTTGTATAAGAGCTAAGCTACATAAAAATTTGAAAGCAAATCACAACTTAATCGTGGTCGTTTCTGTACGCTCTGATGTTGTATAAGAGCTAAGCTACATAAAAATTTGAAAGCAAATCACAACCTTATAAGAAGATCTGCGCTTTTTGGCAGGTTGTATAAGAGCTAAGCTACATAAAAATTTGAAAGCAAATCACAACTATGGGAGCTTCGCAACCGCTTCAGCTAAGTTGTATAAGAGCTAAGCTACATAAAAATTTGAAAGCAAATCACAACATGGCGATAATCCATATTTTTCTGGATTTGTTGTATAAGAGCTAAGCTACATAAAAATTTGAAAGCAAATCACAACTTACACCGTTACTTTTCCTATAAACTGCTTGTTGTATAAGAGCTAAGCTACATAAAAATTTGAAAGCAAATCACAACCAAGTTCATCGGTCATAACGCCATTCGCAGTTGTATAAGAGCTAAGCTACATAAAAATTTGAAAGCAAATCACAACATGAGTACAGAAGATGCTGATAACTTCACTGTTGTATAAGAGCTAAGCTACATAAAAATTTGAAAGCAAATCACAACTATATGCCATTCTACCAGACACAGGCTTCAGTTGTATAAGAGCTAAGCTACATAAAAATTTGAAAGCAAATCACAACAGCAAGTCTTGTACATTGTAGCGTACTTGGTTGTATAAGAGCTAAGCTACATAAAAATTTGAAAGCAAATCACAACACCATTGCGTTTAGGTCAATATCCCACGTGGTTGTATAAGAGCTAAGCTACATAAAAATTTGAAAGCAAATCACAACTTTCTAATTGAATATTACCGTGTCGGTATGGTTGTATAAGAGCTAAGCTACATAAAAATTTGAAAGCAAATCACAACTATAGATTGAATCATTGCACTTTGAATAGTGTTGTATAAGAGCTAAGCTACATAAAAATTTGAAAGCTAGTCCGAATGAATTCGTTCAGGCGGGCCTGCCCGAATGAATATCGTTCAGGCGGGCCTGCCCGAATGAATATCGTTCAGGCGGGAAAATCATAACTGCTGTTAGTAATTTAAACAATGAGTATTTTAGTCAATTCAACAAAAAGTATAAGCCAAAAAATACACTACCAATTATTAAAGAGTTGGCAGTTGAAAGCACTATTAATGCTTTGGTTGGTCAAGGATTGAGCAGTAATGTTATTGCACCTGTTCAAAAGATATTAACCGATAATATTACGACCGGTGGCAGTTATGCCAAGTTTCAGGAGCAGTTGCAAAACCACATCTTACAAAATGAAACAGGTGAAGGAAATTTGCAGCGATACACCAAGCAAATAACTACTGATGCTATTAACCAGTATAATGCCCAATATGGCGAAACTGTTGCACAGGATTTACAGTTTAGTTGGGGAAGATACATAGGAAGTAATCTAACAACTTCAAGGGAGTTTTGTGTTCTGCTCACCGATAAGCAATGGGTACATAAAAGTGAACTGCCGGAAATAATCAAAGGGCATATTGACGGCACAGATTGCAAGTTGAGTAAAACCACAGGGTTGCCACTTGGTATGATACCTGATACCGATGCAGATAATTTTAAGGTAAGGCGTGGTGGGTACAATTGTGGGCATCAATTCTTTTGGGTGCCTGATAGTGCAGTTCCGGCGGATGTAAAGGATAAATTTGAAAGTAAAAATAAAGCACCAAATAAAATTTCAACGAATACTTTCGTTGACACTATTGAATTCAATAGAAAGACCCTTCATGAAATAAATTCTGGTAATATTATGAATGTTAGTAAAGGTGTAAAGGTATTATTGTCAGACTGGGGTGAAGATAGTAATAACATAAGGAGATTGCCTGAAAGTGACATTTCCAAACAATGGCTGAATATGTCGATGGAAGAGGGTGTTACCAAATATACTGAAATATATCGAGGTGTCTCGTATGTAAAAACACTCCCAGATAAAGTAGCAAAATACAATTATTATAAAAACAATTACAAACAGGGTGCGATTATTCAATATGATGCTAAGACAATAGAAAATAATAAAGAATATGATAATCGTTTTTTAAGCGGGACATCTAATAGGATGGTCGCTGAAAGAAAATTCGGTAAACTACATTTAAATGAATTTCACTCTGTAATTTTTACTATTAGGAATTTAGAGAACATTAGAGGTTTGGACGTCAATGGACTAACGGGTTATACTGGCATTGATAACGAATATGAAGTAATATTTGGAGATAGATTTACATACGAAGTTGTTACAAGTAAGGAAATAGATGGTAACTTATTTATTGAGCTTCTGCAGCATAATCAATAGCAAATTGTTTGGCGTACTGCGGATATTTTTTTAACGCAGCATTTTTATTTTGTAAGTATTCCCAATATGCTCGATCATAAGCCTTATTACTATCATCTGTAAGACACTCAAGTGACTTTATATCAGTACCTAAATTTTTTACGTGTTCATGTTTCTTTTTCATAATGCAAAAATTATAGTTATAATTCTAATACAAAAGTTTATTTTACTTCGCCAGTATCGCCGTCAATAATATCATCAAAGCCAAAAAGGCTACCATCATTTTCACGATGATAAATACAGCCAAAAAACTCTTCCGTCCAAAATGTACCTTCATCACTTGTACAAGTTTTGCCGTCAATGGCGATATTCATTGCAACGCCGATATTATCACAAACGCCAAAGTTGTCACCACTAACACGTTTAGCAACCTTCGTCCAGCTGATACAATTTTGACAAAAATTACCCATTCTTTTTAATGTATGCTTCCTTTAAAAGTCTTTCTACCGTTTTTTCTAAACTCACGATTCGGCCTTTCTCTTTCTTAAAGTGGGCTTGTTTATCAATAATTAAATCTACTACTATTTTGTCAATGTCTAATTGCCGAAACTTACACCATCATTCAATCGGCGGTAAATAAAGGCATATCTACCGATGTGCCTGCCGCCATGCTGCAAAAGCTGCAAAGCGATGTATTCGTGTTTAGCGGTATGAAAACCTATACACAGCTCAAAGAAGCATCCTTACTGCTATTGGACGAAAACAAGCAGATAAAACCCTACCACCAGTTTGAGCAGGATATCCTTAAAATAGATAATACCTACAACAGGAACTATCTGCAGGCAGAATACCAACATGCCACCAGTGCTGCACAAAGTGCATCGCAATGGAATGATTATATGCAAGACGGCAACAGGTACAACCTGCAAATACGCACAGCAGGCGATGACAGAGTACGAGAATCCCATGCCGTACTGAATGGCATAACACTACCTGCCCAACACGAATTTTGGAAAACACATTGGACTCCCTTTGACTGGCGATGCCGGTGCAATATAGTACAGGTGCTAAGAGATGATTACAACGAATCGGATATTGGCATTGCCCATGCAGCAGCACAGCAAGCCATACCCGAAATGTTTCGCTACAATCCCGGACGTGAAGGCGTAATATTTCCCAAAAAACACCCTTACTACCCGCAGCATTGCAACGGTGCAAAACTGAACCTAACCGGATTGGTAGGATATGCCACCTGGCTATTAGATGCAGAAAATGATAGGTGCAAGGCGATGAATATGATAAAATCAATGAAGGAAGTAAGTAGAGCAAATTCATTAAAAACAGATACGATAACAGTCGGCAAAAAATCTATTACTTATTATCCAAACTTAACAGATAAAAAGGCATCAGATTATAAAGACGTTTTGACATGCTGTAAGCATTTCACAAGCACAACAACCGATAAAATTATTTTACTTCCGGCAGTAAAAAGGGCTGATTTATACGAACAAATTTACAAGGATATTAAAGGAACAATCTATGAGGGAAAATGCCCCGATTTTAAAGTTGGAAAACATTACTATGAGTTAGAAGGATACGATACAAAAGACCCTGTTAATGCACTAAAAAATATGCTAAATAGAGGATTAAAACAATCTAATAAAGTAATCATTACAAAATGTGGTGCAACTGAAAGACAATTTAATCGTAGCATTCGTTCAAGATTAAAAGCCGGGCAAGATATAAGCGAGGTTTGGGAACTTGATGGAAATAAATTGACACTAAGGTTTAAAAATACAAATACCCCGTGAGGGGTATTGCAGTCAGCGAAGCAGCATTGCTGCTGAATCGCTGATACAAATATACAATATTTTTAAAACAAACAAATCAATATGCAAATTACCATTAACAACAGTACAGTTACTATTTATCAGGAGGAGAAAGTAGGTCATCCAGTTGATATTTCCAGAATCCTTCGTACCAGCTATGAGACGTTACAAGATCGGATAAAGAACGGGAAACTAAACGATGATAAAATTCGGGATACTGTTCTTTCGGAAATACAGGCTGCCATTGCGAAATCCAAACCTCAAGTATAGTTCAAATATAACCCGCCATGCAAAACTTTGAAACCTTTTTAAAAAACCTCATCAGCGATATACGTGTGAAACTGAATGAGGAGTTTAATAGAAATTTTGAACGAAAAGCTTTTTTTGACAAAAGTTGGCAACAAACCAAACTGCCCAACAACAAAGGCAGCCTGATGATGCGTACCGGTGCAGGGCGTAGAAGCCTCAAAAGCACCGTGCAAGGCGATAGCATCGTATGGCGTAGCTCCCTGCCTTATATGGCACTGCACAACGAGGGTGGCGAAATAACCGTAACCGCACAAATGAAAAAATTCTTTTGGGCAATGTATTTATCAATTGGGATAATAAGATTATAAAGTAAATATTCCAATAACACTTCACCCTATACTTACATCCTTAAAACTTTTATCCAAACAGATTTTTCATAATTATATGGATTTTCGTCATCGCCACTTGTGCCAATTAAGATGTCCAATCCATAAAATTTTGCAGGAAGTTTTTTATCGTTAGCATTTGCCTTTAATTCAATCAAATCTTCGCTGCCGGTGGCTTGATTTTCTATTAGCTTACCAAAGCTAAAGGCTTGTTTTAATAATCTTTCGGTTAATGGTTTTGTAAATGCTTCCGCTTCTTTGTAAGAAGTAAAATTAAAAGAAACCATAAACTCAAATTCTTTGTTCTTCTTATTTTCGGATACAATTGCATCTGCTGCATTTGCAAAATGCATTTTAGTGTTATAGTATAAAATATCAGCATTAGGATCTGGAGAAGTGAGCGCTCCCTTAATATTTTTAAGATGGGAAGGATAATCTTCAATAACTGTTTTCAATTGAGCTATTAATGCGTCTGTTACTTTAGCATTTTTTGCTATTGTATTGCTTTGCGCAAACGAGTTATCAATTGATGCAATAATTAAAGCAATAATTAAAACTCCGAAAATAATATATCTTTTCATTTGGTTCTCATTTTGTTCTCAAATATAATATTTTAAATAAGTCAGTTCCACTATTGTTTAAAAGCAGTACAACATTTATTCTCTAAATTTACCGAATGATTTCGGTTTGTATTCCGGTTTTTAACTTTTCGGTGTGTAATCTCGTCAATGAATTGAATATACAACTTGCAAAAAGCAATGTCGTGTATGAAATTATATTGATTGATGATGCGTCAGCAACGGAATATCGTGATCAATATAAAACAATGACGGCTTCCATTACATACATTCAATTGGGGCAAAACATCGGTCGTGCGGCAATTCGTAATTTATTTTTACAAAAGGTTCAATACGATCATTTGCTCTTTTTAGATTGTGATTCTATTGTTTTTAAAGCTGATTTTATCGTTTCTTATTTGAATATAATTTCTAAATATCCAAACAGCGTATTGTGTGGTGGCCGAATTTATCCGAATGAAGTTCCGGGAAAAGAAAAACGACTCAACTGGAAATATGGAATAAAAGTTGAAAGTAAATCTGCCGAAGAAAGAAGTCATCACGCTTATGCTTCATTTATGACTAACAATTTTATTGTATCAAAAAAAATATTGAATTCCATTCGTTTTGATGAACGGCTCAATAATTATGGACATGAAGATACATTATGGGGTAATGAACTCAGAAAAAATAATATTGAAATCATTCATATAGACAATCCGGTTTTGAACGGAGCAATTGAAAACAACACAGAATTTTTAAGGAAAACAAGAACGGCAATCACAAATCTTCTATTTATAGAAAAAAACTATTCGGCTGACAAAGAATTGTTCAACTGTATTTCTTTAATACGTTTTTACGATCGATACAAATTCGCCTCGGGGCTGTTCAATGGATTGTTCATTATTTTTTCACCACTGATTGTTTGGCTCTTGAAAAGAGGTATCGTCAATTTAAAACTATTCAGTTTTTATAAACTCGGCTACTTCATCCATATAAAAAAACAGCAAAAATCTGTTTGAAATTTATTGCCAAATATTTCAGCAGTCGGTTTAAAGTATCAACGTAGTCGTTCCTTTTTTAAAGATGCGTTTCCCGGTATAATCTATTCCTTCTGCCATAAATACAAAAGTGGCAGTGCTTTGCATCACTCCTCCTATCCTACCATCCCAGCCTGCTCCCATATTGGATGTGCTGAATACCATTTGCCCCCAGCGATTAAACACTCGGAAAAAATTGAGCTGTTTGATACCAACATAAATTGGTTTTAAAACATCATTCAGTCCATCACCATTTGGTGTGAAGCCGGTTGGTACAAAAATATCCGGACCGGTTTTAAACACTGTAATTTTAATATCATCTTCACCATAACATCCCTCCGGATTTGTAGCTCGTACTATGTAGCGAATCGTTTCCGTTTCACTTCCCAATAAAGCAATGGGATTATAAATATTCGCATCGCTCAAACCAAAAAATGGAGTCCAATTGAAAACATTGGCACGTGGATCATTAGCAGTTGCATTCAACTGTAAAGGTTGACCGGCCACAATAAATGTATCATTGCCTGCAAATACATTAATCTTTGGCGCTACGATTACACGAAATGTATCCGTCAAAATATTGGGGCATCCGGCATTGGTAACACTCAATACATAATCGGTGTTTCTTTTGGGAGCTGCAGTAGCGTTAATATTCAATGGCAGTGAGGAGATGATTCCATTCCCTTGATTGCTCAGAGTAGCTGCATTGCTCCAAGTGTAATTAGTTCCTATTGAGATCAAAGCATTGAATGGTGTTGTTTTTCCATAACAAATAGATGCAGTCGCAGGGTTAATGGAAGCTACAGGAAATGGCACATTGATAAAATTTACTTTGGCAACTGTGCTTGTATCGGCAGGACATACACCGCTCTTCACCACGGTTCTATAATAACCCGCATTTGCTGCAGATTGAACTAAGTAATTGGGCGTGGTATTAGCAGGTACAACATTATTCCAATTAATATTATCTGAAGATATTTGCCAATTGACAACATTGCCTACATAAGCATTTAGTGAAATTGATTTAGACACTATTTCCCCCAAACAATAATCAATACTGGCAGGTGATAAAATTCCACCAACGCTTTTTGGATTTACAGTGATAGTGGCTACTCTACTTGTATCAATTTTACATGATGCACCATTTTGCACCAATGCCGCAAACTGTGTAGTAGCAATAAGATTGGCTGCTGTATAATTATTGGTTGTGTTGGCAATTGCATTCCAGTTAATTCCGTTAGTGGAAGAAATCCAACCAAGTACATTTCCACGTTCGCCCGTCAGGGATAATGAGGTACTATTTGTTCCGGTACAAACGGTGTTATCACTATTGATTTGTCCGGGTAGTGTTGGTGGCACTACTGAAACAGGAAATGTATCTCTTAAATCGGCACAGCTATTTACTTCACGCACAGTAATGACACCGCCCGTTGGTCCGGCTGTTACATTAATCACATTTGTATTTGCTCCGGAATTTATTACCCAGCCCGGTGGCACTGTCCATGTATAAACAGCATCGGCCAATGCAGGAACAGAATAAGTAGCGGTAGTACCGGTGCAGGCTACAGGAGCGCCACTCATTTTCAATCCACCACAAGTATTGCGCAATGCAATGTATGCATAAGCAAAGTGAGCACCCGGTGCACAGTTATGCGATTCAAAAGTTAAGGTTACTTGTGTGCCTCTATATGGCGATAAATCAAATGTTACTT
This sequence comes from Bacteroidota bacterium, assembly GCA_018268055.1. Lineage (GTDB taxonomy): Bacteria > Bacteroidota > Bacteroidia > Chitinophagales > Chitinophagaceae > JJ008. The sequence continues at coordinate 190,716 of JAFDXF010000086.1, forward strand.
CACGCCATCCCTTTGTCCATACATCTTGCAGCCAAGTTCCGGCTCCATTGCCAGTGCCGGAGTGTGAAAGAAAAAGTTGAGGACTTAATGTAAAGCCATTGGCCAGAGCAGCAGCAGTGTCCAATGTTGCACCGGTGCCGCCGTTTCCTCCTGCATCATTCAATGTTGGCAAAAAATATTCAGGTGATGCGCAAGAAATTATATTTCCATTTGCAGTCTGTAAAGTAGCTTTAAACAATGGTTGATTGATATTATTATGAGTGCCATTTTCTAATACCATTGCATAAGCATACGTCATGGTGTAGGGAACGGATGTGGGTCCGGCAGGTACATTGATACTGTAACTTATAGATCGGGCAAAGCCTCCCGGGTTAGGTAGATTTCCTCTCAAGTCCCATGAAGTACTGGTAGAGCCTAACTGTACTGAATAATTATAGGCATATCCGTTTATCGTGGGTATTGTTTGATAACCACCATAGAAATCATTGTAAGAAGAGGTAATCACTTTTATACCGGTATTGCCAATAGTGTATTCAGGAACTACGGATAAACCTGTATTGGGCAATGGATAATTTTGAGAAGCACCGCCTATCAAACCTGTTTTTACACTCCAAAAAGAAAGATCGCCATTAACAAAATTTACATTAGCAGGGCATGATTGTAATTGAGCAAAAGAAGCAGTACTTGCATACAAGGCAAATATAAAAGCAGTAAAACTTTTTAATTTCCGGTTCATACGTTTCATTTATCCTGCACTTTTGAAAAACATTGTAAAACAAAATTGCAAATATGCTGACACGAAACTACTATTTAGTTTATAAATATATCGTTAATAAAATTAGACAATAATAGTTGTTCGTTCAAACGTATAAACTCGTAAGAAAAGTACGTCTGCCAATACTTTCTATGAAATAAAATAGATATTAGGATTGAATACGTGAAAGGCAGATTTGCAAACTTTGTCTCCATTCTTTCGGATTAATGCCATAACTTGTTTGAATTTTTTGATTATCCAATACTGACCAAGCCGGCCTTTTTGCAGGTGTGGGATATTGGGACGTAGGAATAGGATTTATTTTACAAGTACTTTTTATTTCTTCTTTTATGGCAAGTGCAAAATCATACCAATTGATAATTCCTGAATTGGAATAATGATAAATACCTGGAAGCCACTTGTCGGAAGCAACAATTTGTAAAATTACTTCTGCTAAATCTGCTGCATAAGTGGGGCTGCCTTTTTGATCATCAACTACATTCAACAGTTCTTTCTCGCCCATCAGTTTTATCATTGTCTTTACAAAATTTTTTCCAAATTCACTATATACCCATGAGGTACGAATAATGATTGCGTCGGAATTATAACGCAATGCTTCCTCCTCTCCTTTCAGTTTGGAGGCACCATATACGCTTTGTGGATTTGGTTGATCATCCTCTTTGTAGGGTTTATTGATTGCCGTTCCATCAAATACATAATCTGTTGAAATATGCATGAAGCGACAATTATTTTCCTTACAGATTGCAGCAAGCACACCTACTGCTTCTCCGTTGATCTGAAATGCTCGATCCTTTTCAGATTCTGCTCTGTCCACTGCAGTATAAGCCGCAGCATTGATGAAGTAGGCAGGTTTATAGATATTGAAGTAATGACGTACTATTTCGAAATGGTGAATGGGCATATCTTCCTTTGAAAGGAAATAAAAACTGAATGAAGGATAGTTTTCAGAAAGCCTTTTCAGTTCTTTGCCTAACTGCCCGTTAGCGCCCGAAACTAATATCACCGATTTTGAACCCATTAGCTTTTGTATTCAAAAGTGTTGATACAATCTTTAAACAAAGGCAATATATTATCTTTTTCAGAAACAAGAACAGCATCTTCAGGCACGCCCCAGTCAATGTTCAACTCAGGATCGTTGTATTTGATTCCTGCTTCACTTTCTTTATTGTAAAACGCATCACATTTGTAAAGTATATCCGCTTTGGTACTTAATACGGCAAAGCCATGCGCAAACCCTTTGGGTATTAACAACTGTTTTTTATTTTTCGCAGATAAAATAATACTAAAACTTTGTCCATAGGTTGGCGATCCTTTTCGCAGATCCACTACTACATCTAAAATTTTCCCTTTTAAAACTCTTACCAATTTTGTTTGTGCAAACGGTGGTAGTTGATAATGTAATCCTCGAATCACACCGCCTATTGATGATGATTGATTGTCTTGAATCCATTGCTGATATATACCCTGTGCATGAAACAATTTTTCATTGAATGCCTCATAAAAATAGCCGCGTTCATCTTCAAACACTTTAGGTTCAAAAATCAAAAGGCCGGAAAAGATAGTTTCAGTAAATGGCATAATTATAAACTCCAATAAGTTCTGTTATTAATTTTATTTCTATAAATTCCTTTTAAATCAGCAACCATAGCATGTGGCTTTGTGATAGAAGCAAAATAATCGTCGCCCAGCTCTTTGTATTGATTGTGCGGCACTGCCACAATTACTGCATCATAATCATTACTGATATTTTCAGACAAAGCAAAACCGTATTCATGCTTCAACTCATCTGAATCGGCATGCGGGTCTTCTACATCTACATTTACATAGTATGATTTTAACGCTTTTACCACATCGGCAATTTTGGAATTTCTAATATCACTTACATTTTCTTTAAAAGTCGCTCCCTTCACCAATACCTTAGCAGCCTTTACATCGGAAGTATTTTTGATGATGTGTTGTATCACTGACTTGGCCACATATTTCGCCATATTATCATTGATATTTCTTCCTGCTAGAATTACTTCAGCATCATAGCCCAATTCATTGGCTTTATAAGTAAGATAATATGGATCTACACCAATGCAGTGCCCGCCAACAAGTCCCGGTTGAAATTTTAAGAAATTCCATTTTGTGCCTGCTGCTTCCAACACTTCATAGGTATTGATGCCCATCATATTGAAAATGATAGATAGCTCATTCATTAGTGCAATGTTCAAATCACGCTGTGTATTTTCTATAATCTTTGCAGCTTCTGCTACTTTAATGGAAGATGCACGATGCACTCCGGCAGCCACTACTAATTCATACGTTTTTGCAATTTCTTCCAATGACTCTGCATCGCAACCTGAAACTACTTTTATAATTTTAGCAAGCGTATGTGTTTTATCACCCGGGTTGATTCGCTCAGGTGAGTAACCTAATTTAAAATCTGTCTTGAACTTCAATCCGGATATTTCTTCAATTACCGGAAGACAATCTTCTTCGGTGCATCCGGGATATACGGTTGATTCAAACACTATATAATCTCCTTTCTTGACTACTTTACCGATTGTTTCAGATGCTTTTTTTACCGGAGTAAGATCGGGCACATTATGTTCATCTACCGGTGTAGGTACTGCTACTATAAAAAATTTTGCTTCTCGCAATACATCCAATGAATTGGTGAATACTATATCACATCCATCAAATTCTTCATTGGCCAATTCATTGCTCGGGTCTATACCCTGCTGCATCATTGCAACACGTTTTTCATTGATATCAAAACCTATCACTGAAATTTTACGGGCAAACTCTAAGGCAATGGGCAGTCCTACATATCCTAATCCGATAACTGCCAACTTTGCTTTTTTATCAACTAATTCTTGATACATATTATTATTTTCAATTTTTATTTTATACTATTAAACTCTTTGGGTTGTTTTGTTAATTCTTCTTTGGGTAATGATTTAAAAAAATCATAAGTAATTTTTAAACCCTCTTTCCTCGATACTTTCGGCTCCCATCCCAAAAGTTGTTTTGCTTTACTGATGTCCGGTTGACGTTGCTTTGGATCATCAACAGGTAATGGTTTATAAATAATGTTTACTTTATTTCCTGTCAACGACAAAATTTCTTCTGCAAATTCTTTGAGTGAAATTTCATCAGGGTTGCCAATGTTTACAGGCAATGTATAATCGCTCATTAATAGTTTGTAGATGCCGGCCACTAAATCATCTACATAACAAAAACTACGAGTCTGCGAACCGTCACCAAAAACGGTAAGGTCTTCGCCACGCAAAGCCTGACCAATAAATGCCGGCAATGCTCTTCCGTCATTGAGTCGCATACGTGGGCCATAGGTGTTGAATATTCGTACTATTCTTGTTTCCACTCCGTGAAAAGTATGATAAGCCATAGTAATAGATTCCATATAGCGTTTAGCCTCGTCATACACACCACGAGGACCAACAGGATTTACATTGCCCCAATATTCTTCTGTTTGCGGATGCACCAATGGATCTCCATACACTTCGCTCGTGCTGGCTACTAATATTCTTGCCTTCTTTGCTTTTGCCAAACCCAAACAATTATGTGTGCCCATGGCTCCTACTTTCAACGTCTGAATAGGAATTTTTAAATAATCTATCGGGCTTGCGGGTGATGCGAAATGTAGAATATAATCGAGCTGCCCTGCAATGTGAATGAATTTCGTAACATCGTGATGATAAAATTCAAACTCTTTCAGTTTAAAAAGATGTTCAATATTTTTTAAATCGCCGGTAATCAGATTATCCATACCAATCACCTGAAAATCATTTTTTATAAAATAGTCGCACAGGTGTGAACCTAAAAACCCTGCTGCGCCGGTAATCAATACTCTTTTTTTTGCCATTGTATTTTAGTTTACAGTTGCTCTACCAATACTTTCATAATGGAATCCTTTCTCTTTCATCAATTCTAAATCAAACAAATTACGTCCGTCAAATACTGCTTTGTTTTTCAAACTCTTTTCTATACGATCAAAGTCCGGCATTCTAAATTCATTCCATTCTGTTGCTATAATTAAGGCATCGGCATCGACCAAAGCATCATATTGATTTGCAGAATAAACAATTTTATCACCTATTTGTTTTTGAACATTCTTCATCGCTTCAGGATCAAACGCTGCTACTGTTGCGCCTTCATTGATGAGTGCATCAATTATAGACAATGCGGGCGCTTCTCGGATATCATCGGTATTCGGTTTGAAAGCCAATCCCCAAATGGCAAAATGTTTTCCTTTCAGATTGTTGTTAAAATATTTTTTGATGCCGGGCAGTAAATAAAGTTTTTGCGTATCATTCACTCGCATCACTGCTTTCAGAATTTCAAATTCATATTGCACATCATCCGATGATTTAACCAATGCCTGCACATCTTTTGGAAAACAACTGCCGCCATAGCCGATACCCGGAAATAAAAATCTTTTCCCGATTCTGTCATCACTTCCGATGCCTCTGCGTACCATGTCCACATCTGCACCCAATTTTTCACAAAGGCGTGCTATCTCATTCATAAACGAAATCTTGGTAGCTAAAAATGAATTAGCGGCATACTTTGTTAATTCAGCCGATGCTTCATCCATAAAAATTACAGGATTACCTTGCCGCACAAATGGTGCATATAAATCTGCCATCAATTTTTGTGCTCTTTCAGAATTTGTTCCAATCACTACACGATCAGGCTTCATAAAATCTTCAACAGCTACACCCTCTCTTAAAAACTCAGGATTGCTCACTACATCAAATGCACCTTTATAATTTGCTGCTATAGCATTATGTACTTTTTGTGCAGTACCTACAGGAACAGTACTCTTATCAACAATTACTTTATAATTGGTTAATAGTTTTCCTAAATCGTCTGCTACGCCCAATACATGTCTCAAGTCGGCAGCGCCATCATCACCGGGAGGTGTAGGCAATGCCAAAAAGATAATCTCAGCATCTTTAATTCCTTGTGCGAGATTAGTCGTAAACTCTAATCGCCTTTCTTTTTGATTGCGTAGAAATAATTTTTCCAAACCCGGTTCAAAAATCGTTATCTCGCCACTTTTTAATTTTTCTATTTTTTGTTGGTCAATATCCACACAAATTACATGATTACCTGTTTCTGCAAAACATGTTCCGGTTACTAATCCAACATAGCCTGTGCCAACAACTGCTATTTTCATCTGATAATTTTATTGGTTTATATATTCTACAACTTTTGAAGAAATAAATGCTAATTGCTCTTCGTCCATCTCTGTGTGAATGGGTAGTGAAATAACACGCTCCGTTAGCCAATCTGTGTTGGCCATATTATTTTGTGAGCTTCCGAATGATGCAAACATTTTTTGCTTATGCCCCGGAATCGGATAATAAATCATTGCCGGTATCTGATGCGAAGCTAAAAATTCTTTCAGTCCATTACGATCTACATTTTCCAAAATCAATGTGTATTGATGAAATACATGTTTTGCATAACCCGTACGATAAGGTGTTTTTATTTTTTCATTACCTGCAAATGCACGATCATAATAATCGGCCACTTTTCTTCGTGCATCACAATAAGCATCTAAGTGCTTCAATTTAATATCCAGGATTGCTGCCTGAATAGTATCTAACCTGCTATTACAGCCCACTACATCATGATGGTATTGCTTGCTTTGTCCATGATTGGCAATCATTTTTAATTTCACAGCCAGTTCATCGTCATTCGTAAATATAGCACCACCATCACCATAAGCGCCCAAATTTTTAGAAGGATAAAATGATGTGGTACCAATTGTTCCTATTGTACCTGCTTTTTTCTTTATACCGTTACTAAAAGTATAATCACACCCAATCGCTTGCGCCGTATCTTCTATTATATATAAATTATGTTTCGCCGCAATTTTCATAATCTCTTCCATCGGTGCAGCCTGACCATATAAATGAACGGGAACGATTGCTTTTGTTTTCGGAGTAATGGCTTTTTCCAAAGCTTCGGGGCTCATACAAAAAGTACGAGCATCCACTTCTACAAAAACAGGAGTAAGTTTTAATAATGCGATTACTTCAGTAGTCGCAATGTATGTAAAGGAAGGTGTAATGACTTCGTCTTCCGGCTGTAGATCCAAAGCCATCATTGCAATTTGCAAAGCATCAGTTCCGTTGGCACAAGGGATGGTGTGTTTTACACCCATATATGCAGAAAGGTTGGCAGCAAAATCTTGAACCGGCTTGCCATTGATAAATGCAGAACTTTCTAAAACATCAATAACTGCTTTATCAACTTCTTGTTTAATTTTATGGTATTGGGTTTTAGTATCCACCATTTGAATCGTACGCATATCACAAATTAATTTTAAAAGTGCCGCAAAAATAGCAAAATAAGGGTAGTTTAAATCTTTGCTTTTACATTTGCCAACAATAATATCATTCCGGTTGTCAATAATTCTGTACAATATTTTTTTATTTATTCTGAAAGCAGGTATGCCCATTGCTGCCCTATTTAAACCTAAAGCCAAAAAGTGGGTGTTGGGAAGGAAAGATATTTTTAAAAAATTAAAACAAAGTATTCCGCCAAATGAGCAGATTATTTGGGCACATTGCGCATCTGTTGGCGAGTTTGAACAAGGCCGTCCGGTTTTTGAACAAATTAGGAAAAACTATCCCCATTATAAATTACTCCTTACTTTTTTCTCCCCTTCCGGCTATGAAGCTATAAAAGATTATGAAGGAGCAGATTGGGTTTTTTATTTACCGATAGATGGCCCTCACAATGCAAAGCGTTTTTTAGAAATCGTACATCCATCTTTAGTCATATTTGTTAAGTATGAATTCTGGTATTATTATCTCAAAAAAATTAAATACAGGAACATTCCGCTCATTTTAATTTCTGCGATATTTCGTAATGATGACGCATCTCTTAAATGGTATAAAAAAATTCAACTGAAAATGCTTGCACGTTTTAATCATTTATTCGTGCAGGATGAGGCGTCCAAAATAGTAATAGATGAGCATGGTTTAAGCAACAATACTACTATTTCAGGAGATACAAGGTTTGACCGTGTGATAGCAATCGCAAACGAATGGCAACCCATTCCTGAAATAGAAGATTTTCTTGGAAAAAACAGAGCTATTATAGCCGGTAGTACATGGCCTGAAGATGAAGCGGCATTATTGAAATTACAATCTCAGTTATCCATAAAATCTTTGAAACTCATTATTGCTCCCCATGAAATTGACAATAAAAATATTGACCTTTTAATCAAACAATTTCCACAGGCAATTAAGTTTTCGGATTGGAGTAAGTCAAGAAGGAATGAAGATAATTATCAAACACTCGTCATTGACAATATCGGTATGCTGTCGCGGTTATATTATTATGGCTACATCAACTATGTGGGCGGAGGCCAGCGTGCATTGGGCGTACATAATGTATTAGAAGCTGCTGTTTATGGTAAGCCTGTTATCTATGGAAAATATTATCAGCGATATGCCGAAGCGATCAACCTGATTGAATCCGGAGGTGCAAAATCTTTTGACACAGAAGATGAGTTGTCTAAAATCATTTTGGATTTAATGTCCGATAAACATTTTTATTACACTACCGGCAACAATGCAAAAGAGTTTGTTCATCAAAACACCGGAGCAACAGAAAAGATACTCGACTTTATTCAGGAAAAACGCCTTTTGACCAATTGATCAAACTGTTTTACAACATCATTCTCATTATCCCATCCTAATTTTACTTTTAATTCACGGCTGATCCAATATTCCGCTTCGGCATAAATATTAAAACTATTGATTGTTTTGATACAGCGGTCGTACATATTTTCATCTCCACGGAAAAGGTCATTGATATAAAGAAAGCGATCATTGATGCCGATTGCTTTACGCAAATCTTTTACGGGCGTATCTTTTAATATTTCCACCAACTCTGTTTTTCCTTGCTTTAGCTTATCATTCAGCGACTCGGATTGATTGGCTGTCTCGTTAATCTCTTTGGCATGTTGCGCCAATGTGGGGATATCATTCACTTCTCCCAAAAACATATTCAGTTGCCCTGTCTTAGAAACAACCGAAAGGTTCTCGATACTTTCACCCATTTTTTTCTCTTCTTCTGCCTCAATTCTATTTAGTTTTTCATCTTCTTTTACTGATTCTTCTTCCTTAATTGGCTCTATCGCTATCGGCTTAGGAGCATACTCCTCATAGCCAGCAGCCTGTCCAATAATTTTGGCAAAAGGCAGAACAACCGCTACTTTGGCCGTGCCAAGTGTTTGCTGACTATCCACTTTTAATTTCATTAATTCAAATTGCAACAACTGAACAGTTCCCAACAATTGTTCTGCATCACCTTTTTGCTCAAATTGCTGATTTAATTGTTTTATTAAGGCTTCTATTCTTTCCATTCTGTATTTTTGAACGGTTAAAAATTAAAACGATTGGTAACAGTGCTTAAAAGTACAAACACTTTGCCAATAATTCTTTGTTCATTTTATAAACGAAACCTTAACAATGTTTATTGAACCGAATAATAGCGGTGAACGCCGCGGTAGTATTGAAGTAATCTGCGGATCTATGTTCAGTGGTAAGACAGAGGAATTGATTCGTCGCCTCAAGCGTGTAAAAATTGCCAATCAGAAAGTAGAAATTTTTAAACCGACTATTGATGTGCGCTATGATGAGGTAAAAATTGTATCGCATGATGCTACTGCCATTCATTCTACACCTGTAAAAGAATCCAAAATAATATTAGAGCTTGCCAAAGATGTAGAAGTTGTCGGAATAGACGAAGCTCAATTTTTTGATGCTGCAATTGCCGACGTTTGCGACCAATTGGCTTTTCAAGGTATTCGTGTAATTGTAGCAGGATTGGACATGGATTATCTGGGCAATCCTTTTGGGGCAATGCCTGCACTACTTGCAAAGGCAGACTATGTAACTAAATTACATGCCATCTGTCAGCAATGTGGAAGCATGGCTAATTATTCGTACCGCAAAGTAGCCGAAGGCGGGCAAGTACTATTAGGTGCAACAGACAATTATGAACCTCGTTGTCGTAAATGCTACCAAGACAAATAAGTAAAAACGATTTATTAAGGTTAAAGTGCTTTCCCCTTAATCTTTATATTAGCATTCATATCTATCGTTTTACCATTGACGGGCATTTTAATATTCATATTCTGATTGGCAGACACTACTAATCCGGTATTGCTATCCACCACCAAAGTGCCTTTTACAGTGCCTGAAGTGTTTGCACTGCCATCAGCAGATTTTATAATGGAATTTTCTTCCAATGTAACCATGTTGCCTTCTATGTCAGTTACCTTGTAAGTAGATTTATATTCACCCTTTACTTCACCCGAAGCCATGTCAGTGGTTTTGTCCCAAGTATCACCCACTTTCACTTCTTTATTGGGAAAAATGTACCAAGTTCTTTCAAACTGGCTTTTCATTTTTTCAGCATTAAATTGTTCATTAAACTGTGCCATTATTTGTTCTTTCTCCTCCGGCTTAAGGCCTAATGAGTCTAACATTTTATGCGCCATATTTTCAAAACCTCTTACTTCAAGTACTTTGCCTTCCGGACTTACATCCATAGAGAATTTTTGCCCCTTTATCGTAGCAAAGATGCTATTCATTATTTTGGCAGGATCTTTATCTGCGATAGCACTACTGATACTAACCGATGGATTATCTGTATTTATATCAACCGTAAAGCCTGCTGCATCCATTTTCATTGCAAACTTATTTACCTCAGTATTGATGGTCTTTACACCATTATCATCACCTACTACATCCATACTATAATAATAAGTGCCATTCATTTTCAAATCCATCCCTTCAATTTTTTGATCCATATTCATATTCATCTCATAGTCATATCCTTTTCCCTTTTCAAAATTAAACTTCAACATTTTTGCCGATGCCGATGTCTTTGTAGATTGACATGCATTCATAAACATTAGCACAATGCCTATTCCCAAAAGCCAAAACTGCTTTCTCATATTTTTATATTTTGCGGCAAGATAATAATTAACAGCTACTTTTTACCTTACATCAATATTTTAATAAAAAATATCTCTTACTGAAGGACGAAGGGGAAATTCTACATTTTTCTCTTTCAAATTAAGTAAAATAAAAAATGATAAAATAAATCCTCTTAATTTTGTTATGCTTTATTCAACACAAATTTTTAAAAAATTATAAACCCCCTTTTTTTATGTCAGACAAACATTATAGTTTTTATGGCGCAGTAGAAAGAAGTTTTAACAAGGCTGCTAAGTTTACCAAATGGGACAAAGGAATTTTAGAACAAATCAAAGAATGTAATGCCGTTTATCAAATGCGTTTCCCACTCAAAAAAGACGACGGCACCATTGAAGTGATTGAAGCCTATCGAGTACAACACTCGCATCACAAAACGCCCTGCAAAGGCGGTATTCGTTTTGCAGCCGAAGTAAATCAGGATGAAGTGATGGCACTTGCAGCACTGATGACTTATAAATGTGCTATTGTAAACGTTCCGTTTGGCGGTGGCAAAGGCGGTATTAAAATCAATCCCAGAAATTACTCTGCTTATGAATTGGAAAAAATTACCCGACGATATACTGCAGAACTTATAAAGAAAAATTTTATCGGACCGGGTACGGATGTGCCTGCTCCCGATTATGGAACCGGTGAAAGAGAAATGGCATGGATTGTAGATACGTACACAGCAATGCATCCGGGAGAAATCAATGCAGCAGGTTGCGTGACCGGAAAACCGGTAACACAAGGCGGCGTTCGTGGTCGTCGTGAAGCTACCGGCCTTGGCGTTTTCTTTGGACTACGAGAAGTATGCAACATGCCTGACGTAATGACTAAACTTGGACTTAATACAGGTGTAGAAGGTAAGAGAATAGTTGTTCAGGGATTAGGAAATGTGGGTTATCACAGTGCAAAATTCTTTCAAGGTGCCGGAGCAAAAATTGTTGGGCTTGCAGAATACGAAGGTGCAATATGGAGTAATGATGGATTGGATGTAGATGCAGTTTTCAACCATCGCAAGTCCACCGGATCTATTTTAAATTTTCCGGGAGCAAATAATTTTAAAACAAGTGGTGAAGCGCTTGAAATGGAATGTGATATTTTAATACCAGCCGCATTAGAAAATGTTATTGATGGGGAAAATGCACCAAAAGTAAAAGCAAAAATCGTAGGCGAAGCAGCAAATGGCCCGCTTACGCCTGAAGCAGATGAAGAATTTATTAAAAGAGGTGTATTAGTTGTGCCGGATATGTATTTGAATGCCGGCGGTGTTACTGTATCTTATTTTGAATGGTTAAAGAATTTGAGCCACGTACGCTATGGTAGATTAGAAAAACGTTTTACAGAAAATTTGAATACACACATTCTTGGTCAGATGGAAGAACTTACCGGCAAGAAAGTAAAAGGAGAAGAAAGAGATTTTATTATGCACGGCCCTGATGAAGTAGATTTGGTTTATAGCGGATTGGAAGAATCAATGATTACTGCAACGAACGAAGTAATGACCTGCTGGAAAAACAATCCTGAAATTCCGGATATGCGTACTGCCGCTTATGTTGTAGCTATTAATAAAGTAGGCAACTCCTATGCAGAGTTGGGCATATTCCCATAATAATATAATAGAAATTTTTACAGAAAGCCAATTGCTTTTTTTAAGCCTCGTCATTCAATATGACGGGGCTTTTATTTATATTAGAAGACAAAAGGAAATGATTAACATTCAAGGATTTTAATTTTGTGGTCGCAAATAAATATATAGAACTTAGCTTGAGATTAAACAATATAATATTACGATAAGTAAATAAGTCTTTTAGCAATCAATCACTCTGTTTTAATGGAAGAGAAATCGCTGATATATAACTTGACTGCAAAAACAAAGAATCTCCATTCTTTAATTGGTAGATTCAGCAAGCGAATTATCAATCATAGATTGGACAATGAAATAGAACAATCCATTGCTAAAAAATTATTAGAAATTGCTTCATTAGCAAATGTAGCCTGCATACAAAATTTAAACAGCGACGAACAAGGCCTTTCACAACAGCAGGTGGATGAAAGACAAAAGGAGTATGGCAAAAATGAAATTGATCATGAAAAAACACCTGCCTGGTATAAACAACTATTAAAATCTTTTATCACACCTTTTAATGGCGTACTCTTCTCTGTAGCTATTGTTTCTATGATTACGGATGTGTGGTTAGTAAGTCCGCAAGAAAGAGAATACAAAACCATTACACTTGTTTCCATTATGATATTGCTGAGTTCCTTGATACGATTCTGGCAGGAATTCAGAAGTAACAAAGCGGCAGCACGTTTAAAGAGTATGATAAGAACCTCTGTTTCTGTTTTACGAAAAGAACAAGGACGTGTAGAAATTAATTTGAAAGAATTAGTTCCCGGTGACATCATTTTTCTTTCAGCAGGCGATATGATACCGGCTGATTGCCGTATCATACATTCAAAAGATTTATTCATCAGTCAATCAATGCTTACCGGCGAGTCATTACCCGTAGAAAAAAATTATAGTGAAATTTCTTTAGCCGAAAATAAATCGTTGCTCGAGTTAGACAACATTTGTTTTATGGGTACAAATGTAGTGAGTGGATCAGCAAAAGCGATTACTGTAATCACCGGCAATCATACTTATTTTGGCTCTATTAATAATGCAATTTCTTCTCAGCCTTTAGAAACAAGTTTTGACAAAGGTGTCAGTCAAGTAAGTTGGTTGCTGATACGTTTTATTATCGTTATGGTTCCATTGGTATTTTTAATCAATGGCTTTACTAAAGGCAATTGGTTAGAAGCATTTTTATTTGCACTCACAGTAGCTGTCGGGCTTACACCTGAAATGCTTCCAATGATTGTAACAACCAATTTGGCAAAAGGAGCGATCAGTATGAGCAAGCATGAAGTAATCATCAAGCGACTCAACGCAATACAGAATATAGGTGCTATGAATGTTTTATGTACTGACAAAACCGGTACACTCACACTGGATAAAATTGTCATGCAAATTCACTGTAATGTTTTTGGTGAAAAAGATCAGGAAGTAATGAAATGGGCTTACCTCAACAGTTATTATCAAACAGGATTGAAAAGTGCGATTGATATTGCGGTATTGGAACATGCCGAGATAGATAAATTAATGCACGTAGCAGACAATTACAAAAAAATAGATGAAATACCTTTTGACTTTCACCGAAGAAGAATGTCTGTAATTCTTCAATTAGAAAACGGGAAACATCTTTTGGTATGCAAAGGTGCTGTAGAAGAAATGCTTGCTATTTGCAATACGGCTTACGATCCGGGAGAAGATCACCAATTGCATATTGAAAATGATAAAATCATACCATTGGATGATTCATTAAAACGCAAAACGGAACAACTTTGTAAAGAATACAATGCCGATGGATTAAGACTATTGCTTGTTGCCGTAAAAGAATTTGATCCAAGAGCATTTAACTACTCCATTGCAGATGAAAACAATTTGACATTAACAGGGTTTATTGGTTTTTTAGATCCACCCAAGCCTTCAGCGCTTTCTTCCATAAAAAAGATGCAGGAACTTGGCGTTACCGTAAAAGTTCTTACCGGCGATAATGATATTGTAGCAAGAAAAGTTTGTCATGATGTAGGCATTCCTTCTGAGCATATTTTATTAGGCTCCGATATAAAAGAAATGAATGATGATGTGCTAAAAGAACATTTAGAAAAGACACATATTCTGGCAAAACTAAGTCCCATACAAAAATCAAGAGTAATAAAACTTTTACAAGACCAAGGCAATACAGTTGGCTTTTTAGGTGATGGAATCAATGATGCATTGGCTTTAAAAGATGCTGATGTTGGTATTTCAGTAGATACAGCAGTGGACATTGCCAAAGAAAGTGCTGATATTATTTTATTGGAAAAAGATTTGTCGGTTTTACATAATGGGATTATCGTTGGAAGAAAAACATTTGGCAATATTCTTAAATACATTAAGATGACCGCCAGTAGCAATTTTGGCAATATGTTCAGTGTATTGGGCGCCAGTGCACTACTACCCTTCTTACCAATGTTGCCGCTTCAAATCCTAACACAAAATTTATTGTATGATGTTTCTCAGATATCCATTCCGTGGGATAATATGGATAAAGACTTTTTAGAGAAGCCGCAAAAATGGGAAACAAGAGGTATTAGTCGGTTTATGTTATTTATTGGCCCTATCAGTTCCATTTTTGATTATGCCACTTTTGCATTAATGTTTTTCTATTTCAAAGCAAACACTCCTGAGCATCAAAGTTTATTTCAGACAGGATGGTTTGTAGAAGGCTTACTGTCACAAACACTGATTGTACACATGATCCGCACTCGTAAAATTCCGTTTATACAAAGTTGGGCATCCGCACCGGTTCTTGCGCTCACTACTTTAATCATGGCTATTGGTATTATTATACCATTCACATCGTTTTCTACCACCTTGCTGATGACACGTTTGCCGTTTTCCTATTTCCCTTGGCTTATCGCAATACTATTAGGATATTGCCTGCTTACCCAATTAGTGAAAAACTGGTTTATTAAAAAATTTCAATACTGGTTGTAACTCATCCTGCTCGTTTATTCCCCACCAATCAAACACATATTTTGGTAAACCAATAAAATGTGAGGAAGTGTTGTTGCATATTTTTAAAAAAAGATGAAAGTGCTTGTAACCTAAAGACTATTCGCCTACTCTAATCTTTTATAACACTTAAAAATAAAATGAAAAAGACAATTTTAATCCTCGCTTTCATTGTTGCGGGTGCAACAGTATCTACCAATGCACAAATGGATCATGGCAAAATGGCCCCAACTCAAATTACAGTAAATAGCAAAATTCGCAATGGAGCTAAATATCAGGAATTAAACAAAGCAATGCGTGAACTCTGGTCAGCACACATGTATTGGACACTTATCACCGTAGATGCATTCTTCAATGATCCAAAAGGATTGAATGCAAAACTGGGACGCTTATTACAAAATCAAAAAGACATTGGCACTGCAGTAGCGGGCTACTATGGACAAGCAGCCGGAGATCAATTAACTAAATTATTGACCGAGCATATTCAAGATGCCGTACCGGTATTGCAAGCAGCAAAAGACAACAACAAAGAAGCATTAGATAAAGCAGTAAAAGATTGGTATGCCAACGCTAAAGAAATAGGCGACCTCCTACACAATGCAAATCCTAAAAATTGGAGCATAAAAGATACTGAAGGAGTTTTACAAATGCACATCACACATACGATCGCATACTCAGTAGCTATATTGAAAGGCGACTATACACAATCATTTGGAGGCTTTGAAGAAGCGTTACATCACATGCTTGGCCTTGCCGATTTATTGACCAATGGTATTGCCAATCAATTTCCTAAAAAATTCTAATAAAGAATAACTTACCCTAAGAAAAACAGTAAGGAATATTTCACAGAATCGGAAGCTAATCCTTCCGGTTTTTGTGTTTTTAAAAGCGAAAATGCTTGATTCAAAAATATTTTTAGAAAAATTAGGGCTTTTTGTAACCTTACTACTGTTCATCAACTCTAATATGATAGAATGCCCAAAAGAGGTAAAGCGATAAGCGATAATTACTTAAAAATATAAACGCTGCATCATGATCCAATTAACAACATTTTCAGAGATTGAAGTAATTGAACAAATTTTAAAAGGCGAGAAATCTCTTTTAGAAAATATCATTCGCAAATACAATCCGGAGCTGTATAAAATTGGGAGAGCCTATAATTATAATCACGAAGACACACAAGATTTGATGCAGGATACTTTCATTGATGCATATAAAAATCTTGCAAAATTTGAAAACCGTTCAAGTTTCAAAACATGGATTATCCGCATCATGTTGAACAATTGTTTTCACAAAAAACAAAAATCGGCCTTTAAAAATGAAATCAGTAATTCTATAAATGAAAATTCAATACCCATGTATAGTAAATCAAATACAGATATAAGCCATACCGTACACAATCGGCATTTGGCAAGCATCATAGAAGATGCCGTTTCAAAAATACCTTATGAGTACAGAATTGTATTCTCGCTAAGAGAAATGAACGGCCTTAATGTAGCAGAAACCTCAGATGTGTTGAACATCAGTGAGACAAATGTGAAAGCCCGTTTGAGCAGAGCTAAAATGATGCTTAAAAAAGAAATTGAAAAAAAATATTCTGTTACAGAACTCTTTGACTTCAACTTGGTCTATTGCAATGCAATGGTAGATAACGTAATGAGTAAAATAAATTCACTATAAACTAAAATAAAAAAAATGAAAACAGCTGAACTTAGAAAAATATTACCGGCCGTAGAACTTATGGGCTTTGATCAAAAATTAAGCGATTCTGAAAAGATTGCAAAGATCGAACATCATTTTACTAAGATAATGGAAACACTGGGTTTGGATCTTAATGATGACAGTCTTCGCAATACGCCCAACAGAGTTGCCAAAATGTATGTCAATGAAATATTCTCAGGGTTGAATCCTGATAACAAACCTAAAATCAGCCTCTTTGAAAATAATTATGGCTACAAAAGGATGTTGGTAGAAAAAGATATTACGCTATACTCTAACTGTGAACACCATTTTGTTCCTATCATTGGTAAAGTACATGTAGCATACATTCCGGGAAAGCATGTTTTAGGTCTTTCAAAAATAAATCGCATAGTTCAATATTATGCAAAACGACCACAAGTGCAAGAAAAACTGACCATGCAAATTTCCGATGCGATGAAAGAAATTTTAGGACATAACGATGTTGCTGTAATCATTGAAGCGGATCATTTGTGTGTTGCATCAAGAGGTATTAATGACACCAATAGTATTACAACAACGGCGAGCTTCGCAGGTCAATTTGAAAACGAATCAATCAGGCAAGAATTTTTATCGTATATTCACAAGTAAATTTTTAGTCATGTCAGATATTGTTAGAATTAAATCAATCGAGCATTTAACACATGATGTGTTGAAAATAGTAGCAGAGAAACCAACAACACTAAGTTATCATCCAGGACAAGCGGTAGATGTTTCTATTAACAAACCCGGATGGGAAAATGAATTACGTGCATTCACATTCACCTCACTTCCGGATGATGATCATATAGAATTTAATATAAAAACTTATCCATCGCACAATGGAGTAACGAATCAACTTCTTTCACTTCAAAAAGGTGATGAATTAATTATCGGAGGCGTATTTGGCGATATTGAATACAAAGGTGAAGGAATCTTTATTGCAGGTGGTGCCGGCATCACACCATTTATTGCTATACTAAGCCTTTTGGAAAAGAAAAATGCTGTTGGCGGAAACAAGTTAATTTTTGCCAACAAAACTAAAGGAGATATTATCCAACACGAAAGACTACAAAAATTATTAGGCAAAAATTTTATCAGTATTCTTTCGGATGAACAAGTAGAAGGTCACGAACATGGATTCGTATCAGCGGAGTTAATTAAAAAATCAATGCACGAAGGGCTGAAATTCTTTTATCTATGCGGTCCTCCTCCTATGATGAATGCTGTTGAAAAACATTTGGCTGCACTTGGTGTACCCGATACGAATATCATTAAAGAAGGGTTTTAATTTTTCAAAGTTTAGATGTTTATAAAAAAAAATGCAGGAGATGCAATTCAATCATCCTGCATTTTTTTATTAGATTTTTTCAATCAAAAATATTATACTTTTTTCACGAACTTTGTCAGAATAACAATTGTCTGTTCTTTTATTTTCCCTTCAATTTGTTCTGTATTATCAGGCACCAAGCGAATACGCTTCACAATAGTTCCTTTGGCAGCAGAAAAACTTGTTCCCTTAATATTTAAAGCTTGTGTGAGTACAATGGTGTCACCATTTTCCAATTTATTCCCAAACGAATCTTTGTGTTCGTCAGCAATTTCATAAACACTTAATGCCCACTGGATAATATTTTCATCCAGATCAACTGAATTGATCACATGCTCAGCCCAATCGGTTTCTTTTAGAGAAAATAAAATTCTATAACTCAAGGCCTGAACCGAGGGCACCACACTCCATATACTTCCTTCGAGACAACGCCAATAATCACTCTTATCTTTTTCGGACAAATGCTCAAAGCAAGTTTGACACAATGCTACCTGATTCTCTACTTCATCTTCTTTACGAGGAGAAACCAAATACCCTTGTGTTGCAGTATTGGAATTGCATAATTCACATAATCCTTGATTTCTATCGCTCAGTTTTAAACTTATGGACATTTCAAAATGTTTAATTGCCGCAAATGTATGTTTTTACAAATAACTTCATAATGCAATATTGTTTGAACATCTTTCTAAAGACCTGTCTTTTATTTTCTAAACAGAATAAACCTTCGTAATTTAACGCTCAAAAACAAATGATGCTATCCTGGCAAGAGATTTTGATAAGATTAGGTATGGCTTCGCTATTCGGAGCACTAATCGGTTTAGAACGTGAGCGAAAACATTGGGCTGCCGGATTACGTACACACATGATGGTATGTGTTGGAGCCAGCTTGGTAATGATTGTTTCAGCATTTGGTTTTAAAGATATTTTAGGTACGTCCAACGTTGCTTTAGACCCTTCGCGAATTGCAGCACAGGTAATAAGTGGTATTGGATTCATTGGAGCAGGAACTATTTTACTACTGAAGCAAGGAACGATTCGTGGATTAACTACGGCTGCAGGTTTATGGACGGTGGCAGCTATCGGTCTTGCTACCGGCAGTGGTTTATATTTTGCTGCAGGAGCTACAACAGTGATTGCATTGATTATTCTTTGGGCAATACAACCACTGGAACAACTTTATATAAAAAAATTTAAAAATATCACTTTAAGAGTCGTTACGGCACACACCGATGTAAATGCCGATCCTTTCAAAGAATTTTTAACTAAAGAGGGTATTAAAGTTCAAGCATTTTCATTAGAAAAAAAAGAAGATAAAAATATTTATCAGATTGCCATTGAAAGCATGGACATTACCATATTAGATTCATTAATGAACGATTTGAAAAAAGATCCTGATATCAAAGAAGTATCTTGGACACAATAACATTCGATTTACGAAATTATTACTCAGAATTAGTCTTACTTCAATCGTCTAACAAAATTCTTTTGTAACTTTAGCCGTATCATTTTACCCATTCGCCCAATAAACTACTTATCCAAAAATTGGCAAATAATATTTTCTCATCACTCAATTTAATTTTTATGAGTAACGAAAAAGCAAAATCAGTTAAAGAGCTATCAATCGGAAATAATAAATTCAAATACAGTTCACTGAAAGATTTAAGCTATGGCAAAGTAGAACATTTGCCTTTCAGTATTCGTATCTTATTGGAAAACGCTTTGCGCAATTTTGACGGCTTCAGTATTACCGAAGAGCATATCAAAACATTGGCAGGATGGTCTCCCACGCCTCCCGATAAAGATATTCCATTTATGCCTGCACGTATCTTGATGCAAGACTTTACAGGTGTACCTGCAGTAGTAGATATGGCTTCCTTGCGTGCAGAATTTGTACGACATGGAAAAGACGGACAAAAAATAAACCCTGCTATTCCGGTCGATTTAGTCATTGACCATTCTGTACAGGTAGATTATTTCGGAACCAATTATGCTTATGATAAAAATGTCGAATTAGAATTTGAACGCAATAAAGAACGTTACGAATTATTAAAATGGGCGCAAAAAGGATTGAATAATTTTACAGTAGTACCCCCGGGTATGGGCATTTGTCACCAAGTAAATCTGGAATATCTTTCAAAAGGTGTAACATCAAGAGATGGCTGGCTATTCCCTGATACATTGGTAGGTACAGATTCGCATACACCAATGGTTAACGGAATAGGTGTTATTGCTTGGGGCGTAGGTGGTATAGAAGCAGAAGCAGCGATGTTGGGGCAACCCATTTTCTTTACTTGCCCTGAAGTAATCGGTTTAAAATTAACAGGCAAAATTCCTAATCATTGTACTGCAACAGACTTAGTACTCTCTATCACCAAAGTGTTACGAGATAAAGGTGTGGTTGGAAAATTTGTAGAAGTGTTTGGAGATGGTTTGGATAATCTTACTGTAACAGATAGAGCTACCATTGGCAATATGTCGCCTGAATTTGGTTGTACCGTTACCTACTTCCCTATTGACAATCGAACTTTGGAATATATGAAAGCAACCAATCGATCTGAAGAACAAATTAAAATTGTAGAAACTTATTGCAAAGAAAATTTATTGTGGCGTACCGGTAATGAGCAGATAAAATATTCATCAGTAGTGGAATTTGATCTTGCCACATTGGAACCAACGGTTGCAGGCCCTAAACGCCCTCAAGATAAAATATTAGTAAAAGACCTTCATGATAAGTTTGCCGATTTATTGAACAAAGAATATCAACGCACCTACCAAAAACCTGATGAGCGAAAAGAACAGGCATGGCTCACAGAGGGAGGATCAGGAACAGAGTTTACTTTTGGCAAAGTGCCGAAAGAAGGCAATACCATTCCTGCAGAAATTACGAGTTCATTACATTGTGTTCGAATAAAATATAACAATCAGGAATTTGTATTAAGCGATGGATGTATTGCAATAGCAGCAATCACCAGCTGCACCAATACTTCCAACCCTGCTGTAATGATAGGCGCAGGACTATTAGCAAGAAAAGCTGTAGAACGAGGATTGCGAACAAAATCTTGGGTGAAAACATCCTTAGCGCCCGGCTCAAAAGTTGTTACACAATATTTAGAACGCTCCGGCCTCAATGAAGACCTAAATGCATTAAGATTTCACACTGTTGGATATGGCTGCACCTCTTGTATTGGTAATTCCGGCCCATTACCCAATCATATTGCTGAGGCAGTAGATAAAGGTGAATTAGTGGTTGCTTCGATTTTATCAGGCAATAGAAATTTTGAAGCTCGAGTGCATCCACAAACAAAAATGAATTTTTTAATGTCGCCAATGCTGGTAGTAGCTTATGCCTTGGTTGGCCGTGTAGATATTGACTTGGTAAATGATGTTTTAGACTATGATCCAAATGGAAATCCTGTTTATCTAAAAGATATATGGCCAACACGTGATGAAATTCAGCAAACGATTAATGAATGTGTAAAGCAAGAAGATTTTAAAGAAGTATATGATGTAATTTTTGAAGGCTCTACAGACTGGCAGGAATTAGATGTGAAGATTGCACAAAACTTTGAATGGATTAAAGATTCAACCTACATTCAAGAAGCACCTTTTTTTGAGAATTTAAAATCAACTCCGGAATCACTTACAGAGATTGACAATGCTCGTGTACTATTATTCCTTGGTGATTCTGTAACAACAGACCACATTTCTCCTGCAGGTTCATTCAAAGAAGATAGCGCTGCCGGCCAATACTTAAAATCAAAAGGAATAGCAAAAGCAGATTTCAATTCGTATGGTTCTCGCAGAGGTAATCATGAAGTGATGATGCGTGGAACTTTTGCTAATGTGCGCATTAAAAATAAAATAACTGATAAAGAAGGTGGATATAGCCGCTACTTCCCTACCAATGAAGTAAAAACAGTTTTTGACACTGCAATGGCTTATCAAAAAGATAACACCCCTTTGATTGTTTTAGCCGGCAAAGAATATGGCTCAGGCTCTTCCAGAGATTGGGCTGCCAAAGGAACATTCTTGTTGGGTATTAAAGCCGTAATCGCTGAAAGTTATGAGCGTATCCATAGAAGCAATCTGGTAGGTATGGGTGTTGCTCCATTGGTATTTTTGGACGGTGAAAATGCAGAAAAAATTGGATTGGATGGTTCAGAAATATTCAATATTTCAGGCTTGGCAGATAATCTGACGCCACATAAATTGTTAGCAGTGAAAGCAGTGCACCCAACTGGTAAAGAAATAAACTTTAAGGTGAAAGCAAGATTTGATTCAGCAATTGAAATTGAATATTACAAGAACAATGGTATTCTTCAATATGTGTTAAGAAGCTATTTACAAAAAGCTCACTAATTACATTTAGATATTATAAGAAAAGAAAAGTTAACCGCAGATTATGTATAAAAAATCTGCACCTTTTCTTTCTGTCATTTACAATTGTTAAACAGTAAAACATTTTCATTTTTACAAAAGATTAACGCTGTAAATGCAGCGCAAACAACATTCAAATAACAATGCACCGATTAACATTTCCTATATTTGCCCACGAATGAAACAATTTTCGGTATATCTGCTCTTGGCACTGCATATTAACTTTTTTATGTTTCTGCCCCAGTGCCCCGAAATGGACGTACGTGATGCAAATGGACAACAACAAGAAGATATCAACAGCCTAATTGAATGGGCAAATGTTGCATTGGGCATCGACACTACACCCGATGATGAAGACGATGACAATGGAACTAATTTTATAGTATTAAAAAATTTTGACTATAAAATACTTCAACAACAATTCCAGATTATTACAGAAAATCAGTTTTCCAATTCAGAGGAAAAAATAAAATTTCCGACTATTCAAGAAAATATCTGCTTAGATACTTTTATTGAAGTGAATACTCCACCACCAAACTACAATAGTTAATCAATCTATCTCTAAACAAACTGAGTTGAACTCAGTTACTCTTTTTTTTCACATTAACTAACTAAGATGAAACTTTTAAGTTACAAGCGTATTGGCTTGTTGACTGTGTGTGTTTGCCTTATTGGAAGCATCTATGCACAGGATACAACAAAAGTTACGCTACCACAAGCTGAACAAATATTTTTAGATAAGAACCTAAGCCTCTTAGCAGAGAAGTACAACATTGATATTGCCAAGGCCCAAGTAATACAGGCAAAGATTTATCCAAATCCCAACCTTGTTTACACCGGTACAGTTTATAATCCAGAAAAGAATAAATTTCTAGACATTGGTAATAAAACAGGCGAATACACCCTTGGAGTGCAACAATTAATACTACTTGCCGGCAAAAGGAATAAGCAAATAAAAATGGCGGAAACAGGTGTTGCAATGTCAGAGAATGAGTTTTCGGAATTATTGCGATCCCTGCAATTTACATTGAGAACAGATTTCTATTCAGCACATTTTCTGTACAACTCAATCAATGCCTATCAACAACAAATAGAATCTGTAGAAAGATTAAATAGTGTATTTGAACAGCTCTTGCAAAAGGGAACAGTAACGCTGAAGGATGCAGTGCGCATTAAATCATTGCTGTATAGTTTGCAATCTGAAAAAACATTATTGCAAAATCAGTTTAATGATGTACAGGCAGAACTACAGCAGCTACTTCAAGACAATAAAACAGTATATCTTCCTATTGCAGATGATAATATTTCCTTAAAAATAAATCCAATCAATTTTCCATTACAAACATTGTTGGATACAGCTTACAATTATCGTTCTGATTTAAAATTGGCAAACAATAGTGTGCTTTTCAATAGACAAAACTATACTTATCAAAAAGCATTAGCTACTCCCGATTTAACAGTCGGCGCTTCGTATGATAGAAGAGCAAGTTATGTTGAAAAAGTTACGATGTTTTCTGTAGCGATGGATTTACCCTTTTTTAATAAAAATCAGGGGAATATAAAAGCTGCAAAAATTTCAATTGATCAAACTAAAGTATTGGCAGAAAAACAAAAGCAGCAGGTAGAAAGTGAAGTGCAACACGCTTATCTGAATGCATTGAACACTTATAAGATGCTCAAAGGAATGGACCCGTCCTTTCAATCACAATTTGCAGAACTATTGCATAATGTGACTATAAATTTTGAAAAGCGAAATATCAACTTATTAGACTTCACTGACTTCATTGATAGTTACAAACAAAACATTTTACAACTAAATCAACTTCAAAACCAACAAATGCAGGCTGTTGAAAACCTAAATTATGCCTGCGGAAAAATTGTTTTATACTAATAATAATATCAAAATGAATAAGATACTAACACCCGTCATTTTATGCTTCAGCGCATTCATCATTACATCATGTGGTGGTGATAAAAAATTGGAACCAATGGAGCAACCGGTAATTAATGACAGTATTGTAAAAAATGTAAAGACTGCACCTGCTACATTAACGGGCGACAGCAATTATGTAAAACTGAATGGCAAAATTCAAGCCGATGAAACAAAAACGGCAAAAGTTTATGCTATGGTAAGCGGAAAAATTCAAACTGTAAATGTTGAATTAGGCGACTATGTTCAAAAGGGAAAAACTTTAGCAATATTAAAAAGTACTGATGTTGCCGGTGTTACGAATGATTTATCACTCGCACAGTCCGATGTTGATATGGCAAAGAAGAGTTTGCAAACAACGGAAGATTTATACAAAGGTAAATTAGCTACTGAACAAGACTATATTAATGCCAAGATAACTTACAACAAAGCATTATCAGAACTGAATCGTTCTAAACAAGTGGCTGCAATTACAGGAGGTAAAAATGCTACACTGACTGTCACCTCTCCGATTAGTGGATTTGTCATTGAAAAAAACATAACGAATAAATCTGAAGTGCGTCAAGATAATAATGCAAATCTCTTCACTGTTGCAGATCTTTCGGATGTTTGGATTACCGCCAATGTATATGAATCGGATATAATGAATATCCATCTTGGCGATCCAGTCATCGTGAATACATTAGCCAATCCTGATGTAGATTATCCGGGCAAGATTGACAAAATATACAATGTTTTAGATCCTGCTACACGCACCATGCAAGTACGTATAACACTTCCGAATACACGAAAGGAGCTGAAACCTGAAATGTTTGCTACCGTAAAAGTAAATGTACAAACTACAGGAAAGATTATGTCAATACCATCAACTGCTTTAGTAATGGATAATAGTAAATACTATGTAATCATTAAGCAAAACGGAAAATTGCACATTCAAGAAATAACATTGATTAAAAGAAATGAAGGAAAAGCTTATATCAAAGGATTGAATGAAGGCGATCAAGTAGTGACACAATCACAAGTGTTCATTTATCAGGCATTATCCTCCAACTAAAAAAATTACTATGTCCAAATTTATAAAAAAGGTAATAGCTTTTTCATTAAAGAATAAGCTATTCATATTCTTTGCAACGGCACTATTGATTATTTGGGGCCTTATTGCATTTAAAAATATACCCATTGAAGCATTTCCCGATGTAACAAACACACAGATTACTATCATTACACAATGGCCGGGAAGAAGCGCAGAAGAAGTTGAAAAATTTGTAAGCATCCCCATTGAAGTTGCGATGAATCCAATTCAGAAAAAAACTTCTGTTCGTTCAACAACCGTTTTTGGTTTATCTGTTGTAAAAATTATTTTTGACGATGGCGTGGATGACAACTTTGCACGACAACAAGTAAATAATATGCTACGAGATGTAGCACTACCAGATAATGCAGATCCCGATATACAACCACCAACAGGACCAACGGGAGAAATTTTCAGATATACATTAACAAGTCCTGATAAATCTGCAAGAGATCTTAAAACTTTACAAGACTGGGTAATTGAAAGACAACTGCTTGGCGTACCGGGCGTAGGTGACATTGTAAGTTTCGGAGGAGAAGTAAAAACCTACGAAATAAAAGTTGATCCAAGAAAATTAGCTGCATACAATATTACACCACTTGATGTTTACACAGCAGCTTCTAAAAGTAATATCAACGTAGGAGGCGATGTAATTGTTGACAATGCACAGGCTTATGTAGTAAGAGGAATTGGCCTACTCAACAATACAAAAGAAATCGGCAATATCATTGTTACGAATGTAAATGGCACACCCATTTTAGTAAAAGATGTAGCTGACGTTGATATTACCAGTTTACCCCGCCTCGGACAAGTGGGAAGAGATAAACAAGATGATGCGATAGAAGGAATTGTAGTAATGAGAAAGGGAGAAAATCCCAGCGAAGTAATCAAAAACGTTCAGGCAAAAATTGATTACTTGAACGAAAAGGTTTTACCGGATGGAGTAAAGATAAATACATTTTATAACAGGAACGACCTCATCACATTTGCAACACATACAGTGCTGCATAATATGTTAGAAGGAATCATTTTCGTTACACTGATTGTATTTCTCTTTATGATGGATTGGCGCACTACTATTACTGTTGCCATTGTCATACCATTATCATTACTCTTTGCATTTATCTGTTTGACATTAAAAGGAATGAGTGCCAATCTATTATCAATGGGTGCTATCGACTTTGGAATTATTATAGATGGAGCAGTGGTAATGGTAGAAGGCATTTATGTAATTCTGGATCATAAAGCCAAGAATATGGGCATGGAAAGGTTTAATAAACTTTCCAAATTAGGTATTATAAAAAATACAGGAAGTGAATTGGGAAAAGCAATTTTCTTTTCCAAACTAATTATTATAGCAGCACTATTACCCATATTTGCCTTTCAAAAAGTAGAAGGGAAAATGTTTTCTCCTTTGGCATGGACGTTAGGTTTTGCATTATTAGGTGCATTGATTCTTACACTCACTTTAGTGCCCTTGCTTACCAGTATTCTATTAAGAAAAAATGTCAAAGAGAAGCATAACCGATTTGTCGAGTTGATAACGAATAGCGTGATGAAATTATTCTCATGGACTTATAAGCATAAGAGAATTACATTACTTACTTCCGGTGTAGTAGTATTATTTGGATTGTTTATGTTTAAATTTTTAGGTACAGAATTTTTACCTGAATTAGATGAAGGTGCTATTTATATTCGTGCTACTTGTCCATTAAGTGTTTCTTTGGAAGAATCAAGAGACATAGCCAATAAAATGCGAAGAATAATTTTGAGCTTTCCTGAAGTGAAACAAGTAATGAGTCAAACCGGCAGACCGAATGATGGAACAGATGCAACAGGATTCTATAACATAGAATTTCACGTAGATATTTTTCCGAAAAATGAATGGAAGAGCGGAATCAGCAAAGACAAATTAGTTGATGAAATGCAAAAAAAGCTTTCAATTTACCCCGGCATTGATTTAAATTTTTCACAACCTATTATGGATAACGTGGAAGAAGCTGTATCAGGCGTTAAAGGCTCATTGGTTGTAAAAATCTATGGTGATACGTTAGCTTACACTGAAAAAAAAGCTTATGAAGTGTATGAAGCAATGAAAGGCATCAGAGGCGTTGAAGATTTGGGTGTGATTAAAAACATCGGTCAACCTGAATTGCAAATAGATTTAGATGCAGAGAAAATGGCTTTATACGGTGTTACTACTGCAGATGCCAATGCCATTATAGAAATGGCCATTGGCGGTAAATCTGTTTCTCAAATTTATGAAGGCGAAAAGAAATTTCAGTTAAGAGTACGGTATGAAGAGGCCTATCGTAATAATGTAGAAAGCATTAGCAATCTGATGGTACCTACACTTCGCGGTTCACAGGTGCCGATTAAAAATATAGCAAGCATAAAAGTAACTACCGGCGCCAGCATTATTTTTAGAGATGAAAATAGAAAATTCAGCGCAGTAAAATTTTCTGTTCGTGAAAGAGATATGGGTAGCACTATTGCTGAGGCACAGAAAAAAGTAAATGCAGCAGTGCATCTTAATAAAGGCAATGAAATGGTATGGGCAGGTGATTTTGAGAATCAACAAAGAGCAACAAAACGTTTGTCGCAGGTAGTACCAATCAGTTTACTGCTTATTTTCTTAATACTCTTTGTAATGTTTGGCAATATAAAAGATGCAGGAATCGTATTATTAAATGTTCCTTTTGCCATCATCGGCGGCATTGCTGCATTATTGATAACAGGTACTAATTTTAGTATATCTGCTGGTATTGGATTTATTGCTCTGTTTGGAATCTGTATTCAAAATGGGGTTATACTGATTGCAGTTTTCAAATCCAATCTGCAGAACATGAGAAAACAACATTATACTATTCACACATTGCAAAAAGTAATTATGGATGGTGTGCGTTCAAGAGTAAGACCTGTGGTGATGACAGCAATGATGGCCGCCATTGGTTTATTACCCGCAGCTACATCACATGGCATTGGTTCGGAAACGTCAAGACCTTTAGCCATTGTTGTAATAGGTGGTTTAATTACTGCTACCGTGTTGACGCTTTTGGTGTTCCCATTGTTCTTTTATATTTCCAATAGAAAACTAATGAAGCAACACATGGAATAAAAAGGTGTTTTTTTATAAGTGAAATTCCGGAAGGTCGGTTAGTGCTACTAACCGACCTTCTTTTTTTTGCCAGCCATAAGTTGAGTTTCCATTAGTGATGATTAAAAATCCGGCAGGCACAGAAATATGGTATCGCAATAATTGATTTAAAACATTTTCATCCAATGCTACTTCTATCGACTTACATTCAATCATCATCCAAGGTTGATGATTTCTGTCATATATTAAAATATCAAAACGCTTTTTTAATTCACCCAGCAAAATTTCTTTCTCAACAGCAATCAATGATGCAGGGTATTTTTTTTTCTTAATTAAATATTGAATGAAATTTTGGCGTACCCATTCTTCGGGTGTAAGTGTTATCCATTTTTTTCTGACAATGTCAAAAATATACTCATGCCCTCCCCTTTCCTCTATCTTAAAATCGGGCTTAGGATAATTAATATTTATCATCATCCAAAAGTAATTGATTAAATTCGCAGGAATAAATTCATTCTTATATTTTTAGCCATGAGAATGATTGACTGATATTACAGATAAATATTTTATTATGAAAACAAAAGAGGAAATAGTAGAAAATTGGCTACCGAGATATACCGGGGAGCAATTGGAAAATTTTGGTGAGTATATTTTGCTTACCAACTTTGGAAATTATGTGAATATGTTTGCCGATTGGCATAAAGTGCCGGTAGTGGGCGAAGGTAAATCTATGCAATGTGCTACGGCCAATGATATCACCATTATCAATTTCGGTATGGGAAGTCCCAATGCTGCTACTATAATGGATTTGCTCACGGCTATTAACCCTAAAGCCGTTTTATTTTTAGGTAAATGCGGCGGGTTAAAAAAACGCAATAAAATTGGTGATTTGATTTTGCCGATTGCAGCAATACGCGGTGAAGGCACATCGAGTGATTATTTTCCTTCTGAAGTACCTGCACTGCCGGCTTTCGCATTACAAAAAGCGGTTTCTACAACAGTGAGAGATTATAGCGTGGACTATTGGACAGGCACTGTATATACTACCAACAGAAGAGTGTGGGAGCATGATGAAGTTTTTAAAGAATATCTTCAAAAAATAAGAGCTTATGCCATAGATATGGAAACAGCAACCATCTTCACTGTAGGCTTTTACAATAAAATTCCTACGGGTGCACTACTCTTAGTGAGCGACTCACCGATGGTGCCTGAAGGAGTGAAAACAGAAGCAAGCGATCAAACTGTGACTGCAAATTATGTAGAAACGCATCTCAAAATCGGCATAGACTCTTTGAAGCAACTGATCAATAATGGCCATACAGTAAGACATTTGAAATTCTAACGAATGTAAATTTTTATGCACCCATTACTCAGCATAAAAAACCTTTCGCTTGATTTCATTACCGAGTCGGTAACTACCCATGCTTTAAAAAACATTTCATTGATTGTAAATAAAAATGAAGTAGTCGCATTGGTTGGAGAGTCCGGCTCGGGAAAATCAGTAACATCTCTTTCAGTATTACGCTTGCTCCCCTCACCTCCTGCCAAATTCACTTCCGGCTCTATTTTATTCAGCGAAAACGGAGAAACGGCTATTGATATTCTTGCAAAACAAAAAAAGGAAATGCAGGAAATAAGAGGCAATAAAATTGCCATGATATTTCAGGAGCCTATGACTTCATTGAATCCTGTGTTCACTTGCGGGCACCAAGTTATGGAGGCTATACTAAAGCATAAAGCCATTTCTAAAGAAGAAGCAAAAAAGCAAACATTAGATTGGTTTCATAAAGTAAAACTGCCCAACCCCGAGACGGTATTTAAAAGATATCCTCACCAACTAAGTGGAGGCCAAAAACAAAGAGTCATGATCGCAATGGCCATGAGTTGCAATCCTTCTTTACTAATTTGTGATGAACCAACCACAGCATTGGACGTAACAGTACAAAAAACAATTCTGGAGTTAATAAAAGAATTACAACAGCAAACCGGAATGGGTGTTCTCTTTATCACACATGATTTAAGCCTTGTTGCAGAAATTGCTGATAGATCAATTGTAATGTACAAAGGTGAAATTGTAGAGCAAAACAATGTACAAAATATTTTCAACGCTCCAAATCATCCTTATACAAGAGCTTTATTGGCTTGCCGACCTGCCAATCATCAAAGAGGACAAAGACTTCCTATTGTTGCAGATTTTCTAAATCCGTCTCAATCAAAAGCTAATGATTCGAAAGAAGTAGTACTAAATACTGAAAATAAAAAAAACCACCAACAAGAAGCACTGATATCTGTTTCAAACTTATCGGTATGGTTTCCCGATAAAAAAACTTTTTTAGGAAAGCCATTAAGTTTTACCAAAGCAGTGGACGAAGTGAGTTTTGAAGTTTTTAAAGGCGAAACCCTCGGGCTTGTTGGCGAAAGCGGCTGTGGTAAAACGACATTGGGAAGAACATTGCTCAGGTTAACAGAACCTACAGCCGGAAAAATAATTTATAGTGGTATTGAACTGACTGCAAAAAAGCGAAGTGAACTTGCTTCCATGCGAAAAGACATTCAGATCATATTTCAAGACCCGTATTCATCACTCAATCCAAGAATAACTATTGGCGTTGCAATTAGTGAACCATTAAAAGTACATAAGCTATTCCCAACAGAAAAAGGAAGAAAAGAAAAAGTAATTGAGTTATTAGAAAAAGTAGATTTGAAGGCAGAGCATTTCAATCGTTATCCGCATGAGTTTAGCGGTGGCCAACGACAAAGAATTGTAATAGCCCGCGCCTTATCGCTTAATCCTTCATTCATTGTATGTGATGAGTCTGTATCTGCGCTTGATGTGAGTGTACAAGCTCAAGTGCTTAACCTGCTCAATGATTTGAAAAAAGAGATGGGCTTTACTGCTATTTTCATATCTCATGATTTATCTGTTGTTCGCTACATCAGCGATAGAATAATGGTGATGAACAAAGGGAAGATAGAAGAAACCGGATTGGCAGACGATGTTTACTTTAATCCACAATCGCCTTACACAAAAAATTTGATTGCTTCTATACCCAAAAGCCTTCCGAAACATAAGATAAACTGAAAACAGGAAAATAGCAGAATTATAAATTTTCTTCTTTTAAAAAGCATCTGAAATTGGCTTTATAAACAAATGGAAGATGCAAAAATGCTCTAAACGCATAAAAATATTTTGAAAAACAGTGGTTTATAGTGCTTTAACCGATGTTGAAAGAAAATCAAATTTTTATAATTTTATTGCTCCTAAATAATGTACCTTTGCACGTCTATTTTTCAAATTGACCAGACCCGGCGCCGTAAGGCCGGAGCAAGGTTATCCCGGCATTGTTGGCCAGGTTTGTGTCATAAGATAATATAGTTCATCCTCTTTCAAAACAAGACACAAACAATAAAAGACAACAAATGAAACTTTCACAATTCCGTTTTGATCTACCCCTAAATCTGATTGCACAAAACCCTACCAAAAGAAGAGAAGATGCTCGAATGATGGTGGTAAACCGTCACACCGGAGAAATGGAAAACAAACATTTCAGAGACATCCTTGATTATTTTGATGACAAAGATTGTTTTGTAGTAAACAACACAAAAGTTTTCCCTGCAAGAATGTATGGCCGTAAAGAAAAAACCGGTGCCAAGATTGAAGTTTTTTTATTACGTGAATTAAATAAGCCCAATCGTCTTTGGGATGTGATTGTAGATCCTGCTCGTAAAATAAGAGTGGGCAATAAACTTTATTTTGGAGAGTCTGAGGACTTAGTTGCAGAAGTAATAGACAACACCACCAGCCGCGGACGTACAATTCGCTTTTTGTGGGAAGGCACAGAAGAAGAGTTTCGTGCAGTATTGGAAAGATTGGGCGAAACACCTTTGCCAAAATACATTAAGCGTAAGCCGGATGAAGAAGATAAAGAACGTTACCAAACAGTTTATGCAAAACACGAAGGTGCTGTAGCAGCACCTACTGCAGGATTGCACTTCAGCCGTGAATTGATTAAAAGACTGGAAATAAAAGGTATTCGTTTTGCAGAAGTTACATTGCATACCGGCCTTGGCACTTTCCGCCCGATAGAAGTAGAAGACCTTAGCAAACATAAAATGGATGCCGAGTATTATCACATTGATGAAACAGCTTGTAAGGTTGTAAACCGAGCTAAAGAATATGGACACAGAATTTGCTCTGTAGGTACTACTACAATGCGTGCCATGGAATCTTCTTTCACTGCACAAAAATTATTGAAACCATCTGAAGGCTGGACCAATATGTTTATTCATCCGCCTTATGATTTTAATATTGCTGATGCCTTGGTTACCAATTTCCATCTTCCTAAAACAAGTTTGTTGATTATGACTTGTGCATTTGCCGGCTATGACTTAGCAATGGAAGCATATAAGAAAGCAATCAAAGATAAATACAGATTCTTCAGCTATGGCGATGCATTGTTGATTATCTAACATATCGTTGATCAGATTTTTTTCCCAATAATTTGGAATAAATAATAAGGCTCGAAACTTTTACAAAAAAGAATCGAGCCTTATTATTTCAGGAAAATATTTTCCACCTTGGCTTGTGCGACACGAACCATGCCGTCGCAAAAACCAATAACGAAATTTATTAAATTCATTTTATCGCATAATGTGACGCTACGCTTGGATCATGCTCCATGTATTTTTGCCTTTCAGGCAATATCCTAAAGAGAAAATTGTCATAATTTTTTTGAAGATTATTCAAGGCTGAATGCCTTGTATTTTTCCAATATGAGGCATCGCTTTATGCTATTTATATTCAAAATTTTAATCACGCCCTGAAAGGGCAACATAAATATTTTTTTTGCACTGTCGTTGTACATGATCATATATCTACACGCAATAACCCAGCCTTGGCTTGTGAGAGACGAACCATGGTATAGTTTTTATGAAACCAAAGATTTAATTACAATGAATTTATCGTAGCATTATCCAATACTTGCCCTTTCTCTGTACGAATCATTCTTGCCGGATATTTATTCACTACAATATAATCATGCGTAGCCATTACTACCGCTGTATTGTAATCTTTAGAAATGCTAAAGAGTAGTTTCATAATTTCATCAGAGGTTTCAGGATCCAGATTACCGGTAGGCTCATCAGCCAATATAATTTTTGGAGAATTTAATAACGCTCTGGCTACATCTACTCTTTGCTGCTCACCACCGCTCAATTCAAAAGGCATTTTAAATCCTTTGGCTCTTAACCCTACTTTATCCAATACATCATTAATTTTTTCGCTGATTAATTTTTCATCTGTCCATCCGGTAGCACGAAGCACAAATTTCAAATTGTCGTGTATATTTCGGTCAGTCAACAATTGAAAATCCTGAAACACAACGCCTAAATTTCTGCGTAGAAAAGGCACCTTCTTCCAATTCAGGTCACGCAGATTGAAGCCCGCAACGGAGCCCTCGCCTGTATTCAATTCCAATTCACCATACAAAGTTTTTAGCAAACTGGATTTGCCGGTTCCGGTTTTACCAACCAGATACACAAATTCTCCTTTATTGATATCCAGATTTACATTTTCCAATATCAGGTTATTGCCCTGATAGATATTCACATTCCGTAATTGTATGATTGAGTCAGACATTTAAAAAGGTTTTGTGCAAAATAATGAAAGAAGCAATGTAATAATCTATTTTTAAAAATATTTAACTGCTTGAAAACAAAAATTAGAACTCCAGTGTGCCTGTAGTTGTTTTAATAGATAATGATTTTGAAGACGAATTTTCAACTCTGCCAATAATACGAGCATCAACACCATATGATTTTGAAACGGCAATGATGCTGTCTGCGCTTTTCTCATCGGTGTATATTTCAAGCCTTGTGCCCATATTGAAAACCTGATACATCTCTCTATCATCTGATTTACTTGCCTTTTGTATCATATTAAATATAGCAGGTGGAGTAAACAAATTATCTTTTATTATACGCACATTTTCTGGAATATATTTCAGGCATTTAGTTTGTCCGCCGCCGCTACAATGAATCAATCCATGTATTGCATCAAAATGATTTTCCAATAAATTTTTCATAATCGGAGCAA
The DNA here is from genome assembly GCA_018268055.1 of Bacteroidota bacterium. Lineage (GTDB taxonomy): Bacteria > Bacteroidota > Bacteroidia > Chitinophagales > Chitinophagaceae > JJ008. The sequence continues at coordinate 225,726 of JAFDXF010000086.1, forward strand.
ATGTTCTGGTAGGGCTAAGCAGCAACTTACCTATTTCTCTTGCAGCACCATCTGCTTCTATTTTATCCGTCATTAAATGAGGGCCAATATAAACAACGTGTTCATCCAGCGTGGTATCATACGATTCTTCAAATCTTGCACCATAAGTTTTGTGCAAAACATCATGCCTTGCAGACGTAAGGCCATTGCTGGCTATGCCGCTATTGTAATCGTTTTCATAATCAGCTTGGCCATAACCGGCAAGACCAATTATAACATCCCCTGCTTGAATTTTTTCATTCGTTATTAGTTTTTGCTTGGGCCATCTTGCAGCCATCGTTCCATTCACCGCAATCGTGCGAACCACATCGCCCACATCGGCAGTTTCTCCACCCATATAGGTAATATTGATTCCGAATTTTTTCATATTATCAAAAAACTCCTGACTTCCATTAATAATAGCTTCCAATACTTCTGCAGGAATTCGTTTTTTATTTCTATCAATAGTGGAAGAAAATAACAGGTTATCATAAATTCCCACACAAAGCAAATCATCCAAATTCATAACAATTGCATCTTGTGCAATACCTTTCCATACAGAAATATCTCCGGTTTCCTTCCAATATAAATACGCCAAAATACTTTTTGTACCTGCGCCATCCGCATGCATTACATTCACCCAATCCGAATCTCCGCATAAACTATCGCTATATATTTTACAAAATGCTTTAGGATAAAGTCCTTTGTCTAATTTCTGTGTGGCAGCATGTATTTCTTCCTTTTGTGCGGAAACGCCTCTTTGGGTATATAAACTCATAATATTAGTTATTGAGCAAAGCTAAATATTCAAGATTCAATTATCAATTTTGAAATAAGAGTTATTTTTGCCGCTTATGCAAGTTCATCATAATACAGACAATCTGCCACAATTCAGAAATGCAATCATTACTATTGGAACTTTTGATGGTGTACACATGGGACATCGACAAATTATTGATAAAATGAAAGCCGAGGCAGCAGAGCATAATGGGGAAACCGTTATCATCACCTTTCACCCACACCCAAGGAAAGTGGTTTCTTCTGCTATTTTGGGCGTGCGCCTTATCAATACGTTAGAGGAAAAATTAGACTTGCTGGAGCAAGCCGGCATAGACCATGTAGTAGTCGTACCTTTCACGGATGCTTTTGCCAATCAGTCTGCCGAAGATTATATACAACATTTTCTGGTAAATACATTTCATCCTCATACCATTATTATTGGATACGATCATCGCTTTGGTCGTGAGCGTACAGGCGATTATCGCCTTTTGGAAAAAGAAGCTAAAAAATATAATTATCGGTTGAAAGAAATTCCTAAACATATATTAGAAAACATTTCTATCAGCTCAACCAATATTCGTGAGGCAATATTGCATAGTGATATAGCCACTGCAAACAAACTATTAGGCTATGAATTTTTCTTTTCGGGGGAAGTAGTGCACGGTGATAAATTAGGCCGAAAACTTGGTTATCCTACTGCCAACCTGAAAGTGATGAATGTGGAAAAGATTACACAGGGCAATGGTATTTATGCAGTGTATGCCCAAACTGAAGATGCAACAGAAAAGAAGAAGGGCATGATGAGTGTAGGTTTTCGTCCAACGGTAGATGGTAAAAAAAGAGTAATAGAAGTAAATATTTTTGACTTTGACAAAGAAATTTACGGGCAAACATTAAAAGTATTTGTCAAAAAATATCTACGAGAAGAAAGGAAATTTGATGGATTAGAAGCATTGATAAAACAAATTGATCAGGATAAAGTGGATAGCTTAAACATTCTTTAGGAATAAACTAACTCATCATTTTGATAACTAATTCTTTCAGCAAAGAAGCAGTTTCTGTTCCTGTATCACCTATTCCGACGCTTTTTAAATTATACTGATTCAATAACAACAATGTTCGCTCTATGCCTGGATATTGATATAGCTCTGCAGCTCTGACATATTGTTTCAAAAAGTATGGAGTCACCCCGATATTAGTAGCTAATAGCTTTTCATCTCTTGTACCTGCACCAAAAATCATGAACACCTTACTGAAAAATGAATAAAGCTTAGGTAATATTTCCTGAATAGTAGCTGCTTTGGGGTTGGCTTCAAAATATTGAATGATGCGAATGGCGGTAGGTAAATCTTTTGCAGCCAATGCTGATTGTAATTCAAATACATTGAACTCTTTACTAATACCAATATAAAGTTCTATATCATCTTCCGTAATGTTTTTTCGGTCGCCCAGATTCACCATCAACTTATCAATCTCATTTTCAATTCTCGTTAAATCATTACCAATATGATCCACCACAAGCCTTAACCCTTTTTGAGTGATGGTCAATCCTTTTTTTTGAATGAGTTGCTGAGTCCAAGCAGGCAACTCATTATCATACATTTTTTTGGTAGTGAGTAGTTCGCCTTTCTCCTTGATTAATTTAGCAAAAACCTTTCGGGCATCTAACTTTTTATCTTTATAGGCTACCACAAATATTGTAGAAGAAAGAGGATTTTCAATATATGCCTCCAATTTTTCAACGTTTCGCATCAATTGGGCTTCTTTAAGAATAACGACTTGTCGCTCTGCAAACATCGGATATCTACGACAGGCATTGATTATTTCTGCCCAACCGGAATCTTTACCATAGAAAATACTTAGATTGAATGACGCTTCACTTTCATTTAAAATATGATGCTCTGCATAATCAATTATTTTATCAATAAAATATTCCTCTTCTCCCTCCAACCAGTATATTGGTTTAAAATTTTGTTTTTTCCAGCTATTGATGATTACTTCTGCACTCATAAGTTGCTAAGATAAAGGCTAAAATTTTTTATCCAATATCAAAAAATCAGAAAATCAGAATTCCTTATCGTTTCTGGCACGATTTTAGAAATTAGTTGCAGGAAGAGAAGAATTTAACAGGATTTATTAAATTTAGTTCTAATAAGCCTGCTAACTTGCAACCGCCTTGCACATCTGAAGTATTATATTTTTAAAAAATTGTAAATTAAAACTCAAATTTATGACAGAGACGAATTATCCATCGGCCACATCTACTCCTACTACAAGCACACCGGAGCAGAAGCCTAAGAAGAGTAAAAACGCTTTAATAGGTGTTTTAGCTGCAGGGCTTTTAGGTACATGGGGATATTTTTTGTACGACAAAAATCAAACTTCATCGGAGCTAAAAAAAGATCAAACAACTATAGAAACTAAAGATACAAAGATTTCAGGTTTGCAACATGATTTTGATAATGCCTTAGTGCGTTTAGATTCCCTTACAGGGGTGAATAATAAATTGAGTGGCGATAATGCAACACTACAAGCAAAATACAATAATGATATCGCTGCTAAAAAAGCAGAAATAAGAAGAATCTTGAATGATAAAAATGCAACCGCTGCAGAACTTGCAAAGGCAAAATCAATGATTGAAGAATTGAATACTCAAATCACCAGCTTGCAAGCAGATGTAGCAAGACTTACCGGGGAAAATAAGGAGCTAACTTCGGCAAACTCTACATTGAAACAAGAAAAAGCAGATTTACAAACTTCACTTGATACACGTACATCTGAAAAAGCAGCATTGGAAAAAACAGTGGATGTAGGTTCTACATTCAGTGCATCAAATATCCAAATCACACCGATACAAGAAAAAAAGAACGGGAAAGAAAAAGAAACTACTAAAGCCAAGAAAGTAAATAAATTAGTGGTGGCTTTTGATGTAGAAAACAGAATTGCTAAATCCGGCCCTGCCGATTTATATCTGATAGTAACTGCACCGGATGGCACAGTATTTACACAAAGCGGTAATACACTAAGCACACGCAACGATGGTGATAAACCTTATACTTCTAAAATTCAAATAGATTACGAACAAGGCACCAGAAAAAATGTTCAATTCCCTATAAACCGTGACGATTTTAAACAAGGAGATTATAAAATTGAAATTTATCAAAATGGCTTTAAAATAGGTGAAGGAACTAGAAGTCTTAGAAAAGGTGGACTTTTTGGCTAAGATAATTTTTACGATAATTTTTAAAACCATCTTTTACAAGAGATGGTTTTTTTATGCCCTGCTCAAAATATAATTCACAAAATAAATATCAATTATTTTATTGAATTTCAACTAATTATAAATATTTACTAAAATAATACATGAAATGAAAATGCCCCATTTTCAGGGGCATTTATTTCTCACTTGCCAGTCAATCAGTTTGGTTACGACACTATAATTTTACGAATTGCAGCTTAATAGACAAGCCATCTTCTCTTTTCGCTGCAAGGATATATACTCCTGATGGAAAATTTTGTACGTTGATTTGTTGAACTTTTGAAGTTATTTTCTGCTGCATCATGCTCAGACCTGTTAGATTGGTTATTTGTAATGTACTGCCCACCCAACGAGCATCATAAGTCAAATCTAAAGTTAAGGTTGTACTAGTAGGATTAGGGAAAAGCTGAGGTTTAAGCCATTTGGGATCATTCTCTTGCAAAGGAATTTCAAATATTAATGGAGTCGTCAGTCCTTTGCTTGACAACAATGAGAATCTGCTACCGCCCGGTTCAAATAATGCTTTCATTCGCATTTTTTGACCAATTGTAAACATATTCGTACATGCATCATTGGTAAAATCCATATAATTCATATACATATCACCATTGGGACTATTGCCACAAGTAATACGAATATTGTTTGGACAGCCAATTGTATATCCAGCTTGCTTGGGCGTATCAGCAACACCATCATCTCCACAATATTCATCACCCCATAAATGTTTTAAGCCTAACCAATGCCCCAATTCATGCACGGCAGTTTTACCCATACCGTATCCGCTTGTAGCACCGACAGTTCCGAGTGCAGCAAAATCAATAGCTAAGCCATCTTTATTCATTTCTCCACCCGGAAAACTTGCATAACCAGCTAATTTATCCAACCTACAAATCCAAATATTCAAATAGCTTGAAGGATCCCAAGCATCATCGCCCATACTACTGCTGAACTTCATTTTATCATCCATCTTCCATTTTTCAATGGGTGTATATTTTCTGATTATGCCTGTAGTGCTGCGACTACGACTATCGGAAGTAGCCAATTGAAATTCAATACCACAATCTGCAGCTACCGATTTGAACCGAAGCGGAGTATTAACCGAATCTGCATTTCTTCTCCGAAAACAAGCATTTAAAATATCAATCTGATTTTGCACTTGTGCATCACTAATTTTCTCATCCTGAGTGTGGTAAAGAATATGTACCACTACGGGTATTTTGATAACAGTCTCCTCACCTCTTGACATGATAGCAACTTGCTGCCTTTGGTTGATAAATTGCTCAATGCTATTAAAACTACTCTTTAAAGAAGGATTATTATTGAACTCAGCCTGCTGATAATCGTAAGAACCACACATTTGCCCATAAGCAGAAAAGCTCCGTAAAAAAAACATGGTGATTGCCAATATTGATATCGTCTTCATAAACTGCCAAAATATTTAAGGTACGGCATAGCATTCATTAAAAGCTATGAGCACTTCATAAGAAACAGAAATTAATCGAATTGGAGTTTATTTCGGCAATTCAGGGATATGATTTCAGTAAGTGAATTATCCCTTAGTAAAACTAACAGATAATGAACCGTAAATATAGAAGCACAAATCAAAATATACAATCGTATTTTCACTATTCTATAAAAATTTTTTAACACAAAATAGCGCTAACTGCACTTATTTTTGCGCCATTAAGCATCATGTATGAAAAGAACCTTTTATTTATTTACGATAGTTACATTTTTAGCTTGTAACAATAATCATCCAAATCCTATATCAACGCCCGATCCAAATGCAACGAAAATGTTCAGCTATCAGGTAATCAACGAATATCCACATGATACTGCATCTTATACTCAAGGCATAGTGGTTTATAAAGGCGATATGTATGAAGGCACAGGGAATTACAATTTTTCTAAACTGAGAAAAGTAGATATTGCTACCGGCAAATCACTGCAAGAAATAAAATTAGACAATAAATATTTTGGCGAAGGCCTTACTATTCTTCACGACACCATTTATCAGCTAACCTGGAAAGAGAAAAAAGCTTTTGCTTATACACTCAAGGATCTAAAAATGGTAAAAGAGTTTAATGTAGATATTGAAGGATGGGGACTTACAACAGATGGAAAAGACTTAATCGCCAGCAACGGCGGTAGCGATTTATATTATTACGACCCGCATACTTTCAAACTATTGAAAACACAATCTGTTACAGAAAACGGGACTCCTTCACACGACATAAACGAGATGGAATATATTGACGGATATATTTATGCCAACCAATATCAGCAAGGATATATTCTGAAAATTGATCCAGCTACCGGCGTAGTTGTTGCAAAAACGGATGTTACACGCTTATGGGATCAAGCAAGAGCTACCAATCCCAAGGCAGATGTGCCGAATGGCATTGCTTATGATGCCAATACTAAAAAGATTTATATTACCGGAAAGTGGTGGCCAAAGCTGTATGAGGTTAGCTTTAGTCAGTAATGCTGATTTATTTTTTCTCTAATATATAAATTATAGAACTGCATCGCTGCACGTTTCCTAATGCTTTTATATTGGACCTTAATCCTGATAGGAAGGCCCCAAGTAATTTAGTTGCTCCTGTTTTATATTTACTGCTCAACATAGAAACATAAAAACTATCAAACCACATTGGCTTGTAGTTTATAATTTTCAAATTATGTTTTTCAGCTAATAAACTCATTGATGCAGGAGAAAAATGATATAAATGCCGCGGCACATCCCAAGCTGCCCAATATGGACCATAAATCTGCGCATCTTTAGAAGTATAATTAGGAACAGCAATAATCAGTTTCCCGTTTTCAGCTAATAATTCATTAAGCCTTGCCATGTAAGCTTGCAGATCATGCACATGCTCCAATACGTGCCAAAGCGTAATTGCATTGTAAGTTCCTTTTTCCAATGACCAAAGCTCATTCATTGTATCTAGCGATACATCAAAAGTTTTTTTAGCTACTGCCCTTGCATCTTCATCCGGCTCTAAGCCTTTCACTTCCCATCCATGTTGTTTCATCTCATTAACAAACGCACCTGTGCCACTTCCAACGTCCAATAAATTGCCTTTCAATAAACCCGTTGTTTGCTGAATTAATTTCCTTTTACTTTTTAGCGTCCTTTTACGCACCTTCTGATACAAACTGTTTACAATTCCTTTAGAAGTATCTGTGTGAGAAATATATTCTTCCGCTTTGTAATAAGGGCCTATATGTGCTGCATCAGGAGCATCTTGTGTAAAACATAAGGAACATTGAGCGCATTGCATAATATCAAACGAATTACCGCTTACCGTATAATCCTTTGCCGTAAGTTTTTTCTTAAAATCTTGAGCAATACATATAGGGCAATTAGTATAGTGCACAGTATTATTCATGAGCAGCAAAATAAAATGAAATTTATGAATTGTGTACTTAAAACTTGGTAGCGTAAAAGAAAAACTGCTTACAGTGGTGCATTATTGCCAACTGTATTAGTTACAAAGCCATTATTTGACCAATACCAAACAATAAACACCAAAGAAAGAACAATCAGTATCAAAGGCGCAATCCACCAGTAAGATTTTTTAGTGATAGAAGGATTTAAAATTTGCCCCATTTCCAAAGAAGATTTCTCCTCCTCTCCTACTAATATTTTATGTTCAGTATTTTCTCGTATTACTTTCTCTGCAGTTACAGGTGTTTCATCAGTAGCATATTCCTCTGCTTTAAAATTGATCGTTCCACTTAATCCATTTTTCAATATTCCAATTTTGTCCCAATTAATTATTGCGCCCTCATTCAATTGTTTTTTCAAGCCGAAAACAAAGTCATTGAAACGTATGATGGCATCTTTATCAGAAATAGAAAAAGCGCTACTCAGCCATTTATAAAAATTAGTTGTAGGTTGTTCATTCGTTTCTTCTAAGCTAACTGAGTAAGAAGATGGCAAAATTTGCCTGTGTACAAAATCACTTTCAGCAGACTTCCTATTTAAAGACAATACACCAATACCCGGAAGTATTAATTGATTATGAGTAATGAGGTATCGATATAGTTCGGAGTACATATCTATTTATTCTTTTGTGTAAAATTAAATACAATGCCTCCGGCAAAGTTAAATCCATAAGACGGGTATTGATTCCATCGCTGATATTGATTATTGAATACGTTATTAAACTGCGTCCAAAGATTCAGGTTCTTTGTAATTCTAAACTCAAGTCCGGCATTAAGGTCAGCAGCACCCATCAGTGCACCTGCGGTGCCATCACTCTTCTTATATTGCGGCCCGCCCCAAGCAAATAAATCGGTCTTCAACCAAAGATCTTTTATTACTTGTACTCGCATATTTGCATCCAACTCCATAGGTATTAAGCCCCACGCTTTTTCATTTAAGGTCAACCCCGTGAATTGATTCAATTGAAGACCAGCAAGCAATGAAAATTTTTCGCCAATGTTATAACCCAGTTGACCGCCAATATTCACCACATTCATTGAAGGTTCATAAACGATGTTAAAAGATTTTCCTCCTTTGCCAGGAGTGTAATCATTTACAAAAAGTGGTTGATTATTTAGTTTGTTGAATCCGGCTTTTGCAGCATAGCTAAAATGATCGCCCACCGTACCTTTAAATCCTGCATAACGTTCTTCAATCCAAGTATTGGTTAAATTATCCGGCAAGTAAAGCCACGGATTTTCATTAGCTAAATATTTGTAAGTTGTTTTTCTGATATATCCGCTCCAGCCTGCTTGAAATGTAAATCTTTGATCGCCACTACTGATTTCAGCCAATACATTTGGAAACATTTTAAATTTCTTATTATCCCATGAAGGGCGTATGCCCAACTCGGCATAGAATTTTTGGGTTTTCACTTGTACTGAAGGTGATAAATAATAAACTGTATTATTGATGACCGATTTATTCTTAGGAGAGAACCTGGTAAAGTCAACCGTTGCACCTAAATTCACTGCAAATATTTTTCCGGCTGTTTTCTGTAATGGTAAATTTATTATAGAATTGCTTTCTGAATTTTTAAACTGATCGCTGAAAATATCTACTTTTATTTCAGGCCAGTAAGTAAGACCAAATTCTGTTTTGTTGATATTATGAAATGCAAAACGGCCACTGATATTTTGAAACTGTTGTTTCAATGAATCATTAACAAAGGTTAATGAAGCAGGCTCATAACCATATTTATACGTTTTGCGTTGACTAACACCAATTCCGGCATCAAATTGAGTATTGCCTGTTTTGAAATAACCATTCAATTTTACATCTGTCTTTGTGAAATTTTGAAAATCTCTTTTTCCGTCAGAGCTTACATGTTTGGCATAGATATTTAATCCCGCTGTTTTGCCATCACCCAATGAAAATCCTGCTTCAACATAAGGAGTTTTTAGATTTCCGAATCCTAATTTTACATAGTTACTATTATCAAATATGCCACCGGTGTCAATATCCAGAGCAAGAGGTTTTAATGTACCGGGTTGGTATGCAAACAATAAATTCTGATTAGGAATATCATAATTCAGCTTTTTCTTTGTGGTATCTAAATCAGGTGGAGCTGCCATAAAATTAATTTTGGCCGACTCTTTTAAGACAGGTTTGAAACTGGATATGATATCAACTCCATTTTTAGTAGTATCCTTTTGTCCGTATGAAACGGAAATTGAAAAAACTGTCAAAAATGTGAATACCGATTTAATTATTTTACTGTAGTTCATTTCCTTTCAATTTTAGTTATTTACTTTACTTGACTTTCCTTCTTCAGCAATTACCTCATTCAGTTTGGTCTGTGCTTCTGTTTTCAATTCCTGATTGAGTGTATTATTTACCACACTCTGTAAAGTTGCTTTAGCATTGAAATAATCTTTTTGTTTAAAATATATTTCACCAATCAGGATATATGCTTTGGTAATCCAGTAGTCATAAGAGCCCGACTTGTTGATTGTCTCCATTGCTGCTTTTTCAGCATCTTTCAATCTGTTCAACAAGAACAAGCAATGAGCGGTTTCATAGCGTGCTTCTGCAGCAAGTCCTGCTTTATTTAATTGTATTACTTGTTTGTAATTATTCAATGAAGCTTCCAGCTGACCGTTTGCTTCATTAGCCTTACCCATAGCCATATTCGCCAGTGCTTTATCATCCGCATTGCTGCCTTTTGCATTTGTTAGCTCTTTTGCATTGTCAACAGCATCTGCATATTTACCCAATTGATATTGACTTCTAAGAATTCCACGCATTGCTTCCAACTTATTTTCCTGACTGGCAGTCAATTGTTTTAATTGTGTATAATAACGCTCTGCATTCTGATAATTCTTTTGCTCAAAGAATGAAATCCGACCTGCATTGAGTAAAGCAATTTCAGCATATTGGTTTGGCGATTTACTCACTACATATTCATAAGCAGGTAAAGCATTATCCCAATCTTTTCTGGAGTTATAAATTTCTGCTACATTAAAAGTAGCTTCCAAAGCATGTGTTCCATTGGGGAATTGCTGTAAGTATGCTTTAAATGCCGATAACGCCTCATTGATTTTTTGACCATCATATAATTTCTCTGCAGCATTATAAGTAAGGTCGTCTTCTACATTTGCACTCAAAGGTTTTCCTATCTGACGCATATATGCTGAATATTCATCCGGCTTGCCCTCTTCAATATATATTGTTTTAACGTTATCCAAAGCATCTTCAGCCTCCGGCGCATTTGGATATTGAGCTACAATTTCTTTGAATTGTTTCAAAGCATTATTATTATCGTCAATATTATAATAGGCTGTACCTAATTTAAGTTTAATCTGTGCTTTAGTAGTGGTACTTGTAGTCGATTGTAAGACATTATTCAAATAAGGTATTGCATCTCTGAATTTTTCATTACTCATGAATGTATTGGCAATTTCCATATTGGCATCTGAAGCCAATGATGAATTTGGAAATTTCCGTATCAAATTATTCATCAAAGCAATTTTCTGATTTGGATCTTTCACACCGGCTAACATAGCAATTTGAAAAGTTGCATAATCTTCAGCCGGCCATGAGAATTTAACAACATTGTCATACATAGATTTTGCTACAGTATAATTTTTCTGCATGTAATAGCAATCCGCCGTACGTATATAAGCATCTTGCGTCAAAGCATCAGAATTTAAAGCAGGATTTTTACCCAGCGGCTCGAAATAAGATAAGGCTACAGGATAATTTTCTTTACGTAAATAACAATAGCCTAAATTATATCGAGCATTCGTCGCATTGGCTTCCCCCAGTGTTGGCGACCCGGAACTCACGTATTGTTGATAGTATTTAATTGCAGAATCCAATTGTTTATTCCGATAGGCAATTTCTCCTTTCCAGAACTGTGCAAATGGAAGAACGGAGCGATTATTCGGATCGCCTAAGAGTTTATTTAATAGAGCATCTGCTTCTGAAAGCCTGCCATCATTAATCAACTCTGCAGCTCGGCCATATAAAATTCTTGGATAAATTTTCTTGGAATAGTCTGAAGGATTCTTCAATCCTTCTATCATCGTCAGGGCGTCTTTAAAATTATTTGTACCTGCGAGAATAGCGACCATTAAATCTTTTGCTTCGGTAATGTATTTTGAATTGGGATAATCTGCAATAAATGAACTTAAGCTATTCAATGCTTCGTCTTGAAAACCTAACTCGTAAGAGAGTTTTGCATACTGATATCTTGCAATCTCTTTTTGTTCCGCATTACTGCTGTTGGACGCACAAAACAGAAAAGCGTTTCGGGCATTTGCTTTTTGTCCTGTTTTTAAATATGCATCACCCAATAAATACATAGCATGCTGACTTAAAGAATCTTGCTTACCACTTAATTGTTTGAAACCATCAATGGCTTTGTTGTAATTATTGGCCATATAATAGCTGTAAGACAACTCGTACAAATCCTCTCTTCGAACTTTTTGTGATCGGCTCACATAGTCTTCCAAATAAGGGAGTGCTTTAGCAAATTCACCTTTTTCAAAATAGGCGTGGCCAATCAGTTGTTTTAATTCTAAATCATAGTACTGCGAGCTTGCTCCCGACTGTAATTTTTTTTGTATGTAATTGATTGATTCGTCTTTCTTGCCTTGTATGTAATATATCTGCGCAATGTAGAACGGCACTACATTGGCATAATTCTTATCATTTTCTACTATTTTGAAACTTTCTAAAGCATCTTTATATTGTTTATCCCTGAAGGCCAAAAAGCCATAATAATAATTTGCATCAATGTAATTCGGATCATTTTTCAATGTACGAATCGTATTAAATAAAGGTTTTGCTTTTGCAAAATCTTGTAATATGAAATAAGAATAGCCTTGATGAAATTTCATATCGGCAATCTCTCGGTTTGAAAGATTGGCAATATTTGTCTGATCGTATTGTTGCAGCGCATCTCTGAACTTCTGGCTTCTGAAATAATATTCAGCCAATTGAAAATTCATCATCTGCACCCGAGCATTATTTTTTTGCAGGTTGATATAATCTTGTGCCAGCTCTTCTGCCCGTTCCTCATTTTGCTTTAACCCGCATACTATTGTATAATATTCGATTTCTTGAACGGCGATTGGATTATTAATCTTATCCGTTTCTTTCACATCCCGCATTAACTCTCTAAGAAGTGGATATGCCAAACTATATTGTTCTTTCTGATAGAATTCTTTGGCTTGTTTAAACTTAATATCAGGGTCGCTGTAATATTTGGTTTCCTGAGCCAAAACGGTTGTGCTGAGTAAAACAGCAATAAGTAGTAATCGGTAATGATTCATTAAAAACATCTTTAATTCTTAAAGTTAAACGATGCGAATATTCAAATTATTTCAGGTATTACCAAACATCATTCCAAACAAGTGTGGATAATCCATTTGGAGCTACTGCTTTAACAGTTTATTATCAATATCAAATTTTATTGTGCCTTTATCATTTTCACTATTATTGCACAGAATATTTTATAAATGTTGCCAACAGATAATCAAGCAAATATATCAAGCGATACGTTAACCGTTCTACCAACAGAAGGCGAATTCGTTTATCCTTCAAAGTATCAACAGCAAGACTCAGGAGCAAATATTTGGATAAAATCTATCTTGAGCTTAGCCATCTATTTGGTTTTTGGTTTTTATATTTTCCCGAGTTATAAAATACTATTACTGATTACTATCATTGTTATCATTCATGAATTGGGGCATTTCATTGCAATGAAATCTTTTGGTTATAAAGATTTAGGTATGTTTTTCATCCCACTACTCGGTGCTTATGTATCGGGGAAGAAAAGAGAAGTATCTCAAAAAGAATCTGCCATTATTTTATTGGCAGGGCCATTGCCGGGGATTATCATTGGTATCCTATTTTTCTACTTGTATCAAAATAATCCGAATGGAGCAATATCAGGAATTTACTATTATTATATCAGTTTACTTTTTGTGCTACTCAATCTATTTAACTTACTACCCATTTATCCATTGGACGGCGGGCAATTATTAAGTCGTGTATTTTTTGACGAAGATGATCGGTTAAGATGGTTGATTATTTTCATCTCCGTTGCTTTGTTAAGTTGGGTTGTTTGGAAACTTAAAAACCCTGTTTTATTTGCCTTTCCTGCCTTGCTCCTTCTACGAATGTTCGGCGATAATAAATTAACCTCTTTAGAAAAAAAAGTAGAAGAAGCTGGCATTAATACGGATCTGGAATATGATGAATTACCGGACAAAGATTATTGGGCAATACGCAAATTTGTGATTGAAGAGATTGCTTCTTTTCGCAATGTACAACAAGCACCACCCTTTGAGTATTCCAATAAGGAAGATAAAATCATGAACACCATTCAAAGTATTTTACATCGACATTTGATACAAGACATATCCGTTGTAGGAAAGATATTCATCTTACTGATATGGGCTGCATCCATTATTGCGCCATGGTTGATAGGAATGAATATGAATTTTTTTAACCAATTAGGTTTTTAAACACGATAATAATCGCCACGCCAATTTTTGATTGCCTTTTTTATACTTTCCATTGACAATTTTTCTTCAATCGCTCTCTTGGCTAACTCAGGAAATTCTTCATCGCTTGCAAAACGTAAACCAATAATCTGGCCCATTCTTAAACTTTTATCCAATGGCTTTCCGGTTAAAATGAAATGCCTAAAGTTTTCTTCTGCACGAATAGCTCTGTCTTGTGCTACCAAGGCAAAGTGGCGGGCGTAATAGAATAATACAGCAATCAAAACAAAGATTACAACTATCAATGCAGCAGTCAACATACTTCCCTCATTATATCTACGAACAAAGTTGATAACACTACCAACAAGTCCTAATAAAACAAGTAAAATTGCCCCGTGATATACGGGCACAAAACGACGGTGGTTTTTATAATTTTGCTCCATATTATTTCATTTATAGTATAAAGTTAATACTTAATAATCATAACCTCGTAATGGTTAAATATAATAAGTCATCACTTCAACTCATCTAATACTTTAAACATTTTATTAATTACCGATGATGTTTTCCCACTATAATTATTTACCAGAAATGAAAAAATATATTCTTTCCCATCTTTAGATTGATGATATCCACAATAGCCTTTTACATCGCTAATCGTTCCGCTTTTCATTTTCATCCCATTAAATTCAGGTAGTGCATCATAAAAATATTTAAACCAATCTTTTGTTTTTGCATATTTCAATATCTCTACTTGCGCATGTGTGGTGATGCGATTGAGTGGAGAAAGCCCTGAGCCGTCATACAAATTCAGTTCCTCAATATCTAAACCTTTATTCTTCCAAAACTTTTTCAATACATCTACACCTGTTGCAGTAGCAGCAGTTCTTTTTGATTCAAAAGCCAATTTCTTAATCAATGCTTCGCCATAAAGGTTGATGCTCTTTTTCAGAAACCAATATACTATTGAGTCTAAAGTTGGTGAACTGTGGGTGTATGTTGCAATGAATTTTCTACTTGCAGTGTCATCCAAGATTAATGTAGCTAAGTCTCCTGTGCTATTAAATATACCGGTGTTTGTATTTCGCAATGCTTCGGTAAATTGAAAAAGTGGATTAGGCATTGTACCCGAAATCACAAATTTGCTTTCATTCACCGGAATTGTTCCGCGTATCGTTAATGCAGATAAATTTGACTCAGGTAAGTAGATATAGGCATTATCGCCAGTTCCTACTGCTGCTGACGTAAGTTCTGCATTAAATTCGGTAGCATATAAAGTTGGAGTTGTTGAGACTACTTCAACTTTATCGCCAGTTTTTTTTCCCGATTTCAAAGCAACGTCATATTGATTTTCTCGCCAGTTGAAATATCCGGCACCGGCACCATAATAATTTCCAATGTCTTGCCATATCCAGCCATCAGGTATGTACTGTGTGCTCCAATTATTTTTATTTACTAAAATGGTTTTATCCAAAACTTTTTGTGATGTTTTCAAGAAGCCATTTAAAGCATTCAAGATATTTTCCATTTTGGTATTATTCCAACGCCAACTACCCAATGTAGGATCGCCGGATGGAGTAATGTATAAATTGAATAAACCTTTATTTTCAGTAATGCCAAAGTTTGTTTTATACTTAAAATCTTTTCCCAATAATTCAAATGCTGTTACTGCAGTAACAATTTTTTGAGTGGAAGCAGGCGCCATTCCTACTTGACTATTTTTATCAAACACTACTTTTCCGGTTACAGCATCAATTACATATAATGAACTCATCGCATGCTTCAGTTGCGTATCAGATGCGTACTGCGCCCAAGCTTTTTCCAAACGTTGTGCAATATTTTGTGCAATACCATCAGTGAATAATGCCACACATACAGAAATACACAATAAAATCTTCTTCATATTTTTCAGTTTATACCTTTGCTAAACTAATTGATTTGGTTTTAAAAACTTCATAAAGTTTGAATATATGATGAACAGTTCGGTTATTACGATTGGTGATGAATTACTCATTGGCCAAACTATTGACACTAACTCTGCTTTTATTGGTCAGGAGTTTAATAAGATTGGCTTGTGGGTGCGCCGACGTGTGGCAGTAGGCGATAACTATGATGAAATATGGAAAGCATTAGATGAAGAAAGTAAAGAATCAGATATCATCATTATTACCGGTGGTTTAGGTCCAACTGCAGACGACATTACCAAACCATTACTCTGTGATTATTTCGGAGGCAAAATGATTGTCAATGAAAAAGTATTGGCACATGTTCATCATCTTTTTAAAAATGTATTTAATCGTCCCGGGCCAATGCCGGAGTCGAATCTGAAACAAGCGGAAGTACCTAACTGTTGTACAATTCTACACAATGAAACAGGCACAGCACCCGGAATGTTATTTAAAAAAAACGGAAAAGTATTCATATCACTTCCCGGCGTACCGCATGAGATGAAATGGCTTATTATCAACGAAGTGATTCCTTATTTGTTGAAAGAATTTAAAATGCCGGCGATTGTGCATCGTACTGTACTTACAGTTGGGCAAGGCGAATCTCATATTGCAGCTTTATTAAAAGATTTTGAATCAACACTACCTACACATATCAAATTAGCTTATCTACCCAATTATGGAATGGTAAAACTTCGTCTTACAACATTCGGAACAGATAAAGAACAAACTGAAAAAGAGGTTGAACCATATTTTAAAAAATTGCAAGAAACCGTAAAAGATTTTTTGGTAACCAATGAAGATGAAGGACTCGAGGTAGTAGTTGGAAATATTTTAAAATCAAAAAATAAAACAATGGGTACAGCGGAGAGTTGTACCGGCGGATATATTGCTCATTTAATCACGAGTGTTGCAGGCTCATCTGCTTATTTCAACGGAAGTGTGGTGAGTTATTCTAATAGTGTGAAAGAAAATGTGCTGGGCGTGCAAACTAAAACAATAGAAAGATATGGTGCAGTAAGTGAAGAAACGGTGAAAGAAATGGCAGCAGGCGCCATTCGTACACTTGGTGTGGATTATGCCGTAGCCGTTTCGGGAATTATGGGGCCAGATGGAGGAAGTGAAGAAAAACCTGTGGGAGCAGTTTGGGTTGCAGTCGGGTGCACTGCTAAAACAGAAACCCTAAAACTCAATCTACGTTTTGATCGCAAACGAAATATTAGTTTAACCGCAACTTATGCATTGAATTTTTTGAGAAAATTTATTCTGAAGAACGAAACAGATGTATTTTAACAAATAATCGGAAACCTATACCTTTGAGCCGATTGCTTGAGTAGTTTTATTTTGTTGATAAAATCAAATAGAACACTATTATTAAACACTGAAATAATTTGTATGGCACTTGTAGATTTAGTAATGCCCAAACTTGGCGAAAGTATTATGGAAGCTACTGTTTTGAAATGGCATAAAAACGTGGGCGACTCTGTAAAGATGGATGAAACCGTTTTGGAAATAGCTACAGACAAAGTGGATAGCGAAGTACCCAGTACTGCCGCAGGTGTTATTGAAGAAATTTTATACAATGTAAATGATGTAGTGCCTATTGGTAAAGCCATTGCAAGAATCAGAACAGCAGCAGCCGATGCCCCTATTAGTCAGCCTGTTATTTCTACTCCGGCACAAGAAGCAACATCACAAAACATACAAGAGGCAGTGGTTGTAGAAAGCACACATACTAAAGCAGAAACGGTACGCCCGCAAACCGGGAGCATTGCAGCCAATCGCTTTTACTCACCATTGGTTTTGAATATAGCAGCGAGCGAAGGAGTAAGTATGTCTGAATTAGAAGCCATACCGGGCACAGGTAATGAAGGCAGAGTAACTAAAAAGGATATTTTACAATATGTGACTGATAGAAAATCAGGCATCAAAAAAGTAGATGTAAAACCTCAAGCTGCTGAAATGATTATACCACTTGCAAAAGTGGAACAAGAAAAAACTGCAAGTTCTTCATCCTCTGCAATTACAACTTATACCGGCAATGTGGAAGTGATTGAGATGGATCGGATGCGAAAACTGATAGCAGAGCACATGGTGCGTAGCAAACATACCAGCCCACACGTTACCAGTTTTACCGAAGCAGATGTAACCAATCTGGTGCAATGGCGTGACAAGGTGAAAAAAGATTTTGAAAAGAGAGAAGGAACGAAAATTACTTTTACACCATTATTCATTGAAGCAATTGTGCGCTGCATCAAAAAATTCCCGTTGATCAATTGTTCATTAGATGGCGATAAGATTATTGTAAAGAAAGACATCAATATCGGAATGGCAACTGCATTGCCTTCCGGAAATCTAATAGTACCTGTTATTAAAAATGCTGATCAATTAAATCTTGTTGGCCTTACAAAGCAAGTAAATACGCTTGCAGATAATTCCAGAAACGGAAAACTAAAAGCAGATGATACAACAGGTGGAACTTTCACCCTTACTAATGTCGGTACATTTGGTAGTTTGATGGGCACACCAATCATCAACCAACCACAAGTGGCTATTCTCGCAGTAGGCGCTATTAAGAAAAGACCTGTTGTGATAGAAACACCAAATGGTGATAGTATTGCCATCCGCCACATGATGTACTTGAGCATGAGCTATGATCATCGTATTGTGGATGGAAGCTTAGGTGCCACATTCCTGACTGCTGTTGCCAAAGAATTAGAAAATTTTGATAGTAAAAGAGAATATTAATTCATCTTCGGCGGAGCACCGAATTTTTGCACTTTGAATTGATACGCTTTACCTTTTCTTTTCAG